>NZ_JBWKNO010000002.1:0-586655 GCF_059415605.1 Rhodoferax sp. GW821-FHT10B06 | reverse complement strand
GATCCCGCAGCGGGTCTCTCCACCCCGACACCATCAACATACAAGTTTTTGAACCCGACGTCTTAAACATACAAGCGCAGCGAGTTCGAGCGGGACCCCACTTGCTGCGAGCACCGCAGGTTGCCCGCAGCGCAGCGGAGGGACGCAGACAGTGGGGCGGCCTTTTCTTTGGTGCCTTTCTTTTGGCCGCGCAAAAGAAAGGTACTGCGCCGCCGGGCGCAAATCCCGGCCGGGGATGACAGAGACGACCAACCAGTCAAATGCTAAAGAGCTAAAGAGCTAAAGAGCTAAAGAGCTAAAGAGCTAAAGAGCTAAAGACTAATTCGCTCCTCTTTTGATAGCTGCTAGCGCAGATACAACCTGCGCCAGAGCCACTTTTCCCTTAAAGATTCCCAGCCAAGCCTCCCGGCCGCCGGAAATCTTCCGCATCGCTCAATGAACGGATACGTCAGCGCAACTCTGGCGTAGTTCTCGGCGAATGGCGTGCAGGTCCTCTTTCTGGTTGGCAGGGCAGCCCACATCGCTGAGCAGGTATGGGCCTACCTCGGCGAGGCGACGGGCGCTGGTGTGTTGCGGGTGCTGGACTTGCCAGGCTTCGCGCCATTGGCTGTAGAGGTTCACGGTGCTGTCCAGCCAGGAGCCGTGGGCGGGGGCATGTTTGAGGAAAGGCAGGTGCATGGGGGCTTCCGTATCGGTGTGGAAATACCCAATGCTCGCCAGCCTGTGTTTCATGCGCGCTGCACGCATGTTTCAATTGTTTCAGCGGGCTGCTAAGCCAGCAGCGCAGCCACCTTGGCCAACAGGTCCGCGCGGGAAAACGGTTTGTCCAGTGAATCGCAGCGTGTGCTTTTCAGAAACGCGTGCGCGTCGGGCGACAAGGTGTCGCCGGTGACGAACAGCATGGCCCGCGCCAGCCGTGGGTGGGCGGCAGTTACTGCGCGCCACAGGCCGGCGCCGTCCATATCCGGCATGCGCAGGTCGGAGACGATGGCGTCAAAGCGCGCCGTGGCCAGCATTTCCAGCGCCACCGCACCGGATTCGGCGGTGGCCACCTCGTAGCCGCCGCTCTCCAGCAGGTAGCGCATCAGCTTGGCCAGCTCGGCCTCGTCGTCCACCACCAGCACGCGCTGCCCCTGTGCCGTGTAGGGTTCGGGCAGCGGCGCTGGTTGGCTATCGGCTTCGGCTTCGCCGCTGATCGGCAGGCTCAGTCGAAAGCTTGCGCCGCCCTGGGTGGGTGTTGGCTCCAGGCTCAGGTCGCCGCCATGGTCGCGCGCCAGGGTGCGCGACATGGCCAGGCCCATGCCGGTGCCGATGCCCTCGGGCTTGGTGGTGAAGAAGGGAGCGAATAGGCGCTCACGGGCCGGTACCGGTACCCCGGGACCGTTGTCGGCCACGCGCAGCCAAACCCGCGGTTCGCGGTTGCTGCGGCGCAGCTCCAGCCCGGTTTGCACTTGCACCCGGCGCATGCCCTGCACGCCGGCCAGCGCCTGCTGGGCGTTGACCAGCAGGTTCATCACCACCTGGCCGATCTGGTCGCCGTCCACATTCGCCACCGGCAGGCCATCGGCCAGGGCCAGTTCCAGCTGGATGCCGTGGGTGCGGTAGCCGTACTGCAGCATGTCGCAGGCGGCGCGCACCATGTCGTTGATGGCCACCGGCCCGCGCTGCGGCGGACGGCTGCGCGCCATGTTCAGAAAAGTGCGCACGATGCGGCCACAGCGTTCGGCTGCCTCGCGGATGCGCTGGGCGTCGGTGCTGAGCTCGGGCATCTCTGGCAACTGGGCGCATTTTTCTTCCAGCAGGATTGCCCGGCCCATGACGATGGCCAGCGGGTTGTTCAGCTCATGCGCCACGCCGGCTAGCAGGCTGCCCATGGCGGTGAGTTTCTCGCTTTGCCGCAAGGCTTCGCGCTGGCGGTCGATCTGGTTGGCGGCGGCCTGCCGTTCCGACAGCTCCTGTTCGTGCTGCTTGCGCGCCGTGTGGTCTTGGCCGAAGCAGGCCACCTGCAATACCGGGCCGCCGGTGGGGGCGTAGGGCACCCAGGTTTCGCTCAGGTAGCGCCGTCCCATGCCGGGCAGCTCCACCCAGCCCTCGCTGCGCAGCGATTCGCCCTGGAACATGCGCTCGGCCAGCGGCAGGTAGTTGGCAAATGCTGCCTGGCCCTGCACCTCGGCCAGAGAGCGGCCCAGTACCTGGTCGGCGCTGCGGCCCAGAAACTGCAGCAGTTCGTAGTTTGCATATACGTAGCGGTGCTCGCGGTCCAGTACACCGAGCTGGGCGGTTACGTGCTCCAGCAGCATGTTGCTGAGTTGTGGGTCCAGCAAGGGTGGAGGGGCACCATGCAACTGGGTTGGACCGAGCGAGTGGAATGTACGCAGGGGCGGCATGGTGCAGGCTTGCTAGTCGGTGCTGGCCGGCACGAACACGTAGCCAACGCCGCGCACGGTCTTGATCAGTTCGGGCTTGTCGGGGTTGCGCTCAATTTTGCGGCGTACCCGCATGATGCGCAGATCAATAGAGCGGTCAAACACATCCCAGCCGCGGTTGTGCGCCTGCTCCATGATCTGGTCGCGGTTTAACGGTCGATTGGGGTGCCGGGCAAACAGCACCAGCAGGTCGAATTCGGCGGCGCTGATTTCGATCTCGCGGCCCTCGGCATCCAGCAGCCGGCGCTGGTCCAGGTCCAGTGCACAGTCGCCAAAGCGCACCCGGCGGCCTGCGGGGTTGGCCTCCAGCGGGGCTGGCGCCGTGTCCATCAAGGCCGCTGCAGTCGTTACATCGGCACGGCGCAGCACGGCACGCACGCGGGCCAGCAGCTCACGCATTTCAAAGGGCTTGGGCACGTAGTCGTCGGCACCCAGCTCCAGGCCGACGATGCGGTCCACCGAATCGGCCGCAGCGGTCAGCATGACCAGGCCCATGCGCGGATGATGGTCGCGCAGCCAGCGCGCCAGCGACAGGCCGTTTTCGCCGGGCATGTGCACGTCCAGCAGCGCCAGCGCCGGCACGGTTTCGGCTATCAGAAGGCGGGCGGCAGCGGCATTTTCGGCCGTGCAAACCGCGAGGCCGTGGCGGGTGAAATACTCGGCCAGCAGCGAGCGCAGCTCGGGTTCGTCATCGACTACCAGCACCAGGGGGCTGGCATTGCCTGCGGTGTGGAGCATCGTGGGGTGGAAGGAAGGCGCATGCCGGTTGAATCAGTGTAGCGAGCACCCTCGGTTCGTGCTACGCCTGGCTAGGCTGTGGCGTGCTGTGCATCTCCCGCTTCCCCAACTTTAGGGATGGAATCCTGCGTACATATGGTGTTTTTCTCCGTTCACAGTGCGCTGATAGCATTGGACTGAAAGTCTCGGGAGGCGGCCAAGATGGCACGTGATGTGCTGTTGAAGCGTGTTTTTTCCTATTTAAGGTCCACTATGAACATTCGCAAAAGTTGCCGCTTACTGGGTTGGGGTTGTGTGTTGCTGCTGTGGGGTGCCTCGGCCCAGGCGCAGAACGCGCTGGACACGATTTTGAAGAACAAAAAGGTCACCATTGCCGTGCCGCCGGACTACCCACCGTATGGTTCCATGGGCAAGGACTTTCAGATCCAGGGGCTGGATGTGGACGTGGCCAACTACATTGGTGCGAAGCTGGGCGTGGCGGTCAATCTGGTGCCGGTGATCAGTGCCAACCGTATCCCTTATCTGGAATCCAAAAAGGCCGATGTGGTGATCGCCACACTGGGCAAGAACCCGGAGCGCGAGAAGCAGATCGATTTTGCGGCAGCCTATTCGCCGTTCTTCCAGGCCATCTTTGGCGGCAAGACCATGCAAGTCAAAGGCTTTGCAGACCTGGCGGGTAAAACGGTTGCGGTCACCAAGGGTTCGGTGGAAGACACGGAGCTTCGCAAGCTCGCGCCAACCAGCGCGGACATTCGCAGTTACGAAGACAACACCAAAACAGTGTCCGCGTATGTGAATGGGCAAGTGGACTTGATTGCCGTGGGCGCGTCCGTGGCGGGCAATATGATGCAACAGAACCCCAAGGTCAGCACCGAGTTCAAGCTGTTGCTGAAAGACAGTCCCAACTACATCGGCGTGGCTAAAGGGGAAGACAAGCTGCGTTTGGTGATCAACGGCATCATCGCCGACGCACGCAAGAATGGTGACCTGGACAAAATGGCGATCAAATGGCTGGGGCGCCCGGTGGGTGACCTGCCCCAGTGATGCGGTGCCGGCCGGGCACTAAACGCGCCCGGTAAATGCCCAGCTTATTTGGGCGCGGCGCTGCCCGTCCATTTGATGGAAATCTTGTCCAGCTCGCCGGAGGCGCGCATTCTGTCGATGGCCTTGTTCAGCCAGTTGCGCAGTTCGATCTCGGGCAGCTTCACCGCCATGGCATTGCCCTGGTTGAACAGCGTGAACTTCACCGCCAGCTTGGCGTCCGGGTGGCGCAGTATGGCTTCCCGGGCCACGGTTTCCGGCAATACCACCACATCCACCTGGTTGGCCACGACGGCCTGGAAAGCCAGGGTGTCGTCCAGGTAGCGCTGTAGCTGCATGCCGGCCAGATTGGTCTTCAGCAGATAGCTTTCCTGGCTGGAGCCCTGGTTCAGGCTGACGCGCTTGCCGCGCAGCTCGTCCAGCCCGGCCAGGGGCAGACTGGCGTTGGCGACTGCCACCATGCGAAAGGCGTTATAGGGTTCGGTAAACAGCACCAGCTTGGCGCGTTCGGGTGTGGGTGCTAGCGTAGCGACTAGAAAGTCCACCTTGCCGTCCAGCAGGGCGTTGATGCGCGCCGGCGGCGGCAGGGGGATGAGCTCGGCCTTCACGCCCAGATAGCCGGCCAACACCTGGGCCACATCGATGTCGTAGCCCACCATCTGGCCCTTCTCGTTGGTCGAGCCGTAGAGCGGTTGGCCGGCCAGCACGCCTATCCTGACCCAGCCACGGTTGGTGATCTCGTCCGACGTCAAGGCGCTGGCCTGCGTGGCCAGCCATAGCAGGGCGGTACCCAGCAGGGGGCGAAGAAGGTGGCGAGCAGTGCGGTGCAGGCGGCTGTCTTTGCGCATGGTGGTGTGTCTCGCAGGCATGGGAGCCATAGGGCAGTTTTACACCCTTGTTTGCGCAATCGGATGTTCCTTTTTTATCGGCATATGGCCCACCGCCTTGAGTGGTAAGAACCCTCAGTGCCTGGGGTAGGACGCAGCCGCCGCGATGGCCAGGCCGGCGTATAGGACCAGGGCCACGCCCAATAGGCTTAGAACTACCGTCATAGGTGTCTCCGGTTCTTGGATAATGCAGGGTTTGCGGGCCTGCCCCGTGTGTGGCTGCCCAGCTGCTGGCCGGATTGTGGAAGCCCATTGTTTCAGCGGTGTTGCACCTGCTTGGCCTAGCCTGCAGCCCATCTCCTTTGCGACCTTCCGCTGACCGGCGCCGTACCCGTGGCACGGGCACCCCCTCATTCCTTACCGAACCTCACTGAAAGATGGCATGCAAGACGAAATGACGCCCAAGGGCAAAACCGCACTGGTCATAGGCGGTGGCCCGGCTGGCCTGATGGCAGCCGAGGTGCTGGCACAGGCTGGTGTCGCCGTGCAGCTGTTCGACGCCATGCCCTCGGTGGGGCGCAAGTTTCTGCTGGCAGGCAAGGGCGGTTTGAACCTGACGCACTCCGAGCCCGCCGAGCTGTTCGCCAGCCGCTTTGGTGCGCGGCAGGAGCAGGTTGCACCTTGGTTGCAAGACCTGGGTGCGGCGCAACTGCGCGAATGGGCCCAGGGCCTGGGCGTGGAGACTTTTGTCGGCAGCTCCGGCCGCGTGTTCCCCAAAGACATGAAGTCAGCCCCGCTGCTGCGCGCCTGGCTGCACCGGCTGCGCGCGGCGGGTGTGCAGTTTCATATGCGCCACCGCTGGGTGGGGCTGGAGGGTGCTGCCTGGCATTTCGAAACCCCCAAAGGCCCGGTGCAGGCCATGGCGGACGTGGTGGTGCTGGCCTTGGGTGGCGGCAGCTGGGCCCGGCTGGGTTCCGATGGCGCCTGGGTGCCCTTGCTGCAGGCGGCCCGCGTGCCGGTGCTGCCGCTGCAGCCAGCCAACTGCGGCTTTGACGTGGCGGGCTGGACAGAGCATTTCCGCAGCCGTTTTGCCGGCCAGCCGTTCAAGACCGTGGCCCTGTCTTTTACCAATGCGGCCGGCGACAGCTTTCGCCGCCAGGGCGAATTCGTCGCCACGGCCACCGGTATCGAGGGCAGCCTGGTGTATGCCGCCTCGGCAATGGTGCGCGATGAAATTGCGCTGAACGGCAGCGCCACCGTCTACCTGGACCTGCTACCCGACAAAACCGCCGAACGTGTGCTGGCCGAGGTGAGCCACCCGCGCGGCACGCGTTCGCTGTCCAGCCATTTGAAAAGCCGCCTGGGCCTGGACGGCATCAAGACCGCCATCCTGCATGAACTGCTGGACAAGGCCAGCTTCCAGAACCCGGCCGCGCTGGCCGCTGCCATCAAAGCTCTGCCGATCCGTCTGGTAGCCACACGCCCGATCGATGAGGCCATCAGCAGTGCCGGCGGTGTGGCCTTCGAAGCCTTGGGGGCCGACCTGATGCTGGAGCCGTTGCCAGGCGTGTTCTGCGCTGGCGAGATGCTGGACTGGGAGGCTCCCACGGGCGGCTATCTGCTCACGGCGAGCATGGCCAGCGGGCGTTGTGCGGGTCTGGGGGCTGTGAAGTATTTGGGCCGCTAGCGCATATTCTGCCTGCACAGGCAGCTATTGAAAATATAGCGATTCGCGGCGCACAGCGGATACACCTGATTACCAACTTGACTGGCAATTGGCGGCTTTATGCCCAATTGGGGGGATGCGTGCCGAGCGGGGCTGCGCCAGAATGCCGTAGCGCCCAAGCACACAGAAAAGACCCGAGGACACAGGCTGGCTGACACAGGCTGGCGATGCGCGCTACAAGGCACGTGGGGTGGGGAGGCAGAAAAAGAAAAGAGCGGTTGCAAATTGCCTTACAACCGCCCGCAGAACACATGGCCCAGGCGGCAACCTGGGCCATGGGCGTACCGGGTCCGACACAGGTTCGGACTGGGCACGAAGCTGCCGCAAGGGCAGCATGTTTTTATTGGAAACCGGAATGCGGTGGATTTTACAAAGCCTGGCGCAAACCGCCAGGGCTTTGGCCGCAGACCCCCGGTAAAGCGCGGGCCTAAGCATCCATCCCCATTTTTTTTGTTTTTAGCCTTTTGAGGCTCTTGCGCGCTTGCTATCTATACTGGTTGCTACTGAAAATGTAGCAAGCGACAGTGAAAGGCTTCAGGGTGCATGCCCGCTGGGCTCCACAATCACCAAGGCAATGCCGCAGACCAGCAGCCCCGCGCCGGCCCAGAACGCAGCGGCCGGACTTTCGGCAAAAAACACATAGCCCAGCGTAGGGCTGAACAGCAGCAGTGAAAAGCTGCCGGCCTCCACCGCCGAAGCATCACCTGCGCGGTAGGCGAAAAAGTAGGCCAGGTAAATCCCCGAGGCCGACAGCGCCACCAGCGGCAACAGGCCCCACAGAGCGGGTGGCACGCTGGGCAGGCTAAAGCCGCTGAGTACGCCAAAGCTGATCCAGCAGGCGGATTGGCTCCAGGTCAGCACGGCGATGGGGTGTTCCGAGCCAGAGTATTTCTTCAGCACTACGCCCAGCATGGCCTCCATCAACGCGCCGAACAAGGCCACCAGAGCAACCGGCTGGAAGGCGGTGGCGCCGGGCTGCAGAATGGTCAGCACGCCGCCAAAGCCTACGGCCACCCCCAGCCAGCGCAGCCAGTGCGGGCGCTCGCCCAGCAGCCATACGCCCAGCGGCAACATGAACAGCGAGCCCGTCATCAGGTAGGCGCTGGCCTCGGCCAGAGGGAGGTGCGATACCGCCCAGGCTGCGCAGCCCGCCGAGGTCACAATGAAACCGGCACGCAGCAGATGCATGTACGGGTTGTGTGTGGCAATGATGCGGCCTCTGGTCCATAGCACAGCGGGTATTTGCAGCAGAAGGACCAGGCTAGCTTGCAGAAACAGAACCTGCGTGGGAGCAACGCCTTCGGCCATCAGCCGCTTGTTGCAGGCGTCCAGCACCGACCAGCACAGCATTGCCAGCATGACGAGCAGCACGCCACGGGTATTGCCGGCCAATTGCAGCCAGCGGGTTCGAAGAAAATGCAGCATGGGAGTGCCTGAGATTTTGGCTGTTGGCGCAGGTGTTATCTGCGCTGATAGCTATCTAATGTATAGCTATGTGCTGACCAGCCAGCGGCTGCGCATGCACATCGGGGGGATGCGCCACAGCGGCCATAGGTTCAGAATGCGGGCACCGCTGCTTCCAGGCCGCTACCGGTTTGTATTGACGGCGCAAGGAGGCCGCCATGCCCGCAACGTCCAGCCCGCTACCCGATAGCCTGCATGCCCTGGTGGAGGCCGAGAGCCAGGCCGTGGCCGCACGCCGCAGGCTGGTGCTGGGCGAAGTGCAGGCGCAGGCCGATCCCGCCGCGCTGGAGCTGCCGCGTGTCGGCGTGGCTCTGTCGGGCGGCGGAGTGCGCAGTGCCACGTTTGCGCTGGGCCTGCTGCGCGGCCTGGCCCAGAACCGCAGCCGGCCCGCCCAGCCGCCTGCGGCGCCACAGCGGGACCTAGCCAGCGACGGCCTGCTGGGCCGGGTGGATTATTTGTCTACCGTGTCGGGCGGTGGCTATATCGGCGCCATGTGGGGGCGCTTGGTGGCCAGCTATGGCATCCAGCGGGCGCAGGCGCTGATGGCCGGCAGTGGTTCGCCGGTGCTGCAGTGGCTGCGCCGCAATGGCCGCTACCTAACGCCGGCCGGCTCGCGCGACACCGGCATCGCCGTGGCCACCTATTGGCGCGCCTGGCTGGCCATCCACATGGAATTCATGTTTACTAGCATCCTGCTGGGGGCGCTGGTGATTGCTCCGCATTTGCTGCAGCACCGGCAGCGCTGGCTGGATGCCTGGGCCCCCTGGGGCACGCCCTGGTGGGTGTTTGCCTTGCTGTTCTATCTGGCTTTGACGCCGGGCCTGGTGGCCGGCTACTGGGCGGTGCGCGATGCGCCGCCGGGCGGGCCCATACGCCGGCGCGGACCGGGTCTGCGCGGTGGCATGTTTTTGCTGGTGGCGGCCCTGTGCACCGTGCTGCTTTGGGTGCAGGTGGTGGCGCTGGGCTGGACTGCTGCGCAGCGCGACGGCCCGGGCTGGCTGAACCTGATCGCGCTGGGCATGGCATCCCTGACCCTGGGGCAGGCCTGTGTGGTCGGCTGGCTGTGGTTATCGCGCGGCGCGTATTCCTTGCGGGTGGCCTTGGTGCGCCACCATCTGACCACGGCCTTGCGCGCCGTGTTGCTGGGGGTCTTGGGTTTGTTGCTGGTGGGCCTGCTGGACTGGTGCAGCTGGTGGCTGCTGGAGGCGCTGCTGGATGATCGCAATCTGCCCTGGTTGTGGCGTGGCGTGGGGGTAGGGGGCCTGGTGCTGCTGGTGCTGCGCAATCTGGTGCAGCCGCTGCAGCAGATGGCGGCAGAAACCAGCAAGCAGGCGCAGGACTGGTTGCCGCGCATAGTGAATTGGGGCAGCCAGCTGGGCTTTGGGCTGCTGGTGATGTTCTGGCTGGTGTTGTTGCAGTGGTTTGTGTTTTCACCTATCACCTTTCCCGCGTTCAGCGATATGCCGGCCACCTTGCGCCTGCTGCTGTTGCTGTCGGCCTGGGCGCTGTGGATGCTGCTGACAGCGGGCAACGCGCAGATGGCCAACACCTCTTCGCTGCACAGTTTCTACCGGGCCCGCTTGGCACGGGCCTATTTGGCGGTGGGCAATCCGGTGCGCCGTCTGGACCAGCCCAGTCAGCACCACCCCAGTGTCACCCAGGTGGTGGAGGGCGACGACCAGCGCCTGGGTACCTATGCGCCAGAATTGCAAGGCGGGCCAGTGCATTTGGTGAATACCTGCCTGAACCAGACCCGCGATGACCGCAGCGGCTTGTACAACGCGGACCGCAAGGGCACGGCCGTGACGGCCAGCTGGCGCGGTTTCGAGATCGGGCCTGATGCATTCATGGCCTTGCGCCGGCATCACGACGCCGGCTCTGTGGGGCGCTGGGTGGCGGTGTCGGGGGCTGCTGCATCGTCTGGCGCGGGGGCTTACACCTCGCGCGGGCTGGCGCTGTTGCTGTACCTCATGGGGGTGCGCCTGGGTTACTGGATGCGGGCCCCGCAGGAGCACGCCAAGCTGCGCTGGGGCAGCCGCCTGGCCTGGCTGGGTATACCCAAGCCGATGATGCTGGTCAGCGAGGCCTCGGCCACCTTTTTCGGCCTGGACCGGCCCTGGTGGTATCTGTCGGACGGCGGGCATTTTGAGAACACGGGTGTGTAT
Organism: Rhodoferax sp. GW821-FHT10B06; assembly: GCF_059415605.1. Lineage (NCBI taxonomy): Bacteria > Pseudomonadati > Pseudomonadota > Betaproteobacteria > Burkholderiales > Comamonadaceae > Rhodoferax > Rhodoferax sp. GW821-FHT10B06. The sequence continues at coordinate 576,268 of NZ_JBWKNO010000002.1, read as the reverse complement.
GCGCTGCTCAAGCGCGAGCTGGATTTCATCATCTTGTCCGACGCCAGCTGCGACGCCAACTACGAGTTCAGCGACCTGGAAAACCTGGTGCGCAAGGCACGTATCGACTTTGGCGCCGAGATCGACTTCTACAGCCATGCCGAGGCGGCGCGCAAGCTGGTGTCCGATGGCAGCGGCGTTACCGTGCTGTCACCCGAGGACATGCCCAACAACCACTCCTGCCGCGGCGTGATGCTGGCGCGCATCCGCTACCGCGAGCGGCCGGGTGCCGATGGTCGGCCCATGCGGCCCGAGGGCACGTTGCTGGTGGTCAAGCCGAATCTCCATGACGCGTTGGATGTGGATGTGCTGGCCTATGCGCAAAAACACCCCAGTTTCCCGCACGAGTCCACGGTGGACCAGTCGTTCGACGAAGCCCAGTGGGAGAGTTACCACCGCTTGGGCGAGGACTTTGGCCGCGCACTGACCGACGACTGGCTGGGTCAACTGCCCGGCTGGCGTAGCAAGGCCCGGCATGGCATCGACGTGGCGGCACGCCTGAGCGGCGCCAGGGTCGGCGATGCCGCTCCCAGCGAGCCCGTGTGGCGGCGCGGTGCGCGGGCCGCGGCCATTGGTACCACGCTGGGCCTGGGCGCATCGGGCACGCTGGTGTTGTCGCTGTGGCAGGTGCAAGACCAGCTGCAGCGCCAAAGCCATGACGACCAGACCGAAACCCGCCAGCTGTTCATCAAGGTTTCGGAAGGCCTGGCCGTGCAGGATTGGAGCTGTCCCAAACTGCCGGAACACCTGCTGACGCAGACCCTGGACTTGCTGCAGCGCCGCGACAGCCCGGCCATGCGCCCCCTGGACGCCAAGGGTGTGGACCGCCTGGTGCAGCAAATGGCGCAGCAGTGCGAGAAGCCGGTGGACAGCGGCACCGAGGCCGCGATGGCGCCAGACTGCCGTGCCAACTACCAGCGCATGCAGGAACATTTATGCAGCGAGGTCAAGCGTCCGCTGGGCGATGCATCGGCCATGAACTACTGGCTGCCCCGGGATGGGCCCGAGCAGCAGGCGCTGGATGCCGACAAAAAATGGAAACAGCTGGCCCAGTATTGGGATGCGCCGTCGGTCTGGGCCCTGCTGCACAAGGAGCCGGCGGTGGTGGCCTCGCTACCTGCTCCAGTGGGCACGCCGGGCCCTGCCATACCCGCCAAGCCTGCCAGTGCGGCACCGGGCACCGTACCGCTAGAGGCAGGTATGCCCAGTGCCGAGGAGGTCTCTCAGGCCTGCAGCCGGCCACCGGGCAAGACGCTGGTCTATATGCAGGTGTACGACGCCGGGTCTTTGCTGGCGGCGAATACGCTGCGTGACCGCATCAAGTTGGTAGCCGACCAGGTGGCGGGGGCGGCGGTGCAGATCGCCCCGGTGGAGAACGTGGTGCGCAGCGCCGATCTGCGCCAGCAGCGCCGCCCTGTGCCGTGGCCACGTGCTACTTTTTTGCTGCACGACCGGGGGGATTTGGCGGCGAAGAATTGCGCCCAGGTGCTAGCCCGCTTTGTCGGCGAGCCCTGGTCTCCGCCTGGTACGGTGCCATGGATACGTGATCTGCCCGACCGGTTGCCGGCTACGCCTGGGGTACTGGAGCTGTGGTTGCCACCGATGGCAGTGCAAAGTGCGGGCTTGGCGACCACGGATCCTGAGCTGGCGCGCATGGTCCGGGCCTATGCGCCGTGAGCAGCAGGTCCTTAGTCTTTTGCCGGAAAGTGTTGCATCCAGGATTTCCGGACCAGATGCGGCAGTAGCAAGTGCAAGGGCATGCGCAAGGCATGGGAGCGCACATACAGCAACCAGCGTGCGAGCCCTGTCCAGCGGCTGTTGCAGCTGGGGTGGTTGGGTTGCAATGCGAGGCCTAGTGCCCATGCCATGAATTTGCGGGACAAGGTGCTTGGGCCCATTTTGTCTACACGGCTCTGCAGCTGGGTGGGTAGCTGGAATCCAAACAAATGTTGAATCTGCTGTAAAGCGTGGAAAAGCGGTATGCCCAAACCCAGCAGGTCCGCACGGTGGAGCAGGTGCTCCCAGAAGTCAGTTTGGCGGCCGAAATCATTCAGCATGTCGCGCAGGTCCAGCAGGTCACGCAGCCCATGGCCGAATTCACCTTCCTGGAAGAGATGTACGGAGCTGTGCAAGACCATATCCACCGGCGCGAGCACAAACAGACCAGGCTGGCCGGCCAATGGCTGGATGTCTTGCAGCAACCTCTGGCCGTCGACATTGAAGCGTGAGGTTGGGGGGGTGATCGTGTGGTGCAGGTCGATGAACGAATCGCGGCGCACGTGCCGCAGTGGCGGGATTTCATGCATCCACTGCCGGTAGTAGCGCTGGTTGTAGGCATCGCGTTCATCCGAAATCCAGCCGGCGCCCAGCAGCGCGCTTTCGGCGATCTCGATCTGGTCTTTGGGGACCAGGATGTCGATGTCGGCAAACAGGCGCCCACGCGCCGCAGGCAGATCGGCCATCAGATAGGCCGCGCCTTTGAGCAGTACCACGGGTATGCCCAGGGGACGCAATGCCTTGCAAATTTGATCGACCTCCCAGCGGATTTCATGCTGCTGCCTGTCTGCCAGGCGCAAGGCACTTTCCAGGTGGGGACGTGGTCCAGGCGGAACTTGGCTCAGCCGTTCGCTGTCCAGCAGATGGCAAGCCAGGCGCGCCAGCAAGCGGGATTGGCGTGCCTGGCCCAGCAGTGCCTCCCATTCACGTACCGAATAGTTGGGGCGCCAACTGGAGTCGGCCCATACCGGGGTCAGCAGGTTGGCGCTCACGCGGCACTCCCGGTGGCCAGTGCATCGAATGCGGCCACGGCATCATCCAGCTGGCTGTAGCGAAAATCAAAGCATGCGCTGGCGTCCACCACTTGGGACAAAGTCTCAAATCCCTTCAAGCCCAATACCATGTAGTTGAAGGAGTTGCGGCCCAGTTCCAGCATGCTGTTGGCTTTGGAGCGGGGCGTCATCTGGGGTTGGGCACCGGCCACATATTTGGGGAAGATGACCCAGCGCGGCCGTGCTGTGTCCTGGATGCGTGCGATGTGCTCCGACGGCACCTTGAGCAGCGACACACTGCCTTTGGACGTTTCATGCACGACTTTGCTGAAGACCGCCCCCGGTACGTACCCACGAATTACGTCGATAGACTGGTTTTTGAGGCTGATGGGGCGCCCCAGCGGCGTGATGGAGGCGTCCTGCAGTGAAATAAGCGCCAACTCATCCGACAGCAGCCGCCAGCCTCGGTGCGTCAAGCCGGCACAAAGTGTGCTTTTGCCGGAGCCTGGCGGGGCAGGCATGATGGCAGCGAATCCATTCTTTTCAATGACGGCGGAATGCAATAGGAGGTACTGGTGCGCGTACATGGCGATGCACCAGTTCATGGACCATTCCAGCAACGGAAATGCGTGGTCCTGCGGCAAGGGGATGAAAGGCTCGTTGCCGTCAAATTTGAAAATGGCCTGGCGGCGGGTCCAGCGCCGAATGCCAGATCCTTCTGCAATCGTCACTGTAAAGTCGGCAAACTCTTCGTCTTCCAGAACCGGATAGTCTGTGTAGAGGGTTGCCAAGCCTTCAGACACGGCATGGATGGGAGAGATGATCCGAAATGAAAATGGGCCGATTTTTAAGATCAGCCCATTTGATTTCAATCTATCTTTTATCTTGGATGCAGGTACTTCTCCAAGTTTCATGCGTTCACTGCTTCCAATAGTCCGTTGGTGGAGAGTTCAACCAAAATATCCTCTGTCAATTTCGGGAGATCCGAATTCTCGGCCAAATACGCAATCTGGGAGAGTTCTGAGACTATTGTGTCCGAATTGGATGCGCCATTGCACAAAGTATTGAGGATGAAAGCCCGCACGGAGTCGAGCTGGTGTGTTTGCCCGGAGGTTTCGTCAAAGACTACGTACTCATCATCCCAAGAGGCCCAATGCAGGCGAATCGCAGGGTTTATTTGGTACGAAGTTGTCTTTGACGCGTTGGGCAAAATATATTTAGCTTTCCAGGTACGACTTGAAGAAATTCAAGGCATTGGTGTGCGTAGGTTCTGCCGAGTTATACAAATCAATGACTTGCTTGGGCGTATACGGGAAGTTTTGGGCTAGGGAGCCACCACAGGCATTCAGCAGTGCCGCTATCCAATGGAAGTACTCGGTGTTCGTGTCATTATTCATAATGTAGAGCAACCCACCCGTGCTTCCACTGCCAAATACCGATTTGAACGTTGAGTTTTCCGTGAACGACTTGGTTCCAACGTAGTTGGTTGCATGGCCTGTGACGGGGTTGTAATTGGGCCAGTGCGAGCACATCTTGTAGTAGCCGGGGCTGTAGCCCATGCAAACAGTACGATTGGTCACTTGCGAGTGAACGCCCGACATGACACCTGAGACCGAACACAGCTGGCCGGATGAAGTCACGGTCGTCGCCAGGGTATGCATGGGAACTGCGGCTGCAGCGACGACGGTTGAGCCCTTACCTAGACTCTTCAAGAGCATGCGCCTACGCGCCATCGCATCTGTGCTGAGCCCTGCATGGCTCAGTGTTGCGTCAGGTGCTGCGGCCTCGCTGTCGGGAGTGTGGATATGGTTTGACATTTTGCGTCCTGGCGTTCGGTGTTTTGCAGTAACTTTTAATTGCTGTGTAAATTACAGCAATTACCATGCCTTGTAGCCGGTCATGGGGAAATCTCCATAAAATTCAAAGACTTATAGCTTTTTTGGAAAAGTTTTAAGTCCTTGAATGTATGGGAATTGTTGAAATTGTAAGAAAATTCGACACTTACACCAGAGTGCTTCCCCGATTGACCTGGCATGGCGCCGTTGCCGCCATTTTGGGTGAAATTCTTCGTATGGTGACGCCGCTGATCTGGCCGCTTTTTTGCGGGCAGGGGCGTGAACGTGGATTCAGGCTGCGTGGACGCGCGGGCTTTGTGAAACGGCTTGCAGCCCTCGCACCACATCACCCACAACCATGATGGACGGGCTGCCCAGTTGTTCGCTCTCGATGGTGTCGTGCAGCGCGCCCAAGTGGGTGATGGCGTGGCGCTGGGTGCGCAGGGATACGTTTTGCACCACGGCGACCGGGGTGCTGGCGGGCAGGCCGGATAGCAGTTCGTCCTGGATCTTTCGGGCGCCGCTGACGCCCATGTAAATCACCAGGGTCAGTTTGGCGCTGAAGGCGGTGGCAGCCAGGGCGCGCCAGTCCGTGCCTGCATCGCCAGGCTTGGCATGGCCGGTGATGAAGATGACGCCATGCGCATGTTCGCGGTGGGTCAGTGGCACGCCCAGCGATGTAACGGCGGCGAGACCCGATGTGATGCCGTTGACGACGTTGACCTGTATGCCGGCGGCCTGCAGGTGTTCTACCTCTTCGCCGCCACGGCCGAAGATGAATGGGTCGCCGCCCTTCAGGCGCACCACGTTTTCGCCTTCGCGGGCGGCCATGATCATGAGTTTTTCAATGAAGGCCTGGGGCGTGGATTTGCAACCGCCGCGCTTGCCCACATGGACGATGCGCGCCGTGGGTGGGGCATAGGCCACGATGTCTTCGCTCACCAGATCGTCCACCAGCAGCACGGTGGCGGCCTGGATGGTTTTGAGCGCTTTCAGCGTCAACAATTCCGGGTCGCCAGGGCCTGCGCCGACCAGGTGAACCATGCCGGGCTGGAAAGAGGTGGATGCGGTGTTGTTCATACGTGGGCGGGGCTATGGGCTGCAGTGTGGGTAGCGATTAGGTCTGTGATGCGCAAGATATGTTCCACCTGCTGGGCGATAGGGGCGGGAACCGGTTTGCGTCCAGCAAGCACATCTTGGGTATAGGCGGCGGTGGTGTCTACGTCAATCTCTTTGGGTAGCTCGGGCACGGTGGCTAGCGGGCCGGCATGGGCTTCCTGCACCACCTGGGGCTGGCCGTGCAGATAGGAGGTCATTTGTGGCGCGCGGCGCGGGTCGGCCACGACTTCGCCTTCGGTGCCGCGCAGCAGCAAGGCGTTGGTTTTCATCAAGGCAAAAGTGGCTGCCATGGACACCGCGTATTCGGGGTGGGTATAGCTGCTGACCACCAGGTTGGGGCCGGCGCACGGCGCCATCAGCTTGACCAGGCTGTGCGCCGGGTTGCGCAGGCCGACCACACGGCGCACGTCCAGCAGGCGCTTCAGGCCCGGGCAGAGCAGCTCGGTACTGGCAAAGCAGACTTCTCCGTTTGCTATGGATTTAATAGCTGTTAGCGCAGGTATATCCAGCGCTAGAAGCACATTTTGTGCAGTGATGCGGCTGGACTCGGTGGCTGTGCCGTGCACTAGCACCGGCAGGCCTTCTCGGGCCAGCAGCAGGGCCAGCAGTGGGGTCAGTACCGGCAGTTTGCGCGCGCCGTTGTAGCTGGGCAGCACGACGACCGGGCGGTCGCCCGCAGGGACCAATTGCAGCCGGGCACGGGTGGCATCCAGAAAGCCGGCCATTTCGGCGGCGGTCTCGCCCTTGATTCGCATGGCCAGGCAGAAGGCGCCGATTTCCAGATCGGTCAGGCCGCCGTCCAGCACCTGGCCGAACAGGTCGGTGGCTTGCTCACGCGACAGCGCCCGTGCGCCGTCTTTGCCGCGGCCGATTTCTTTGATGTAGTGGCTGATTCCCATGGCCTGATTGTCGCGGATGGCTGATAACAAAAAGTTATTTGCGGAATGACGGACTGCGCGCGCTCAGGCCGGCTGCGCCGTCGGCATCGTCGCGCGCACCATACGCCGCAACTGCGGCAGGCAGGAGCCGCAGTTGGTGCCGCATTTCAGCTTGGTTTGCAATTGGCCCAGGCGTTCGTCTTCAAAGCCACGGCATTGGGTCAGCTCGGCGTTGATGGCGTCTTCGGTTACGTTGAAGCAGGTGCAGACCTGGGTCCCGCGCGCCTTGACCGCCACCGGTGCCTTGCTGCCGGGTATCAATAGCAGGCGGCCATAGGCCTGGGCGGGCAGCTCGTCTTGCAGCAGGGTCTTGATCCAGCTCTCGGCGCTGGTATCGCCGGCCAGCACAAAGCCGGTGAGTTGCACGGTGTCGCCTTCGCGGGCCAGGCGTACAGCGCGGCGTTGGCCTTTCTTTTTGTCCGCGTAGCGCAGCACATCTGCTGCGTCCAGCCCCAGCAGCTTTTCGATGCGCGCCAGCACTTCGTCGGGGGGCGTTTCATGGCTGGCCGCACGGAACAGCAGGCCGCTGCGTTCGCGGCCAAAGGGTACGACGCTGGCGTAGGGGAATTGCACCATCAGCGCCTTGAGCTGCTCGCGTGCCGCCAGCGCCTGGTCGTCGGGCAGCCAGGCCACGCCCAGCAGGGACCAAGGCAGCTCGGCTTTCAATATCTTCACCGCTGCGTGCTTCAGCTCGGGCTGTTTCGATGTGGGGCAGTAGGCCGAGGTGGTCAGCGCATTCACACCGGTCAGGCGCTCGCCGCTTGCGCTCACGCCGCTGAGGAATTCTTCACCCCAATGCATGGCGATGAAGGCCTGGCTCATGCCGACTTCGGGGCTGGCTTGCAGTGGTACGACGATGGAGCCGCGCCGGCTGGTCACGTGGACCAGGTCGCCTTCGTTCAACAGGCGGCGCGCCATGTCTTGCGGGTGCATCTGGATGCTGGGTTCGGCCACGTGGCCAAACAGGCGGCCCACGGTGCCGGTGCGGCTCATGCCATGCCATTGGTCGCGCAGACGGCCGGTGGTCAGGGAGAAGGGGTAGCGGGCTTCGCGTGGCTCGGCCACCGGTTGGTAGACGGTGTTGGCGAACTTGGCCCTACCGTCAGCGGTGGGGAAGATGCCGTCTTCGTACAGCCGTGCCTTGCCGGTGCTTTCGCCTGTGGGCAGCGGCCATTGCTGGGGGGCGGCATCCAGCATGGCGTAGCTCATGCCGGTGATGTCCAGGTCGCGGCCACGGGTGGACTCGCGGTGTTCGTTCCAGATGGATTCGTCTGTGGCGTAGTTGAACAGCGCGGCGGGGCGGCCGAGTTCGCTTTCCAGTAATTGGGCGAATTCGACGGCGATCGACCAGTCGTGCCGGGTTTCACCAGGGGCGGCAACAGCAGGGCGCACGCGGCTGATTCGGCGTTCGGAATTGGTCACAGTGCCGGTTTTTTCGCCCCAGGTGGTGGCCGGCAGCAGCAGGTCGGCGTATTCGCAGGTGGTGGTGGTGGCAAAGGCTTCTTGCACGATGACCAGCTCGGCGCGTTGCAAGGCGCGGCGCACCAGGGCCTGGTCGGGCATGCTCTGGGCCGGGTTGGTGCAGGCGATCCACAGTACCTTGATGTCACCGTCGGCCGCGGCCTGGAACATTTCCACGGCGGTCTTGCCGGGTGTGGCGGGCACATCGGGCACGCCCCACAATGCTGCGACTTCGGCGCGGTGGTCTGGGTTGGCCAGGTCGCGGTGGCCGCTGAGCAAGTTCGCCATACCGCCGACTTCGCGGCCGCCCATGGCGTTGGGCTGGCCGGTGAGCGAGAACGGGCCGGCGCCGGGCTTGCCGATCTGCGCCGTAGCCAGGTGCAGGTTGATCAGCGCCGCGTTTTTGGCCGTGCCGCTGCTGGACTGGTTCAGGCCCTGGCAGTACAGGCTGAGTGTGGCCTTGGAGGTGGCAAACAGGCGGGCGGCAGTGTGCAGATCTTGTTTGCTGATTCCGCAGATTTGCGCCACCAGATCGGGCGTGCAGTCGCGTACCGTGGCCTTCAGTGCGTCGAAGTCATTGGTGTGGGCGGCGATATAAGCGGCATCGGTCCAGCCTTCCCATAGCATGATGTGCAGCATGCCGTTGAACAGCATCACGTCGGTGCCGGGCTGGATGGGCACATACAGGTCGGCGATCTCGGCAGTGTCGGTGCGGCGCGGGTCGGCGTAGATGATCTTCATCGCCGGATTGGCCTTCTTGGCGTCTTCGATGCGGCGGAACAGGATGGGGTGGGCCCAGGCCGTGTTGCTGCCGACGATGAAGATGCAGTGCGTGTGGTTCACGTCGTCGTAGCAGGGCGGGGGCGCGTCGGCACCCAGTGTGGCCTTGTAGCCGGCCACGGCGCTGCTCATGCACAGGCGCGAGTTGGTGTCGATATTGTTGGTGCCGATCAGGCCCTTGGCCAGCTTGTTGAAGACGTAGTAGTCCTCGGTCAGCAGTTGGCCGGAGATGTAGAAGCCCACGGCATCCGGCCCGTGCTCCTGGACCACCTGGGCGAACTTGCGTGCAGCCATGCCCAAGGCGTGGTCCCAGGACACGCGCTTCGGTGCCTGGTCGCGCTGCAGGCGCTGCATCGGGTGCAGCAAGCGGGTCTGCATCGTGACCGCGGCGCTGGCCGTGTGGTGCAGGGTCGAACCCTTGGTGCACAAGCGGCCAAAGTTGGCCGGGTGGTCGGGGTCGCCGCGCACGCCAGTGATCTGCGAGCCAACAGATTCGATGACTACGCCGCAGCCGACGCCGCAGTAGGGGCAGGTGGATTTGGTTTCGATGGGCGTGGTCATGGGCGCGGCGTAGCGGTACTCAGGCTTTTTCAGGGGTTTTGTGGGCGGGGCCAGCAACAGGGGCGGTGAACTCCAGCCCCACGGTCGCCAGTTCCTGCGGGCTCAGGTGTACGGTTCCGTCCACCACCTTGACGCTGAACTTGGGCGTGCAGCCCACGTCGGGTGCAGCGGCCTGGCCGTCACACAGGCCAATACTCCAGTTGTGTAGCGGGCAGGCTACGCTGGTGCCGAAGACGATGCCCTGGCTCAGCGGACCGCCTTTGTGTGGGCACCGGTCCAGCAGGGCGAAGACTTCGTCCTGGCTGTTGCGGAACACGGCCACGTCCATGCCCTGGGCACGGGTCACGCGGCGCGAGCCTAGTACCGGGATGTCGTCGACTTTGCAGATGACTTTCCATTCACTCATTTTGCTATTCCTTTTGTAGCTATCCGTTTATAGGTGGTGCGCGCTGAATGTCTTTTTAGACTTCAAGTGCGGCGAACAGGGTTGTTACCCGGTCCATGGTGGCGAGTAGGTTTTCACTGGTATTGAAAACATCGGCCATGGATTGCGGGCGCGCATCCCCATTCTTCAAATGCTGGAGAGCACCGTCAAAAAATACCCATTGGCCATCGGCCAGTGCGAGTTGCTCCTGGATGCGCTGCGTGGTCTGCGGCGCACTGCGCAGCAACTGCATGGCCGCCAGGAATTCCGTGCGGGCTTTGTCGATCTCTTTCAGACTGATAGACGGGTCCAGCAGCAAGGTGCTGACCAGGTAGAACTTGGCCATGCGCTGGCTGAGCATGCGTTGCCGGCCCGAGACGTTGACCAATTTGCCCACGGGCTTGTCGAGCGTCGATTCAAATTGCAGCGTGCCTTGGTTTGATAAAGCCAGCACTTTGGCATCCTGCTGCAGCAATGCAACAGCGTCCGCACGCTTGGCATCTTTGTTCAACAGGCCAGCTTTTAAAGCCGTCCATTGTGGTTCCACCTGGCTGTAGGTTTCACGCAGCTCAGCGCTGGATGCGAAGCGGCGCAGGTCTGCCAGTTGCTCTTCAAACAGCGCGACGGATTGGGTCAGCACCTTGCGTGCTTTATCAACCTCCACACCTTGCATCACCGCGAGCCATGCTTTGCTCATCCGTTGGCTGAGCATGCGTTGCCGCCCGGCTTTATTGATGGCGTCACCCAGGCTGGCAATTTCCGCCCAGGCATTGAAGCCCAGCATGGCGCATGTGCCACTTGCCAAGGTAACCATGACGATCCGACGTTGCATGGGCTCAGGCGCTGAGAGTCGCAAACTGGCGGGTGTCGACTTGCGCGTCCTTGAAGTCGAACCAGGGATCGGGCTCACCGTCCAGCGCGAACTGCAGGCGTTCCCACAGCGCCTTGCGGCCGGCTTCGTCTTCCAGGATGCGTTTCTTCACATAGTCCAGGCCAACGCGGGCCACGTAGTGCACGGTACGCTCCAGGTACCAGCCTTCCTGGCGGTACAGCTCGCAGAAGGCGCCGGTGTATTCCAGTACTTCGGCGGCAGTTTTCACTTTCACCAGGAAGTGGGCGACCTCGGTCTTGATGCCGCCGTTGCCGGCGATGTACATCTCCCAACCGCTGTCGACACCGATCACGCCCACGTCCTTGATGCCGGCTTCGGCGCAGTTGCGCGGGCAGCCCGATACGGCGAACTTGACCTTGTGTGGTGCATACATGCGCCACATCGCGCGCTCCAGGTCCTTGCCCATCTGGGTGCTGTCCTGCGTGCCCATGCGGCACCATTCGCTGCCCACGCAGGTCTTCACCGTACGCAGCGCCTTGGCGTAGGCGTGGCCGCTGGGCATACCGATGTCTTTCCAGATACCGACCAAATCCTCTTTCTTCACGCCCAACAAGTCGATGCGCTGGCCGCCGGTGACCTTGATGGTCGGCACCTTGTATTTGTCGGCGGCGTCGGCGATGCGGCGCAGCTCGTCAGCCGTGGTTTCACCACCCCACATGCGCGGGATGACGGAATAGGTGCCGTCCTTCTGGATGTTGGCGTGGCTGCGTTCGTTGATGAAGCGGCTTTGTGGATCGTCCTTGGCTTCTTTGGGCCAGCTGGAGATCAGGTAGTAGTTGACGGCCGGGCGGCAGCTGGAGCAGCCGTTCGGTGTCTTCCAGCCCAGGCCCTTGAACACCGAATCGATGGTCAGGAACTTGTTCTTGACGATGGCTTCGCGCACCGCCTGGTGGCCATGCTCGGTGCAGCCGCACATGGCCTTGGTCTTGGGCGTGGCCGAGTAGTCGCCGCCGGCGGTGAACATCAGAATCTGCTCGACCAGGCCGGTGCATGAGCCGCAGGAGGCGCTGGCCTTGGTGTGCTTCTTCACTTCTTCCAGGGTGAACAGGCCTTTTTCGCGGATGGCCTTGCAGATCGTGCCCTTGTTCACGCCGTTGCAGCCGCAGACTTCGGCGCTGTCGGGCATGCTGGCGGCCTTGTTGTGGCCTTCGTGGCCGGTGTCGCCCAGGTGGCTTTCGCCGAACATCAGCTTGTCGCGGATGTCGGCCACGCTGCGGCCGTCGCGCAGCAGCTTGAAGTAGAAGCTGCCGTCGGCGGTGTCGCCGTACAGGCAGGCTCCGACCAGCTTGTCGTCCTTCAGCACCAGCTTCTTGTAGACGCCGCCGAACGGGTCGCTCATGATGATTTCTTCGGTGCCTTCGCCGCCCATGAACTCGCCGGCGCTGAACAGGTCGATGCCGGTAACTTTCAGCTTGGTGGAGGTCAGCGAGCCCATGTAGCGGCCGATGCCGAATTCGGCCAGGTGGTTGGCCGCCACCTTGGCTTGTTCAAACAAAGGTGCGACCAGGCCGTAGGCGATGCCGCGGTGGGCAGCGCATTCGCCCACCGAATAGATGCGGCCGTCGGTCACGGTCTGCATGGTGTCGGTGACCACGATGCCGCGGTCCACGTGCAGGCGCATCTTGCTGGCCAGGTCGGTGTTGGGGCGGATGCCTACGGCCATGACCACCAGGTCGGTGGCGACCTCGGTGCCGTCCTTGAACTTGATGGCGGTGACCCGGCCGTCCGGGCCGCCCACCAGCTCTTGCGTTTGCGCGCCCATCAGGAACTTCAGACCGCGCTCTTCCAGCGACTTCTGCAGCAGCTTGCCGGCGACGCTGTCGAGCTGGCGTTCCATCAGGGTGGACTGCACATGCACCACGTGTACCGTCATACCGCGCAGCATCAGGCCGTTGGCCGCTTCCAGGCCCAGCAGGCCGCCGCCGATGACCACCGCGTTCTTGTACTTGGTGGCGGTCTCGATCATCTCGTTGGTGTCGGCGATGTCGCGGTAGGCGATCACGCCCTTCAGGTCTTTGCCGGGGATGGGCAGGATGAAGGGGTTCGAGCCGGTGCACATCAGCAGGCGGTCGTATTCGGCTTCGGTCACGTTGCCGTCGGCATCCACAGCGCGCACCACGCGCTTCACGCGGTCGACTTCGGTGACCTTCTTGCCTGCATGCAGGGTGATGTTGTTCTCGGCATACCACTCCCAGGAGTTCAGCACGATCTCGTCCAGCGTTTGCTCGCCGGCCAGCACTGGTGACAGCAGGATGCGGTTGTAGTTGGGGTGGGGCTCGGCGCCGAACACCGTGATGTCGTACAGATCGGGGGCGACCTTGAGCAGTTCTTCAATGGTGCGTACACCGGCCATGCCGTTGCCGACCATCACCAATTTAGATTTTTTCATTCAAGCGACTCCAGAGGTTGCGAAAAAATGTGGACCCACGGTAGAGCGCACAAAGTTCATAGGGCGCAGCAAACAGGGGCGGTGAAGCAAGGGGGTCAGGTGTGGTGCCCAGGTCTGCAAGCAGAACATGGATGAGAGCGCGAACGCAGTCACTGCCAGGGCCCATGCCCAGGACTTACACCATTACGCACGGCGTTGTACGTAAAACCCGCCGGATGGACGGGTAAGGGCGCGTCGTTACGCCCGCAATTTCTCATGCAAAAGCTGTGCCATCCGGTGGAATATGGGTTTACCCTATGGGCTTGTGACGCGCACGAGGCGCGCAGCCTTTGAAAAGCGATTGATTTTTATGACATCTGCATTGGTACATCTCAACGCGCCCCAGGGAGCGCACACCCTGCTGGCTGACCTGGAGGCGGTGGGCATCCGCCTGCTGGCGCCGCCGGTGGAGCGCAGCAAATTGGTGCAAGAGGCGGTGCTGCATGCACCAGATGTGTTTGTGATTTACGACCCGCTACCCGACGACAGCCTGTTTAAGGCCTTGCAGGCCCTGTTGGAGACCGCGCCTTGTCCGGTTGTGCTGTTCACCAACGACAACGACGCAGACCGCCTGGATCTGGCCCTGGCCTGCGGCGTGCAGGCCTATGTGGTGAATGGCTATGGCCAGCACCGCTTACGCCCACTGCTGCAGCTGGCCCAGGCGGTATTCAAGCGCGACCAGGCGCTGCGGGATGAGTTGCAGGATCTGCGCAACCGCCTGGACGAGCGCAAGATCGTGGAGCGTGCCAAGGGGGTGCTGATGCATGCACGCCAGGTGTCCGATGACGACGCCTTCCAGATGCTGCGTACCGCCTCCATGCACACAAATCAGCGCCTGGGCCAGGTGTCGCAGCACATCGTGCATTCGGCACGCTTTGCCGAGGGGGTGAACCGCGCCGGCCAGCTACGCATGCTGTCACAGCGCATGGTCAAGCTGTACCTGCTGCAGCTGGCGGGCGTGCAGCCCGCGCAGTACGCCGAGGCACAGCTGCATTCGGCCCAGCGCATCGACGGCAACATGGCCTTCCTGGGAAAAAGTCTTTCGCAGCCCACCTTTGGCGACCTGCTGGCCCAGGTGGGGCAGAGCTGGCGCCAGCTTAAATCTGGCCTGCAGGCCGAGCAGCGTGCCAGCCAGATGTTGCAGGTAGATGGCCAGGCCGAGCAACTGCTGCTGCATGCCGAGCGGCTCACCGGTGTGCTGGAAAGTGCGGGCGCCGTGGCCCCGTTGCATGTATTGAACGTGGCCGGGCGCCAGCGCATGCTGTCCCAGCGTTTCGCCAAACTGGCCTTGCTGGCCATGTTGGGCGACCGCGCCACCCAGCAGCGCGCTCATGCGGGCATGGCCGAAGCCCGTGACACCTTTGAGCAGGCCCTGAACTATCTGAACGATATTCCGCTCAGCAGCCCCGAAATCCGAGCCAAGCTGGTGACAGCGGGCGAGCAGTGGCGGCAGCTGCAGTCCGGCGCAGCCGATATGCCACGCGGCCTGGAGGCCGTGGCCCTGGCCAGCGAAGGCCTGTTGGATGTGTTTGAAGGCCTGAGCGACCTGTACGAGCACAGCATGCAGATGCTGATGGGGTAAGCCCTAGGTGTCTATGCACCAAATTGGGCGCATTAATTGCTTGCTTGGTGCATGGCATTTGATATCGACATAGGTTTTACGTCCCTGGCTGGCACCAAGCCGGTGAATGAGGATTTCTGCGCGGCCATGCTGCCGGAGGCGCACCAACTGGGCATGGGCTCCATCGTGGCATTGGCCGACGGTGTGAGTGCAGGCGGTATGGGCAAGGAGGCGGCGCAGACCACGGTCACCAGCTTGGTGCGCGACTACTACGCTACGCCCGAAACCTGGGACACCACGGTGGCGCTGGATCGCATCATTGGTGCGCAGAACGCCTGGCTGGCCGGCATCAACCGCCGTCGCAAACCGGCCATGGGCTTGACTACGTTGACAGCCGTGGTGCTGCGCGGCCAGTCCTATACCGTGGCGCATGTGGGCGACTCGCGCGCTTATCTGCTGCGCAATGGTGTGTTCACCCAGCTCAGCCATGACCATGTGGCCGATCATCCCGATCTGCGACACCAGCTGCTGCGCGCGGTAGGCATAGACGAACGCTTGTTGGTGGACTACCTGCAAGGTGACCTGCAGGTGGGTGACGTGTTTGTGCTGCTGACCGATGGTGTGCACGGCGTGCTGGCCGACCCGCAGTTGCAGGCATTGGCCCAGGCCGACAGCGCCAAGCTTGCCGCCGAAAACCTGGTGCAGGCTGCACTGCAACGTGGCAGCCGTGACAACCTGACCGCCATGGTGGTGCGTGTTCTGGGTCTGCTGGACGCCACGCTGGAAGACGAAAACCGCGCTGCGCGTGCGCTGCCCATCCCCGGGCCGTTCCGTGTGGGCGACATGCTGGATGGGCTGGTTGTCACCGCGATGGTGGCAGACAACGGCATCAACGTGGTGGTGCAGGTGCGCGAGCCGAAAACCCAGGCCTTGTACGCCCTGAAAACCTTGCATCCCAGCCGCGCCCATGATCCGCAGGAGCGCGCCATGCTGGCCCACGAGGCCTGGTTGGCCAAGCGCATGCTGTCGGGTCGTGCCGCCGACCATCTGGTGGCGCTGTACGACACATTTCCTACCAATAGCAGCACCGGCCAGCCGGCCAGTGCGTTCTATCTGCTGTACGACTGGCACAGCGGTGAGACTCTGCAGCAGATGCTGGACCGGCAACACAAGTTCAGCGTGCACCAGGCCGTCAGCGCGGCGCGCCAGGTGGCCCTGGCGCTGGGCCGGTTGCACCGGCAAAACGTGATCCACCGCGACATCAAACCCGCCAACCTGCACCAGGGCGAAGACGGCGTGCTGCGCCTGCTGGACCTGGGTGTGGCACTGAGCGGCCGCGAACCCGAGGCCATGCGCAAGCTGCACGCGGGCACGCCCAGCTATATCAATCCCGAGCAATGGGGTTTCAGTCTGTTGGGCAGCGACGCACCGGAAGAGCTGCCCAACCCGCAAAGCGATTTGTTCGCCCTGGGCGTGACTCTGTACCAACTGCTGACGCACAAGCTGCCCTATGGCGATGTGTTGCCCTACCAGGTGGGACGTTACTACCGCGAGCCCACGGCCCCCAGCCGCCACAACCCTGAGATCCCCATCTGGCTGGACCATGTGGTGCTGAAAGCTGTGGCCCGCGACCAGCGTCAGCGCTTTGAGACCGGCGAGGAATTCCTGCTGGCCCTGGAGCGGGGTGCCTCGCGGCCCCTGACAGCTCCAGCCCCTTCACCACGGCTGCGGCGCGACCCAGCGGCCATCTGGAAGCTGGGTTTGCTGGTGTCGGTGCTGTTTAACCTGCTGCTGGTGTACTGGCTGCTGTTTTTGCCGAAGTAGGGAGCGGCCCGACATAGATCGTGAACAGTCTCTCAGGCAGCAGTGGGCACGCGTGGCAGCACATGCCCAGTCTCCAGCAGGGTCTTCAGATTCGACAGCACTGCCGGCCAGCCACCCGATATGCCTGCCAACATCTGCGCGTCAAGATCGATATGGCTGACGGTCAGTCGGACCAGGCCGTCGATGCGCTGTTCGATATCGATTTCCACGCGCGAGTGTTTGGCTTCGTCACCGGCTTCGCTGGGGCGTGCCCAGGTGTAGACCAGGCGCTTGGGGGGATCGCACTCCACCACCTTGCCGCAGATATCCACCGTTCGCGCGGCATCCAGGCGTTGGTGTTCCCATTTCGAGCCGGGCTTCCAGTCGGACACGTTGACGCGGGCACATTCTGATGTGGGGCCCACCCAGTACTGCGCCATCACGTCGGTGTCCATGAAGGCCTGCCACACCTTTTCGGGTGTGGTGGCGATATAGGTTACGTATACAAAACTAGGTTTTGTCGGTGTTGTCGTTGTCATCTGCTTTTCCTTCCAATGTGTTCTTCAGGTGATGCAGTGCGTCAAGTCGGCCGTGCTCGAACTTGGCTATCCACCGCGTGTGAATCTCATGCAGCGGCACGGGGTTGATGTAGTGCAGCTTTTCGCGCCCTTGCCACACCACCGCCACCAGGTTGGCGGCCTCCAGCAGTTGCAAATGCTGGGTGACTGCCTGGCGTGTCATGTCCATGTGCTCGCACAGTGCGCCCAGTGTCTGGCCGCTCTCGTTGTGCAACTGGTCGAGCAGGCGCCTGCGCGTCGGGTCGGCCAGTGCTTTGAAAACTTTGTCGATATCCAAAACGTGCTTTCATCATCGGTGGCACCTCAGTCCGCACCGTCGCCGCTGATATGCGGGTCGTTCGGGTTGGGGGTGCCCGTGCCGGTTTCCACCAGCGATTTCAGGCTCATCAAATAAATCGCCCACTTGGTGCTGCAATGGTGCATGAATTCCACCGGCTCTTTCCACCCCTGGTGTTTGAAGAGAACGATGGCGTGGTCGCCGGATTGCTGCAGGTCGAAGCGGATGCGGGTACCTATCCATTCCGCGGGGCCGTCCACCACCTGCCACAGCACGCTGCGGGCGGGTTCCAGTTCCAGCACTTGCATGTCAAAGCCACCGATCTCAACACCGCCAGCGCTGAAGCGGAAGCGGAGGGCGCCGCCGGCTGCAGCATCACCTTGCGTGTTGCTCGTCCACCAGGCCGCAAGGCCCGTGCGTGTTGTCAACGCTTGGTAGACCGCGTCTATCGACGACTTGATTCCGACCCTGTGCAGGATATCCACCATGACTTTCTCCTTGAAGTGTGGAATCAGTATATGCAAGTAAATACTTGCATGTCAAATCGAATGCGAACCAAAGAAGTGGGCTCAAACGAAAAAAAGCCGCGCAACCCTTGTAGAGGCTGCGCGGCAAGCTACTTTTTAGGTAGCGTCTGATTGCTCGGTTCGTGGCGGAAAGGAGTTTGGTGGCGGCTTAGAGGCAGGAATTTCCCGTGAAATTCTCACGCACTGCGTGCGCGCCCACCTTTCTCCGCCCAAGTACGGGTCCAGCGGATCTGCATGACGCGCAGCAGCACCAGCATGGCGGCGGCGCAGGCGGCGAAGCCTACAAAGCCCCAGATATAGCTGCCCGCATGCTGCTTGCTCAAGCCCATGGCGTTGGGGATCAGGCCTCCGCCCAGGGCTCCGATCTCACCGATCATGGAGCCAGCGACTGCGGTGGACAGAGGCCAGCGCAGCGGTACCAACTGGAACAGTGCGCCGTTGCCCGCGCCCAGGGCTGCAAAGCAGACCAGGAACAGCAGTACGGTGATGGGTAAGGAGTTTTGCGACAGGCCGCACAGGACCAGCGTGACACTGACCACCAGCAGCACGCCTGTCAAGGTATTCACGCCGCCCCAGTGGTCGGAGATCCAGCCGCCAAATACCCGCAGGGCCGCGCCCATGAAGGCCGCCAGCATGGTCAGTTGGCCGGCTTGCACTTTGCTCACGCCAAACTGGTCGTAGAAGTAGCTGGGCAAAAAGGTGGTCAGGCCGATGAAGCCGCCGAAGGTCACGGCGTAAATCAGGCTAAAGGCCCAGCCGTCTTTTTCAAACAGGCAGGCAATATGCTCCTTGAAGCTGGCGTGTTTGTCCAGGTCTGGTGGTTCCTGGGCGAAGATGATCATCGCCAGCATGGGCAGCAGGATGGCGACGGCGGCAAAGCCGTACACGGTTTGCCAGCCAAAAGCCTGGGCCAGGGGCGGCGCCAGCAGGGCGGATACGGCCGTGCCCACATTGCCCGCACCCACGATGCCCATGGCCAGGCCCTTGTAGCGCGGAGGAAATGAGCCCGAACCCAGCGACAGCGCCACACCAAAGCTGGCACCGGCAATGCCCAGCAGCACGCCCATGGCCAGCAGCTCGTTGAACGAGTGGACGAAGAAGTAGCCGAATAGCATGGCAATGGCGATACCGCCCATCTCTACCAGCGTGGCGTTCTTGCGGCCTATGTACTGGGCCAGGATACCCAGCGGGAAGCGCATCAGCGCACCGGCGAAGATGGGGATGGACAGCATCACGCCTTTTTCGGCCGGCGACAGCTTGTAGGCCTCGGTGATGAAGGGCGCCATGGTGCCGTTCAGTACCCAGATCGCGCAGGAAAACGCGAAGTAGAAGAACGCCGCCCCCAGGGTCGGTGCGTGGCCGGCTTTCAGAAAACTGCGGAAATAGCTTGGCTGTGTCGCCATGGTCAAGGTCCTCTAGGTTTTGCATGCCCGCTGCGTGGGAGCAGGGGTGGCCATCGCGCACGCAAACGTGCACTGACAGTGCTGCAAAGATACGGTTATGGAAATGAAACCCTCCAACAGAAACCATATGGCCTGCGCCATGCCTGGTCTTGCGGAGAGCACTACCCTGTGCACACCTCGTTGTACGCACAGCCTGCCCGTGGGGGCAGGAATGGGCGCGCCGTTACGCCCACAGTGAACCATGCAAAAGTTGTGCCATGGCGATGCGACACATTGGTGCAGAAATGGGTGTGCCGGGCGCAGCCTGCTGACACCACGCTGTCAGCAGCAGGTCTGCACCATACGGTTCTCTTTAACTGAACCCCGAAAGGATGCATCCCATGTCTAACTCCAACGCCATCAGCTGGTTTGAAATCCCGGTCAAGAACATCGACCAGGCCCAGCGTTTTTACGAAACCGTGCTGGGCAAGAGCCTGCACCGCGAAGTCTTTCCCATGGGCGGGCAGGACTACACGTTAGCCATTTTTGCTGCACCGGACGAGGGTGTGAAAGGCTGCCTGCAAAGCGGCGCCGACACGCCCGAACCCTCCATCCAGGGCACCTTGGTGTACCTGGACTGCTCGCCCAGCATAGACGCGGCCCTGGCGCGCGCGCAAAGTCTGGACGCCAAGCTGCTCAAGCCAAAAACTGCCTTGCCTCCGGGCATGGGTTTCATCGCTCATTTGCGTGACCCGGACGGCAACCGCGTCGGCCTGCATTCCCTGGCCTAAGTATTGGCCATGGCACGCAAGAACTGGATTGCCGTGGCCAGCGCCGTCCATGCGCGGCGTGGCTGCAGCGTCGAGGCGGGCGGTGTGGGCTATATGCAGGTCTGCCATGGCAAGGCCGCACCGCTCAAGCGCGTGCAGGCCGGCGACCGCGTGGCCTACTACGCGCCCACCGTCACCATGGGCGGCAAGGACCGGCTGCAGCGCTTTGTGTCGATCGGCCTCGTGCAGCCGGGCGGGCCCTACGCCTTTGACATGGGCGGCGGCTTTGTGCCGTTCCGCAGGGACGTGGCCTATGTGCCGGCGCAAGAGGCGTCCATCCTGCCGCTGCTGCCGCAGTTCGAATTTGTCGAGTCGCTCGCACGCTGGGGCTATAAGTTCCGCTTCGGCCTGTTCGACATCAGCGACGCCGATATGCGCCTGATCGCCCAGGCCATGCAGGCCGACCTGGCGGTCTTGCAATTTCAAACGATTCAGCCTTCTGGCGCAGAGGGAATCTGCGCAGATAGCTATATATTAGATAGCGCCTCGCACAGAGGTTCGCAGCTCTCAATACTGGACATTCCAATATGACCCTGATCCCTCCGCCGCGCCTGGTGCGCCTAGACACAGCCCGGCTACTGGCCGGCATTACCACGCGCACCAGCAACCTGGAGGAGATGACCCCCCTCACTGGCAAGATTCCGGCCCTGTGGGGCCGCTTCTTTGCCGAGCGGGTAGCCCAGTCTGTGCCGGGCTATACCCCGCAGGCGGCGCTGTACGGTGCCTATAGCGGTTATGCCTCGGATGTGAACGGTGCCTACGACCTGACTGCCGCCGTGCAGACCCAGCAGCCGCCAGAAGCTTCACTGGGCCTGCACAGCCTGGAGATTCCAGCCGGCGTCTACATGGTGTTCGAAGGGCAGGGCGCCATGCCGCAAACCGTGCTGGCCCTGTGGGCGGCGGTGTGGCAGTATTTTGAGAATGCGCCCGCCCACCCGCGCCGCTACGCCGTGGACTTTGAGGAGTACACCGGCGAGGGCCGCATCGCCGTCTACATCGGTGTGACGGTAGCTGGCAGCGGGGCAGGTTGATCTGCTGCATTTTTCATAGCTGCCGGCGCAGGTAATGCCTGCGCTAGTGGCCTAAATTGCTTAAAACTTCCAACACCCCATGCGCCGTGCCGACCGCCTGTTCCAGCTCGTCCAGCTGATCCGTGGGCGGCGTTTGTCCACCGCCACCTTTCTGGCCGAGCGGCTGGAGGTGTCCGAACGCACGGTGTACCGCGACGTGGCCGACCTGCAGCGCCAGGGCGTGCCTATCGAGGGCGAGGCCGGCATGGGCTACCGCTTTGGCGCCGGCTTCGAGCTACCGCCGCTGATGTTCAGCCAGGACGAGGCCAAGGCCCTGGTGGCCGCCGTGCGCTTGTCCCAGCCTTGGCTGGATGCGCCCTTGGCCCTGGCTGCAGAGGACGCTTTAGGCAAGATGCTGTCCATCTTGCCGCCGGCCGCGCGGGTGGCCGCCGAGAGCTTGGCGGTGTATGCGCCGCCGGCTAGCTACAACGGCCTGACCGCTCCGGTGCGCGCCCACTTGCAGCTGCTGCGTGAATCCATAGGCCAGCGCCGCAAGTTGCAGATGGACTATTGCGACGTAAAGGACGCCCAGAGCCAGCGCACTGTGCAGCCCCTGGGCTGCTTTTACTGGGGGCGGGTCTGGACCCTGGTGGCCTGGTGCGAGGCCCGCGATGACTTTCGCAGCTTCCGCGTGGACCGCATCCGCAGCCTGGAGGTGCTGGACGCGTCCTTCCGCTCCGAGGCCGGGCGCACGTTGGCGGACTTTTTGCGCAAGGTGGCTTGTTAGCTTGCGTTCATGTTCGTGATCTCTTTGCCGCCCTGAATAGACTGCAAGCAGGCTCTTGTTTCTCTAGTACAGTCGATTCGTAAAAAGTCGTAAGCGTGCTGAGTGGTAGGAATGGTATGGTGGCTAGCATTTAGTCTGTCGTTCCAACTGTCGGGAATGCGCAGGGGCGTCGGTGATGGGGGGAATATTGGGCATGCATGTGAAGGTCTTTCAATGGCGCTCGCTAAAGACACGGGTGACCCTGAGTACCTTGGCCATTTTTTTGGTGGGTATCTGGTCGCTGGCGCTGTATGCCAGCCGCGTGCTGCGAGATGAAATGCAGTTGTTGCTGGGGGAGCAACAAGTCACTACCACCCAGGCACTGGCCTCTGATCTCAGCAACGCGGTGAAACAGCGCTTCCAGGCGCTGGTGAATCTTTCGGTCGAAGTGCCATCCGATGCGCTGGATTCCAAGCCGGTGCTGCAGTCCTGGGTAGGCCAGCGGCCCATCACTCGCAATCTGTTCAATGCAGGTTTTATCACTTACCGCCGTGACGGCACCGTGGTGGATACGGATAAACGTCTGGCCGACCGCATGGGCAGCAATGGCCTGGACGATGAGGCGGTGGCGACCGCCATGCGTGAAGGCGCGGCCACCGTAGGCCGCCCATTCTGGGATGCCAGGCTGCAGGCTTGGATTCTTTCGATGGTGATCCCGTTGCGAGGCCCCAGGGGTGAAGCGGTGGGGGCCATGGCAGGGTGGACCAACCTGATTGAACCCAATTTTCTGGACCAGGTGACGGGTCAGCGCCATGCGCGTACCGGCAGCTATATCCTGATTACGACCAAGTACCGGCAGGTGGTGGCAGCCACCGACAAAGCTCTGGTGTCGCAAGTATTGCCGGCGGCCGGTGTGGATCCTTCGATAGACCGGCTCTTCGAGGCAGATGGCAGCTATGGTCTGTCGTTGGATCGCACGAGGCAGGAAGTGTTGTCTACCAGCATGAAGATTGGGGCTGCGGGTTGGACCCTGTCGTCCGTTCTGCCCGCAGACGAGGCCTTTGCGCCTATCTATGCGATGCAAAGGCGCATGCTGTTGGTGGCGGTGTTCTTGAGCCTACTGGCGGGCGGGTTGGTTTGGTGGATGCTGCGCCGGCAGTTCGCGCCCATGCTGGCTGCCGTTAAAACCCTGGCCGACGTGACCGATCGGGGCCATGTCTTGCGTCCGCTGGACATACCGATGCAGGACGAGGTGGGTGCCCTGATTGGTGGTTTCAACCGCCTGCTGCAAACCCTTGATCAGCGCGAGCAGGCTTTGCGCGACAGCACAGCCCGCTACCGCACCATTGTGGAGCGCTCGCCCGAGGCTGTGTTGGTGCAGGCTTCTGGAGCCATCATCTACGCCAACCCTGCTGCGTTGGCACTGTTGGGCGCGGCGTCGGCCGATGTCTTGCTGGGCACGCGCATGGATGACCGGTTGCACCCCGACTCCGTCGAGTTGGCGCACCAGCGCCTGCGCTATGTGCTGGAAACCGGCGGGAACGTGGGGCCGGCGCATATGCGTTTCTTTCGTCTGGATGGCAGTGTGGTGGACGTGGAGGTACAGGCCACCTCCATCGTGCTCGACGGCGTGGACGCTATCCACACGGTGCTGCACGACCTGACCCAACGCAAGCTGGCCGACGAGGAGCAGCGCATCGCCGCCACGGCCTTCGAGTCGCAGCAGGGCATGTTGGTGACCGACGAGAACTGGGTCATTTTGCGGGTGAACAGCGCTTTTACCGCCATCACCGGCTATACCGCGGAGGATGCCGTGGGCCTCACGCCGCAGCAACTGCTGCGCTCGGAGCGGCAAAGCGCGGCCTTTTTTGTGGAAATGGAGGACAGCCTGGCCCGCACCGGCACCTGGCAGGGCGAGATATGGGACCGCCGCAAGAGCGGCGAGGAATTTCCGTTGTGGCTGACCATCAGCGCCGTGAAGGACGCCGCCGGCCGGGTCACCCACTACGTGGACAACATGACCGACATCACCGAGCGCAAGCTGGCCGAGGAGCAGATCCAGAACCTGGCTTTCTACGACCCACTGACCCAGTTGCCCAACCGCCGCCTGCTGATGGACCGCCTGGCCCATGCCATGGCCCAGTGGCCGCGCCACAAGCGCCTGGGTGCACTGCTGTTCGTCGACCTGGACAACTTCAAGATACTCAACGACACCTTTGGCCACCACAAGGGCGACCTCTTGCTGCAGGCCGTGGCCGCGCGCCTGTCCACCTGCATACGCAAGGGCGACACCGTGGCCCGGTTGGGCGGAGATGAGTTCGTGGTCATGCTGGAGGACCTGGGCAGCGACCCGCTGGATGCGGCGAAGTTGGCCGAGACGGTAGGCGAGAAGATGCTGGCCGCGCTGAACCAGAGTTATATGTTGGGTGACCAGGCCCACCACAGCACGCCCAGCATAGGCATCACCCTGTTTGGCGAGCCGCAGGAGGGTATCGAGGAGCCGCTCAAGCGGGCCGATATGGCCATGTACCAGGCCAAGGCCGCTGGCCGCAATACGCTGCGCTTTTTTGATCCGCAGATGCAGTCCGAGGTATCGGCCCGCGCGGCGCTGGAGACCGGTATGCGTGAAGCCCTGGTGCGGCAGGAGTTTCTGCTGCACTACCAGGCCCAGGTGGTGGGCAGGGGCGTGTACACCGGGGTGGAGGTACTGGTGCGCTGGAACCACCCCGAGCGCGGCATGGTGTCGCCGGCAGAATTCATTCCGCTGGCCGAGGACACCGGCCTGATCCTGCCCCTGGGCCTGTGGGTGCTGGAGACAGCCTGCACCCAGTTGGCACTATGGGCGCAGCAGTCCGACCTGGCGCATCTGACGGTGGCCGTGAATGTCAGCCCGCGCCAGTTCTACCAGAGCAACTTTGTGGACCAGGTGCTGGATGTGCTGCGGCGTACCGGTGCCCGGCCGCAGCTGTTGAAGCTGGAGCTGACCGAAGGCCTGCTGGTGTCGAATGTGGAGGACGTGATCGCCAAGATGGAGCTGCTCAAGGCCGAAGGCGTGGGCTTCTCGCTGGACGACTTCGGTACCGGCTATTCCTCGTTGTCGCACCTGAAGCGTCTGCCGCTGGACCAGTTGAAGATCGACCAGAGCTTTGTGCGCGACATCCTGACCGACCCGAACGACGCGGCCATCGCCAATATGGTCATCGTGCTGGGCAACAGCCTGGGTCTGTCGGTGGTGGCCGAGGGTGTGGAAACCGAGGCCCAGCGCGAGGTGCTGGCGGCCCAGGGCTGCCATGCCTACCAGGGCTATTTGTTCAGTCGGCCGCTGCCGCTGGCTGCATTCGAGGCTCTGGTGCGCGGCACCTGATACTGATTTGCTACGGTATTTATAGCTTCTGGCGCAGGTGTTACCTGCGCCAGAGCCGTATTTTCAAGCTGTTATTTTCTCCACATGGGCCTGGCGGGTGTACAGGAAGTCGATCACCGCCTTGCGGTACTGCAGGTAGCGCGGGTCGTCGGCCAGCTGCACGCGGTTGCGCGGATGCGGCAAGTCCACCGCCAGCACTTCGCCGATGGTGGCGCCCGGCCCGTTGGTCAGCATCACGATCTTGTTGCTCAGCAGCACGGCTTCGTCCACATCGTGGGTCACCATCACCACCGTGCTTTGGGTTTTCTGCACGATGGCCAGCAGCTCGTCCTGCAGCTTGGCGCGGGTGAGGGCGTCCAGCGCGCCAAAGGGCTCGTCCATCAGCAAGACCTTGGGCTCCATGCTCAGGGCCCGGGCAATGCCTACGCGCTGCTTCATGCCGCCGGAGATTTCGCCGGGGCGCTTTTGCGCGGCGGCGGTCAGGCCGACCAGGGCCAGGGCCGCGTCGGTGCGGGCCTTCAGCTGGGCCTTGTTTTCGGCGGCGGCGCCGGTGGACTTGTCGCCCGCACCGAATACGCGCTCTACCGCCAGGTAGACGTTTTCAAAGCAGGTCAGCCAGGGCAGCAGCGAGTGGTTCTGGAACACCACGGCACGCTCCGGGCCGGGGCCCTTGATCTCGCGGTTGGCGCAGATCAGCGTGCCCCGGGTGGGGTTGGTCAGGCCGGCAATCAGGTTCAGCAGGGTGGACTTGCCGCAGCCCGAGTGGCCGATCAGCGCCACGAACTCGCCCTTGGCAATTGTCAGGTCGATGTCGCGCAGCGCCGGGAAGCTGCCCTTGGCGGTGCGGAAGGTTTGCTCCACACCCTGGATTTCGATGTACTTGGGTACGGCATGGGCGGGGATGGATGGGATGCTCATGATTTCACCTCTTCAAACGTAAATGCGGTGGCCAGCTTGATCAACGCGTATTCCAGCACCAGACCGACGATGCCAATGACGAAGATGGCGATGATGATGTTCTTGACGTTCAGGTTGTTCCATTCGTCCCAGACCCAGAAGCCGATGCCCACGCCACCCGTCAGCATCTCGGCGGCCACGATCACCAGCCAGGCTGTGCCTACGGCCAGGCGCACGCCGGTCAACATGTAGGGCAGAACCGAGGGAAACAGGATCTTGGTGACGATCTTCCATTCGCTCAGGTTCAACACCCGCGCCACGTTCATATAGTCCTGCGGCACGCGTTGCACGCCCACCGCGGTGTTGATGACCATGGGCCAGATCGAGCAGATGAAGATGGTCCAGATGGCTGCCGGGTGCGCGCCCTTGAACACCATCAGGCCAATCGGCAGCCAGGCCAGTGGCGACACCGGGCGCAGCAGGCTGATCAGCGGGTTGAACATGCGGCTCATGAAGCTGAAGCGGCCAATCACGAAGCCGGCCGGTATGCCCACCAGCGCCGCCAGGCCAAAGCCCACGGCCACGCGCTGCAGCGAGGCCAGCACGTTCCAGCCCACGCCCTGGTCGTTCGGGCCCTTGCGGTAGAACGGGTCGCTGAACAGCACCACCGCCTGCTGGAAGGTCTCGTAAGGCGAGGGGATGCTGGACGAGGTGCCGATCGACACCAGCGCCCAGATACCGATCAGCAGACCCAGGCCCAGCACCGGCGGCAGCACTTTCAGCCATAGGCCACGCCAGTCATAGGGCAGCTTGGGTGCTACGTCTTTTACGGCGTTGGCGCTGGTAGGTGTTGCGGTGGTAGCTAGCATTTTGGGAGCAATCGTGGTGGCGGGCTCGTCAAATTCGACGCCGCCGGGGGAGTGGAATACAGCACTGACCATGGGGTTCTCCTTGGGCAAAAAATCTTGTCATCCCAGCCAGGTTTCCCGTTCACCCTGAGCCTGTCGAAGGGCCTATCCTGAGCCTGTCGAAGGGCTTCGACAAGCTCAGCCTGAACGGTTGGGGCGGGCTGAGCTGTTGTAAAAGTTCAGGCGTGGATCTTGAAGCTGTCGGCGTACTTCTTCGGGTCCTTGCCGTCCCACACCATGCCGTCCATCAGCTTGGCGCTGCGCATCACGTCCTTGGGCACGGGTGTCTTGCTGGCGGTGGCGGCCTGTTTGTAGATATCGATCTGGTTGATCTGCTTGGCCACGGCCAGGTAGTCGGGGTGGTCCTTCAGCAGGCCCCAGCGCTTGTGTTGGGTCAGGAACCACATGCCGTCGGACAGGTAGGGGAAGTTCACCGCGCCTTCGTTGTAGAACTTCATGTAGTTCGGGTCGTCCCAGGTCTTGCCCATGCCGTCCTGGTAGCGGCCCAGGATGCGCTGGTTGATGGCGTCCACGCTGGTGTTGACGTAGCTCTTGTCGGCAATGGTTTCGGCCATTTTGTTCTTGTTGGCCAGGCCGGAGTCGATCCACTTGCCGGCTTCCAGAATCGCGGCGGTGACGGCGCGCGCGGTGTTCGGGTATTTCTTGACGAATTCGGCGCTGGTACCCAGCACTTTTTCGGGGTGATCCTTCCAGATGTCCTGCGTGGTTTGCGCAGTGACGCCGATGCCGTCGATGATGGCGCGGTGGCCCCAGGGCTCGCCCACGCAGTAGCCGTCCATATTGCCCACGCGCATATTCGCCACCATCTGTGGCGGTGGCACGGTGATGACCTTGGCGTCGCTCATGGGGTTGATGCCGTTGGCAGCCAGCCAGTAGTACAGCCACATGGCGTGGGTGCCGGTGGGGAAGGTCTGGGCAAAGGTGTATTCGCGCTTCTCGGTAGCCATCAGCTTGGCCAGGCCGGCACCGTTGACGGCACCTTTGTCGGCCAGCTTTTTACTCAGCGTAATGGCTTGGCCGTTGTTGTTTAGCGTCATCAGCACGGCCATGTCTTTCTTGGGGCCGCTGATGCCCAGGTGCACGCCGTAGACCAGGCCGTACAGCACGTGTGCGAAGTCCAGCTCGCCGTTGACCAGCTTGTCGCGCACGCCGGCCCAGCTGGCTTCCTTGCTGGGGATGATCTTCACGCCGTATTTCTTGTCGATGCCCAGCACCGAAGCCATCACCACGCTGGCGCAGTCGGTCAGCGGGATGAAGCCGATCTTGACTTCTTCTTTTTCGGGCTTGTCGGAGCCCTGGGCGTAGACCGCGGCACGCAGCGCCGGGTTGATGCCTACGGCGCCTACTGCCGCGGTTTGCAGCACGGTGCGGCGGCTCAGTTTGGTGGTCAAAAGATCGGTCATGTGCAAGCTTCCCAAAGTGAATGTGAAAGTCGGGGCCAAAAATAAAAAAGGCGTCCTCATCGCGCTCGGGGCTGCATGTGCAGCCACCCGAACGGATGGGGACGCCTTTGTCCGAAAACTGATCGCTGCAACCCGCCATTGGATTCCAGCTGCCATGGGACCAACCTTGGTCTTGGTCTATTTAAGCAAACGCCGTGCCAGGCTGTTTTGTCGTTGAGTGCTATATAAAATATAGCTGCTTGCGCTTTGTTTGTATGCGCTGGTGCTTGTTTTGTTTTTAAGCTGGGTTTTGCACTGCTCTTGTGCAGTGCATCATTTCAGTAGGCCAGGGCTTCGGCCGGCGGCAGCAAAATGGTGCCCCGGGCCTGGGCCAACAGCTTGCGCAACACGTCTTGGTGCACCGGCTTGGAAAACAGATAGCCCTGAAAGCCGTCGCAGCCCTTGGCGTGCAGCAAGTCGAACTGGGCGCGGTTTTCCACACCCTCGGCGACCACCGATTTGCGCAGGTTCTTGCACAGATTCACGATGGCGCAGGCAATCACGGCCAGGTCTTCGTCCTGTTCGATGCCGGTGATCAGCGAGCGGTCTATCTTGATGGTGTCCAGCGGCAGGCTGCGCAGATATGACAGCGACGAATACCCGGTGCCGAAGTCGTCCATGGCCAGGCGTACGCCCAGGGCCTTGAGTTCGTTCAGCAGCACCACGGCACGCCCCATATCGTGCAGGAACACGCTTTCGGTAATCTCCAGCTCGACCCGCTGCGGCGCCAGGCCGCTGGCCTGCAGCAGATTGCGGATGCGCGCCACCAGGTCGTTGGCCAGAAACAGCTTGGCCGAGAGATTCACCGCCACCGACAACTGGCGGCCCTGCACTGGCGCCCAGCTACAGGCATCGGCAAAGGCCTGGCGCAGGATGGTGTCGGTCAGCGCGCCTATCAGCCCAGTCTCTTCGGCGATAGGGATGAAGCGGTCTGGTCCCACCGTGCCTATGCGCGCGCTGTGCCAGCGGGCCAGCGCCTCCAGGCCGGTGATGCGGCCCTCCGCATCCACCTTGGGCTGGTAGGCCACGGTGAACTCGTTTTGCTCCAGCCCGACGCGCATGGCGGTGCCCAGGTTCAGGCGCTCGTCGGCCACCTGGTTGAGTTCGGGGGTGAAGAACTGGAAGTTGTTGCGTCCGCGCTCCTTGGCCGCATACATGGCCACATCGGCGTGTTTGAGCAGGGTCTGCGCGTCCTTGCCGTCTTGCGGGTACAGCGCCACGCCCATGCTGGCGCCCATCTGGAAGGCGCGGCCCTGCAGGTGTACCGGTTGGTTGATTTGCCCCAGCAAGCGTTGCAGGTGCGAGATGACCGAGTGGGCCTGCACATGCTCGTTTAGCAGCAGCACAAACTCGTCGCCACTGTGGCGGGCCACCGTGTCCGAGGCGCGCATGCAGGCGCGGATGCGCTGCGCAATCTCCACCAGCAGCTGGTCGCCCGCGTCGTGGCCCAGGCTGTCGTTGATGAGTTTGAAGTGGTCCAGGTCGATGAACACCACGGCCAGGAAATGCCCCAGGCGTTCGGCATGGGAGATGGCGGGCGCGATGCGGTCGCGCAGCAGGTTGCGGTTGGCCAGGCCGGTCAGCGTGTCGTAGTTGGCCTGGTATTCGAGCTGCTCCAGCTGATGTTTGCGCTCGGAAATATTCTGCACCGTGCCTTCGAAGCAGATGAAGGCGCCCTGGCTGTCATAAACGCTGCGGGCGTTCTCGGAAATCCAGATCTTGCTGCCGTCGCGGCGGTACACCTCGGATTCGAAGTTGCTGACTTCGCCGTGCGCGGCCATTAACCGGGCGAAGCGCTCGCGCCGGTGGGGCTGCACATACAGGCGGCGGTCGATGTCGGACAGGTCGGCGATCAGCTCCTCTGGCGTGGCGTAGCCGTAGAGCAGGGCCAGTGCCGGGTTGGCGGCTATGTAGCGGCCATCCAGTGTGGTCTGGAAGATGCCTTCGCGGGCGTGTTCGAAGATTTGCCGGTAGCGCAGCTCGGCATGGGCCAGGGCCTCCAGCGTCAGGTGCACATCGGTCACGTCCTCGATGAAGCCCTCCAGCACCAGCTGATCGGCCTCGTCCGTGACCTGTATGCCTTGCTCCTTCACCTTGCGGATTTCTCCGCTGCGGATGGTGATGCTGTAGTACACGGTGAAGCGCTGGCTCTGGGCAATAGCGGCGCCGATTTCCTGGCGTACCCGGGCGCGATCGTCGGGGTGGGTAATGGCTTCCCAGGTGATGTGTTGTGGGTCTAGCAGCTCGTGCGCGCTATAGCCGCACAGGCGCGTGCAGCCCTGGCTGACGAAGCGCATGGTCCAGCGGCCGTCCGGTAGGCAGCGGTAGGCCATGCCTTCCAGGTTGTTGACCAGTGTGTCCAGCACCCGGTGCAGATTGACGGGCTTTGCGGCATGCACGGTCGCCGGCTGGGCTCGGGCAAATGGGGCTAATACGGGTGTCAAAGTGGATTCGGTGTTTGCAAAAACCAAGTAGTCCTCAGCCAAGCCGACCTGTGTGTCTAGTGTGCAGAGGGTCTAGGGCGCTGCAGCAAGGTCTGTTTCCGCAAGCCCTGTGCCAGCCTTGAAAATCGCTATTGCTACTTATTTGATAGCTGTAAGGTCATATGCAGATTGCGCCATAGCCTTGTTTCATTATGAAACAAATTGGCACTGGGTTGGTGCATTCCACCGGTTCAGCCCAGCAGCTCGGCCACATCGAGTATGCGCTGGGCCACTTCCACCAGCTTCATGCTCTTGTCCATGGCGGCTTTGCGCAGCTTGTCGTAGGCTTCCGGTTCGGTGATGCCCTGGCGCTGCATCAGCAGGCCTTTGGCGCGGTCTATGATCTTGCGGTTGTGCAGCTCGGCCTTGTGTTCATCGCGCTCCACGCGGGTCACGGCCAGCTCGGTGCGCAGGGCCTGCTCGTGTTCGAAGCGGGCCATGGCCACGTCGAGTATGGGGCGAATGCGGTCGGCCGACAGGCCGGCCACGATATAGGCCGACACACCCGCGGCCACCGCATCCTTGACATGCGAGGTGTCGCCGTCATTGGTAAACATGACGATGGGGCGGGGGGCATTGCGCGTGGCCATCACCACATGCTCCAGGGCATCGCGCGCCTCGCTCTCGGCGTCCACGATGATCATGTCGGGTTGCAGCTGGGCCAGGCGCTCGGTCAGGAACACGTCGGCGGGCAGGCTGGCGATCAGGTTGTAGTTGTTTTCCAGCAGTCCGATGCGCAGTGCACGTGAGCGATCGGCTTGCAGCAACGCATGGCTGTCCGACGGGTCCAGTATGTCCAGATCCGGGGCAATGACCACGATACGCAGGGAAGGGCTCATGGCGGGAAATACGCAAGATTTGCGCCAATAAGGTGCACGGCGGTTGGAAAGCAGGGGTCACCTGGGAACACGTTCTAAACTCCAGCGTTTGGTTGCTGTGCTGAAAAAGCGAGAGGTCTATTGTGCTGGTACTAGGTATTGAATCATCCTGTGATGAAACCGGGATAGCGTTGGTGCGTGCCGAGGGCTCGGATTTGCCCGTGTTGTTGTCACACGCTCTGCACAGCCAGATCGAGATGCACCAGGCCTATGGCGGCGTGGTGCCCGAGCTGGCCAGCCGCGACCATATCCGCCGCGTGCTGCCGCTGACCCAGCAGGTTCTGGCCGAGTCGGGCCAAAGCCTGGTCGATGTGGATGTGGTGGCATACACCCGTGGCCCGGGGCTGGCCGGGGCCTTGCTGGTGGGTGCGGGCGTGGCCTGCGCGCTGGGTGCTGCACTGGATAAGCCCGTGTTGGGCGTGCACCACCTGGAAGGACATTTGTTGTCACCGTTTCTGAGCGCCGACCCGCCGGAATTTCCTTTTGTCGCGCTGCTTGTCTCTGGCGGCCATACCCAGCTGATGCGCGTTGACGGCGTGGGCCGTTACGAGATGTTGGGCGAAACCATTGACGATGCCGCTGGCGAGGCCTTTGACAAGTCCGCCAAGCTGATGGGCCTGGGCTATCCCGGTGGCCCGGCCTTGTCGCGTCTGGCAGAGCAGGGCGACCCGGCTGCATTCAAGCTGCCACGACCCTTGCTGCACAGCGGCAATCTGGATTTTTCCTTCGCCGGTTTGAAGACTGCGGTGATGACCCAGGCAAAGAAGCTGGGCGATGATCTGGAATCACGCAAAGCCGATCTGGCCGCGAGTACCCAGGCGGCGATTGTCGAGGTGCTGTGGAAGAAATCGGTTACAGCCTTGCAGCGTACCGGTTTGCGCCGCCTGGTTGTTGCTGGCGGCGTGGGGGCCAACAAAGCGCTTCGCACCCAGCTGAATGCTGTCTGCGCCAAAGCCGGCGTGCGCGTGCACTACCCCGAGCTGCACCTATGCACCGATAACGGAGCCATGATTGCCATGGCCGGCGCCATGCGCCTGCAGTCCGGCCTGCAGGCGGCCACGCGAACCTATGCGTTCGACGTGAAACCGCGCTGGCCTTTGGATTCGCTTTAACCGACTTAGTTGATGGTCAGCGTGGACACATTGCTGACCGGCGCCTTCTTCGCCAGCTTCAGCGTCAACACGCCGTTTTCCAGCTTGGCGTCGCTAGCCGACACGTCGATGTCCTGCGGCAATTCGTAGGCCGCCTTGTATTTGCGCGGTGCCTCGGGCAGGCTTTCCAGTCGCACCACGCTGCCTTCGATGCCGATGGACAGCTGCTCTTTGGTGATGCCCGGCACGTCGAATTGCAGGGTGTAGCTGGTCTCGTCCTGGGTTACGTTGTGGCTTGCTTGGGCTGCGCCGGCATGGCTTTCTTCAAGCAGGCGATGCAGTGCGCGCAGGCTGTGTGCTGGACGCACGAAGCGGGCAGATGCGGGGATGTTGGTGGCAAAAAACATGGAGTAGCTCCTATTACACTGCGCGGCCCTCACAGTGATTGCCGCATGGACAGCATCTGTGTGCATCCGGTTTTTTTTCAAGGAAATTTCGCCATGTTTAAGTTTCGCCGCCAGCTCTTGAAATTTCTGGGTGCGTCTCTATGCGCCCCCGCGCTGGTGCGGGCCCAGGGCGCTGCGGTGCCCATCAAGCTGGCCCAGATCGAGGCGTTGAGCGGCCCGCTGGGTAACGGTGGCGAAGCTGTTTTCCGCAACCTGGTGTGGGCGGTGGAGCGCGTGAATGCGCGCGGTGGCGTCAAGTTGCCCGACGGTAAGCACCCGCTGCAGCTGGAGCGTTACGACAGCAAAGGCCAGAACGAAGAGGCCTTGTCGGCGCTGCGCGCGGCCATCGACGACGGTGTGCAGATCGTTATGCAGGGCAATAACTCGGCTACGGCGGCGGTGTTGATAGACGCCATCAACAAGCATAACGAACGTGAGCCCGGCAAGCGCGTGATTTTCCTGAACTATGCGGCAGTGGACCCCACGCTGACCAACGAGAAATGCAGCTACTGGCATTTCCGTTTCGACGCTCACACCGATATGCGCATGGCGGCGCTGATGTCGGTGTTCAAGGAAGACGCGGCAGTCAAGAACGTCTACATCCTGGGCCAGGACTACAGCTTTGGCCAAACCGTGGCGCGCGAGGCCAAGCGCCAGCTGGCCATTCAGCGCCCCGATGTGCAGGTGGTGGGTGATGAGCTGCACCCCCTGGGCCGCATCAAGGACTTCGCGCCCTATGTAGCCAAGATCAAGGCCAGCGGCGCCCAGGCAGTCATCACCGGGAACTTCGGCAACGACCTGACTCTGCTGGTTAAGGCTGCACGTGAGCTGGGCTTTGAAGGCAAGTTCTACACCTTTTACGGCAACGCCCTGGGCGCACCGGCTGCACTGGGCGAGGCGGGCGTGGGCAAGGTGATTGCCGTGGCCGACTGGCTGCCGAATGTGCCAGGCCCGCAGAGCGAGGCCTTTGTCAAAGCCTTTCGCCAACGCTTTCCCAAGCCATCTGAAGACTATCTGCACATGCGTATGCAGCTCATGGTCGAGGCGTTGGCCCAGGCCATTGAAAAAGCGGGCACTATGGATTTAATAGCTGTCGCCGCAAAGCTGGAGAGCGCCAGCGTTAGTTTGTATGGCCAAAGTGGCAGCATGCGCGCGGCGGACCACCAGTTCCAGCAAAACCTGGCGGTAGGCATCATGGACCGGCTGGGCGCGCCGGGTGTGAAGTTCGACGTGGAGGGTTCAGGTTACGGCTTTCGCGTTATCAAGCAGATCAGCGCGGCCCAGGCCGAAATGCCCAACAGCTGCAAGATGCAGCGCCCCATCTAGCCGGTGTAGCCCGCGCAGGCCCCGGCATTCGGCCGGCCTTTGCATTCGCGCAGCAGACGTTTATCGCGTTCGGCCGTGCTCTCGGCCGAGCCGCGGTGGATGCGCTCTTGCGAGGATTCGCCCGAGGTCTGCTTCTTTTTGGTTTTTGCAACGCCCAGAGGTGCGGCAGCGGCCAGAGTCACGGCTAGTGCATAGCAGGCGAGGGTGCGCAAGCGCATGGAGGGTCTCCTGGAAATGGGGCGGAGTTCATCATAATCAGGACTCCATCTTTTCCACCTATCTCCATGCGCCAAGACATCCTGAATCTTGAGGAATCCAAAATCCGTGAAGTTGCCAATGCAGGCATGGGGCGCAGTGATGTGCTGGCCTTCTGGTTTGGCGAGAGCGACGAGGTGACGCCTGACTTCATTCGCCAGGCCGCGATCGCCTCCTTGCAGCAAGGTGAAACGTTTTACTCTCACAACCTGGGTTTGCCTGAACTGCGTGAAGCTGTGGCCGGCTATATGAGCCGCTTGCACGGTTCTATAGAGGTGAACCGCATTGCCATGACATCGGGCGGCGTGAGCGCACTGATGCTGGCCATCCAGATGTTGGTGGACGCGGGCGACGAGGTGGTTGCAGTGACGCCGGTGTGGCCCAACCTGACGGCCCAGCCTGTCATTCTGGGGGCGCAATTGCGCTGCGTGGCCTTGCAGCCGCAAGCCGATGGAGCCTGGGCCTTAGACATGGCGCAGCTGCTGGCGGCCATTACGCCAGAGACCAAACTGCTGATCCTAAATGCACCCAATAACCCCACTGGTTGGACGCTGACGAGAGCTGAGCAGCAAACCATCCTTGACCATTGCCGCCGTACGGGCACGTGGATACTGGCCGATGAGGTGTACGAGCGCCTGTACTACGAACCCAGTCCGAATGGCTGCGCCCCCAGCTTCCTGGATGTAGCCGAGCCGGAGGATCGCTTGATAGTGGTGCACAGTTTTTCCAAGAGCTTTTTGATGACGGGCTGGCGCCTGGGTTGGCTGGTGATGCCTGCCAGCGCAACGCCGCATATGGGTAAATTGATTGAGTTCAACACTTCCTGTGCCAGTGTCTTCGTGCAGCGCGCGGGCATCCAGGCTTTGCAGCGCACCGATGAGATCACCCCGCGCGTAGTGGCACATCTAAAGCAATGCCGTGACACCCTGGTACCCCTGCTGCAGGCCGTGCCCGGTGTGCACGTGGCACCTGCCAAAGGGGGCATGTATGCATTCTTCAAGCTTGAAGGCCATGACGACTCCTTGGTGACCGCCAAACGCTTAGTGGCAGAGGCTGGCCTGGGGCTGGCCCCCGGAAATGCGTTTGCACCACAGGCCCAGGGATGGTTGCGCTGGTGTTTCGCGTCGCAAAATCTGCAGAGATTGGAGCAGGGGGTGGAAAGACTCAAAAAGTGGGCTATAATTTGAGGCTTGCTGCAGCATACAAATAGTTTGAATCAGCAAGCGACAAGAACACAGTTCAAGTCAAAATAAGCTGAAAATCATGTTATGATTCAAGGCTTGAAACGCGGGAATAGCTCAGTTGGTAGAGCGCAACCTTGCCAAGGTTGAGGTCGAGAGTTCGAGACTCTTTTCCCGCTCCAAATTGGTAAAAAGGGAAGCAATGCTTCCCTTTTTTATGTGTGGTTTGGGCGCGATAACAAAGCGGTTATGTACCGGATTGCAAATCCGGCTAGCCCGGTTCGACTCCGGGTCGCGCCTCCAAAAAGCTTGGTCTGGTTTTCCAGATTAAGAGCAAAAAGTCATGCTATAATGCAAGGCTTGAAACGCGGGAATAGCTCAGTTGGTAGAGCGCAACCTTGCCAAGGTTGAGGTCGAGAGTTCGAGACTCTTTTCCCGCTCCAAATTAGTAAAAAAAGGAAGCTATATGCTTCCTTTTTTTACGTCCAAATTTGTTGTGTAAATAAGCGCTTGTGTATCGGACAGCCTTTCTGGGTGGCTTGTTCGTTTCTGCCGGCACGCCGTTTCAGTGCGATCTGAATGTCTCGCAAGAGTGGTTTTTGTTGCCAAGCTCGGGTGCTGGGCTTGCGATAGCAGAGTACAATCCAAAGGCTTTTCAGCACTGGCGCAAAGAAACAGAGGCGTCCAAGGTATTTGAGGTTCTACCCGCAATACCCTTACCGGCACTGACTGGTAGTCGCCTCTAGATCCGGCCCTGTCAACCATCACGTTGCCGGGGCTGTTTTGTTTCAACGTGCAAGTGCGTTGCGAAGTAGGCTCGGTGGTGTAATTGGTAGCCACAGCAGACTTAAAATCTGCCGACGCAAGTCGTACCGGTTCGATTCCGGTCCGAGCCACCATCTCTTATTTCACGAAGTCTCAAACACACCCGAAAAGCAACGACTCCAGTCTAAGGTTTCGTTTTTTCTCCGAAATGGAATTAACAGAGTCGCCTGTTCGGTTGTGCCAGTCGGACTCGCGTGAGAGCCCAGTCCACGACTAAATTGAAGCGCTCTTAAGACGCACCGACGTATGCCGGTACTGTCGTCGCCGGAGGTGTGTTCCTGCTGCGCTCGCAGCGTACGATGCCGTCGATCATCACCATGCCGACGCCGGGCAGGTCGCCGAGCTGCACGCTGTCGAGCAGGTCCCGGCCGGCCGAGTGCTGGGCCTTGTCCATGAAGACGAAATCGGCGGCACGGCCCACCTCGATCAGGCCGCAGTTCAGATTCCGAATACGCGCCGTATTGCCGGTGGCGAAGCAGAACACCAGTTCGGCCGGGATATTGCCCAGGCTGGACAGCAGGGCCACCATGCGCAGCATGCCCAGGGGCTGCACGCCCGATCCGGCCGGGCTGTCGGTACCGAGGATCACGCGGTGCGGACATTTGAGCTGCAGCGCGGCCTGGGCCGCGGCGATGGCGACTTTCTCGTTGCCGTTGTGCACGATCTCGATGGCGCGCGAGGACTTCTCGCACAGCTCGCACACATGGGCTTCGGACAACGAGGTGTGGCCGCCGTTGATGTGGCCGATCACATCGGCATCGGCCTCCAGCACCACGTCCTTGTCGATCAGGCCCGAGCCGGGGATGGACGGGCCTCCCGTGTGGATGGTGCTCTGGATGCCATATTTGCGCGCCCAGGCGACCATCTGCTGGGCTTCGTAGCCGGCCTTGACCGAGCCCAGGCCGACTTCGCCCAACAGGCTGACACCGGCATCGGCCAAGTCCTTGAAATCCTGCTCGACCATGCCTTTCTCGATGATGGGCGCGCCAGCTATCACCTTCACGCCGCCGGGGCGGAAGTTGTCGAATGCGCGTTGGGCGGTGATGGCCAGGGCCTTCAGTCCGACGATGTCCTTCGGCCGGCCCGGCAAATGCACTTCGCCGGCCGAAACCATGGTGGTGACGCCACCGTGCATGGTCGAGTCGATCCAGCCCAGCTGGTTCTGCCGCGGGGTCCAGTCGCCGAACACCGGGTGCACATGGCTGTCGATCAGGCCGGGGGCTACGCAGGTCTGTCGGGCGTCGATGGTGGTGCGGGCCTCGCTGGTGTCACAGTCCTTGGCCTTGCCGACAGCGACGATCAGACCGTCGTCGACGACGATGGTGTCTGCATCGAGGATGGGCTGGTCGATGTCGCCCGACAGCAGCAGACCAATATTCTGGATGACGACCTTGCCCGACTTTGCGCCGGCGATTGCTTCTGCCATGGTGTTCTTTCGTGGGGTGGTTGTATGGGATGGCTACAGGGTCACGGTGCGCAGCACGGTGTCGAGCACAAAGCCTTCCCAGTGCGCCAAGGCATCGGGGGCTTCGAGGTTGTCGCCCAGAAAGGCGGACAAGGTGTGCCGGTTCGACAGGTAGAAATAGCCGAGCGAGGCGATCAGCAGGTACACGTCGCGGGTTTGTAGATCGTCGCGGAACAGCTTTTGGGCGACGCCGTTCTGCATGATCTCACCGAGGATGGCAATCGCCGGCGACGAGTACTCGCGGGCCCGCAGCGACTTGGCGATGTGCTTGCCCTTGTGCAGGTTCTCTGTGTTCAGCAGGGTGATGAACTCCGGGTGCTTGCGGTAGTAGTCCAGCACAAAGCGGATCACCGCGCGCAGCGCCTCCAGCGGCTGGGCCACATCCAGCGCAAGGCGCGACTCGGCCTCGTTCATGCGGCGGTAAATGCCCTCCAGCACCTCGATGTACAAGCCTTCCTTGCTACCGAAGTAGTAGTAGATCATGCGGTCGTAGGACTTGGCGGCGGTGGAGATTTTCTCCACGCTGCCGCCGTCGTAGCCATGCTTGGCAAAGACCTTGGTGGCGGCGCGCAGGATGCTGTCGCGCGTGGCCTGGGCGTTTTGCTCACGTACGCCGGGCTTGGCGGTTTTGCCGGTCTTGCTTGCCGGTGCTTTCTTGCTGGCAACCGGTTGGCGGCCGGATTTGGCGGTGCTGGACATGGTGTGGTGCTTACTGTTCGGCGAACGCACGTTCTATCACGAAGTCGCCGGGGCGCGAGGTGTTACCTTCCTTGAAACCGCTTTCTTCGAGGCTGATTTTCAGGTCGCGCAGCATGGCCGGGCTGCCGCAGATCATCGCCCGGTCGGTGGCGGGGTCCAGATCGGGCAGGCCCAGGTCTTTGGCCAGCTTGCCGCTCTCGATCAGGTCGGTGATGCGGCCCATGGTGTGGAAGGCTTCGCGGGTCACCGTGGGGTAGTAGCGTAGCTGCTTGCTCACCAGCTCGCCCAGAAACTCATGCTGGGGCAGGTGCTGGGTCAAGAGGTCGTGGTAGGCGAGTTCTTCGACCTGGCGCACGCCGTGCACCAGAATGAGTTCCTCGTATTTTTCGTAGGTCGCGGGGTCATGGATCACGCTCATGAATGGTGCAAGACCAGTGCCCGTCGAGAACATGTACAGGCGCTTGCCGGGCAGCAGATAGTCGATCAGCAGGGTGCCGGTGGGCTTGCGTCCGACGATGATGCTGTCGCCCACCTGGATGTGCTGCAGGCGCGAGGTCAGCGGGCCGTCGGGCACCTTGATGCTCAGGAATTCCAGGTGTTCTTCATAGTTGGCGCTGACGATGCTGTAGGCGCGCAGCAGCGGCTTGCCGGTCTCGGTCTTCAGGCCGATCATGGTGAAGTGGCCGTTGGAAAACCGCAGTGACGGATCGCGGGTCGTGGTGAAGGTGAACAGCTTGTCTGTCCAGTGGTGCACGCTCAGCACGCGCTCTTCGTTGAATGCACTCATATGGTGTGTGGTGGAAAGTGGATGAAAACAGGGGATGCAATCTGGGGGTTGGCTAGTGTCTTTTCTGTTGCGGTGTGCATATGCTTATGCTAAATTGCCAGCACATAAAAATGTAGTGCTTGCAACATTTAAGTTAAGTGAATGCTACATAAATTGAGATTGCGGGACAAGTACTTTTCATAACCTCTGCTTGGTTGGTGCCCCACGATGACAGAACACACGAAGACTGACGGCCTGCCTGCCCTGGACGGCGGCGC
This sequence comes from Rhodoferax sp. GW821-FHT10B06, assembly GCF_059415605.1. Lineage (NCBI taxonomy): Bacteria > Pseudomonadati > Pseudomonadota > Betaproteobacteria > Burkholderiales > Comamonadaceae > Rhodoferax > Rhodoferax sp. GW821-FHT10B06. Next base: position 535,964 of record NZ_JBWKNO010000002.1, on the reverse strand, counting down.
GCCCCCTTTGCCGGAGCGGGCGGTGCCGCGCCATGAGCGCATGGCGACCGACAAGATTGCCTGCAATGCCTGCCCTGTGTTGTGCCAGATATCCGAAGGGCGTGCCGGGGCTTGCGACCGTTATGCCAACCAGGGCGGCACCTTGGTGCGGGTCGACCCGGTTGTGCTGCTGCGCCGCACGGTATCGGACGGAGCTGTACCGCTGGTGGCGTTCTCTGCCGCCGACGTGGCCCCGGACTGGAATGGCGACCTGCTGCGATCCGATGAGGTATTCGTCACCGGCGTGGGTTCGTCCACCACGTATCCCGACTACAAACCCGCGCCCTTCATCGTTGCATCCCAGGCCCAGGGCGTGGACATGGTGACCGTGGTCACCGAGGGCATCTTCAGCTACTGCAGTTTCAAGATCAAGATCGACACCGACCGCTACCTGGGCCCCGAGCAGGCCAATGTGCGCTGCAAGGGCGAAGTGGTCGGCCATGTCACCACTGCGGAATACGGTTCGCAGATGCTGTCCCTGGGCGGCGTGCACCACCTGACCGGCGGCAGCAAGAAAGAGGGCCGCGTCACCGTGCAGATGATGGAGGCCTTGGGCAACAAGCAGGCGGTGGAGCTGACCATCGACGGCGGTTCGCAGATCGTGGTGCAGGCCGGGCGCGCGCCCATCGTCAACGGCGTGGAAGAGCAGCGCATGCGTGTCGGTTGCGGTTCGGCGGCGGTCGGCATATTCGCCAAGCAGTTGTTTGGTGAGGCGGATGAAGTGGTGGTGGTCGACGACCACATCACCGGCGTGCTGACCGAGCACCAGGCGGGGCGCTGCCTGGACATGCCGCGCTCGGGCATCCAGATGCGCGGCCGCAAATCCACGCCAGGGCGTTACTTCCAGGTGGCGAATCCCGGCACCGGCTGGGGCGGTACCGATATAGCCGATCCGCTGTCCATCATTGAAGGCTGGGACCCCGAGGTGGCCCGACCGGGCATGCGTTTGCTGATGACATCCACCACTGGCGAGCATGCAGCCTGGTATGTGCTGAACGATGCCTTGCAGCCCGTGGAGCAGCCCATGCCGGCCAGCGTGCAGCGCATCATCGAGCGCATAGGCGAAAACTGCGAACCCTCGCTGTGCACCGTGCTGTTCCTTGGCGGTGCGGGCGGAAGCCTGCGCGCTGGCGTGACCGAGAACCCGGTGATGCTGACCCGCGCCATCAAGCAGGCGCTGGTCAACGTGACCTGCGGCGGAGCGCCCGCCTATGTGTGGCCGGGCGGTGGCATCACGGTGATGGTCGATGTGATGCGCATGCCCGACAAGAGCTTCGGCACCGTGCCCACGCCGGCCATCGTCGCGCCCATCGAATTCAGCCTGCGGTTGGATGACTACCGGGCGCTCGGCGGCCATATGGACCATGTGCGCAGCCTGGAGCAGGCTTTGCGCACGGGGGCATGGCACAGCGACGGTGCTCCCACGGCGCGGCTCTGGGTGCAGAACCCTGTGGCCAATGCCTGGCCCCTGGGCCAACCGCCGCTGCTGGGCTGAAACAGCACGCACCATCACACACCATGTTCGCCCAACGCGCTGCTCTTTCCGATGGCCGCTGGCATTTCCAGCATGGCCCCATCGACATCGTAGTCGGCGCCAACGGCGAGCCCTCGGCAGTGGCTCAGGCCCACCAGGCTGCATGGCAGCGCTTCCAAACCGTACTGCAGGAACTGGTGGCAGAGCTGCCCATCCTGCGCCAGGCCTTGCCCATGGAAGACGCATTACCCAGCGCCCATGAACGTCTGTCAGGTGCTGTTGCGCAGCGCATGTGGACAGCCTGCGCGCCGTTTCGTGCGGATTTCATTACGCCCATGGCAGCGGTGGCTGGTGCCGTGGCGCAAGAGCTGATTGCCTGCTACCAGCGCCCGGACGTAGAACGGGCCTGGGTGAACAACGGCGGCGATATTGCATTCCATCTGGCGCCGGGCCATAGTCTGCGGGTGGGTTTGTTTGCCGACCTGGATGCCATGGGAGCGGCGCTGGCGGACCTTGCGGGTTTGCGCACCGATGCGCAGGCTAGCCTGGAATACGGCTTGCCGGTGCGCGGCATCGCCACCAGCGGCTGGCGCGGACGCAGTTTCTCGTTAGGAATTGCCGATAGCGTGACGGTGTTGGCGGCCACCGCTGCGCAGGCCGATGCGGCCGCCACGGTGGTGGCGAATGCGGTGAATGTGCAGCATCCAGGCATCCTGCGACAACCGGCTTGCATGCTGCGTGATGACAGCGATCTGGGCAGCCTGTCGGTGACCACCGAGGTGCCGCAGCTGCCCCCCGACTTGGTGCGCAGGGCACTGGCTGCAGGGCTGGCCCAGGCGCAGGCTTTGCAGCGGGCTGGCTTGCTGTGGTCTGCGACCCTGGTGTGCCAGGGGCAATGGCAGCAGACGCAGGTAATTCCCGCTCTGGCAGCCGAGGATGTCACGCAAGTTGGTTCAGTATTTGCTTAATGAAATTTAGAAGACGATTCAATCCATGATCACGATTCGACGCATCTTTACCCACGTGGAAGAAATCCGCCACGAGTTCGGCCCCGAGGCCTCGGTTCCGTTGCTGCGCGGCGCCATCGGCGCGGTGCTGAGCAACCCCTTTGCCGGGCGCTTTGAGCCGAACATCCTGCCGATGATGGACGCGCTGCAAGACGTGGGTATAGACATGGCGCACCGCCTGCTGGGCGCCATGCAGCTGCCGGTGGAGCGCATTGCCAGCTACGGAAAGGGCGCGGTCATCGGCGCGGCCGGCGAGTTGGAGCACGGCGCGCTCTGGCATGTGCCCGGCGGCTACGCCATGCGCGAACTGCTGGGCTGGAAGGGCGACCGCAACGCCTACGCCAAAGGCCAGGCCGAAGAGAAAACCGGCCAACCGGGCAATGCCCTGGCCATCGTGCCGTCGACCAAGAAAGTCGGCGCGCCCGGCACTGCGTTGGATGTGCCGCTGACGCATATTAATGCCGCCTATGTGCGCAGCCATTTCGACGCCATCGAGGTGCGCGTGCCCGGAGCACCCGCCGCCGACGAGATCGTCTTCATCCTCGCCATGGCCTCCGGCGCCCGGGTCCACGCCCGCGTCGGCGGCCTCGAACCCCAGGGCATCGCCCGCTGGGACGGCCTGCGCTGAACTGCGCGTCACCTACACCCCATCCAGGAAGCACACCATGTCCGCCAAGATCCGAAAAATCATCGTCCAGGTCGATGAAGTCCATATCGAAATGGGCCAGCCCATTACACCGCCCACCCGCCGCGCACTGGCCATGGCGGTCATCGCCAACCCCTACGCGGGCCGCTATTCCGAGAACCTCGACGAGCTGATTACCATCGGCGAAGAACTCGGCGGCCTGCTGGGCGACAAATGCGTGCAAGCCCTGGGCATTGCGCCCGGTGCCGCGCAGAGCTACGGCAAGGCAGCCATCGTAGGCGAGGGCGGCGAGCTCGAGCACGCGGCCGCTATCCTGCACCCCAAGCTCGGCGCACCGCTGCGCAAGGCGGTGGAGAAGGGCGCGGCCCTGGTGCCTTCGGCCAAGAAGATTGGTGGCCTGGGTACGGCAGTGGATGTGCCGTTGGGCCACAAGGACGCGGCCTTTGTACGCAGCCATTTCGACGCCATGGAAGCCCGGGTGTCGGATGCGCCCCGCGCCCATGAAATCGTGGTGGCCGTGGTCGTCACCGACAGCGGCCGCCCGCTGCCGCGTATCGGCGGTTTGCAGGTGTCTGAGATCGTCGGTCAGGACGGCTTGCGCTAAACGGTTTTTCTTTTTTTGAACCCAGGAGTTTTGCCATGAAGTTATTGCGTCCTCTGCTCTACACCGCCAGCTGTGCCGCCGCGCTGGCCATGCTCTCCACCGCCCAGGCCCAGGGGGTCATCAAGATCGGCGAGGTCAATAGCTACAAGGCCCAACCGGCCTTTCTCGAGCCCTACAAGAAAGGCATGGAGCTGGCTGTTGAGGAAATCAACGCCAGCGGCGGCCTCAACGGCAAGAAGATCGAGCTGATCACCCGGGACGACAACGCCAACCCCGGCGACGCGGTACGCGTAGCCGAAGAGCTGATCTCGCGCGAGAAGGTCGATGTGCTCACTGGCACCTTCTTGTCCAACACCGGACTGGCCATGACCGATTTCGCCAAGCAGAAGAAGTTCTTCTTCCTGGCCGGCGAGCCGTTGACCGACAAGATCATCTGGGGCAGCGGCAACAAGTACACCTACCGCCTGCGCCCCGGCACCTATATGCAGGCCGCGATGCTGGTGCCCGAGGCCGTGAAGCTGAAGAAAAAACGCTGGGCCGTGGTCTACCCCAACTACGAATACGGCCAGTCGGCCGTGGCCGCGTTCAAGCAGCTGTTGAAGGCCGCACAGCCCGATGTGGAGTTCGTTGCCGAGCAAGCCACACCGTTGGGCAAGGTCGATGCCGGCAGCGTGGCCCAGGCCCTGGCCGATGCCAAGCCGGATGCGATCTTCAACGTGCTGTTTGGCGCCGACCTGTCCAAGTTCGTGCGCGAAGGCAATACCCGCGGTCTGTTCAAGGACCGCGAAGTGGTCAGCGTGCTGACCGGTGAGCCCGAGTACCTGGATCCGCTGAAAGACGAGTCGCCGAATGGCTGGATCGTCACCGGCTACCCCTGGTACGGCATCCAGACACCCGAGCACAAGGCCTTCTTCCTGGCCTACCACGGCAAGTACAAGGACTATCCGCGCCTCGGTTCGGTGGTCGGCTACACCGCCATCAAATCGCTGGCCGCCGGCATGAAGAAAGCCAAGAGCAGCGAGTCCGAAAAACTGGCCGTGGCCTTCCAGGGCTTGCAGGTCGACAGCCCCTTCGGCAAGATCACCTACCGTGCCCAGGACCACCAGTCGACCATGGGCGCCTTCGTCGGCAAGACCAAGAACGATGGTGGCAAGGGCGTGATGGTGGACTACACCTATCTCGACGGTGCCAAATACCTGCCCACGGACGCCGAAGTGGCCAAGCTGCGCGCTCCCGACTAAGCCTTCGACATAGCAGACCTCGCCCACGGCTCTTGAGGATACGGAATGAATTTTTCAGGCTTTGTGGTCCAGCTGCTGAACGGGCTGGCCGGGGCGTCGTCGCTGTTTCTAGTGGCGGCCGGGCTGTCGCTGATCTTTGGTGTGACCCGCATCGTGAACTTTGCCCACGGCTCGTTCTTCATGGTCGGCACCTATGTGGCGTATTCGCTGGTCGAGCAACTGGGCACGCGCCTGGGCTTCTGGCCGGCGGTGCTGCTGGCGGCGGTGGCGGTGGGCGTGCTGGGCGCGCTGATGGAGATGCTGTTGCTGCGGCGCATCTACAAGGCGCCCGAGCTGTTCCAGCTGCTGGCCACTTTTGCGCTGGTGCTGGTGATCAAGGACGCCGTGCTGTGGCTCTGGGGCCCGGACGAACTGCTGGGCCCGCGTGCGCCCGGCCTGTCGGGCGCGGTGGAGATTTTGGGCCGGCAGTTCCCCTCGTATGACGTTTTCCTGATCTTTGTCGGTCCCATCGTGCTGGGCCTGCTCTGGCTGTTGCTGACGCGTACCCGCTGGGGCACGCTGGTGCGCGCGGCCACGCAGGACCGCGACATGGTCAGCGCGCTGGGCGTGAACCAGGCCTGGCTGTTCACCGCAGTGTTCGCCCTGGGCGCGACGCTGGCCGGCCTGGGCGGCGCCCTGCAGCTGCCGCGCGAACCGGCGACGCTGGAGATGGATCTGAACACCATAGGCGCGGCCTTCGTGGTCGTGGTGGTCGGCGGCATGGGCTCGATTCCAGGCGCCTATGTGGCAGCGCTGCTGATCTCTGAAATCAAGGCCGTCTGCATCTGGCTGGGCGTGGTGGAGATCATGGGTTACAGCCTGTCGTTTTCCAAGCTGACCCTGGTGGTCGAATTCCTGGTCATGGCTGTGGTGCTGGTGGCCCGGCCCTGGGGCCTGATGGGCCGGCCCCAGCCCGCCAGCCGCTACGTGGGCATGCAGGAAGAGCCCTTGCGCCGCGCCAGCAAAGCCTATGGCATCGCGGCTGCGGTACTGGGCCTGGTGCTGTTGGCCTTGCCGGTGCTCACCGCCGGCTCTCCCTACACCACGGTGCTGATGATCGACCTGCTGGTGGCGGCCCTGTTCGCAGCCAGCCTGCACTTCATCATGGGGCCGGCGGGCATGCATTCCTTCGGCCATGCGGCCTACTTCGGCCTGGGGGCCTATGGCGCAGCGCTGCTGGTGCGCAGCACCGGCATGCCGATGGAACTGGCGCTGGTGGCCGCACCCCTGGTGGCCGCGCTGGGTGCCCTGGTCTACGGCTGGTTCGCGGTGCGGCTGTCGGGTGTGTATCTGGCGATGCTGACCCTGGCTTTCGCCCAGATCACCTGGGCCATCACCTACCAGTGGGATGCGTTCACCGGCGGCAGCAACGGGCTCACCGGCGTCTGGCCGTCGGAGTGGCTTTCCGACAAGCAAAGTTATTACTACCTCACGCTGGCGCTGGTGGCAGGCGGCGTGCTGTGGCTGCGGCGTGTGCTGTTCTCGCCGTTCGGCTATGCCTTGCGGGCCGGCCGCGACTCCAGCCTGCGCGCCGATGCCATCGGCATCGACGTCAAGCGCATGCAGTGGGCGGCCTTTGTGCTGGCCGGCGCGGCGGCGGGCTTGGCGGGGGCGTTGTACGCGTTCTCCAAGGGCAGTATCTCGCCCGAAACCCTGAGCGTGGGCCGCTCGGTCGACGGCCTGGTGATGGTGCTGCTGGGCGGCATCCAGACTCTGGCCGGGCCGGTGGTCGGCGCCGTCACCTTCACCTGGCTGCACGACACCGTGGCGCGCAACACCGACTATTGGCGCGCCATGCTGGGCGGCATCATCCTGCTGTTGGTGCTGCTGTTTCCGCAAGGCATTGCCGGCTATGCCCAGCAGCTGTTTGCACGTCTACGCAGCGCGCCGGAGGCCAAGCCATGAGCAGCACTCCTTTGCTGAAAGTCGCCGGCCTGGGCAAGTCCTTTGGCGGCAACAAGGCGGTCGACGGCATCGCCTTCGAGCTGGCCGCCGGCGAGCTGCTGGCGTTGATCGGCCCCAATGGTGCGGGCAAGTCCACCACCTTCAATATGGTCAACGGCCAGCTCAGGGCCGACCGCGGTTCGATCCAGCTCAACGGCCAGGAACTGGTCGGCCGCAAGCCGCGCGACATTTGGCACATGGGCGTGGGCCGGACCTTCCAGATCGCCGAAACCTTTGCCTCGCTCACCGTGGTCGAGAACGTGCAGATGGCGCTGCTGTCGCAGGCCGGCAAGCTGTTTTCCATGTGGCGCCGGGCGGCGGATTTTCAGCGCGACGAAGCCCTGCATCTGCTCGACCAGGTGGGCATGCGTGCCCAGGCCGAGCGTCCCTGCAATGTGCTGGCCTATGGCGACGTAAAGCGCGTCGAGCTGGCCATCGCCATGGCCAACAGCCCGAAGCTGCTGTTGATGGACGAGCCCACCGCCGGCATGGCGCCCAAGGAGCGTAACGACCTGATGGCCCTGACCAAGCAACTGGTGGTCGACCGCGGCATGGCCGTGCTGTTCACCGAGCACAGCATGGACGTGGTGTTCGCCTACGCCGACCGCATGATCGTGCTGGCGCGCGGCCGCCTGATCGCCGAGGGCAAACCGCTGGAGATCCGCGACCATCCCAAGGTGCAAGAGGTTTACTTCGGTACCGGAAAAACGTTTGAAAACCCCCAGGCTGCGCGGACTTCGTTCCGCTCCGCCAACCCCCTTGCAGGGGGCAACGCTAGCGGCCCGGCAGAGCCGGTTCCGCGGCGTTCCGCGAAGGGAGGGGCATGATGTCCACCGTCTTGCTGGAAGCCCAAGGCCTGTGCGCCTGGTATGGCGCGGCCCAGGTGCTGTACGGCGTGGACCTGAACGTGCAGCGCGGCGAAGTAGTGGCCCTGATGGGGCGTAACGGTGCAGGCAAATCGACCACCCTGAAGGCCGTGATGGGCATGCTGGCCAAGCGCCAGGGCCGCGTGCAGTTCATGGGGCACGACATTTCTACCAGTGAACCGCACCATGCGGCGCGCTTGGGCTTGGGCTATGTGCCCGAAGACCGGCGCATCTTCACCGACTTGTCGGTGCTGGAAAACCTGTCCGTCGGCCAGCAGCCGCCGCGCCGCTGGGCCGACGGCAGCAATGCCCCGCTGTGGACGCCCGAGCGCCTGTTCCAGCTGTTCCCGAATTTGGGCGAGATGCCCAACCGCCCCGGCGGCCAGATGAGCGGCGGCGAGCAGCAAATGCTGACTGTGGCGCGCACCCTCATGGGCAACCCGTATCTGGTGCTGCTGGACGAGCCCTCCGAAGGCGTGGCCCCAGTGATCGTCGAACAGATGGCCCACATGATTCTGGCCCTCAAGGCCCAGGGCGTGAGCATCCTGCTGTCCGAGCAGAACATGCACTTCGCCGAGCTGGTGTCCGACCGCGCCTATGTGCTGGAAAAAGGCCAGATCCGCTACCAGGCATCGATGAGCGATCTCGCCGCGAACGACGAAGTGCGCCGCGCCTATTTGAGCGTCTGATTTCCCCAACCTTAGGAGCATCCACCATGCACAGCAGCCACCGCAGAACCCTTTTGAAGTCCACTGCCGCCCTCGGCGTGCTGGGCGGCCTCGGCCTCTCGGCATTTGCCGCCGGCAAGATCAAGCCTGGCAGCGCAGCTCTGATCGTGGTCGATGTGCAGAACTGCTTTCTCGAAGGCGGGACTCTGGCCGTCAAGGGCGGCACCGAGGTGGTTCCGGTGATCAACCAGCTGGCACCCGCGTTCGAGAACATCGTCGTCACGCAGGACTGGCACACGGCCGGCCACGCGTCTTTCGCCAGCACGTATGCGGGAAAAAAGCCTTTCGAGACCACCAAGCTGAACTACGGCACCCAGGTGCTCTGGCCCGACCACTGCGTACAGGGCACGGACGACGCGAACGTCAGCAAAGACCTGAAGCTGCCCACCGCCCAGCTCATCATCCGCAAGGGCTTCCACAAGGAGATGGACAGCTACTCGGCCTTCGAAGAGGCCGACCACAAGACCGCCACCGGCCTGGCCGGCTACCTGAAGGCGCGCGGCATCAAGACGGTGTTCGTCACCGGTTTGGCCACCGACTTTTGCGTGGCCTGGACGGCGATGGACGCGCGCAAGCTGGGCTTCGAGGTCTATGTGGTCGAAGACGCCACACGCGGCATCGACCTGAACGGCTCCTTGGCGGCGGCCTGGAAGAGCATGACTGCCAAAGGCGTGAAGCGCATCCAGTCGACTGACATCGCCACCTGAATCCGTGCCCACGCTGCACGTCAACGGCCACCCCCATGCGCTGCCCGCCGGCGGCGCCACCCTGCTGCACCTGTTGCGCAACGACCTGGGCCTGAACAGCCCCAAGTACGGCTGCGGTCTGGGCGAGTGTGGGGTCTGCACGGTGCTGGTCGATGGCATGGCGGCACGCGCCTGCGTGGTCCCCGCGCAGGGCGTGGCCGGGCGTGACATCACTACGCTTGAGGGCTTGCGTACGGCTGCAGCCTTGCACCCGGTGCAGCAGGCATTTCTGGACACCCAGGCCGCCCAGTGTGGCTACTGCCTGAACGGCATGGTGATGATGGCTGTGTCGCTTCTGCAGCACAATCCGCAGCCCACCGAGGCCCAGATTCGCGCCCAGCTCTCCCACAACCTGTGTCGCTGCGGCACGCATGTGGAGATACTGCGGGCCGTGCAGCGCGCTGCAGTCTTGCTGGCGGAATCTGCATGAGCATGCGGGCCCAGGATGCGCTGAGCCGCGCCGACTTCCATGCGGCGAGTGGCGTGCTGCTGGTGGTGCGCCAGCCGCCGGCCCCGCCGCCGCCCGTGCCCGGTCAACCGGCCGCCGTGCCCGCCAACCCGGACGAGGGTGTGGAGATTCTGCTGGCCGTCTGGGACGACGGCAGCGTCACCGCGCTCAACGGTCATGTAGACCTGGGCACCGGCCTGCGCACCGCGCTCACCCAGGTGGTGGCCGAGGAGCTGGACCTGCCGATGGAGCGCATCCACATGGTGCTGGGCGACACCGCGCGCGCGCCCAACCAGGGCGCGACCATCGCCAGCGCCTCGCTGCAGATCCACGCCGAGCCCTTGCGCCGCGCGGCAGCCCAGGCCAAGGCCTGGTTGGTGCAACGCGCTGCGCCCGGTATTGCCGATGCGCTGGCCGGCCAGCACGTGCAACTGCTGCTGGACCTGCAGACGCCGGTCAAAGACCCCAAGGACTACCGCACCGTCGGCCAGTCGGTCCCGCGCGTCGAAATGCTGGACAAACTTACCGGTGAGCTGGTGTTTGTGCACGACATGCGCGTGCCCGGCATGCTGCACGGCCGCGTGGTGCGCCCGCCGTATGCGGGGGCCGACCATGGCGACTTCATCGGCAACACGCTGCAGGCTGTGGACGAGGCCAGCATCGCCCACATCCCCGGCATCCGCGCCGTGGTCGTGCTGCGCGACTTTGTCGGCATCGTCGCCGAGCGCGAAGAGCAGGCCGAGCAGGCCTTGCGCGAACTGCGCGTGCATTGGAAGCCCTGGCCCGGCATGCCGGATCTGCGCGACGTGCAGCAGGCCATCCGCAACAACCCGCGCAGCACCCGCAAGCTGGTCGACGAGGGCGATGTGGACGCGGCGTTGGCGGCAGCCGCCGAGGCCATGCCGCGCACCTATGTGTGGCCCTACCAGATGCATGCGTCCATCGGCCCGTCGTGTGCGGTGGCCGATTGGCAGGGGACTCAGCTCACGGTCTGGGCTGGTACGCAGAACCCGCACGTGCTGCGCTTCGATCTGTCGCGCCTGGTGGGTCTGCCCGACGTGGCCATCAACGTCATCCGCATGGAGGCCGCCGGTTGCTACGGCCGCAACGGCGCCGACGATGTAGCGGCCGACGCGGCCCTGCTATCGCGCGCGGTGGGCGCCCCGGTGCGGGTGCAGCTGACGCGCGAGCAAGAACATCTGTGGGAGCCCAAGGGCGCGGCCCAGCTGATGGAAGTGCAGGGCGGCCTGAACGCCGACGGCTCGCCAGCCGCGTATGACTTCCAGACCTCCTATCCGTCGAACGGCGCACCGACCCTGGCCCTGCTGCTGACGCGCAGCATCGAACCGGTGGCCCAGGCTTTCGAGATGGGCGACCGCACGGCGCGCCCGCCCTACAGCTACGACAACCTGCGGGTCAGCGTGCACGACATGCCGCCCATCGTGCGCGCCTCCTGGCTGCGTGGCGTGTCTGCGCTGCCGAACTCCTTTGCCCACGAGTCCTACATCGATGAGCTGGCCACGACCGCCGGCGTGGACCCTGTGGACTACCGGCTGCGCTATCTGCACGACCCGCGCGCCGCCGAGCTGGTGCGCGCCACCGCCGACAAGGCCGGCTGGAAGCCGCACACCCAGCCGCAGCAGCAAGCAGCCGCAGGCGATTGGGTCACCGGCCAGGGCTTTGCCTATGCCCGCTACAACCACAGCAAATGGCCGGGCTACGGCTCGGCTTGGGCCGCCTGGGTGGCCGATGTGGATGTGAACCGCGCCACCGGCGAGGTGCATGTGCGCCGCGTGGTGGTCGGGCACGACGCCGGCCTGCTGGTGAATCCCGCCGGCGTCGAGCAGCAAATCCACGGCAATGTGCTGCAAACCACCAGCCGCGCGCTGAAGGAAAAAGTGCAGTTCACCCCCGGCACCAACACCGTGGCCAGCCAGGAATGGGGCAGCTACCCGATCCTGAACTTCCGCGAAGTGCCTGTCATCGAGGTCATGCACATGCCGCGCCCCGGTGAACCGGCGCTGGGCGCGGGCGAATCCTCGTCGGTGCCCGGCACGGCGGCGATTGCGAACGCCATCTTCGACGCCACCGGCGTGCGCTTCCGCGAGCCGCCGTTCACGCCCGAAGTCGTGCGTTCGGCATTGAATATGCCTCTGCCGCAGGAAGCACCTGCGCAAGTAGCTATCAATTCAGGAGTAACCCCGGCGCAGCTGGCGCGCCTGCCCTGGCCGGCCCGCCGCACGCTGTGGGCCAGCGCCGGCGCGCTGCTGGCTGGCGTGGTCGGCCTGGGCGCGGCACTGTTCGGCGGCCGCGCCGCCATCGCGCCCAGCGTACAGGCTGGTCCATCTGCCTACACCGCAGCTACCATAGAGCGCGGCCGCCAACTGGCCGCCGTGGGCAATTGTGTGGGCTGCCACACCGCGCCTGGCGGCCAGCCCAACGCCGGCGGCCTGGCCATGCACACGCCGTTTGGCACGGTCTACAGCACCAACCTCACGCCCGATCAGGAGACCGGCATCGGCCAGTGGTCGTTCAGCGCCTTCCAGCGCGCGATGCGCGAGGGCATCAGCCGCGACGGTCGCCTGCTGTACCCGGCCTTCCCGTTCACCGCCTTCGCCAAGACCAGCGACGCCGACCTGACTGCGCTCTACGCCTACCTGATGGCCCAGCCGGCGGTCCAGGCCGCCACGCCGCCCGCGCAGATGCGCTTCCCGTTCAATATCCGCCCGCTGATGGCCGGCTGGAATGCGCTGTTCCACGACGCCACGCCTTACCAGCCGCAAGCCCAGCAGTCGGCTGAGTGGAATCGCGGCGCTTACCTGGTCAACGGCCTGGGCCACTGCGGTGCCTGCCACACACCGCGCAACGCGCTGGGTGCCGAGCGGGGCGGCAGCAGCTTCCTGGCCGGCGCCCTGGTCGACGGCTGGGAAGCCCCGGCGCTGACCGCCTTGTCCAAAGCCCCTGTGCCTTGGAACGCCGACGCGCTCTACAAGTACCTGCGCCACGGCCACGCCCCTGAGCACGGCGCCGCCACCGGCCCCATGGCCCCGGTGGTGCGCGAGCTGGCGGCCCTGCCCGACGCCGACATCCGCGCCATGGCCCGCTACCTGGTCAGCCTCCAGACCGACACCGCGCCCCAAACCAACTCCCAGGCCGTCGTCCAGCAAGCCGCCCTGGCAGCCCCGCTGCCTGGTGCGGCCCAGCGCCTGTTCAACGGCGCCTGTGCTGCCTGCCACCACGATGGCGACGGCCCGCGCCTGCTGGGCGTCAACGTGCCGCTGGCGCTGAACAGCAATCTGCACAGCGACCGGCCCGACAACCTGCTGCAGACCATACTGAACGGCGTGCAAGAGCCCGCGGGCCGCGAAGTAGGCTTCATGCCCGCCTTTCGCCACAGCCTGTCGGACGCCCAGGTGGCAGAGCTGGCCGGCTATATGCGGCAGCGCTTTGCGCCAGGCAAGCCGGCGTGGGGGGATTTGCCGGCGGCGGTGGCGCGGGTACGGGGACTGCAGCCCTAGTGTGGTGTTGTGCGCTACATAAAGCCAAGTCTTTACCGCGCAAATTGCCAACTTCAAAAGCATCGGCGCAGGCATACTTCGCGCTGGACTGCTGCATGCGTGCATGGCAATCCGTTTTTTTCCTCCATAACACCTACCTGCCACTTCCACACATTCCATGGAATTCATTCGCTCCAGCCCGCTTGCGCCCTGGTTGTTGCTGTTTCTGGCAGCGGGGCTGGCGGTCCTTGCGGTGTATTTGCTATGGCGCTGGCAGCGCACGGCGGCCCGGCTGGCCGAGGTATCGCGCGAGCTGGCCCAGGCTTACGCCCGCGACGGCCTGACCGGCTTGCTGACACCACGGCAGTTCGAACGCGAGCTGGACCATGCTGTGCTGCATGGCGATTTTGAGGGCCACGCGGTGTGCGTGCTGTACGTCGATGTGGACCATTTCCGTTCGGCCAACGAGGCCTTTGGCAAGCAGGCTGGCGACCAGGTGCTGCAGGAACTGGCCAAGCGTATCCAGACGCGCCTGGGCAGTGGGACCATTGCGGCGCGCATGGTGGGCAATGAGTTTGCAGTCATCGTCCGTGGTGGGTTGGAGGCCGGGCGGCACGCGGCTGCGCTGGTGTCCGCGGCCTGCGCGGCGCCGATTGTGGTGCAGTCCAAGGCCAAGTCCCAGTCTTTGACATTGACCTGCTCCATCGGCCTGGCGGTTTACCCAGAGCACGCCGAGCGGCGCAACCTGGTGGAGCGGGCTGCGATGGCGATGCGGTCGGTCAAGCTGGCCGGCGGCGATGGCTTTGCCGAATACGACCCGCTGCTGGCCCAGGCACGGCGGGACAGCGCTTCGCTGATGCATGACCTGCGTGGTGCGCTGGAGCGGCAGGAATTTCAGCTGTACTACCAGCCGAAGATTGACGCCCGCAGCCTGCAGGTCACTTCAGCCGAGGCCTTGATACGCTGGCGCCACCCCAAGCGCGGCCTGGTCGGGCCGGACAAATTCATTCCCCTGGCCGAGCGCTACGGCATGATGCAGTCCATCGGCCGCTGGGTCATAGAGCAGGCCTGCCAGCAGGCGCAAACCTGGCGCGAGCAGGGCCTGAGCATGCGCATCGCCGTCAATATCTCGGGCCAGCAGCTGCGCCGTGATGATTTCGCCGAGCATCTGCACAGTGTCCTGGTGCAGACCGGTACGCCGGCAGCCCGTTTTACCTGCGAGATCACCGAGTCCGTGGCGCTGGAAAACACCGCCGCCACCATGCAGACTTTCGAGAAGCTGCGGGCGATGGGCGTGCACGTGTCGATTGACGACTTCGGCACCGGCCATTCCAGCCTGGCCACACTGCGCAAACTGCCGGCGGCCGAATTGAAGATCGACCGCGCCTTCGTCATCGACCTGGAAACCAGTGAACACGCCCAGTTCATTGCCAACTCGGTGGTGCGCATGGCGCACGCACTGGACATGCGGGTCGTGGCCGAGGGTGTTGAGACCCGGACCCAGCGTGATCTGCTGGTGCAGATGGGCTGCGACGAGCTACAGGGCTATCTGTTCGCCAAGCCCATGCGTGCCAAGGAACTGGGCGTGTGGGCGGCCCGGGAGCATGACAAGGCCGAGGCCTTGTTCCGGCCATCGCTGTATTTTGAGGGCGATCCGTTCGCGTCTTAAGGGCAGGTTCTAACGGTTTTGCCAATGCGCCCGTGCCCGATCCAGGTCCTGCACGGTATCTACATCCAGCACGCAGCCGGCATCAAATACTATTAATTTTGTAGCTGCTTGCGCAGGTAGTATCTGCGCTGCACCGCGATTTCCTTTGAGGTTTTCCAGCGCCTCGCCACAGGCGGCCGAGAAGCGCACCGGGTGCCCGCGCTGGTCTTCGAATACCGGCACCAGCATGTCGGTCGGCATGGCAGCGGTGGCGATCTGTCGCAGCGTCGCCGCTTGCACCAGCGGCAGGTCACCTGGCAGGATCAGCCAGCCTGGGGCATCGCGCGTGGCGCGCACGGCGGCGGCGATGCTGTCACCCATGCCAGGGTGGCCGGCATCCTCCAGGTGCCAGCGTAGGCCGCTGGCGCGCACGGCGGCCAGGGTGCGCTGCAGCACCGTCAAGCCATGCAGATCGGCCTGCAGTTTGTGCACCGTGCCGCCGGACGCCAGAAAGCGCTCGCCGCGGCCGGAGGCCAGCACCAGCACGACGGGCAGGGTTTCAGGCATGGACGCTGCAGGCGCTTGCCTTGAGGGCGTCGGCGGGGTGGGCGGCAGTGTTCTTGACCTGGATGATCTCGGCCAGGATGGATACCGCAATTTCCGCCGGCGTGCGCGCACCTATGCGCAGGCCTACCGGGCCGTGCAGTCGCTCCAACTGGGCATCGTTCAGGTCGAAGTGTTCGGCCAGGCGCTGTTTGCGCTTGGTCTGGTTGCGTTGCGAGCCCAGGGCGCCCACGTAAAACGCATCGGAGGTCAGCGCCTCCATCAGCGCCATGTCGTCGAGCTTGGGGTCGTGCGTCAGGGCAACGATGGCCGTGTGGGCATCGGGCTGCAGCGCGCGCACCACATCGTCGGGCATGCCGTCCAGGCGCCGAACATTGGTCGGCAGGGCCTGGGCATATTCCTCGCGTGGGTCGCACACCAGCACCTCGAAGTCCAGTGCGGTGGCCATGCTGGCCACGGCTTGCGACAACTGGCCGGCGCCTATCAGCAGCAGGCGCCAGCGCGGGCCGAACAAGGTGGTCAGCGTCTGGCCGTCGAAGGCCATGGCCTGGTCGCGGCGGGCGCCGTGCAGCTGTACCGCGCCGCTGGCCAGGTCCAGGCTGCGGGCCACCAGTTGGTGGTCGGCGGTGCGCTGCAGCAGCTCGGCGATCCAGTCTGTGTCATGTAGTGGCTCCTGCACCAGGCGCAGGCTGCCGCCGCAGGGCAGGCCGAAGCGGGCGGCTTCGTCTTGCGTCACGCCGTAGCTCAACAGGGTGGGGCGGCCTTGTGTGGGGCGGGCGCGGGTGTGTAGATCGTCCTCTATGCAGCCGCCAGACACCGAACCACTGACCAGACCGTCGCCGCGTAGCGCCAGCAGTGCGCCAGGCGGGCGTGGGGCGCTGCCCCAGGTTTCCACCACGGTGAACAGGGTGGCGCTGTGGCCGGCTTGCAACCAGGCCAGGGCATCGGCCAATACGCGTAGATCGAGACTTTCCATCCGTTCATCGTAACGTGCGTTGGAACTTGGGCGTGCTTGTTCTGCTTTCCAGCGCGGTTGGTGCATATGCATATGCGGCGGCAAGTAAAATCTTGGACTGTATTAAATCCACAACAAATCGGAACGTCTTTCATTTTGACGGCAGTTTCTCGAAAGTCTTTTCCGAAAACCAGCATCCATGCGGTTTTCAAAAGCTTTTTTGATTACGGTCCGACCACCCTCTCTAAAAAAGCGCGCTGGTTCCCAACCATCTGAAAAGCGCCTAATATCTCCTTATGCCTCGTTACAACGCCCCCTTCGAAATCCACGTGCATGGCCAGGTGCCTTTGCGTACTGACGTGACGTTCCAACAAGTTCAGGATGCGCTCAAGCCGCTGTGGAAATACGCTGGCGCCAAGTCCCTGGCCGATGCGGCGGGCAGCGCTTACGAGGAAGAGCCCGGCATCCAGTTCGACGCTGTGGAACACATGCTGCAAATGTGCTGGACCGTGCCGGGCGACGAAGATTTCAAGCAGGCTTTGGACGAAATGTGCATGAGCCTGAACGAGCTGGCCGATGGCGGCGCCTCCATCGAAGTCACGTTTTATGACACCGATTTCGATGAGGACGACCAGGAAGCCACCGACGATTCCCGCGACGACTTCATGATGCTGTTTGTTGGCCCCACGCCGGCCGCCATCATGCAGGTGCAGCGTGACCTGCTGGTGCAGGACGTGGTCAACATGATGGAGCGCCACTTTGACGCATCCGAACTCAACGGCGTGGTGAACGAGATCGACCAGCTCTTCACCCGGCGCTTTGATGCCCTGGTGAATTCGCTGGAGCTGGGCAAACCGCCACGCGGCCCCGGTGGCTCTGGCGGCACCGGTGGCCACGGCGGCGGCGGTCGCCGTCCGCGCCACCTGCACTAACCCGACGCCGGGCTACCAGCGCCCGGCGATGTTCTTGAACAGCTGATTGCTGGCCGCCAACACGCGGTTTTGCACATCCTGCAGGCTGCGTTGGCCCGACAGCACACTGGCCTGGGCCGTCACCACTTCAAGATAGCTCACCGTACCGCTCTGGTACTGGTTGTTCACGATGTCCAGCGCACGCTGCGCAGCAGCCACGGCCTCGGTCTGGAGTGCGGCCTCTTGTTGCAGGCTGGCGGCGATGACCAGGTTGTCTTCCACCTCTTGCAAAGCCGTCAGCACCGTCTGGCGGTAGTTGGCCGTGGCCGCATCGGTGCTGGCGCGGGCCGAATCCACATTCGACTGCCGCAAGCCGCCATCGAACGCCGCCAGGGCCAGCGAAGGCCCGAGCGACCACAGCAGGTTCGGCGCACTGATCAAGTTCGCCAGGCTGCTGCCGCGGTAGCCCGCGCTGGCCGACAGGGTCAGTGCCGGGAAGAAGGCGGCCTGCTCCACGCCAATTTGCGCGTAGGCGGCGGCCACTCGGCGTTCAGCTGCGGCAATGTCCGGCCGGCGCTCCAGCAACTTGGATGGCAGCAGCGTGGGCACGGCCGGGGTCTGCGGCAGGGTGGCGGTGCGCGCCAGCTGGAAGTCGGCGGGCGCCTGGCCCAGCGCCACCGCCAGCGCGTGCTCCAGCTGGGAGCGGTTGCTGTCGGACTCCACCAGCTGGGCGGCCGTGGTCTTGAGCTGGTTTTCGGCCTGCGCCACATCGGATGCCGCAGCAACGCCGCTGCGGTAGCGGTTGCGCGTCAGGTCCAGTGAGCGCTGGTAGGCCTGCAGCGTGCTACCCAGCAAGGCCGATTGGGTTTCCGCTGCGCGCAGCGAAAAGTAGGTTTGGGTTACGGTGGCGTGCAGTGACAGGCGTGCTGCCGCGAGGTCGTCCTGGCTGGCCTGCAGCCGGGCCTGGTCGGCGCTGACCGCACCCGACAGGCGCCCCCACAGGTCCAGCTCCCAGCTGGCGCTGCCTGACAAGGTGATGCTGTTGTTCGCGGATGTACCTGGGCTGGCGCTGCGGCTGGCCGTCAGACCGGCGCCCAGCGTGGGACTTAGCGCCGCGCGGCTGCTGCCCACGGCGGCCAAGGCCACCCGCACCTGGGCGGCGCTGGCCAGAATGTTCTGGTTTGCTTCTACCCGGGTTTGCAGGTCGTTGAGTACGGGGTCGTTGTACAGCTGCCACCAGGCGTCGGGCACCGCTGCCGCCTGCGGGTTGGCGCTTTGCCAGTTGCTGTTTTCCTTGAATGCCGCGGGTACGGCGGTGGCAGGGGTCCGGTAGGGCGGTGTGCTGCTGCAGGCGGCCAGCAGGGCTACGGCCAGGGTCGTCAGCGGGTAAAGAACTCTAGGCAGCATCGCTGGCACTCCGAACAGAAACAAAAGAGGGCTTGCGCCGGCCTTGGAAGCGGGTGCGCAGCCGGTCTATGGCCACGTACACCACGGGTGTGGTGTACAGCGTCAGCAGCTGGCTCAGTATCAGCCCGCCCACCACGGCAATGCCCAGGGGCTGGCGCAGCTCAGCACCATCACCCCGGCCCAGCGCCAGCGGCACCGCGCCCAGCAGGGCGGCGGCACTGGTCATCAGGATGGGGCGCAGACGCAGCTGGGCCGCCTGATAGATGGCCTGGGCGGCGCTGATGTTGGAGCGGCGCTGCGCCGCAATCGCAAAGTCGATCATCATGATGGCGTTCTTCTTCACGATGCCGATCAGCAGGATGACGCCGATCATGGCGATCAGCGAGAACTCGGTGTTGAACAGCTGCAGCGCGATCAGCGCGCCCACACCGGCCGAGGGCAGGGTGGACAGGATGGTGATGGGATGCACCAGGCTCTCGTACAGAATGCCCAGCACCAGGTAGATGGTGACCAGGGCCGCCAGTATCAGCATGGGCTGGGTGCTCAGCCCGTCCTTGAAGCTCTTGGCCGTGCCCTCGAAAGAGCCGCGTATGGACACCGGCACGCCCAGCTCGGCAATCGCATTGGTGATGGCGTCCGTGGCGCTGGACAGGCTGCCGCCCAGCGGCAGGTCAAAGCTTATGGTAGTGGCCGGTGTGCCGCTTTGGTGGTTGATGGACAGCGGCGCTAAGCCTAGCTGGGTGCGCGACACGCTGGGCAGCGGCACCGCCTGGCCCGTGGCGGAGATCAGATTCACATTGGCCAGCGACTCTGGCCCTTGCAGGTATTTGTCCTGCAGCTCCATCACCACCCGGTACTGGTTCAGCGGGTTGTAGATTACGCCCACCTGGCGTTGGCCAAAGGCATCGTTCAGCGTGGTGTCTATGCCGCGCACGGTCAGGCCCAGGCGGGCGATGGCATCTCGGTCGTAGACCACCGAGGTTTGTATGCCGCTGTCCTGCTGGTCGGAGTTCACGTCCTCCAGTTCGGGCAGGCGTGTCAGCGCACCGCGTATGCGTGGCTCCCAGGCGCGCAGGTCTTCCAGGTCGTCGGACTGCAGGGTGTACTGGTAGCTGGAGTTGGACTGGCGCCCGCCCACGCGGATGTCCTGCTGCTGCGACATGAACAGGCGCGCGCCGGGCTCCTTGGCCAGCTTGTTACGCAGTCGGTCTATGACTTCGTCGGCCGACTCCTTGCGCTCCGAACGTGGCTTCAGTGCCATGAACATCTGCGCCGTATTGCGCTGGCTGCCCCCGGTGAAGCCGGTCACGTTCTGCACTGCCGGATCGGCTTGCACGATGGCCAGAAAGCGCTCCAGCCGTTGGCGCATGGCCTGGAACGAGGTGGACTGGTCGGCGCGGATGAAGCCGTTCACGCGGCCCGTGTCCTGGGTGGGGAAGAAGCCTTTTTCAATGCTGCCGTACAGGTGCACATTCAGTGCCACCACCGCTACCAGGGCCAGTAGGGTCAGCGGCTGGTGGCGCAGCGCCCAGGCCAGAGAGTGGCGGTAGCCGCGCAGCAGCCGAGCCTGGGCCGCGCCCAGCCACCGCGTGAGTCGGGAAGGGTTGGCATTCTTCACCTGCGGTCGCAGCAGCGCCGCGCACATCATGGGCGTGGTGGTCAGCGACACCACCATGGACACGAGGATGGACGCCGACAAGACCACGGCAAATTCGCGGAACAGCCGCCCCACCACGCCGCCCATCAGCAAGATGGGGATGAACACCGCAATCAACGACAGGCTGATGGACACCACGGTAAAGCCGATCTCGCGCGCACCCTCCAGCGCCGCCTGGCGCGGCGTCTTGCCATGCTCCATGTGGCGGGTGATGTTCTCCAGCACCACGATGGCGTCGTCCACCACAAAGCCGGTGGCTACGGTCAGCGCCATCAGCGACAGGTTGTCCAGCGTGTAGCCGCACAAGTACATCACCGCGAACGTACCTGCCAGGGACACCGGCACCGCCACGCTGGGCACCAGGGCCGCACGCGCATTGCGCAGGAACAGAAACACCACCATCACCACCAGCGCCACAGAGATCACCAGCGCATGCTCTACCTCGCGCAGGGATGCACGGATGGTGGGCGTGCGGTCGGACACCACATCCAGGTCGATGGCGGCGGGGATGGTGCTTTGCAGATGCGGCAGCAGGGCTCGCACCTTGTCCACCGCATCGATGATGTTGGCGCCGGGCTGCTTGTACAGCAGCAGCAGGATGGCGGGCTTGCCGTTGGCCACGCCGTAGTTGCGCACGTCTTGCACTGAATCTGTCACCTCCGCCACATCCGACAAGTGCACGGCGCTACCGTTTTTGTAGCTGACGATGAGCGGCGCGTAGTCTGCAGCGGTGCGCGCTTGGTCGTTGGCGGTGATCTGCCAGCTGCGCTGGCCATCGTCCAGCAGACCCTTGGGGCGGTTGGCGTTGGTGGCGCTCACTGCCACGCGGATGTCGTCCAGCGCAATGCCATTGGCCGACAGGCGGTTCGGGTCCAGCCGGATGCGCACGGCCGGCAGGGCGCCGCCGCCCACGTCCACCTGGCCTATGCCCTCCACCTGGGCCAGGCGTTGGGCCAGCACGGTGGAGGCCGCGTCAAACATCTGGCCGCGCGTCAGCGTGGCCGAGGTCAGAGACAGAATCATCACCGGCGCATCCGCCGGGTTCACCTTGCGGTAGGACGGGTTGCTGGGCATGCCTGTGGGCAGCAGGCTGCGGGATGCGTTGATACCGGCCTGCACATCGCGCGCCGCGCCGTTGATGTCGCGGTCCAGGTCAAACTGCAGCGTGACGCGGGTGCTGCCCAGCGACGAGCTGGACGTTATTTCCGTCACCCCGGCAATTGCGCCCAGCGCCCGCTCCAGCGGCGTGGCCACGGTGGCGGCCATGGTCTCCGGGCTGGCGCCGGGCAGGGATGCCGATACCGAAATGGTCGGAAAGTCCACCTGCGGCAGCGGCGCCACCGGCAGCAGAAAGAAGCTGAGGATGCCGGCGATGGCGATGCCCAACGTCAGCAAAATGGTGGCGATGGGGCGCTGGATGAAGGGGGCTGAGAAGTTCATGCCCATGCCCCCTGCGATTTATAAGAAATAGGCCTCTGGCGCAAGTAGTACCTGCGCAGGAAGCTATTTATTCCATAGCAAGTGGGTGCGTGTGGTATGGCCTGCATCACGCCACTCCGGTGCCTCGCCAGGCGCGCCAGCGCTGCGCCAGGCCGGTAAAGCCCAGGTAGATCACCGGCGTGGTGAACAGCGTCAGCAGCTGGCTGACGATCAAGCCGCCCACCATGGTCACGCCCAGCGGATGGCGCAGCTCGCTGCCCACGCCGGTGCCCAGCATCAGCGGCAGTGCGCCCAGCAGGGCCGCCAGCGTGGTCATCAGAATCGGGCGGAAGCGCAGCAGGCAGGCCTGGTGGATGGCGGCGCGTGGGCTCAGGCCCTGTTCGCGCTCGGCGTCCAGCGCGAAGTCGATCATCATGATGGCGTTCTTCTTCACGATGCCGATCAGCAGCACGATGCCGATGATGGCGATGATGTCCAGGTCCAGCCCGAACAGCAGCAGCGCCAGCAGCGCGCCCAGCGCGGCCGAGGGTAGGGTGGACAGAATCGTCACCGGGTGGATGAAGCTCTCATACAGCACACCCAGCACGATGTACATGGTGACGATGGCCGCTAGTATCAGCAGCAAGGTGTTGTTCAGCGATGCCTGGAAGGCCAGCGCCGCACCCTGGAAGCTGGTCTCTATGCTGGCCGGCAGTTGCAGCGTGGTCAGCTCGGCCTGGATGGCGCTGACCGCCTCACCCAGCGAATGGCCCGGCGCGGCATTGAAGGACAGCGTGGCCGAAGGGAACTGGCTGGCATGGTTCACCGCCAGCGCGGCTGGCTTTTCAATCACCCGCGCCACGGCAGACAAGGGCACCTGCACGCCGGCGGTTGCGCCCGGCACATACAGGCCGGCCAGGGCCTGCGGCCCCAGCTTGTCGTGCGGCGGCACCTCCAGCACCACGCGGTATTGGTTGGACTGGGTGTAGATGGTGGACACCAGGCGCTGGCCAAAGGCGTTGTACAGGGCGGTGTCGATGGTGGCCACGCTTACACCAAGTTGGCTGGCGGCGGCGCGGTCTATTTCTACATAGGCCTGCAGGCCCTGGTCCTGCACGTCGCTGCCCACATCGGCCAGCTGCGGCAGGCCGCGCAGGCGGCGCAGCAGCTCGGCGGCGTTGCTGTTGAGTTCGTCAAAGTTGGGGCCAGACATCAGGAACTGGTACTGCGTCTTGGCGATGCGGTCCTCGATGGTGAGGTCCTGCACCGGCTGCAGATACAGCTCGATGCCGGCCACCTTGCGGCTGGCCTGCGACAGGCGCTGCAACACCGCCGCAGCCGACTCGCCGCGCTGCGCCTTGGGCAGCAGATTGATCAGCATGCGGCCCTGGTTCAGCGTGGTGTTGGCACCGTCCACGCCGATGAAGGAGGAGACGCTTTGCACCGCATGGTCTTTCAAAATCTCTTCCGCCAGCGCCTGCTGGCGATCCGCCATGCCGGCGAAGGAGGTGCTTTGCGCCGTCTCGGTCATGGCCTGGATCACGCCCGTGTCCTGCAGGGGGAAGAAGCCCTTGGGCACCACGAAGTAGAGCAGGCCGGTCAAAGCGGCCGTCAGCACGAACACAATCAAGGTCGCGGCCTGGCGTGCCAGCACCCAGTCCAGAGCGCGACCGTAGCCGTGGATCAGCCGGTCAAAAAAGCGCCCCGTGGCCTGGTAGATGCGGCCATGGCTTTCCTCGGGCGTGTGCTTGAGCAGGCGCGCGCACAGCATGGGCGTGAAGGTCAGCGACACCACGGCCGAGATCAGGATGGACACCGCCAGCGTGATGGCGAATTCATGGAACAAACGGCCCACCACGTCGCCCATGAACAGCAGCGGTATCAGCACCGCGATCAGCGAAATCGTCAGCGAGATGATGGTGAAGCCAATCTGCTTGGCCCCCTTCAGCGCGGCGGCCATGGGTTTTTCGCCTTGTTCCACGAAGCGGGCGATGTTCTCGATCATAACGATGGCGTCGTCCACCACGAAGCCGGTGGAGATGGTCAGCGCCATCAGCGTCAGGTTGTTGATGGAAAAGCCGGCCAGGTGCATCACGCCAAAGGTGCCCACCAGCGACAGCGGCACGGCCAGGCTGGGGATCAGCGTGGCCGAGCCGCTGCGCAGGAACACAAAGATCACCGCCACCACCAGCGCAATCGCCAGCAGCAGCTCGACCTGCGTGTCTTCCACCGATGCGCGTATGGTCACCGTGCGGTCGGTCAGTATCTGCACGTCCAGCGAGGCGGGCAGGGTGGTTTGCAGTTGGGGCAGCAGGGCCTTGATGCGGTTGGCCGTGTCGATCACATTGGCGCCGGGCTGGCGCTGGATGTTCAGGATGATGCCGGGCAGCGACTGGCGTTGCGATGCTTGGCAGGCGCCAGCCGATACCGCCGTGTCCGCCGGGCAGACACCGGCCCAGGCGGCCAGGCGGTTGTTCTCGGCGCCGTCCACCACGCTGGCGATGTCGCGCAGGCGGATCGGCGAGCCGTTCTTGTAGGCCAGGATCAGGTTCTGGTATTCGGCGGCGGAGCGCAGTTGGTCGTTGGCATCGATGGTGGATGCGCGCTGCGGGCCGTCAAAGCTGCCCTTGGCCTGGTTGTTGTTGGCATTGGTGATGGCGGTACGCACATCGTCCAGCGCCAGGCCGGCGGCGGCCAGCGCGCCCGGGTTGGCCTGGATGCGCACGGCGGGGCGCCCGCCACCGGCCAGCGCCACCAGGCCCACGCCGGGCACCTGCGACAGCTTGGGCGCCAGCCGGTTTTCCACCAGGTCGTGGACCCGCGTGATGGGCAGCGAGGGCGAGGTGATGGCCAGCGTCAGGATGGGCGCATCCGCCGGGTTCACTTTGCTGTAGGTGGGCGGCATGGGCAGGTCGCTGGGCAGCAGATTGCTGCCGGCATTGATGGCGGCCTGTACCTGCTGCTCACCCACGTCCAGCGACACATCCAGCGAAAACCGCAGCGTGATGACCGAGGCCCCTCCCGAGCTGGCCGAGGACATCTGCGCCAGCCCCGGCATCTGGCCGAACTGGCGCTCCAGCGGTGCGGTGACGGAGGATGTCATCACGTCCGGGCTGGCACCGGGGTAGAGCGTGGTGACCTGGATGGTGGGGTAGTCCACTTCGGGCAGGGCCGATACCGGTAGCAGGCGGTAGGACAGCAGACCGGCGATCAAGATCGCCACCATCAAGAGCGATGTAGCGACCGGACGCAGGATAAATATGCGGGACAGGTTCATGGTGCCCCGGCTTTATCCGCCGCTGGATTCGCGCTGGCGACGGCGTTCGCGGGCTTTGTCGATGAAATCCTTGCGTTCCTCGGGCGTCATTTTCAGGAACTTTTCCTGCTCCTCGGGCGGCAGCCGGTCCAGCCAGCGTGGGCGCTCTGCACTGCTGGCGGCGCCGGAAGCGGCACTGGCGGATGCTTCTGTTTTTGTAGCTGCCTGCGCAGAGTTTACCTGCGCTGGAGGCGTATTTTGTATAGAGGATGATGTAGCATCCGCAGGGGTTGATGCGTTCTTGCGGCGCGGCCTGCCGGTGTCGTTATTGGCGTTGGAGGCTGGGGCGGCAATCACCTCGACCTTGGCGCCGTCACGCAGGCGGTCGGCGCCGTCGACGATGACCTTGTCGCCCACAGACACGTCACCCTGCACGCTGACCACATCGCCGTCGGTGGTGCCCATGCGCACCTTGCGCACGTTGACCGTGCCGTCGTCCTTTACGGCGTAGACAAAAGTGCCCTGGGCACCGCGCTGGATGGCGCTGCTGGGCACCACCATGGCGCCGCTCAGCACGTCCAGCTGCAGGCGCACATTGACGAACTGGTTGGGAAACAGCTTGCCGTCGGCATTCGCAAACGCGGCCTTGAGCTTGATGGTGCCGGTGGTGGTGTCGATGGCGTTGTCGGTGCTGGTGACCTGGCCCTGGCCGAGCAGGTTTTTCTGCTCGCGGTCCCAGGCCTCGACCTGCAGCGGCGTCTGGGTTCTCAGGCGGCGGTTGATGGCGGGCAGATGGGTTTCAGGCACCGCAAACACCACGTTCAGCGGCTGCGTCTGGGTGATGCTGACCAGGCCGTTGGTATCGCTGGTCTGCACCATATTGCCCACGTCCACCTGGCGGAAGCCCAGCCGCCCGCTGATCGGCGCGGTTACCTGGGTGTAGGAGAGCTGCAGCTTGGCGTTGTCCACCTGGGCCTGGTCGGTCTGTACCGTGCCCTGCAGCTGGCGCACCAGCGCGTCCTGCGTGTCCACCTGCTGCTTGGCAATGGAGTCCTTGGCCAGCAGGTCTTTGTAGCGCTCCATGTCGAGCTGGGCGTTGCGCAGCTGGGCCTGGTCGCGCACCAGCTGGCCCTGCATCTGCGCTAGCTGGATCTGGTAGCTGCGCGGGTCGATCTGCGCCAGCACCTGGCCGGCCTTGACCATCTGGCCTTCCTGGAAGCGTACCGACTGCAGCACGCCCGACACCTGTACCCGCACGACGGCCGTATTCAGCGCGCTGATACTGCCAATGGCCGGCACCAGTACCCGCACGTCCTGGGTTCGCACCGTGGCTACCGACACCGGCTGTACCCGGTTGTTGCCCGTGAAGCGCCGGGCGCCGCTGGCAGCACCTGCGGGCGCGCTGGCGGCGCTTGCTGGCCCGGCGGCGTTGCTAAGCGCCGGGTTGCTGCGCTGCCCCCACCACCAGCCCCCACCCGCCGCCGCGGCCACCAGTACCAACACACCCGCAAAGCGGATGCTGGAGCGCCCCTGTTGCTGTGTTGCGCCGTTGTCAGTCAAGAGGGAGTGGGTCATGGGGCAGTGTGCAGAAGAAGAGGGTCAAACCGCAGAATGTGCGCATACTACGATGTAGAAGTATCGCCGCATGTGAAGCCCATATGAAGTCGCCAGCTTTTACGCCCGGTTTACCTTGGCAGCGCTGGCAAAGTTCTGAGCGCTATGCAATAGATAGCTGCTGGCACAGGTGTTATCTGCGCTGAAAGCCTTTTTAATTCAAACCAGTGAGAGGGAGCCCATGGCAGAAGTGGTAGGCATAGACCATATCTATATCAGTGTGTCGGACTTACAGTGCTCCGAGCCGTTTTACGACCAGGTGCTGGTGCAGGCCCTGGGATTTCGCAAGAGCAGCTTCACACTGGCGGGCGACCCGCACATCCAGTATTTCAACCGCCACTTCGGCTTTGTGCTGCGTCCGGCACGCAGCCAAAGTCTGCACGATGCCTATGCCCCGGGCTTGCACCATTTTTGCCTGCGGGTGGACAGCATTGCCGAGGTGCACGCCGTGGCCGACCAGCTGCGCAGCGCCGGCATAGACGCCAGCGAGGCCAAGTTATACCCCGAATACGCGCCCGACTACACGGCCACGTTTTTCAGCGACCCCGACGGTGTGCGCCTAGAGGTGACCAACTACCGTCAGGAGCGCCGCGATCGCTCCGCGCACTGGGATGCGTTGGAATAGAGGGGAATGTGTGGGGCAGCATGCAGATGCTGCCGCAAAAAAGAAGGTTGACGAGCCTTGACCCCGGCACTGGCTCCACAGTTAGAGCTGCTTGGTTCCCCACCTGACTCGGTTGGCCGCTTTACCATGCGGGAAGGCCCGTCAAGGCATATTGTAAGCCAAGGGCATGGCCTTTCTGTTTCGAGGT
Organism: Rhodoferax sp. GW821-FHT10B06; assembly: GCF_059415605.1. Lineage (NCBI taxonomy): Bacteria > Pseudomonadati > Pseudomonadota > Betaproteobacteria > Burkholderiales > Comamonadaceae > Rhodoferax > Rhodoferax sp. GW821-FHT10B06. The sequence goes on along the minus strand of NZ_JBWKNO010000002.1, from coordinate 508,442 downwards.
GTATGAAAAGCTGGGCCGCCTGTGGCGAGCGCTGCGGCTGAAAAACGGGGTGACGCTCCCCCTTAGAATCCAGCCATGTCTTATCTCGTGCTTGCCCGCAAATACCGTCCGCGCAGTTTCACTGAAATGGTGGGGCAGGAGCACGTGGTGCAGGCTCTCAGCAACGCGCTGACCACCCAGCGGCTGCACCATGCCTACCTGTTCACCGGCACCCGCGGTGTGGGCAAGACCACGGTCTCGCGCATCCTGGCCAAGTCGCTGAACTGCCAAGGGCCGGACGGCACCGGCGGCATCACGGCCAGCCCCTGCGGCGTGTGCCAGGCCTGCCGTGATATCGATGCCGGCCGGTTTGTCGATTACACCGAGCTGGATGCGGCATCGAACCGTGGCGTGGACGAGGTGCAGGCCCTGCTGGAGCAGGCCGTGTACAAGCCGGTGCAGGGCCGCTTCAAGGTCTTCATGATCGACGAAGTGCACATGCTGACCAACACCGCGTTCAACGCGATGCTGAAGACGCTGGAAGAGCCGCCCGAATACCTGAAGTTCGTGCTGGCTACAACCGACCCGCAAAAAGTACCCGTCACCGTGTTGTCGCGCTGCCTGCAGTTCAATCTGCGCCCCATGGCGCCCGAAACCGTGCTGTCGCATCTGACCCAGGTGCTGCAGGCCGAGGGCGTGCAGGCCGAGACTAGTGCTTTGCGCCTATTGTCGCGCGCCGCGCGCGGCTCCATGCGCGATGCCTTGTCGCTGACCGACCAGGCGATTGCCTTTGGCAGTGGCCAGCTGGAAGAAGCCACGGTGCGCCAGATGCTGGGCAGCGTGGACCGCAGCTATGTGTTCCGACTGATCGAAGCGCTGGCACTGGCCGATGGCAAGACGGTGGTGGAAACGACCGAAGCCCTGCGCCTGAATGGCCTGAGCGCGGCATCCACGCTGGAAGAAATGACCAGCGTGCTGCAACGCATGGCCGTGATCCAGGCCGTGCCTGAAAAAGCCCAGGTCGCAGACGACACCGACCCCGAAGCCGCCGATACCGCCCGCCTGGCCGCAGCCATGCCGGCCGACGAAACCCAGCTGCTCTACAGCATGTGCCTGCATGGCCGCGCCGAGCTGGGCCTGGCCCCGGACGAATACGCCGCACTGACCATGGTGCTGCTGCGCCTGCTGGCCTTCAAACCTGGCCACTCCAAAGCCGCAGCGGAAAAAAAAACTCTGATTGAAGCTGCGCCGCGTGTTGCGCAGGCAGCACCGACACCAGTAGCCGCAGCGCCTGCTGCTGTACCTGTACCTGTGCCTGTGGCACCTGCTGCACCCGTGCCGTTGCCACAAGCTGTGGCAGCCCCCGTGGTGCCTGCTCCGCCGCCTGTGTCGGTTGCCCCAGTCATCCAGATAGCGCCCGTACCTGCGCCTATTGCCGTTCCTGAAGCATCGCCCAAGCTATCCGTTCCTGTCGCAGCCGTGGAGCCACCGCAGCAAGCTGCGTCGGCAGGTCCGGTCCGGGCCGCCGCTGCCCTTGTGCATACGGAGGAGGGTGACTTCTGGCACAGCACGGTGCAACAACTGGTGGCGACCGATGCCGTCACCGGCTTGTCGCGTGAGCTGGCCCTGCAGTCGCAACTGGTATCCCATGCGGACAGCCGTTGGGTCATACGCATAGAGCGTGAGTCGCTGAACCAGCCCATGAGCCGCGAACGTCTGCGCGTTGCTCTTGACGCCATTAACCCCGGAGCCAGCCTGGACGTGGAGGTCGGCCAGGTGGTGGACAGCCCTGGCCGGCGCAACGCGGCGGCGACCGCAGAAAAGCAACGCATCGCGGAAGAGATCATCCTGGGTGATCCGCTGGTGCAATCCCTGATGCGAGACTACGGCGCGAAAATCGTGCCCGGTACGCTCAAACCTCTGTGATGGCTCACCCCCAGGCTACAGATGCTGCGCATCTTTCGCCAACCCCCTTGCAGGGGGCAACACCTGCAGCCTGGCAAAGCCAGTTCTGCGGTGTTACTGGAAGGTGTATGTTGCGTCTTTAGCGATGGTGATCTATGAAAAACTCTTTTCACCTCAACTTACTAAACTAGGAAAAAATATGTTCAACAAAGGACAACTCGCCGGCCTGATGAAGCAAGCCCAGGCCATGCAGGACAACATGAAGAAGGCCCAGGACGAGCTGGCTTTCATCGAAGTCACGGGCGAATCCGGTGCTGGTCTGGTCAAGGTGCTGATGACCTGCAAGCACGATGTCAAACGCATCACTATCGACCCCAGCCTGCTGGCCGACGACAAGGACATGCTGGAAGACCTGGTGGCTGCCGCCTTCAACGCGGCGGTGCGCAAGGCCGAAGAAACCACCCAGGAAAAAATGGGCAAGCTGACCGCTGGCATGCCTGGCTTACCTGGCGGCATGAAATTCCCGTTCTGATCGAATTTACGCTTTTCGGGCTGCTAGCGCTGATGAAATATGCGTGGGAAGCTATCGGAAATGTAGCAAAGGGCTTGCATGTCTGACACCAGTGCGTTGACTGCCTTGATACAAGGCCTGCGCCGCTTGCCGGGTGTGGGGGTGAAGTCCGCCTCGCGCATGGCGTTTCATTTGCTGCAGCATGACCGAGAGGGCGCGCAAATGTTGTCGCAGGCCTTGGCCCAGGCGGTGGGCAATGTGCGGCACTGTGAGTTGTGTCACACCTTTACCGAGGACGCTATCTGCGATACCTGCCAGGATGAGGCGCGCGATGCGTCCAAGCTGTGCGTGGTGGAGAACCCTGCCGACCAGTCTGCGGTGGAGCGTACCGCCGCCTACAAGGGCCTGTACTTTGTGTTGATGGGCAAGATCAGCCCGCTGGATGGCGTGGGTCCCAAAGACATTGGTCTGCAGAAACTGCTGGACCGCGCCAGCAATGGCATCGTGCAAGAGGTGATTCTGGCCACCAACTTCACCGCCGAGGGCGAGACCACTGCCCATGTGATCAGCGTGGCCTTGAAGGCCCGTGGGCTGCAGGTCACGCGCTTGGCCCGTGGCGTGCCGGTGGGCAGCGAGCTGGAGTATGTGGACCTGGGCACGATTGCCCACGCCTTTGTGGATAGACGTTAACCCTAGGAACGTGTTCACGGTCTCTTTGGGGTTGCGCAGGTGCCTTGTCGGGATGCACTGCTAGGCGCAAAACCCAAGGCAAGGCTGCTGCCTTGCCTGGTTTTGTAACGACGCAGAGCGCCCGACAAGGCACCTGCCCTTCGGGTTGGGGTGAAATCGGGCGATTTGTCCGCCATAGCCCTTGCATGGGCAGAGAGCCCATGCTGCGGTCTACGACGACCAACTCATCCCGATTGCACCCCAACGCGACCCCAAAGAGACCGTGAACACGTTCCTAACTCGAAGCGTTACGGGCAAACCCGCACGGGGATGGCCCCAATAGGAAACGGGCTGGCGGTCTTTAAGCTGGGTGCATACCATCATGCACCTTACATCCATTCGCCGCCGCACTTTCACCGCTTCCATGGCTGCTTTCGCTACGAGCATGGCAGTTCCGGTGCTGCGCGCCCAGGGCCGTCTGGAGCGCAGCAAAGTTTCCTTGGTGGTGGACGGCGAGGCCGCGCTCTACCACCTGCCGCTGACCATTGCCGATCAGTTGGGCTACTTCAAGAGCGAGGGGCTGGACCTGGATATCAGCGATGTAGTGGGCGGCGCGCGCTCGCCACAGGCAGTGTCTGGCGGCCCGGTGGATGTGTACGCTGGCGCGTTCGAGCAGACCCTGACTTTGCAGGCGCGCAACCAGTATTTCCAGGCATTCGTGCTGCAATGCCGGGCCCCCCAGATTGCACTGGGCATATCGATTCGCAGCCTGCCTGACTACCGTACGCTGGCCGATCTGAAGGGCAAGCGCATAGGTGTATCGGCGTTGGGTTCGCCGGGCCATACGGTGGCAAATGTGGTGCTTGCCAGGGCGGGTATTCATCCGGGCGACGTGCAGTTCGTGGCCGTAGGGGCGGCGTGGATTGCGGTGCAGGCGCTGCGCTCTGGGCAAATTGATGCAATCAGCAACAGCGACCCGGTCATGGCCATGCTGGAGCAAAAGGGCGATATCCGGGTGGTGGCCGATGCGCGCACACTCCGCGGTACCCGCGACGCCATGGGTGGCGGCATGCCCGCAGCCTGCTTGTATGCACCGCTGGACTTCATCCAGAAGAACCCCAACACCGTGCAGGCGCTGGCCAATGGCATGGTGCATGGCCTGAAATGGCTGCAGACCGCCGGCCCGAGCGACATCATCAAGATCGTGCCCGAGAGCTATTTTCTGGGTGATCGCGCCCTGTACCTGGCATCTTTCAACAAGGGGCGCGAGGCCATCTCGCTGGATGGCATGCTGGCCGAAGACGGCGCCAGGCTGGCACTGAAGGCGCTGGGTAGTTTTGACATCAGCATGGGCAACGCCCGCATCGATCTGTCGAAAACCTATACCAACGAATTTGCCCGTAACGCCAAGGAGCGTTTCAAGGCTTGACGCCACAGGGGCATCGCCAGCCCGTTAGCGTTTGCGTGGCTTCTTGACGATCACCGGTTGCTTGCTGGTGCCGCTGGTCTTGTTATTGGCCGTGCTGCGTGAGTGTTGCCCCGAGCGCTCGGTAGCCGCAGAGCGGCTGCCGGTCAATTTGACGGGCAGGAACAGCACCACCTGCTGGCCCGCCTTGAGGGCTGCGCTGGCTTTGATGTCATTCCAGTCCGCCACATTGCTGGCGCTGACGCCATACTTTTTGGCGATGCTGGCGACGGTATCGCGCTTGCCCGCCTTGACCGATGTCTTGCGGTTGACGATTTCGGGCGCCAGGCTGAGGTGGGCGGTGTCGGCCACGTGTTCGCTCACGTCCTGCATCAGGGCCGAGCGCGGCACGATCAGCGAAGAACCGGCCTTGATCAGCATGCGCGGCGGGATGTTGTTGACGCTGCGCAGGTCGTATTCGCTCATACCAACCTGCTGTGCGGCGGCGCTGACGCTCATGGTGCTGGGTGCCGTCCAGGCCGTCCAGCTGGCGTACTGGCCCTGCGTATAGGCTTCCAGATTGCGGGTGAAGATGGTGGCGTTGTCCCAGGGCAGCAGAATCTGCGGCGTGCCCGCCGCCAGGATCACCGGCCGGTGCGAGGAGGGGTTGAGCGCCTTGAAGTCATCCAGCTTCACATCGGCCAGCTTGGCGGCCAGGGCCACGTCGATGTCGCGCGTGATGTCCACGCTCTGGAAGTAGGGGTGGTTTTCGATCAGCGGCAGGTCGGTGCGGTACAGGTCGGGGTTGGCAATGATGTTTTTCACCGCCTGCAGCTTGGGCACATACAGCCGGGTCTCGGCGGGCATGTTCAGCTCGCTGTAGCTGATGCCCAGGCCGGCTTTCTGGTTGCGCGCAATGGCGCGGCTGACGCTGCCTTCGCCCCAGTTGTAGGCGGCCAATGCCAGCTGCCAATCGCCAAACATGTTGTACAGCTTTTGCAGATAGTCGAGCGCGGCCCGGGTCGAAGCCAGCACGTCGCGCCGGTCGTCGCGAAACAGGTTTTGCTTCAGTTCAAAGTAGCTGCCGGTGGACGGCATGAACTGCCACATGCCGGCCGCCTTGGCGCTGGATACGGCCTGCGGGTTGAAGGCGCTTTCAATGTACGGCAGCAGGGCCAGCTCGGTTGGCATGCCCCGGCGTTCCAGTTCTTCCACCACATAGAACAGGTATTTGCTGGAGCGCTCGGTCATGCGCTGGATGTAGTCGGGCCGGGTGGTGTACCACTGCTCGCGGTCTACCACCAGGTTGCTTTCCAGGTTGGGCATGGCAAAGCCACGGCGTATGCGTTCCCACAGGTCTGCGGGGGGCTTGAGTTGGGCCACGCCGCGCGAACTGGCTTCTGCGGCGGTAATCGGCTGCAGGCTGGCGCGGGGATAGATGGCGGTGTTTGCGGGTGTACCCGCTGTCGATTTGGCCGTGGCCAAACCGGCATCCGGGGTTGTGCTTGCCGGGCTGCCATCGGCCTTGGGGGCGATGTTGGCGCAGCCTGTCAGCCACACCATGACGGACAGGCTGAGAAGAGAGAGAAGTTTCATTAAAACTGATTTTTCCAGGTGCGAAGTGCGCCTAATACGCTGGCTTCATCAAAGGTGGTGGCATCGAACGCCCGTGCGGCCTGTTGTACCGTGGGCTGGCGGGTGCGCAAAAAAGGGTTGATCTGCAGTTCTAACGCCATGTTGGAGGGTAGCGTGGGCTCATTCGCCTCACGCTTGGCCATGCATGCGAGCTGGTATTGGAGCAGGGCGGAGTTGTCGGGTTCCACCACACGCGCAAATTTCAGGTTGCTTAAAGTGTATTCATGGGTGCAGCACACACGGGTATTGCCCGGCAATGCTGCCAGCGCGGACAGGGACGCGAGCATCTGCGCCGGTGTGCCTTCAAACAGGCGGCCGCAGCCACCCGAAAACAGCGTATCGCCACAAAACACCAGGGGCGCGCCTTGCCACTGCGGGGTATAGAAAGCGATATGCCCGGCGGTGTGGCCGGGCACGTCGATGACCTCAAACGTGGTGTCCAATACCGTGATGCGGTCGCCCTGGGCCAGCCTGTGCAGCGGTTCGGGAATGCGCTCGCGGGCCGGGCCGTAGACGCTTGCGCCGGTTGCCGTACGCAATGCATCGACACCACCGACATGGTCCGCATGGTGGTGCGTGACTAGAATGGCCTCTAGCTGCAAGCCATGCTGTTGCAGCGCGTGAAATACCGGCTGTGCGTCGCCCGGGTCCACCACCACTGCGCGGCGGCCGTCGTGCAACATCCAGATGTAGTTATCGGCAAAAGCAGGTAGGGCAAGCAAGTTCATGGGCAGCGAAATTATAGGTTTGCACGATTGGTTGAAGACCCCGCCCGGCCGCTACCTGCTGGATTGGGAGCGCGGGCGCTTCGATGAGGCAGTCGCGGACATATTTGGTTACCACGCCCTCCAGCTCGGGCTAGCGGAACTGCCAGGGCTGCAGAATAACCGCATACCGCATCGTTGGCTTGCGGCCCATGCTTTTGCCGAGCCGCAGGCTACAGACGCCCATGCCGAGCGGGCTACCTTGGTCACCGATTTTGCAGCGCTGCCGTTTTCTGAAAGTAGCCTGGATCTGCTGCTGCTGCCGCATGCCCTGGACCACAGCCCCGACCCCCATGCCACCTTGCGCGAGGTAGAGCGGGTGCTGGTGCCCGAGGGCAAGGTGGTGATTTCCGGCTTCAACCCGATGAGCCTTTGGGGCCTGCGGCAAAGCCGTGGTCACCTGTACCGCCGCATGGGCATAGGCGGTAGCTACTTGCCCGAGATGGGCGGCATGATTGGTTACTGGCGCCTACGTGACTGGTTGCGCTTGCTGAGCTTCGAGGTGGAGTCGGTGCAGTTTGGTTGTTACCGCCCCTCGGTGCGCAGCGAGGCCTGGCTGAACCGCTTCGCCTGGATGGACCGCACGGGTGAGCGGTTTGCGCCCATCCTGGGCGCGGTGTACTTCGTGGTGGCCGTCAAGCGGGTGCGCGGCATGCGCTTGATGGGGCCGCGCTGGAAGGTCCCCAAGGCGCTGGCCAACGCCCCCGTGCCGATTGCCAACCGGGATGCCAACCGCCATGGGTAGAACCTGTTCAAGGTTCATCTGGTAAAAACGACGTTCCCGAATCCTTATTAGAAAGCTGTGTTTGAACCACGTTGACATGTATACTGATGGCGCCTGCAAGGGCAACCCTGGCCCAGGCGGTTGGGGCGTTTTGCTGACCTGGGGCGGTACTGAAAAAGAAATGTTTGGCGGCGAGCTGGTCACCACCAATAACCGCATGGAAATGATGGCCGTGATCGAAGGCCTGAGCGCGCTCAAACAGCCTTGCAGCATCACCCTGTATATCGACAGCCAGTACGTGCTCAAGGGCATGACCGAATGGCTGAAGGGCTGGAAGTCCCGTGGCTGGATGACCGCATCCAAAGAGCCTGTAAAGAACGTCGACCTGTGGCAGCGGCTCGACACGCTGGTGAACACCGCCGGCCACAAGATCGAATGGCGCTGGGTCAAGGGCCATGCCGGCCACCCCGGCAACGAGCGTGCTGACATGCTGGCCAACCGTGGCGTGGACCTGGCCCTGGGCAAACGCTGAAGCCACCATGACAGACGCGCCCGCGCAGCACACCTTCCTCTGGCACGACTATGAGACCTTTGGTGCCAACGCGCGGCGCGACCGGCCCGCCCAGTTCGCCGCCATCCGCACCGATGCGGACCTGAACGAAATCGGCGAGCCGATGATGCTGTACTGCCAGCCCGCGCCCGACTTTCTGCCCGACCCGCAGTCCTGTCTGATCACCGGCATCACCCCGCAGCTGTGTCTGCAGCGCGGCGTGCCCGAAGCCGCGTTTGCGAATGCGATCGAGCAGGCTTTCAGCCAGCCCGGCACCATAGGCGTGGGCTACAACACCATTCGCTTTGACGACGAGATCACGCGCTTCATGTTCTGGCGCAACTTGATCGACCCGTACGCGCGCGAATGGCAAAACGGCTGTGGCCGCTGGGACCTGCTGGACGTGGTGCGCACCACCTACGCGCTGCGCCCCGAGGGCATAGCGTGGCCCAGCAAACCCGAAGGCGGCCCCAGCTTCCGGCTGGAAGACCTGAGCCGTGAAAACGGCCTGCTGCACGAGGCCGCGCACGACGCTTTGTCCGACGTGCGCGCCACCATTGCCTTGGCGCGCCTGATACGCACCGCGCAGCCGCGCCTGTTCGACTTCTGCCTGGGCCTGCACAAGAAGGAACGCGTGGCCGCCGAGCTGGGCCTGCCCACCACGCTGCAAGCCGCGCGGCCGTTTTTGCATATCTCTGGCATGTTCCCGGCCGAACGCGGTTGCCTGGCCGTGATGTGGCCGCTGGCCATGCATCCGACCAACCGCAATGAGCTGATTGCCTGGGACTTGTCGCACAGTCCGGCGGAATTCAGCCAGATGAATGTGGAAGACATCCGCCTGCGCCTGTTCAGCAAGGCCAGTGATTTGCCCGAGGGCATCAGCCGCCTGCCCATCAAGACTATCCACCTGAACAAGTCGCCCATGGTGGTGGCCAATTTGAAAACCCTGTCGCCCGAATTGGCCAAACGCTGGGGCTTGGATGGCGACGTGTTGCGCGCCCACGCAGCCGAGGCGCGGGCCTTGCCGGATATGAGTGGCATCTGGCCCGCAGTGTTTGAGCGCCCGGCGGAGCCCGCGCGCGATGTGGACGAAGACCTGTACGGAGGCTTTGTGGACGACCATGACCGCCGCCGCCTCAACGATCTGCGTACGCTATCGCCCGAGAAGCTGGCCCAGGTGCGCAGCAGTTTTGACGACAGCCGGCTGGACGAGTTGCTGTTCCGCTACCGTGCGCGCAACTTCCCGGCCAGCCTGTCGCCCGAAGAGCTGCAGCGTTGGGAGGAACACCGCGCCGCACGCCTGTTTGACGGGGAGGGCGGTGCCCGCACCATAGACAGCCTGTTCAGCGAGATCGACACCCTGTCGGAAACCGCCGACGAGCGCGGCGAGGAAATCCTGGGCGCGCTGTACGACTACGCCGAGGCCATAGCGCCCGAGCGAGACTAGGTATTAGCGATGCGCAAAAGCCTCGGCAGCATTCTGTTCAGCAGCCTCAAGCGCATCGGTAAAGCCCAGCAACGCCAGCAGAAAAAGCTGGTCAAAAGCCTGTCTGCGGTGGTCAAGCGGGCGAGCAAGCCCGCGATACCAGTACTACCCGCAAAAACGGCCAAACCCAAGGCCCTCAAACCCAGGGTGCAACCGTTGCCGACCTCACTTGCGGCCCCGCTTGCGGGCTCTTGGACGCGTTCCTTCTTCGCCGTGCCCGGCGGGCCACGTATGGCCTACTGGTTGTACCTGCCGCCGCGCAACAAATTGGCCCTGCAACCGCCCTTGCCCCTGGTGGTCATGCTGCACGGCTGCGGCCAAACGGCCCCCGACTTTGCCCAAGGCACGCGCATGAATGCGCTGGCGCAGCGCAAAGGCTTTGCGGTGCTCTATCCCCAGCAACTGCTGACGAGCGACGCCAACCGTTGCTGGCAGTGGTACCGCAGCGCCACCCAGCAGGGCGGGGGTGATGCCGCCAGCGTGGTCGGCCTGCTGGCCCATGTGGTGGGTAAACAGGGCTTGGACGCGACCCGGGTCTACCTGGCGGGTCTGTCGGCCGGTGCGGCGCTGGCTGAGGTCATTGCGCTGCGCTATCCCCATTTCATTGCCGCCGTTGGCATGCACTCCGGCCCGGTGTTCGGCATGGCAGACAACCGGTTGGCGGCGTTTGCCGTGATGCAGCATGGCGCCTTGCAGGGCGGGGAGCCGGCCGTGCAGGCCCTGGCCAGCGACCCGGGCTTTCCGGGCATGCCGGCCATGCTGCTGCATGGTGATGCCGACAAGGTGGTGCGCCCGGTGAACTTGCATCAGGTGGCGCGCCAGTTCTGCCTGCTTAACCACCTGCCAGCCACGCATGTGCCAGTGACCACCCGCCAGCCGGCCCGCAGCGGTGGCCGTAGCCCGCGCCACGCGCTGGAGCGCCTGGACTACCGGCTGGGCCGCAAAACCCTGGTGTCCGTATGCCGCATCGCCGGGCTGGACCACGCCTGGAGCGGTGGCGACGCCGCCTTGCGTTTCAACAGCAAGCTGGGGCCCGACGCCAGCGCGCTGCTGTGGGCGTTTTTCGAGAAGCACCGGCGTCCTGGCCGGGGTATTTAATTGCTATTGTTTGGATAGCTGCTGGCGCAGGTAAATTCTGCGCTAGAGGCACTTTTTATTCATAAGCTACGGGTAGACCAGCCTAGCGAGTCGAACAGTGCCGGCACGCCCTCCAGCGTGGGCAGTGTGGCGTCGGGTGTGTAGTCGGGCAGCGGGGTGCGGCGGCCCCGGTCTATCCAGACGCAGCGAAAGCCCATGTCGCGCGCGGCGGCGTGGTCCAGGTGGGGGCTGGCGCAGATGTGCACGACGTCGTCCTTGCTGACACCCAGTTGCTGGTAGGCGTGGTCGAACAGCTGCCGCGCCGGTTTGTAGGCGCCGCCCTGCTGCGCGGTGATGACGCGGTCTATGCAGCCTTCCAGCTGGGCTACGTTGCCGGCAATGATGTCGTCATCCGTGTTGGAGATGATGCACAGCTTGTAGCCGCGCGCCTTGAGCTGCTGCAGCGCGCCCACCACTTCGGGGAAGGGCGGCATGGCGCCGATACGGTCGGTCAGGCGGCGTGCGTCGTCCGTGTGGCTGGGCAGGCCCAGTTCGGTCAGAGCCAGGCGCAGCGCCTGGCCAGAGACTTCGCGAAAGCTGAGGTGCGGCGGCGTCTGTTCGAGCGTGTGCTCATAGCGGTCATGGATGGCGATGAGTTGGTCTGGGTCGATGTGGCCGGCATTTTTTTGCTGCAGGATGTCGGCGAAAACCGCTTGCAGTCCTTCGTCCCACTGGATCAAGGTGCCGTAGCAATCAAAAGTCAGCCACAGTGGGCGCGGGGTATGGAGCAGGGACATGGTGCGGAGCGTGTTGAAAGCGAAGCCCGCACTGTGCGCGTTGGCTTGAATATTTGCAAATTGATTTATTATTGATTTTTAAGTCGAATATCCACTAACAAAGACATGCTGGACCTTGATTTGTTGAAGACCCTGGTCTGCGTGGTGGATGAGCGCAGCTTTACCCGTGCGGCCGAGCGCGTGCACCGCACCCAGTCCACCGTCAGCCAGCAGATCTTGCGGCTGGAGCAGAGCGTGGGCCACGCCTTGCTGCTGCGCGACCGCACGGGCAAGAATGTTGTGGCCACGGAGCGTGGCGAGATGCTGGCCGCCTACGCACGCCGCCTGCTGGCGATCGCCCAGGAGGCAGAGACCGCGCTGGACAGCCCGGCCGCACCTGCCGCTGTACGCATCGGTCTGCCGGAGGACTTCGACGCCCGCCGTCTGGCGACCATGTTGTCTGGCTATCTGGCGGTTGCCCCTGCGGTGCGGCTGGAAACCAGCAGCGGCATGAGCAGCAATTTGCAGCGCGACCTGGCCGCCGGAGCGTTGGACATGGCTTTGCTTAAGCGCGAACCGGGCAGCGGTCCCTGTATTGCCGCCTGGCCTGAGACCCTGGTGTGGGCCGCTGGTCAGCAGCCTGTGCCGGATGCGGCCGAGGTGCCGTTGGCCTTGTTCCCGCAGGGTTGCATCTACCGGCTGCGGGCCATCCGTGCGCTGGAGCAGGCCGGCAAACGCTGGCGCGTGGCCTTTGGCAGCCATAGCCTGGCGGGTATTCAGGCGGCGGTGGCAGCCGGCCTGGCGCTCAGCGTGCTGCCGACCAGCGCCTTGCTGCCCGAACACCGCGTGCTGGGCCCGGCGGACGGCTACCCCGGGCTGCCACAGGCCGAGCTGGCCCTGATCGCCGCAGCCCAGCCCTTGAGCGCGGCCCAGCGCAGTCTGGCCGATTATCTGGTCCGCGCGATGGCGGCCGATGGTGCTGGTATGCAGGTTTGAATTGCTATATTTTTCGTAGCTGCTAGCGCAGATAAATTATGCGCAAACGGGCGATTTGACCTATAAGTGCGTAATGGCGCCGAAAGCCCATTTTCGTCAGCAAACCGTCAATTTGCGTGGCCACAATGCGGCGAATAAAACAAACCCCGGCACGCCGTGCACGGGAACCGGAGACAAGCATGCGCAATAAGCAAGCCCACAACGCTTACCAGCAAGGCCTGGACAAGAACCCCGCGAACTTTGTGGCCTTGTCGCCGCTGAGCTTTATTGAGCGATCGGCCAAGGTCTATCCGGACCGGCTGGCTGTGATCTACGGTGAGCGCCGCCAAACCTGGGCCCAGACCTACACCCGCTGCCGCCAGCTGGCCAGCGCCTTGCAGGCGCGGGGCATAGGCGAGGGTGACACCGTGGCCGTGATGCTGCCCAATGTGCCGGCCATGCTAGAGGTCCATTTTGGCGTACCCATGTCGGGCGCCGTGCTCAATACCCTGAATACCCGGCTGGACGGCGAAGCCATCGCTTTCATGCTGCAGCACGGCGAAGCCAAGGTGCTGCTGGTGGATAGGGAGTTTGCTTCCGTGGTCGAAAAGGCCCTGGCCCTGCTGGGCGACCAGCGGCCCTATGTGATCGAGGTGGAGGACGCCTTGGCGCCCGAGGGCAAATACCAAGGCGATACCGACTACGAGAGCTTCATCGCCGCGGGCAAGCCCGACTTTGCCTGGCAGCTGCCGGCCGACGAGTGGGACGCGATTGCGCTGAACTACACCTCGGGTACCACCGGCAACCCCAAGGGCGTGGTCACCCACCACCGCGGCGCCTACCTGAACGCAGCCAACAACGTGCTGTCCTGGCAGATACCGCACCACGCCGTGTATTTGTGGACCCTGCCCATGTTCCACTGCAACGGCTGGTGCTTCCCCTGGACCATGGCCTTGATCGCCGGTACCAGCGTGTGCCTGCGGCGCGTGGACCCGGCGCTGATCTACCCGCTGATACGCGAGCACCACATCACCCACCTGTGCGGCGCGCCGATTGTGTTCAGCATGTTGATCCATGCGCCCGCCGCCCTGCGTGAAGGCATCACCCACACCATCCAGGGCCTGGTGGCCGGTGCGGCGCCACCGGCGGCGGTGATCGAGGGCTGCGAGAACGCGGGCATCCACATCACGCACGTTTATGGCCTGACCGAGGTGTATGGCCCGGCGGCCGTGTGTGCGCCGCAAGAGTCCTGGGCCGGCCTACCGATAGCCGAGCGCGCCCGCCTGAACAGCCGCCAAGGCGTGCCCTACCCATTGCAGCAAGCGGTGGCCGTGCTGGACCCGGACACCCTGCAGCCGGTGCCTGCCGATGGCACGACCATGGGCGAAATCTTCTTCCGTGGCAATGTGGTGATGAAGGGCTATCTAAAGAACCCAGTCGCCACCGAAGCGGCGTTTGCCGGTGGCTGGTTCCACACCGGCGACCTGGCGGTGATGCACCCCGACGGCTATGCCCAGATCAAGGACCGCAGCAAGGACATCATCATTTCGGGTGGTGAAAACATCTCGTCTATCGAGGTGGAGGACGTGTTGCACCGCCATCCGGCGGTGATGCTGGCCGCCGTGGTGGCCCAGCCGGACGAAAAATGGGGCGAAGTGCCCTGCGCCTTCATCGAATTGAAGGGTGATGTGCAGGCCAGCGCCCAGGACATTATTGACTTCTGCCGAAGCCATATGGCACGCTTCAAGGTACCGAAGCAGGTGGTCTTCTGCAAATTGCCGAAAACGTCAACCGGGAAAATCCAAAAATTTGTGCTGCGCGAGCAAGTAAAGTCGAACGCAGACACGTGATGCCTCTCCGCCTGCCGCGCACAGCGTTGTGTAGCGGGCCTGTCCGATGAACCTGCAGTAAAGGACTCGATTTGCCCAGCGACATCATTCTCCAGACGGAAGGCTTGACCAAGGAATTTCTTGGCTTTGCCGCAGTGGCCTGCGTCAATCTGCAGGTGCAACGCGGCAGCATCCACGCGCTGATCGGCCCCAACGGCGCGGGCAAGACCACTGTCTTCAACCTGCTCACCAAATTCATCCAGCCCACCAAGGGGCAGATCCAGTTCAACGGCATCGACATCACGCGTGAAACACCCATCCAGGTGGCGCGGCGTGGCATGGTGCGTTCGTTCCAGATCTCCGCCACATTCGCCCACTTGACGGCGCTGGAAAACGTGCGCGTGGCCCTGCAGCGCAAGCGTACCGATTCCTTCAACTTCTGGTCCTCGGTGAAGCGGCTGGACGCGCTGAATGGCCGGGCCATGGAGCTGCTGGAGCAGGTGGACCTGCAAGGCTTTGCCGACACCGTGGCGGTAGAGATGCCCTATGGCCGCAAGCGCGCCCTGGAGATCGCCACCACGCTGGCCCTGGAGCCCGAGCTGATGTTGCTGGACGAACCCACCCAGGGCATGGGCCACGAGGACGTGGGCCGTGTCGTGGAGCTGATCCGCAAGGTGTCCAAGGGGCGCACCATCCTGATGGTGGAGCACAACCTGTCGGTGGTCGAGTCGCTGTGCGACACGCTCACCGTCTTGCAGCGCGGCAGCGTGCTGGCCGAGGGCAACTACGCCACCGTATCCAAAGACCCGCGCGTGCTCGAAGCCTATGTGGGGGTGGAGGCATGAGTGCGGTGGCCGGCGCGGCCATGCTGCGGGTGCAGGGCCTGCATGCCTACTACGGTGAATCCCACATCCTGCACGGCATGGACCTGCATGTGCACCAGGGTGAGCTGATCACTCTGCTGGGCCGCAATGGCGCGGGTCGCTCAACCACGCTGAAAGCCATACTGGGCCTGGTGGGCAAGCGCACCGGTTCCATCCAGTTCAATGGGCAGGAAATCATTGGCATGGCGCCGCACCACATCGCGCGCCTGGGCGTGGGGTTTTGCCCTGAAGAGCGCGGCATCTTTGCTGGCCTGTCCACCGAAGAAAACCTGATGCTGCCCCCGGTGGTGGCCAGTGGCGGCATGACGCTGGACGAAATCTATGCGCTGTTTCCCAATCTGCATGAGCGCCGCAACAGCCCCGGCACCCGCCTGTCGGGTGGCGAGCAGCAGATGCTGGCCATGGCTCGCATTTTGCGCACCGGCGCCAAGATGCTGCTGCTGGACGAGATCACCGAAGGCCTGGCCCCGGTGATCGTGAAGAAGCTGGGCGAGGTGATACGGCTGTTGAAAACACGTGGCTACACCATCGTCTTGGTGGAGCAGAACTTCCGATTTGCCGCACCCCTGGCGGACAGGCATTACGTGCTGGAGCATGGCCTGGTGGCCATGGTGGTACAGAAAGACGAGCTGGCAGCCAAGACCAGCGACATGCAAGCCTTGCTCGGCGTGTAAGCCGGGATACCCCTTTTATTGTTGATCAGAGGAGACACCCCATGAAATTCAAGCCCACACCGCTTGCCACATCACTTGTTATGGCTGCAGGCTTTTCCCTTTTGTTGGCCACGGGGGCCCAGGCACAGGTGTCCGACGGTGTCGTCAAGATCGGTGTGCTGACCGATCTGTCGGGCACTTACTCCGATCTGGCCGGGCCCGGTGCGGTGCTCGCCACCAAGATGGCGATCGATGATTTTGTGGCCGCCGAAAAGCCCAGTTTCAAGGTCGAAATGGTGGCCGCCGACCACCAGAACAAGGGCGATATCGCCGCCAACAAGGCCCGTGAATGGGTGGAGCGCGACAAGGTGGACGTGCTGACCGAACTGGTCACCAGCTCCACCGCGCTGGCGGTGCAGAAGATCGGCAAGGAGAAGAACAAGATCGTGCTGATCAACGGTGCGGGCGCCACCTCCATCACCAACGAAGCCTGTAACGACGTGACCGTGCACTGGGCCTACGACACCTATGCCGTGGCCAATGGCACGGCCAAGGCGGTGACCAAGGCCGGCGGCAAGAAATGGTTCTTCCTGACGGCCGACTACGCGTTTGGCCATGCGCTGGAAAAAGATGCGTCTGACGTGGTCAAGGCCAACGGTGGCGAAGTGGTGGGCGGCGTGCGCCACCCGTTTCCCACCTCGGACTTTTCGTCCTTTCTGCTGAAGGCGCAGTCCTCGGGCGCGCAGATCATCGGCCTGGCGAATGCAGGTGGCGATACCGTTAACTCCATCAAGCAGGCGGCCGAGTTCGGCATCACCGGCAAGCAGCAGCTGGCCGGGCTGCTGATGTTCATCACCGACATCCATTCCCTGGGCCTGAAGACCACCCAGAACATGTACCTCACCGAAGGTTTCTACTGGGACCTGAACGACCAGACCCGGGCCTGGTCCAAGCGCTTCTTCGATCAGCACAAGCGTATGCCGACCATGGTGCAGGCAGGGCAGTACTCGTCCACCATGCACTACCTGAAGGCTGTGAAGGCCGCCAACAGCGACGACACCGCCAAGGTCATGGCGCAGATGAAGAAGATGCCGGTGAACGACTTCTTCGCCAAGAACGGCACCATCCGTGAAGACGGCCGCATGGTGCACGACATGTACCTCATGCAGGTCAAGACCCCGGCCGAGTCGAAGACGCCGTGGGACTACTACAACGTGCGCGCCACCATCCCAGCGGCCGAAGCCTTCCAGCCGCTGTCGGCATCGCGCTGCCCCTTGGTCAAAAAGTAAACCCCCTGTCCCCGGGGCCGCGTACGGCCTTGGGGTTTGTCTGCGCTACGAGGGAATCCCGCTATGGATATTTTTGGCATACCGTCACCGGCCTTTTTCGGGCAGTTGCTGCTGGGGCTGATCAACGGCTCGTTTTATGCCATCTTGAGCCTGGGCCTGGCCATCATTTTTGGCTTGCTCAACATCATCAACTTTGCCCATGGTGCACAGTACATGGTGGGGGCTTTCGTCGCCTGGCTGGGCTTCAGCTACCTGGGCATCAACTATTGGTGGGCCCTGATTTTGTCGCCCCTGGTGGTCGGCGTCGTGGCCGTGGTGATAGAGCGCGCCATGCTGCGCTACCTGTACAAGCTGGACCACCTGTACGGCCTGCTTTTGACTTTTGGTCTGGCGCTGATTGCCGAGGGGGTGTTCAAGAATTTCTTTGGCGTATCGGGCTCGTCCTACGAGGTGCCGGAGCTGCTGCAGGGCGGTGTGAACCTGGGCTTCATGTACCTGCCGATCTACCGCGCCTGGGTGGTGGTGGCGGCATTGAGCGTGTGCTTTGTCGCGTGGTACGCCATTGAGCGCACGCGTCTGGGCGCCACACTGCGTGCGGCCACCCAGCGGCCAGATCTGGTGCAGGCCCTGGGCATCAATGTGCCGGTGCTGCTGACGGCCACCTATGCGGTGGGGGCGGCGCTGGCGGCCTTTGCTGGCGTGCTGGCCGCGCCCATCGTGCAGGTCAACCCGGTGATGGGCTCCAACCTCATCATCGTGGTGTTTGCCGTGGTGGTGATTGGCGGCATGGGCTCCATCATGGGCTCCATCGTCACCGGCCTGGGCCTGGGCGTGGTGGAGGGGCTGACCAAGGTGTTTTACCCCGAAGCCTCGGCCGTGGTGATCTTTCTAGTCATGGTGTTGGTGCTGCTGGTCAAACCCGCAGGCCTGTTTGGCAAGCAAGCCTGAGGAAGAACGATGCAATCTGTTCAATCTGTTCCATCCGGCGTCGCCAGCAAGAACGAGCGCCAGCGTACGCTGTGGATGTTTGTGGCTCTGGTCGTGGTGGGCAGCATCGCGCCCTTTGTGCTGTACCCCACGTTCCTGATGAAGGTGCTGTGCTTTGCGTTGTTTGCCTGCGCGTTTAACCTGCTGCTGGGCTTTGCGGGGCTGTTGTCGTTCGGGCATGCGGCCTTCTTTGGCGGCTCGGCCTATATCACCGGTTACCTGTGCCGCGACCTGGGCTGGTCGCCCGAGCTGGGCCTGCTGGCCGGCGCTGCGTTTGGTGCGGTGTTGGGTGCCATCTTTGGCATGCTGGCGATACGCCGCAGCGGCATCTACCTGACCATGATCACATTGGGCTTAGCCCAGCTTGTGTACTTTGTGGCGCTGCAAATGGGCTTTACCGGAGGCGAGGACGGCATGCAGGGCATTCCGCGCGGCAAGTTGTTTGGGCTGGTGGACATGTCGGACAACATTGCCATGTACTTCTTCGTGTTTGCGGTGTTCATGGGCGGTTTTTGGCTGGTGCACCGCACCATCCATTCCCCGTTCGGCCAGATCCTGAAGGCCATACGCGACAACGAGGCGCGGGCCACCTCGCTCGGCTATGACGTGGCGCGCTACAAGCTGCTAGCCTTCGTCATCTCGGCCACGCTGTCGGGTCTGGCGGGCTCCATGAAGGCGCTGGTGTTCCAACTGGCCTCGCTGGCCGATGTGCACTGGCATACCTCGGGCCAGGTGGTGCTGATGACGCTGCTGGGCGGCCTGGGCACCATCCTCGGCCCGGTGGCTGGCGCTATCACCATCGTCAGCCTGGAGGATCTGCTGGCCGACAAGGTGGGCTCCTGGGTCACGGTGATCATGGGCGTGATCTTCGTGGTCTGCGTGATGGTGTTCCGCCGTGGCGTGGTCGGTGAGATCAGCGCGCTGTTCGGCAAGAAGCCGGCCGCGGGGCCCGCCGGGCATTAAAGCCAGGTGTTCCTATTTTTGATGTTAAAAATAGGAGCGCTTTGCGCAGTATTTATCTGCGCTAGAGGTGGATTTGATGCCTGAAAAATGGCTTTTTTTCAACTATTCAAGGCTGCGGCTGGGCAAGGTGATGCTGGAAGAATGCAAGCACCTTAGCGTTGAAATCTTGGTGAAAAGCGAGGCGATCGAAACCGGGTGAATCGCCGCAGATTTCTGGCTTCGATTGGCGCAAAGCGGGTGAGCAGGGCATAAGAAAACCGAAGTGCGTGGCATTGTCTACCACCCGCCATTCAGGTGCCACAGGCAGATTCCTGCGCACCGCGGCCACGCTTTCGGGCGTGACGCCGTCGCCACCGTAGGCCGAGGCCCAGAGCTGGATGGGAATAGTCACGTTCTTCAAGCCCTCGGCGCTGAAGACCATGCTCAGCGGGTCGGCGATGACCGCCGCTTGGATGCGGCTGTCATGGACCAGAGGTAAAGCGAGCAGCTCCTGGAATCTTTGCCGCATGCGTTTACACGCCGGGCTTTCAGGCTCCGATGCGCAGGGCGAGGAGGGTGGCGGAGGGAGAAGTTGGAAGTCCGGACTAGCTCCACCCAGCACAAGACCGGTGTAGCCGCCCCTGGAAAAACCGTAGAAGCCGATTTTGTTGGCGGCCAGTGTTGCGTGGCCTTCCCACGGACCGAGCATGAAGTCGATCAGCCGTTGGATATCGGTCGGTCGCGTTGCCAGCGCTGAAATGGAGTCGTTCGGGCCGCCGCGAATCAGGTGGTTGTCTTGCGAGTGGTTGATGGCGGCCACCACAAACCCTGCATTGGCCAGTGCATCCGCCGTGTCGCGTTGGTCAAAGAAAGAGCCGCCATAGCCATGCGAAACCACGACCAGGGGCAGCTGTGTGCCCGATACCGGGCAGTTCTGGACGCCGTCGATGACCAGGCGATCGAGCGCAATCTTGCCCGCGGGCGCAGCGCAGGGCGACCATACGGCACCGTGTAATGCCGGGCCGTTCGCGTCTGCTGGTACCTCGATGAAGCTGAAGCCTGCCGCCTGCGCCAGAGCGGAGGTAAGGCAGAGCATGGCGACGGAAAGAAGCTGCTGAAAAGTCATGTGTGCTCTCATAACATGTTCACTTTCTCTTGTCGCCATAAGCATGTGTTCAAAGGCCCTGGCAAGGTGATGTGTGCTTACATTACATGCCCGCGTAGTTTGGCCCGCCACCGCCTTCGGGTGTGACCCAGACGATGTTCTGCGTCGGGTCTTTGATGTCGCAGGTCTTGCAGTGCACGCAGTTCTGCGCGTTGATCTGCAGCTTGTCCTGGCCGCTGTCGGTTTTGATGAACTCGTACACGCCAGCCGGGCAGTAGCGGGCTTCGGGGCCCGCGTACTTGTGCAGGTTTACGTCCACTGGCACCGAGGCGTTTTTCAGCGTCAGATGGGCGGGCTGGTTTTCCGCATGGTTTGTGTTGCTGATGAAGACGCTGCTGAGCCGGTCAAAGGTCAGCTTGCCATCGGGCTTGGGGTAGGCGATGGGCTTGCACTCGGCTGCGGGCTTCAAGTAGGCGTGGTCGGGCTTGTCGCGGCGCAGTGTCCATGGGATGTGGCCGCGCAGTGCGAATTGTTCGATGCCGTTCATCAGCGTGGCCGTGACCAGGCCCTTCTTGAACCAGGCCTTGAAGTTGCGCGCCTTGTGCAGCTCGGTGTGCAGCCAGCTTTTCTCGAAGGCCTCGGGGTAGGCGCTGAGTTCGTCGTGCTGGCGGCCGCTGGTGATGGCGTCATAAGCGGCCTCGGCGGCCAGCATGCCGGTCTTGATGGCGGCGTGGCTGCCCTTGATGCGGCTCACGTTCAGGTAGCCGGCGTCGCAGCCCACCAGCGCGCCGCCGGGGAATACGGTCTTGGGCAGGCTCATTAGGCCACCAGCGGTGATGGCGCGTGCGCCGTAGCCCAGGCGCTTGGCCGGATTGACGCCGTGCTCTGCGTCGCCTTCCAGATACCAACGCACATTGGGGTGGGTTTTCCAGCGCTGGAATTCTTCAAACGGGCTCAGGTAGGGGTTGGCGTAGTCCAGTCCGGTGATGAAGCCCAGGGTGACCTTGTTGCCTTCCATGTGGTACAGAAAGGCACCGCCGTAGGTACTGTTGTCCATGGGCCAGCCGGCGGTGTGCATGACGAAACCGGGCTGGTGGCGCTTGGGGTCGATCTCCCAGACTTCCTTGATGCCCAGGCCGTAGGTTTGCGGGTCTTTGCCATCGTCGAGCTTGAACTTGGCGATCAGCTGCTTGCCCAGGTGGCCGCGTGCGCCTTCGGCGAACACCGTGTACTTGGCGTGCAACTCCATGCCGATCTGGAAGTCGGCCGTGGGCTCGCCTTCCTTGCTCACGCCCATATTGCCGGTAGCGACACCTTTGACCGAGCCGTCATCGTTGTACAGCACTTCGGCGGCGGCGAAACCGGGGAAGATTTCCACGCCCAGGGCTTCGGCCTGCTCGCCCAGCCACTTGGTGACGGCACCCAGGCTGACGATGTAGTTGCCGTGGTTTTGGAAGCAGCCTGGCAGCAGGAAGTTGGGTGTGCGAAAGGACGACTTTTCGCCAAGGAAGATCATCGCGTCATCGGTCACCGGCTGGTTTAGCGGCGCGCCCATGGCCTTCCAGTCGGGGAAGAGTTCGCTCAGCGCGATCGGGTCCATGATGGCGCCGCTGAGGATGTGGGCACCGGGCTCGGAGCCTTTCTCCAGCACCACGACCGAGATGTCCGTGCCTTTTTCCGCTGCCAGTTGTTTCAGGCGGATGGCTGTGGAAAGCCCGCCAGGGCCGCCGCCAACGACGACCACGTCATATTCCATGGCTTCGCGGGGGCCAAACTGGGCAAGAATCTCTTCGTTCGTCATGGGCGTTTTCCTGTGGGGGGCTATTACTGCGCGATGCTTATGCTGCAGTTACGTGGCTTACAAAATCGCAAGGCATTTTATGTGGATGGGACGGCTGCACTGTCACAATCCAGAGTCCACTTAACGAACAGCGAAGAGGCTTGTGATGGCATACAGCATGGATCTTTCAGGCCGGGTGGCTTTGGTTACCGGGGCCTCGGGCGGCTTGGGGGCGCAGTTTGCCCGAACTTTGTCGCGTGCAGGGGCTGCTGTAGTGCTGGCCAGTCGCCAAGTTGACAAGCTCAAGGACTTGCGCGCCCGCATCGAGGGCGAGGGTGGTGATGCCCATGTGGTCGAGTTGGACGTGAGCGATATGGATTCCATCAAATCGGCCGTGGCCCACGCAGAGACCGAGGTGGGCTCCATCGACATCCTGGTCAACAACTCGGGTGTGAGCACCACCCAGCGTCTGCAGGACGTGACCGAGGACGACTTTGACTTCATCTTCAACACCAATGTGCGCGGCGCTTTCTTTGTGGCGCAAGAGGTGGGCAAGCGCATGCTGGCGCGCGCCAACGGCTCGGCGCCGGGCAGCTTCACTGGCGGGCGCATCATCAATATCGCCAGCATGGCCGGGCTCAAGGTGCTGCCGCAGATCGGCGTGTACTGCATGAGCAAGTCGGCGGTGATCCAGATGACCAAGGCCATGGCGGTGGAGTGGGGCAAACACGGCATCAACGTGAACGCCATCTGCCCCGGGTATATCGACACCGACATCAACCACCACCACTGGGAAACCGAGCAGGGCCAGAAGCTGGTGCAGATGTTGCCACGCAAGCGCGTAGGCAAGCCCGAAGACCTGGACGCGCTGCTGGTCATGCTGGCCTGCGGTCAAAGCCATTTTGTGAACGGCGCGGTGATTGCTGCGGATGACGGGTTTGGCGCGGGCTGAGGACCGCAGCAGAGGCATTTTTAGGGCATGAAAATAGCTGCTAGCGCAGATAAATCGTGCGCTGGCAGCTATTTTATTTGTAGCGGTCCAAGAGTGTCTTGACTGACTTGGCGCCGTCTATGAACGCGCGTCGAAGAAGCGTTGCACATCCAGCGCCGCCGCCAGCTTTTTCTCCAAGGGCAGTGGCTCGCCATGCAGCCGGGCCGCCAGCAGCTCAGCGCACAGGTGGGCAAAGCTGAGTCCGCGCGAGCCCATGGCGGTGCTGACCCATAGGCCGGGCGCCAGTGTGCCCACCATGGGCAAGCGGTCTGGCGAGGTGCAGCGCACGCCGGCCCAGTCTTGCACGCGGCCTTCAACAAAGCAGGGAGTCAGCGCCTCGGCAGCTGTGGGTAGCAGGCTGCGCAGGCGTTCCAGGTTGCCGATGCGGTCCGCCTCGCGGCTATCGCCGTGTACGCTGTCGCGTTCGTAGCTGGCGCCGATCAGCCAGGCGCGGCCGGCCGCGCTGGGGAAGTCGGGTATGCAATGGCCCTGGCCGTTAACCGGGAAAGGCGGCAGGGCCGCATCACCGCGCAAGCCCCAGGAAATTTGGCCCCGTACGGCCTGCACCGGAATGTCTGCCGCTGCCACCTGTCGGCTGGCAAAGCCGGCTGCAACCACGACCAGCGGCGCTTGCGCCAAGACATGGCCTTGCGCGTCCAGTGCCTGCCAGCCCTGGTCGCAGGGCTGTAGCCGGTCTACTGGGCTGTGGCCGCGCACGCGGATGGCTGGGTGGTCCAGCAGTGCCTGCACCAGTTGCGCGGGTTTGATCCAGCCAGCGCGGGCGTGCCACAGCGCATGCGTGTCGGCAGGCAGGCCTGCCTGGTCCAACGCTTCCGTACTGGCGGCCGTGTGGGCTGGGTATTCGGCGGCAGGGCTATCGCCCAGCCATTCCAGCACGCTGGTGGCTTGCCAGTCTTGGCCCGCTTGCAGCCGGGTTTGGGCCAGCTGCAGTGTGGCGCGTACACCGCTGGCCGATAGACGCGACTGCACATTGTGGTCGCGTGAAATCAGCGGCGAGAAGATGCCCGTGGGCAGGCCGGAAGCGCCTGCGGCCGGGGCTGCAGCAGCGTCCAGCACCAGTACCTGCCAGCCGCGCCGTGCCAGGCTGTCGGCTACGCCGGCCCCGGCCAGGCCAGAGCCTATGACCACGCAGTGGCTGGGTGTGGGCGCGGGCTGCACCGCGGGGCGGGGTTCCCAGCGCGGGTCGAAGCGGCCTTGCAGGTTGTCACGCTTAGGTGGCACGCCCGGGGTTTTTTGCACCGAGAAGCCGCACTGCTCCAGCGCATCGCGCACTGCGCGGGCGATGGTCCAGGTGGCGATGCGCGTGCCGCGTTTGCAACAGCGCGACACGGCCTTCAGCGTGTGCGGGCTCCAGATATCGGGGTTGCGCTGGGGGCTGAATCCATCCAGATACACGCTGTCTGCTTGCAGCGCCATTTCGCGCAGCATGGCTTGTGCGTCGCCTATGCACAGGGTGAGCTGTACTTGGCCGCCTTCAAACACCAGACGATGGAAACCCGGTGACAGGCCCCACCATTGGGCGTGCAGTTGCTGCGCCAGGGGCAGCAGCGCAGGGTGGGCGTCAAAGCTGCGCAGCAGGTCGTCGGCACTGGAGGGCCAGGCTTCGATGGAAACAAAATGCAGCAGCGATGGGCGCAGCGGGTCGGCCTTCCAGGCTGCCCAGGTCACCAGAAAGTTCAGCCCCAGGCCAAAACCGGTTTCCAGAATGCACCACTGGGGCTGTTGTGCCCAGGCTGCAGGCAAGCCACAACCGTGGAAGAAGACCTCTTGCGCCTGGCTCAGCCCGCCGGACTCGCTGCGGTAGCGGTCGCCAAAGCGCGGGCTGAACGGGGTTCCATCAGGCAGCCATTGGATAGGCTCCGACAAGATCAGGCTGCAGGCGGTACGTAGCCTTGGGCGGCATCTGCGCCCGAACCGAAGAAATGGTTTTCCATCTGGCGCGCCAGGTACTGGCGCGCACGCAGGTCGGCCAGGTTCAGGCGGTTTTCGTTTACCAGCATGGTCTGGTGCTTGAGCCAAGCGGCCCAGGCTTCCTTGCTGACGTTTTCCCAGATGCGCTTGCCCAGGTCACCGGGGTAGGGCGGGAAATCCAGGCCTTCAGCTTCCTTGTCGAGTTTGATGCAGTGGACCATGCGTGCCATAAAAAGCCTTGTAATGTGTTGTGTGGGGTGCGCAAACCGGTTGTGATTCGCATTGCAGGGGGCGACTGTAGCAATGTTTGCAACGCCCTGGCGTCGGCTGGACTTTACAGAACTTCGCGTACGGGCGTCGGCAAACGGGGCCGCTGTCGCGTTGCAGTAGTACTGTATTTTAGGAGCCTCGCCATGCGTATCGTGATTTCTGCCGTGTTGCTAGCCTGTACCTTGAGTGGCTGCGTGGTTGCTCCTTATGGCCCACGGGCCTACGGTCCTGGATACTATGAGGCGCCGGCGGTGGTGGTGCAGCCTTCGGTTTACGTGGCGCCCCGGCCTTATTACTATGGCAACCCCTATTGGCGCGGCCATATGGGCTGGCGCTAAGTTGCGGCTGTAGTCGGTGTACAGGGTTCTATATTCTTAATAACGCTATACAAACAAGAAAACAGTCGTTTGAGGCCTAAAGCTTTGGCCAGACAATATTGCTTACAACTTTATTGCCAGGGCCATGCATGCGCTTTTTTTATAGCATTTCTCCGTCTAGCCGTTCATCCAGCGTGGTGCGCACAGTGTTCGCCGGCCTGTTTTTGGCCGCGACAGGCCTGGCATCTGCGCAGCAAACCACGCTGCTGAACGGCTCATATGACGTGGCGCGTGAGTTCTACAAGGACTACAACGCCGCTTTCGTCGCGCATATCAAGAAGACCACCGGCAAGGATGTGAAGGTAGACCAGTCGCATGCCGGCTCCAGCGCCATTGCGCGCTCGGTGGCCGAAGGTCTGGATGCCGACGTGGTGACCATGAACACATCGACCGACATCGACTTTCTGGCCGATAAGGGTGTGGTTGCGAAGGACTGGAACAAGAGGTTCCCGGGCAATGCATCGCCCACCACGTCCACCATGTTGTTTCTGGTGCGCAATGGCAACCCCAAGGGCATCAAGGACTGGGATGACCTGGTCAAGCCCGGCATCCAGGTGGTGGTGGTGAACCCCAAGACCGGCGGCAACGGTCGCTACGCCTATCTGGCGGCTTGGGGCTATGTGAAGAAGAAGGGCGGCAACGACGCCCAGGCGGCCGAGTTTGTGGGCAAGCTGTACAAGAACGTACCCGTGCTGGCCCAAGGCGGCCGGGCGGCCACCACGACCTTTCTGCAGCGCAATATCGGCGATGTGCTGATCACCTTCGAGTCCGAAGTGGTGTCGATCGACCGCGAGTTTGGTGAGGGCAAGGTGGATGCGATCCACCCCAGCATCAGCGTTGTCGCCGAGAACCCGGTGGCCGTGGTAGAGCGTACCGTAGCTAAAAAGGGCACGGCCGTGCTGGCCAAGGAATACCTGGACTATCTGTACTCCGATGAAGCGCAGGAGATTGCGGCAAAGCACGCACTGCGCCCCCGCAACGAAGCCATCCTGAAGAAATACGCTGCGGTGTTCAAGCCTATCCAGTTGTTTACCGTGAACGAGCTGTTTGGCAGCCTGGGTGAAGCGCAGAAGGTGCACTTCAACGACGGCGGCCAGTTCGACAAGATCTACACCCCAGGTGCCAAATGAGCGTTGCGCGCGCTCCGTCCGGCAAGGCTAAACGCGTCTTGCCCGGTTTTGGCCTGACCCTGGGCTATACCGTGCTCTACTTGAGCATCATCGTGCTGGTGCCCTTGTCGGCCCTGTTTCTGAAGACCTTTACCCTGAGCTGGGACCAGTTCGTGGACGCCGTGACGGGACCGCGCGTGCTGGCCTCGTACCGACTGACCTTTGGCGCGTCTTTGCTGGCGGCCTTGGTGAACCTGGTGTTTGGGTTGCTGGTAGCCTGGGTGCTGGTGCGCTACAGCTTTCCCGGCAAGAAGATTGTGGACGCCTTGGTGGACCTGCCTTTCGCACTGCCCACGGCCGTTGCCGGCATTTCGTTGACTGCGCTACTGGCGGGTAACGGCTGGCTGGGCCAGTACCTGGAACCATTGGGCATCAAGCTGGCGTTTACGCCGGCCGGGGTGGTGATTGCGCTGATCTTCATTGGCCTACCCTTCGTGGTGCGTACGGTGCAGCCGGTGCTGGAAGATGCCGAGAAAGAGCTGGAAGAGGCCGCCACCTCGCTGGGCGCAACCCGGCTGCAGATCTTCACTCGGGTGATCCTGCCGCATATCGCACCAGCACTGTTGACCGGTTTTGCCATGGCTTTCGCGCGCGCCATTGGTGAATACGGCTCGGTGATTTTCATCGCCGGCAATATGCCCATGGTGTCCGAGATCACTCCGCTGATCATCATTGGCAAGCTGGAGCAGTACGACTACGCTGGTGCTACAGCGGTGGCCGTGGTGATGTTGACCATATCCTTCATTCTGTTGCTGCTGATCAACGCCTTGCAGGCCTGGCAGCGCCGCCAAACCGGAGCCACGGCATGAGTGCCAATACCGTACGCCGCGCCCAGGCCGGCACCACCGAGTCCGCCTGGGTCCGCTACACGCTGCTGACCGTGGCGCTGGTGTTTCTACTGCTGTTTCTAGTACTACCGCTGGCCGCGGTTTTTACCGAGGCCTTGCGCAAAGGCTTGGGTGCCTACCTGGAAGCCCTGCAGGAGCCCGATGCCTGGTCCGCTATCAAGCTGACTTTGCTGACGGCCGTGATCGCCGTGCCGCTGAACCTGGTGTTTGGCATCGCCGCGTCCTGGGCGATTGCCAAGTTCGACTTCTGGGGCAAATCTTTTCTGACCACACTGGTGGACCTGCCATTCTCGGTGTCGCCAGTGGTGGCGGGCCTGGTTTATGTGCTGTTGTTTGGCGCCAGCGGCTGGTTCGGCCCCTGGCTGCAGGCGCACGATATGAAGATTGTGTTTGCGGTGCCGGGCATTGTGCTGGCTACCGTGTTCGTGACCTTCCCCTTTGTGGCCCGCGAGCTGATTCCGCTGATGCAGGCCCAGGGCAATGACGAGGAGCAGGCGGCCATCGTGTTGGGTGCAACGGGCTGGCAGACCTTCTGGCATGTGACTCTGCCGAACATTAAATGGGGCCTGCTGTACGGCGTGATCCTGACCAACGCGCGTGCCATGGGCGAGTTTGGCGCGGTGTCGGTGGTGTCTGGCCATATCCGGGGGCAGACCAATACGCTGCCGCTGCACGTCGAGATTCTGTACAACGAATACCAATCCGTGGCGGCGTTTGCCGTGGCGTCTTTGCTGGCCATCCTGGCGCTGGTGACGCTGGTGATCAAGTCGGTGGCCGAGTGGCGTATCGAGCGCGAGCTGCGCTCCATCGCCGAAATGCCACCCGAAGCGCCACGTACCGATACACCTGCGGCACAGCTTGCCGCCGCCCATTGAAAGAGGCCTCTTATGAGCATCGAAATCCGCAATATCCATAAGCAGTTTGGCAGCTTCACCGCCCTGGGCGACGTCAGCCTGGACATCCAGTCGGGCGAGCTGGTGGCTCTGCTCGGCCCCTCGGGCTGCGGCAAGACCACGCTGCTGCGCATCATCGCCGGGCTGGAAACGCCGGACGCTGGCAGCATCCACTTCTCCGGCGAAGACACCACCGACGTGCATGTGCGCGAGCGCCAGGTGGGCTTTGTGTTCCAGCACTATGCGCTGTTCCGCCATATGACGGTGTTCGAGAACGTGGCCTTTGGCCTGCGTGTCAAGCCGCGTGGCCAGCGCCCCAGCGAGTCGGCGATCAAGGCCAAGGTGCATGAACTGTTGGGCCTGGTGCAACTGGACTGGTTGGCCAACCGCTACCCCAGCCAGTTGTCTGGCGGTCAGCGCCAGCGTATCGCCCTGGCGCGCGCGCTGGCGGTGGAGCCCAAGGTGCTGCTGTTGGACGAGCCCTTTGGTGCGCTGGACGCCAAAGTGCGCAAGGAGCTGCGCCGCTGGTTGCGCCGTCTGCATGATGACCTGAATGTGACCAGTATCTTCGTGACCCACGACCAGGAAGAAGCGCTGGAGGTGGCCGACCGCGTGGTGGTAATGAACAAGGGCAAGGTCGAGCAGATCGGCTCGCCACAAGACGTGTGGGACCACCCGGCCAGCCCCTTTGTGTATGGCTTCCTGGGCGATGTGAACCTGTTCCATGGCCGCGCCCACGAGGGCGAGGTACAGCTTGAAGGTATCAAGATCCAGGCCCCCGAGCACCCCGATGCGCAAGACGCCAAGGCTTTTGCCTACGTGCGTCCCCACGACATCCAGGTGCAGCGCTATGTGAAGGGTGAGGGCCTGGACGCCACCGGCCAACCTCTGGGTATGGTGGTGACGCTGACCCGTGCATTGGTGATCGGTCCTATCGCCCGTTTGGAACTAACGCCGCTGGAGCAGCACCAAGCCGTGGACAATACGCTGGATAACCTGGTGGAAGCGCAGTTGCCTGCGGAGCAGTTCCGGGTTCTAGGTTTGCAAGAGGGCGACACGCTGGTGGTGACACCGCGTCGCGCCAAAGTGTTTGTGGAGTCCGCGCCAGTGTGATGTAGTCCCCGGGGGTGCGTCCGCAGGGCGCATTTTTTGAAAGCTATGCATGTTGTTGTCCTGGATTGATGCCGCCCCACGCCGTGTGCTGTTGGGGATCAGCGTGGTGTGTATCGGCCTGCTGGCCTTTGGCCTGTATTTGCAGCACGTGGTGGGCCTGGAGCCTTGCCCCATGTGCATCGTGCAGCGCTATGCTCTTGTTTTAGTAGCAATCATCGCAGGTATCACCAGCGCCAGTGGCAAGAAAAGCTTGCAAGTTTCGGGCGTATTTCTGGTGCTGCTGGTGGCTGGTTTCGGGGCGTTTGTGGCTGCGCGCCAAAGCTGGCTGCAGTGGTATCCGCCCGAGGTGGCCACCTGCGGTCGCGACCTCTACGGAATGATTGAAACCTTCCCGCTGCAGCGCGCCATTCCCATGATCTTCAAGGGCGGCGGCGATTGCACGGTGGTGGACTGGACCTTTCTGGGCGGCTCGATCGCCAACTGGTCGTTTGTCTGCTTTGTCGCCATCATTCTGCTGGCTCTGGTGTTCCTGGGCCGCAAGCTCAAGGCCTGATCACCCCAGATAGAACTCGGACTGGCTGGGGCCGGGAGCGGGTGGTGGTCCCTGGGTTGCGCACACGTAGCGGTCGCGGCCTTGTCGCTTGGCCTCGTACAGGGCTGCGTCGGCCTGCTCCAGCAGGTCTTGTTCGGAAATGTCCTTGTGCGGTATGACGCTGGCAATACCTACGCTCAGGGTCACGTGGCTGGCCGTAGGTGAGTCCTTGTGCGGATGGCCGGCATGCCGTATGCGCTCAAGGCAGCGTTGCGCAACCACCGTGGCGCCGGCGATATCGGTATCTAGCAGCAGCACCGCAAACTCTTCGCCCCCATAGCGCATCAGCAATTCGCCAGGACGGCAAATGCAGGTGTTCAGAATGCGCGCCACTTCGCGCAGGCAGTCGTCGCCGTTCAGGTGGCCATAAGCGTCGTTGTAGCGCTTGAAATGGTCTATGTCTATCATCAGCAGGGCCAGCGACTGTTCCTGGCGCATGCTGCGCGCCCACTCGGAGGCCAGACACTGGTCGAAAAAACGCCGGTTCCCCACGCCCGTCAATCCGTCGGTCACGCTGAGTTCGGCCAGTTGTTCGTTGGCGCGCTGTAGCTCGGCCTGGAACTGCATGCGTTCCGTGATGTCCTGCAAAGTGCCTTCCAGACGCACAGTGTGGCCCTCCTGCACGATGGCCTCGCCATGCGAATGTACCCAGACCTGGCGTGCGGCGGCGGTGGTCATCTGCAGCTCCAGTGCCCAGGGCGTGCCGTAGCGTATGGCTTCGGCCATTGCCTGCTCCAGCTTTTGGCGTGCCTCTGGCGGGTAGCAGGTCAGGGATTCGTCCAGGGACAGTGGCATGCCTACCGGCAGGTCGTGGATCAGGAAAACCTCGGGCGTCCAGGTCTGCAGCATGTTCGACAGGTCCAGTTCCCAGCCTCCGATCTTGGCGATCTCGCCGGTGCGCCGTTGCAAGGCCGTGGCGGCCGCCAGGTGCGCTTCTGCCTGCTTGCGTTCTGACACATCCATATGCGTACCCAGTACGCGGGTGACGCGGCCGTTCTCATCGCGCGCCGCGACCATGGCGTGGTCCAGCACCCAGATCCAGTGGCCGTCCTTGTGGCGCACGCGGTGCTCCAGCTTGTACGACGAGCTATGGCCCTTGATGTGGGCGATGAACGCAGTACGCAGCATGGGCAGCTCCTGCGGGTGCAGCAGTTGCCACCACAGGCCGCCGCGTAGCAAGATTTCATTGGGCTGGTAGCCCAGCATCTGCCAGAGACGGTCGCTGAAAACCATGGTGTTCTTGGCCATATTCCAGTCCCACAGACCCAGGTCCGCGCCCTTGAGGCCGAATTCAAAGCGCTGGGCGGTTTCTTTCAAGGCATCCTGTATCTCGGTATGGGCCAGGTGCATGGCCCTTCGGTGCTTATGGATGTAAGCCAGGCCTATGCAGGCAATCAGGCCGAATACCGCCAGCAGCCCCAGGTTCAGCAGGGCTTCGTTCCACCAGATGGCGTCTACCGCTGCCAGGTTTCGGCTCACAGAGATGGTCAGTGGCGTATGCATGTGCAGCTCGGCGGGCTGGATATTGCGAAAAACCAGCATGCGCTGGTCGCCCAATACCCTTGACTGGCCAATCAAACGGCTTACGGCCTGTCCCGACTGGACATGCTGGTGGAACATGGCTCCCGGCACGTTGATATTGGTGTTCAGGGATTTCGCATTGGGCGGAATCATGATGAACACCCGCCCATCGTGGTGCGTGATGCCGACCGTCATGTCGGGCGCGTACAGCACCGACTGCATCACGATGTCGAAATAGTTCGGCTCCAGCGTGGCGCTGATTAGGCCTATGAATTGCCCATCCACCGCAGATACGGCCTTGCTGGCCCCCACCGCATAGAAGCCAGAGCTGGGGATGTAGTTGGGCGACACATAGAGCGCCTCGTAGTCTGGGTTGGCTTGGGGAATTTCGAAATACGGGCTTTGGTGCAGGTCGGCGCCCAAGGCGTTCTTGTTGTTGCTGCCGATGACGATGCCGGATTTGTCCAGTATGGACAGGTCCCGCACGCCGGGCATGGCATCGGCCAGCAGCTGCAGGCGCCGTCCCATATTGGGCGCGTCACCCGGGTGGTCGCTGTAGTACAGGTCGTAACGCAGACCGGCCAGGGCCCGGTTCACTCCCTGCAGCTGGCGGATCAGGTTTTCGCCCACCACGCGGGCCTGGGTTTGCAGGCGGTCGAATTCCTTTTCCCGGTTCAGTCCGTGTTCCCGCCAGAGTTTGCAGGCCACGGTGCCCAGCAAAACCAGCAGCACCAGTGCCATGGCCCACCATTCCTGGGTATGGCGGCGTTTCAGGCGGACGTCCGTCACCGGGGAATG
Organism: Rhodoferax sp. GW821-FHT10B06; assembly: GCF_059415605.1. Taxonomy (NCBI): domain Bacteria; kingdom Pseudomonadati; phylum Pseudomonadota; class Betaproteobacteria; order Burkholderiales; family Comamonadaceae; genus Rhodoferax; species Rhodoferax sp. GW821-FHT10B06. The sequence continues at coordinate 476,013 of NZ_JBWKNO010000002.1, read as the reverse complement.
CGGAGCCGCTTGCCTCATGGAGAGAGGCCCATTGCATGCATGTCGCGGTGTGCGTAGCGGCGCATAGATCGTGAACAGGCTTTAGGAGTGTATGCCGATACATTGTGTACCCGCACCCGCCTCGGCGCACACCTAAATGCACCGAATTTCTATCTATTTCCGACGCCTCGGGGGGCATTGGGCGCCATAGGCGGCCACGTGCCGCCGACTCGTCCCCTCTGGCGCGCTAGTTCAGTTTTTTGACCAGCACCTGGCTTTTGCGGTCCCAGTTGTACTTGCGCTTACGGGCTTCGGGCAGCCATTCCGGGTCTACCTGCACAAAGCCGCGCTTGATGAACCAGTGCATGGTGCGAGTGGTCAGCACAAAAATGCTCTGCAGACCGGCTGCACGGGCACGCTGCTCGATGCGCTTTAGCACTTTTTCGCCGTCGCCCTGGCCTTGCACCTGGGGCGATACCGTCAGCGCGGCCATCTCGCCGGTGTGGGCTTCGGGGTAGGGGTAGAGGGCGGCGCAGGCGAAGATCACGCCGTCATGCTCGACCACGGTGTACATATGGGCGTCGCGTTCGATCTCGGTGCGGCTGCGCTTGACCAGGGTGCCGTCTTTCTCAAACGGTTCAATCAGTTGCAAGATACCGCCCACATCGTCCACCAGGGCCTCGCGCAGGCTTTCCAGCTTTTCGTCCACCACCATGGTGCCTATGCCGTCATGCACATAGACCTCCAGCAGGATGGCGCCATCGACCGAGAACGGGATGATGTGGCTGCGCTCCACGCCGGATTTGCAGGCCGTCACGCAATGCTGCAGGTAGAAACCCGTGTCGGTGGGCACATTCGCCGGGGGGAGTTCGGCCAGCAGTTTTTCGGCCATGGCCAGGGGCAGCTCGGTGTCGATAGGGTTGTCTTCGCTCTCGGGTTCGCCCGGATGCATACGGATGCCGGGCACCTCGGTCAGGAAGATCAGCTTGTCGGCCTGCAGGGCGCTGGCGACCGAGGTAGCCACCTCTTCCATGGTCAGGTTGAAGGCTTCGCCTGTGGGCGAGAAGCCGAATGGTGACAGCAGCAGCATGGCTCCCATATCCAGCACACGGGTGATGCCGGCGATATCCACTTTGCGCACCAGGCCGGAATGCTGGAAGTCGATGCCATCCACAATGCCGACCGGGCGGGCGGTGATGAAATTGCCTGAAATCACGCGGATGGTGGCGCCTGCCATGGGCGTATTGGGCAGGCCCTGGCTGAACGCCGCCTCGATCTCGTAGCGCAGCTGACCGGCGGCTTCTTGTGCGCAGTCCAGCGCCACTTCGTCGGTGATGCGGATACCGTTGGCGTATTTGGGGGGGTGACCCTTGGCCTTGAGCTGTTCATTGACCTGCGGACGGAAGCCGTGCACCAGCACGATCTTCACGCCCATGCTCTGGATCATGGCCAGGTCTTGCGCCAGGTTGGGCAGCTTGCCTGCCGCAATCGCCTCACCCGCGATGCCCACCACAAAGGTCTGGTTCCGAAACTTGTGGATATACGGTGCCACGGAACGGAACCAGGGCACGAAGGTGAAGTTGAAAACAGAGGTCATGGTCATGGCGCGTGATTGTGCATGAAAGCCTCTGTGCCAGCGGGGCTTGCCCCGCTGCTTTTTGGCGATCAGCGCGTGCGGGCACCTACCAGCGCGGCATGCAGCATGCGCAGGCTATGCGGTTCGCTCAGAAAGCGCATTTTTTCCGCGGCTTGCGGCACGGTGTGGCCCTGGCGGCCCAGTTGGCGCACGCGTTGGCGACGGTGCTCGCCGCGCAGGCCCAGGCCGGTGTGGCGGGGGCCCAGGGCTTGCAGGGCCAGGCTGGCCAGGCGTGGCAGGTCGGCCAGCCAGCTGCCAGCGGAGATGCGTACATTGCTGTCCTTGGCATAGGCCCAGGCCTGCTTCAGGACCGACGGAGACTGGGTTTCCTCGGGCACCAGCAGCCAGCCGGCATTGCGCAAGCGCTGGCCGAGTGCACTTTGGCTGCTGAGCACGGTGAACGGCACGGCCAGCAGCAGGGGCAGACCCATGGGCAGCAGCCATAGTGCCGTAGCGGGCGAGATAAAGGCAATGCTGGCCAGCAGGCACAGCACGCCCAGGCCCAGGGGGCCAAAGCGCCGCGCCGCATCGGCCCAGGGCAGGTCATTGGCTTCGCGGGGAGGCGAGGTCCATTCCAGGCGCCAGCCGGTCAGGGCACCCAGCACGAACAGGCTGTGCGCCGCCATACGCAGCGGCGCCTGGAGCATCGACAGGCCTGCTTCCAGTATGGTGCTGCCCACCAGGGCCAGGCTACCGCCAAAGCGTGCTTGTTCTCCACGCAGCAGCACGGCGGCCAGGCCCAGTACCCGGGGCAGGGCCAGCATCAGCGCGGTGGAGGCCCAGAGCGTCACTACGCTGTGGTGGGACCACGGCTGGAATTCGCTGTCATGCAGCCACAGGCAGGCACCCAGCATTACATACAGCAGCCACAGCGGTGCCGATACATAGGCCATGGCGCCGGTGGCCAGCATGGCGCGGTGGACCGGGCGCAGGCCGGGCTCGGCCAGCAGGCGAGAGTTTTGCAGATTGCCCTGGCACCAGCGGCGGTCGCGTTGCAGCTCGGCCAGCAAGTGTGGCGGTTGCTGCTCGTAGCTGCCTTCCAGGTCGTTCACCAGCCAGACCTCGTAGCCTGCGCGGCGCATCAGGGCTGCTTCTACAAAGTCGTGTGACAGGATTTCGCCTGCCAGGGCGCCGGTGCCGGGCAGGGTGGCCAATGCGCAGTGTTGCATGAAGGGCTCCACGCGGATGATGGCGTTGTGGCCCCAGTAGTGGGCTTCGCCCAGCTGCCAAAACTGCATGCCGGCGGTAAACAGGCGGCCGGTCACGCGGCTGCCAAATTGTTGTGCCCGTGCATGCAGGGTGGCGTGACCGCAGGCGCGCGGCGCGGTTTGCAAGATGCCGGCACGCGGGTTGGCCTCCATCAGGCGGGCCAGGGTGACCAGGGTGTCGCCGCTCATCACACTGTCGGCGTCCATTACCACCATATAGCGGTAGCTGCGGCCCCAGCGGCGGCAAAAGTCGGCCACATTGCCGGCTTTGCGACGGGTACGGTGCTGGCGCCAGCGGTAGTGCACCTGCAGCTTGCTGCCATGGGCTTGCATCTGGCTACGCAAGTCCTGCCAGGCGGTCATCTCGGCCACACGCAGGTCGGGGTCGCTGGTGTCGGACAGCACAAACACGTCAAACAAGCGCTCGGCCCCGGCGTTCACCAGCGACTCGCAAGTGGCGCGCAGCCCGGCAAACACCGTGGCCACGTCTTCGTTGCAGATCGGCATGATGACGGCGGTGCGTGCGTCGGCCGACAAGGTGATGCCGTCCGCGCTGCGGGCCGAGAGTGCATGGCGGTCACCGCGCAGCGTGACCCAGAAGCCCATCACGGCGGTCACCGTGCCGGCCGATACCCAGGCAAACAGCAGCGCGAACAGGCCTAGCTGCGTCGCCAGCAGCCAGTCACTGCCCGCACCGGGCTGGGCACGCCATAGCAGGGCGGTGGCAAAGGCCGTGGCACCGGCAATCCAGAACAGCAGCCAGTTGCGGCGCTGTTGGGCTGCCGTTTCCCAGGCTGGAATTTGTTGCTGCAATTGAGCGGCACTGGCGCGCCAGGGGGCGTTGCCAGGGGCTCGTTCGCCACGCAGGAGGGCTGCGAAGCCCAACCAGGGCTGGGCGGGCATGGAGCCGCGCTGGGTGGGAGGCATGCCAGAGGTGTGTGCAGGTGTGGTCATAGGGCAGGCAGGATGTAAGTCCAGGTTTCGCTGACCGTGTCAGGGCCGGCGGTGAGGTAGGCGCGCAGTTCCACGGGGCGCGCGGGGTCCAGGGTCTTGACGCGCAGGGCCAGGCGCCAGGCGCCGGTGGCTTCCACGCGGTAGACGGCTTGCTCGGTAATGCGGCCGTTGCCGTTGGCGCTCACCACGGACTTCAGTTCGTCGTTGCTGGGCAAGGTGGGGCCTTCGAAGTCCACAATGAACTGCTGCTCGTTGGGCGCCAGGGTGGCATAGCTGCGGCCCACCCGGGTCTGTGCGACCCAGGCCTGGGGCGGACGCTGCTGGGCCTCGCCCTGCCAGTCCACGCGCCAGGACACGTCCAGCGGTTGGCCAGGTGCCGGCAGGGTGGCCGGCACCCAGTAGGCGACGATGTTGTCGTGGGTTTCGTCCGGTGTAGACAGCTGCATCAGCTCCACCCGGCCCTTGCCCCAGTCACCCAGCGGGGTGATCCAGGCGGACGGCCGGCGCTCATAGCTGGCTTCGCTGTCCTCGTAGCTGCTGAAGTTACGGTCGCGCTGCATCAGGCCAAAACCCTTGGGCGATTGGGTAGTGAGGGACGTGACCAGCGGCTTGCGCGGGTTCTGCAGCGGGCGCCACAGCCATTCACCTTCACCGCTGGCGACCATCAAGCCGTCCGAGTCATGCACCTCTGGGCGGAAGTCGTCGCGGCTGGGCTGGTTTTCGCCAAAGGAGAACATGCTGGTCAGCGGCGCAATGCCCAGGGTACGTATTGGGTTTTGCGGCGACGCGCGCAGGAACAGCCGGGCCTTGACCGTTACGCTGGTAGTGCTGCCGGGCTGGATCTCGAAGCGGTAGGCACCGGACACGCGGGGCGAGTCCAGCAGGGCCAGGATGGTCAGGGTCTGGGCTTTGGCGTCGGGTCGTTCGATCCAGAAGTCGGTGAAGCGGGGGAACTCCTCCGGCCCGCCGCCCGCGCTGTCCACAGCCAGGCCACGGGCCGACAGGCCGTAGTGCAGGCCTTTGCTCAGTACCCGGAAGTAACTCGCACCCTGGAACACCACCAGCTCGTCCTTGTAGGCTGGGGTGTTCAGCGGGTAGTGCACGCGAAAGCCTGCGTAGCCTATGTCTTCCCAGCTCTGCGGGTTCAGCTTGTTGGCACCGTAGCTGAAGTCTTGTGGGTTGAAGCTGAATGGGCGTTCACCCTCGGGCGTGAGTTCATGCAGGCGTACCGGTTCGGTTTGGTACTTACCCAGGTGGAAGAACATCAGTTCGAACGGCAACTGCTCGGCACGCCAGGCAGCGCGCTCGGGCTTGAAGCGGATGTCGCGCATCTGGTCGTAGCTCAGTTGGCGCAGTGCTGCAGGGGTGCGGCTGGGTACTGGGCTATAGGGCTGGGCAGCCAGGGCCTGGGCGCGTTCGGCCAGGGTGTCGAAGTCGGTGCGCAGCGGCAGTACTGCAAAGGCGGTGGGAGAGGCCAGCGTCACCAGCGACGACAAAGCCAGCATGGCGGATGGAGGTATGCGTGGTGTACAGGTCATTGCCAGTACTGGTGCAAACCCTATGCCATGTAAATAAACCTTTAAAAATCAAATGCTTACGTTATTTTTAAAGAATTCCCCCTTATTTTTTGCAGGAAAAGCGTCGCTGATCAGCGACAGTCCTGCACGCATGCGTTCATCTTGTCTTTGCAAGCTATTGATTTATAACGATAAATCAGCTGTCGCCAGCTGGCGACAGGCCGCTTTCCGGTTCGCCGTCGGACGGTTCGGCGCGGAACAGGCCGGGCGTCAGCCCGTGTTTTTGCAGCAGCCGGTAGAACTCGGTGCGGTTTTTGTCGGCCAGCCGTGCGGCGTCAGCCACCTGGCCGTCGGTCAGCTTCAGCAGGTCCACCAGGTAGCTGCGTTCAAAGCGGTTGCGGGCTTCGGTAAAGCCCAGCACCTCCACGGTGGGCACGCGCAGAGCGCGCTGCACCAGGGCCAGCGGCACCAGCGGCGTGGTGGCCAGGGCGCAGACCTGCTCCACCACGTTGTGCAGCTGCCGCACATTGCCGGGCCAGGCGGCTGTGGCCAGCAGGCTCAGTGCATCGGGGGCAAAGCCTTTCACCGGCTTGTGGTACTTGCTGGCCAGGCGCTGCAGAAAATGCTGTGCCAGCAGCGCAATGTCTTCGCGCCGGTCGGCCAGCGGGGGCAGGGTCAGGGTGACTACGTTCAGCCGGTAATACAGGTCTTCGCGAAAGTCACCTTGGGTCAGCGCGGCTTCCAGATCGCGGTGGGTGGCTGAGAGTATGCGCACGTCTACGTCCACCGACTGCTGGGCGCCCACAGGCCGTATCTGGCGCTCCTGCAGCACGCGCAGCAGCTTGACCTGCAGGGTAGGCGGCATGTCGCCAATTTCATCCAGGAACAGGGTGCCGCCGTTGGCGCTCTGGAACAGGCCCCGGTGGTGGGCCACCGCGCCGGTGAATGCGCCTTTGACGTGGCCAAACAGCTCGGACTCCAGCAGCGCCTCGGGGATGGCGCTGCAGTTTACCGCCACAAAGGCACCGTGGGCGCGTGGGCTGGCGCGGTGGATGGCGCGCGCCAGCAACTCCTTGCCGCTGCCGCTTTCGCCGCGTATCAGCACCGATGCATCGCTGGGTGCAACCAACCGTGCCTCGGCCAGTACCTCGTCCATCACCGCCGAGCGGCTCACAATTTCGGCGCGCCAGGCCTCGCCGGCCGAGCCCGCCACCGGGCGGCTGGCGGCGGACAAAACCAGTGCCCGGCTTACGGCGGCCAGCAGTTCCTTGCCATCAAAGGGTTTGGTCAGGTAGCTGAACACGCCGCGCAGCGTGGCGTCCACCGCGTCGGGGATGCTGCCGTGGGCGGTGAGCAGGATCACCGGCAGGCCGGGGAAGCGTGTCTGCACGGCGTCGAACAGTCCCATGCCGTCCATGCCCGGCAGGCGTACATCGCTCAGCACCAGCTGCGGGCGCAGCACCTCCAGCCGGGCCAGGGCGGCCTCGGCATCGACTTCGGCGGTGACGGCATAGCCGGCGGCGCCCAGGCGCAGCGACAGCAGGCGCAGCATGTCGGGGTCGTCGTCCACCACCAGGATCTGCAGCTTGGCGCTCATGGCGTCTTGCCCATGCTGCGTGGCGCCAGTGACCGCTCGATGGCCTTCAGCGCTTCCAATTGCTCAGTCAACTGGTCTATGCGGCGCTGGTTGTCGCGCAGCTGCTGGTTTTGCCGAACGATCTGTTCCTCGAGCCGCTTTTGCTCGGCGGCCCTTGCCATCAACAGCGGTAACCAACCGGTCCATGCGGCTACTGCCGGGTCATTGCCATTGTTGAGCCCTTCCAGCTGCGCCAGCGCGCGCGCTGAGTCGCCTGGGTTATGTGTATGCAGCCATACCAAGGCCAGATGCACCATGCCGGCAGGTGTGGCGGGCTCTGCCGCCAGCCCGGCGGCCAGGGCGTTGAGTGATTCGGGCGTTGCCTGGCGCAGGCTGTCTTGCCATTGCTGCAGCAGGCGGCCTGCTTCGTCCACGGGGCTCAGTGGCGAGGGCACCGGCACCAGCTTGATGACAGGTGACGACGTGGCTTCATTGCTGATGGCGCTGGCCGGTGGGGGCTCCGCCACAGGGCCTGTGCTGCAGGCGACCAGTGCGCATAGGCTCCAGAGTCCCAAATTTCGGATCAGTAACTTAAACATGTGAGGTGTCCAAAGGCAAAAGGATTTGAAAGCAGGCGCCGTCGGCGCGTGCCACCAGGCGTACCTGCCCGCCGTGGGCGGCCACTTGTTCGCGCACGATGGCCAGACCAATGCCGCTGCCACGCGGCAGATTCAGCGGCTGCACATGGCCACGGTAGAAGGGGTCGAAGATGTGTTCGCGCTCACCCTCGGGTATGCCCGGCCCGTTGTCGCTGATCTCCAGCACCACCTGGCCGTTCAATGTGCCCACCCACCAGCGGATACGTCCGCCAGGCGGACTGAAGCGCACAGCGTTGGACAGCAGATTGCCCAGCGCCATGCCCAGGCGCTCCGGGTCCACCGGGTGGCTGAGTGTGGCGTCGCCTTCCACCACCACGTTCAGTCCACGTGCCTGCCAGCTCAGGCGCTGGGCCTGGGCCACGCCCTCCAGCAATGTGCGCAGCACCGTGGGGCGGCGCTGCAGCTGCCGCGCGTCGAAGGCGGCGGCGTTGTAGCGCAGCAGGTCTTCGATTTGTTGTTGCAGCACGCCAGTGTTGTGCTGCAGTATGGCCACGATCTCGGCCTGCTCGGCGCCCAGCGCACCACCCACGCCTTCTTGCAGCAGGGCCACTCCTTCGCGCAGCGCGGCCAGTGGGGTCTTCAGTTCGTGCGAGGTGTGGCGCAGAAAGCGTGCCTTGTCCTCGTCCAGCTCGGTCAGGCGCAGGCGCAGCCAGTCCAGCTGGCGGCCCAGGCTGGCTAGGTCGGCCGGGCCGTGTATCTGTATGGCCTGCTGCAGCCGGCCTTCGCCCAGCGCCACGATGGCCTTGCCCAGCTGGCGCAGCGGGCGTGTCAGCCACAGGCCAAACGCCAGGGCTGCCACCGCTGCCGCCACGATGGCCACCAGCACCTGCTGCACCTGGCGGTTACGCTGTTCTTCCAATGCGTTTTGCACCTGTTGGTTGTGCTCGGCAATGCTTTGCTGCACCTGCTGCGACAGTCCACGCGAGATGCCGTCCAGGGTCTGGAACTCGGCCGCCACCGCATTGCCCCGGCTGGGGCGCGGCACGCGGGTATCGGCCAGTTGGCTGCGGATGCGCACGGCCGACGCCAGCCACTGCTGGGCCAGAGCGGCGGTGGGCGGGTACTGGCCTAGCGGCAGCAGCAGGGCCTGGGCCTGGTTGGCGGCATCGTCGAAGCGCTGGCGCAGGGCGTCATCGCCCAGTACCAGGTACTGGCGGGCAGCGCGTTCCATATCGGTGCTGCGCTCGGCCAGGCCCCGGGTGGACAGGTTCAGCTGGATGCTTTGCTGCCCGGCCGCGCGGCTTTGCGCCAACACGCCTTGCAGCGCCTGCAGGCCGCTGAGCGACACCGCGCCCAGCAGGGCGGCAATCAGCACAAAGGCGAGCAACAACAGTTGGCGAAAAGAGGCGCGTAGGGTCACGGCAGGGGCAACAAGCCAGGCAACAAGGGGTGGCTTCAGTATAAAAGCCGGTGCTGCACTGCAGCATCTGAAGATGTAATGGGCTGTAGCCGCTGTTGTGGTGCTTTTGGAGTTTCAAGCCCTTTAGGCCTCTGGCGCAGGTATTGCCTGCGCAAGCAGCTATGGAATTAGTAGCTGTCTAGACTGTTGGCCATGCCGCACGACTCACCATCTTCCAAACCCCTGGCGCTGGCCCAGGCGCGCAATCTGCAACTGGCCGCCCAGGGCCTGCTGGCTGCACCGCGCCGCAAGGCCACACCCCTGGCGCTGCGCCAGTGCATTGCCCAGATGCAGCTGCTGCAGATCGACACCATCAGCGTGGTGGCGCGCAGCCCCTATCTGGTGTTGTTCTCTCGGCTCGGTGCCTATCCGCAGGCGTGGCTGGACTCGGCGCTGGCTGACGGTCATCTGTTTGAAACCTGGGCCCACGAAGCCTGCTTTGCGCCGGTCGACCACCTGCTTCTGCACCGCAGCTACAACCAGCAAGCGCGCCGCCACTGGGGCCTGCTGAACGGGCAGGCCGTGCAGGCCAGCCAACGTGCGCATCTGGACGCCTTGCTTGCGCATATCGACAGCAAAGGCCCGGTCCGTTCTGCCGACTTCACCCGGCAGGACGGCAAAACCGGCAATGGCTGGTGGGACCGCAAGGACGAAAAGCGCTGGCTCGAGGCCTTGTTCGCCAGCGGCGAGCTGATGGTCAAGCGCCGCGACAGCTTCCAGCGCGTCTACGACCTGGCGCACCGCGTGCACCCACACCTGGCCAACGCCCAACTGCCCGAAGCCGCTGCCGTGCACCGCCATTTCACCGAGAAAGCCATCCTGGCGCTGGGCATCACACAGGCCCGCTGGGTGCACGACTACTTCCGCCAGAAGCCACGCCTGAAAGATGCCGACCTGGATGTGCTGGTGGAGCAAGGCGTGGTGCAGCGCGTGCAAGTGCAGGGCTGGACTCTGCCCGGCTATGTGCACCAGCAACACTTCGAGCTGCTGCAAACCGCCCAGGCTGGCAAGCTGCGCGCCATCCACACAGCCTTGCTGTCGCCCTTCGACCCGTTGGTCTGGGACCGCGAGCGCGCCTTGGCGATGTTCGGTTTCGACTACCGCATCGAGTGCTACACGCCGGAAGACAAGCGCACTTACGGCTACTTCGTGCTGCCCATCCTGCACAAGGGCGCACTCATCGGCCGGCTGGACGCCAAGGCCCACCGCGCACAGGGCGTGTTCGAGGTGAAGGCGGTGTTTCTGGAAGACGGCGTCAAGCTCAGCGACGCGGCGGTGCGGGCGGTGGCAGAGGTCATCCAGCGTTGTGCGGATTGGCATGGGACTCCGGAGGTGCGGCTGGGGAGGGCGGAACCGGAGGGCCTGAGGCAGCGGCTGTGTGGGGCTTGGGTTAATTAGCGCTTTTCTCTGCGTAGGAAAGGACTTACCGGAGGATTCCCCTCTGTCCGATAGTGTCTGACGCTCACCGTAGCAGGATAGACACTTTCAACCACAGGAGTCCGCTATGTCGACACCCCACAAGACCCTCATCGACCTTGAAAATAAGTTCTGGCAGTCCATGGTCGATCAGGACACTGAAACCGCGCTGGAGATGCTCAGCGAACCCTCGTTGTTGGTCGGCGCGCACGGAGCGATGAAGTTCGACCACGCCAGTTATCGCAAGATGGCCGAGCAAGGGTCGATGGTGATCAAGTCCTTCGAGTTAAGCGATATGGAAGTCGTGTTTCCCAACGCCGCCACCGCCATCCTGACCTACCATGTCAAACAGGCCGTCGCCCCCAGAGGCAAAACCAAGACCACCGCGCAGGAAATGCACGACACGTCGACCTGGGTGCAAAAGGGCAAGGGTTGGCAGTGTGTGATGCATACGGAAACCCCGGTGGAAGCGGGGCACAAGGTGCATTGATGCATCGCCACTAATTGGGAATTTTCTGATCCTTTTGATCGGAGCGCGCCGTATCCCGAATCCGCGCCAGCAGCCGCATCCGTATCAACCCACTCACCGGCCGAATTAACCACCAGTACGGTGTAAACCGCCGCAAGGAAGCCCGGTCGTTGCAAAACACCCGTGTTTCGGTGCGCAGCCAGGTGCGGCCATCGCCCGCGGCTTCGGTGCTGAAGTTCAACACCAATTTGGCAACACCAGGCTCGGCAAACTGGGTAAAGGCATCGGCGTTGGCGATCCGGGCCTGGCCGTAGTCGGCCTGCCAGAATTTCCCCACCAGGCCTATGGCGACTTCCTGATCGCCGTCGCGGCCCAGCGGCGTGAAGTTGTGGATGCCAAACGCGGGCTGCCGCTGCAGCCCACTGCTGCCACCCAGAGTGCCCCATATGCGGTCCGGCAACTCGCGCAGCTGGATGAAGCGGCGGGTCCACGGGTCGTCGCTGATCTCGGGCCGGAGTGCGGCGTCCAGCAGGGCGGCTGGCGCGGCGCTGGTCAGCAACTGGTGCTTCTCTGAGAACTGGTAGCGGGGCAGGAGTTGGTCGATCAGGGGCATTGTGTGGACCGTTGTTCAGAGAAGTATCGCCTCTAGCATGCGGGGTAGCGGGCGGGCACCAGCGCACCGGGATAATCGCCCCCTATGTTGAAAATTGAATTCCCCGCGTCGCTGCCCGTTTCCGAGCGCCGCGAAGAGATAGAAGCCGCCATTGCCGCCCACCAGGTGGTCATCATCTGCGGCGAAACCGGCTCCGGCAAAACCACCCAGCTGCCCAAGATCGCCCTGGCCATGGGCCGCGGCAAACTGAACTACCCCGAAGGCCAGCGCGGCAAGCTGATCGGCCACACCCAGCCGCGGCGGATTGCGGCGAGCAGTGTGGCGAAACGGATTGCCGAAGAGCTGAAGACGCCGCTGGGCGATGTGGTCGGCTTCAAGGTGCGCTTCCAGGACCGCCTGGGGCGCGATGCCTCGGTGAAGCTGATGACCGACGGCATCTTGCTGGCCGAGACGCAGACCGACCCGCTGCTGAACGCCTACGACACCATCATCATCGACGAGGCGCACGAGCGCAGCCTGAACATCGACTTTCTGCTGGGCTACCTGCGCCAAATCCTGCCGCGCCGGCCGGATTTGAAGATCATCGTCACCTCGGCAACCATCGACGCCGACCGCTTCGCCAAGCATTTCGAGTCCAAGAAAGGCCCGGCCCCGGTCATCATGGTGTCCGGCCGCATGTTCCCGGTGGAGCAGCGCTACCGCCCGTTCGAGGAAAGCCGCGACTACGGGCTGAACGAGGCCATCGCCGACGGCGTGGACGAGCTCTGGCGCGACCCGCACAACGCCGGCGACATCCTGATCTTCCTGCCCGGCGAGCGCGAAATCCGCGAGGCTGCCGACCATCTGCGCAAGCATGTGAGCCACCAGCCGGTGTTCCGCAGCGCCGAGGTGCTGCCGCTGTTTGCGCGCCTGAGCCCGGCCGAGCAGGACCGGATTTTCGACAACCATGCGGGTGGCCGGCGCATCGTGCTGGCCACCAACGTGGCCGAGACATCGCTCACAGTGCCAGGCATTAGATACGTGATTGACGCAGGTACGGCGCGCGTGAAGCGCTATTCTTTCCGTAGCAAGGTGGAGCAGCTGCTGGTCGAACCGATCAGCCAGTCTTCCGCCAACCAGCGCGCCGGCCGCTGCGGCCGGGTCGCCAACGGCATCTGCATCCGCCTGTATGACGAGCAGGACTTCAACGGCCGCCCGCGCTTTACCGACCCTGAAATTCTGCGCAGCTCGCTGGCCGGCGTGATCTTGCGCATGAAGTCGCTGCACCTGGGCATCGTCGAAGACTTTCCGTTCCTGGAAAAACCCCAGGGCCGCGCCATTGCCGACGGCTACCAACTGCTGGCCGAACTGGGCGCAGTGGACGACGCGAACGAGCTGACCGGCACCGGCAAAGAGCTCGCCAAGTTGCCGCTGGACCCACGCGTCGGCCGCATGATTCTGGAAGCCCGCGACCGCAGCGCGCTCGACGAAGTGCTGGTGATTGCATCGGCCCTGAGCGTGCAGGACGTGCGGGATCGGCCCATGGACCTGCAGGCCCAGGCCGACCAGGCGCATGCCAAGTTTGACGACGACCGCAGCGAGTTCAGCGGCTACCTGAACCTGTGGAAGTGGATCAACGATGCCAGGGGTGGGGAGGGCGCACACAAGTTGAGCAACCGCCAGTACGAGCAACTGCTGCGGCAGAACTTCGTCAACATCCGCCGGGTGCGCGAGTGGCGCGACATCTACAGCCAGCTCCACACCGTGGTGGCCGAGCACAAATGGCGTCTCAATGCCGCGCCGGCCAGTTACGAGCAGATCCACCTGTCCATGCTGTCCGGCCTGCTGGGCAATATCGGCTGGAAGACCGAGGGCGACGAGGTGGCGCAGACCGAATACCTGGGCGCGCGCGGCATCAAGTTCCACCGCCATCCGGGCGCGCATCTGCGCAAGAAGCCGGGCCGCTGGATCGTGGTGGCCGAGCTGGTGGAAACCACGCGCCTGTTCGGCCGCGGCATTGCCGCCATCGAGCCGCAGTGGGTCGAGCAGGTGGCCGGCCATTTGCTGAAGAAGCAGCTGCTGGACCCGCATTGGGAAAAGAAGGCCAGCGAGGTCACCGCGCTGGAGCGGGCCACGCTGTACGGCATCGTCATCTACAGCGGCCGCCGTGCCAACTTTGGCCGGGTGGACCCAGTGGGTGCGCGGGAAATCTTCATCCGCGAAGCGCTGGTGGGCGGGCAGTGGGACTGCAAATTCCCGTTCCTGGCGGCCAACCTCAAGCTGATCAAGCAGGTGGAGGACCTGGAGCACAAGGCGCGCCGGCAGGACGTGCTGGTGGACGACGAGCTGATCTACGCCTTCTACGACCAGCAACTGCCCGCTGACGTATATGGCGGCGCCAGCTTCGAGCGCTGGTACCGTGACGCGCAGCAGATCAACCCCAAGCTGCTGATGCTGACCCGCGAGGAGCTGATGCGCCACGAGGCCGCTGGCATCACCACGCAATCCTTTCCCAAGACCATACGCCTCGGCGGTGTGGACTGCCTGGCCACCTATCTGCACGAACCCGGCGACGCCAAAGACGGCCTGACCGTCACCGTGCCGCTGTTCGTTCTGAACCAGGTGAACGACGAGCGCTGCGAATGGCTGGTGCCGGGCATGCTGAAAGACAAGATCCAGGCCCTGATCAAAACCCTGCACCAGCGCCCGCGCTCCCGCCTGGTGCCGCTGCCCGACACTGCCGCCAAGATGGCCGAGACGCTGAACGCGCCCGCGCTGTTCGGCCAAGGCACGCTGGTGGATGCGGTGCTGAAGCTGGTGCGCGCCGCCACCTCGCTGGACGTGGTACGGGCCGACATCAAGGCCGACATGCTCAGCCCGCACATGTTCATGAACTTCCGCGTGGTCGACGAGCATGGCCGCCAACTGGGCACGGGCCGCAACCTGGGCGCGCTCAAGTCCGAGCTGGGCGCGCAGGCGCGTGGGGCCTTCCAGGCGCTCGCCGGTTTGAAGATGGCGAGTAACGCCGCTGCTCAACCAGTCTCTAAGGAAAATCAGCCTGCAGCGCAGGCAGCACCTGCGCAAGCAGCTACAAAAAACGCAGCAAAGCCAGCCACGCCGGCGAACCAGCGCTATACCGCCTGGACCTTTGGCGAGCTGCCAGAGCTGCTGGAAATCCAGAAGGGTGGCCAGACGCTGATCGGCTACCCCGGCCTCATCGATGCGGGTGATGCGGTGACCATCGAGGTCTTCGACGAGCCCGAAGTGGCTGCCGCCAAGCACCGCGCCGGCCTGCGCCGCCTGTTCTCGCTGCAGATCAAGGACGCGCTGAAGTACCTGGAAAAGAACATTCCCGACCTGCAGAAAATGGCCGTGGTCTTCATGCAGGTGGGCAAGAATGCCGACGGCTCGGGCGGAGGAACCATTGAGGAGCTGCGCGCCCAGATCATCGACGTGGCGCTGGACCGGGCCTTTCTGCTCGACCCGCTGCCCACCGACGAATTCGACTTCAAGCGCCGCATCGACGAAGGCCGGGGTCGCCTGACACTGATCGCCAACGAAGTGGCGCGCCTGTCGCTGACGATCTTGACCGAATACGCCACGGCGGCCCGCAAGATCAAGGACACGAAGAACGCGCCCGACGCCACCGCCGACGCCGCCCAGCAGCTGGCGCGGCTGATGCCCAAGCGCTTCCTGGCGAACACGTCCTGGGGCCCGCTGCAGCACTACGCCCGCTACCTGAAGGCCATCACCGCACGGCTGGACAAATACCGCGCCGACCCGGCCCGCGACGCCGCCCGCCTGGCCGAGCTGCGCCCGCAAGAGCAGCGCTACTGGCGCCTGGTGGCCGAGCGCAAGGGCGTGGCGGATGCGCGCATGCAGGAGTTCCGCTGGCTGCTGGAGGAGCTGCGCGTCAGCTTCTTCGCGCAAGAACTGAAGACCCCGCAGCCAGTCAGTGCCAAGCGGCTGGACAAGGCCTGGGCGCAGCTGGGGGCTTGAGAGGCCGTTTTAGTCCTGTGCCATGGCCTGCAGCGCGTCGCCTGTGACGCGGCAGGTGCGCCAGTCGGGCAGCACGCTGGCACCCAGCTTTTCATAGAACTGGATGGCCGCGGTGTTCCAGTCCAGCACGCTCCATTCGAAACGTGCGCACTGGCGCTCGCAGGCCAGCTTGGCCAGGTGCTTCAGCAGGGCCTTGCCCACGCCCAGGCTGCGCGCGTCGGCCTTGACGTACAGGTCTTCCAGGTACAGGCCTCTGCGCGTCAGAAAGGTGGAGTAGTTGTGGAAAAACAAGGCGTAGCCTACGGGCTGCGCGTCCACCGTGGCGACTGCGCATTCGGCGGCTGGCTGGGGGCCGAACAGATCGTTCTTCAATTGTTCTTCAGACGCATTCAGCAGATGGGTCAGATGCTCGAATTCCGCCATCTCGTGGATCATTGCGAGGATGTGGGGAACGTCGCTGGCCTGTGCGGCTCGAATGGTCAGCTTGGAAGAGTGCATGGTTTTCAGTGTGTGGCGGGTGGTGGCCCAGGCGCGAGGTTCGCCTCAGATATCCCGCAGGCCAGGTGGCGAGTCTCCTGCGAGAGCGTGCCGGCAATTCCGCAGCTCGGCGGTTTGAATTCGCCGGCGGCATTACTGGGGGTGGGTGCATCAATGGTACCGTCACTGCTTTACCTGTAGCTCCGACGGTGCTGCAGCTGCAGGCCGGGCGGATACCCCCAGGAAGTACCGCGGTGTACCGGGGGGCTCGCCAGCCAGCCCATAAATTTATGAAATTCATAGCAGACAAACCAATACCGATGAGCGTAAGAGGCCAGTTTTTATCCAAGGTTTTTGCCAGCATGCTGCTATGCCTGGCCTGTGTTGGCGTGCCGGCCTGGGCGCAGCCGGGGGCGCTGGACGACTCGCTGGACAAGCTGCGCCAGCAGATCGAGACCATGCAGAAGAACCTGCCCGATGCGGATGCCGAGACCGATCTGATGGCCTGGCGCAGCACTGCCATAGCAGCCGAGGCGCAAGCGCAAAAAGCCGCAGACGAACTGGCGCCGCAGCTGGATAGCGTGCAGGCCCGGCTGAGCGAGCTGGGCGCCGCGCCGGCCGACAAAAAAGAGGCCAGCGACATCAGCTCCATGCGTAGCGAGCTGGACAAGAGCCGCAATGCGCTGGATGCGCAGCTCAAGCTGGCGCGCCTGCTGGTGGTGGAGAGCGAGCAACTGGCGTCGCAGATTTCCGCGCAGCGGCGCGCGCAGTTCCAGGCCCAGCTGGGTCAGCGCACGGCGTCCATCCTGGCGCCGCCGTTCTGGAACGAACTGCGCGACAACTTCGTGTCCGATGCAGGCCGCTCTGCCGATCTGGTGGGCGAACTGGTGAAGGCCTTGCGGGCTGCCACCGTGGGCGTGTGGCTGGGCATGGCGGCTGCCTTGGCCGTGCTGGCGCTGGTGCGGAATCGGCTGGAGGTGGCGGTGCTGTACCTGGTCAGCCACAAGGTGCCGGGTGGGCGCTTGCGTCGCTCGCTGTATGCCGTGCTGCGGGTGCTGCTGTCGGTGCTGTCCTGGGGGCTGGTGGCCTTGGTGGTACGCACCGGGCTGGAGTGGAATAGCGATCTGTCCGAGCTGCCCCATGCCTTGCTGGTGCGCAGCGTGGGCCTGGCCTGTTTTGGCGGCTACGTGGCAGGCCTGGGCCAGGCCTTGCTGTCGCCCAACCGGCCCACTTGGCGCTTGTCGGCCATGCCGGATACGGTGGCGGTTGGCCTGCGCCGGTTTCCGTTGGTGCTGGCGCTGGTGACCACGGCGGGCTGGCTGGCCGAGCAGCTCTACAGCCTGGTGAATGCCAGCCTGGCTACCGCCGTCGCCCTGAACTGCATTCTGGCCTTGGCCTTGGGCCTGAGCATGGTGATGGCGGTGATGCGTGGCGAGCGGCTGCGCCGCCAGCTCGAAGGGCCGGGCGCCGACCAGGTGCCGGCCCGGCCGCTGTGGCTGAGCAGCTTGGCATTTCTGCTCTGGCTGGTGCTGGCGACCAGCGTGGTGGGCTTGCTGCTGGGCTATGTGGCGCTGGGCAGCTTTGTATTGCGCCAGGTGGCCTGGTGCACCATCGTCTCGGGCACGGCCTATTTGCTGATGATGTTGGTGGACGATATGTGTATGGGCTGGCTGGCATCGGCCCCGGTGGAAACACCCGAGCCCGAAGTCTGGCGCCTGCGCGACCAGGCGGCCGTGCTGCTGTCTGGCGTGGTGCGTGCCACGGTGGCGCTGGTGGCCTTGCTGCTGGTGCTGTCGCCGTTTGGTGATGGGCCGCCCGAGCTGATGCACCGTGCCTCGGCGCTGGGCGACGGCCTGGCGATTGGTGAAATCCAGCTGCGGCCTACGGCGGTGCTGCTGGCCCTGGCGGTCGTGGTGGGCGGGCTGTTGGGTGTGCGTACGCTCAAGCGCTGGCTGAAAGACCATTTCCTGCCCACCACCACGCTGGACGCGGGCATGCAGATGTCGGCCAGCACCCTGTTTGGCTATGCCGGCAGCGTGACGGTGGTGGCCATGGCCATGTCGGCCGTGGGCATTGGGCTGGAGCGGGTGGCCTGGGTGGCCAGTGCCTTGTCGGTGGGTATCGGTTTTGGCCTGCAGGCGGTGGTGCAGAACTTTGTTTCCGGCCTGATTCTGCTGGCCGAGCGGCCGGTGAAGGTGGGTGACTGGGTGGTGCTGGGCACGGTGGAAGGCGATATCCGCCGCATCAATGTGCGCGCCACCGAGATCCAGATGAGCGACCGCTCCACGGTGATCGTGCCGAACTCGGAGTTCATCACCAAGACGGTACGCAACATCACCCACGCCAGCCCGCTGGGTCTGGTACAGATCAAGCTGCCCATGCCGCTGGATACCGATGTGCAGCGCGTGCAGGACGTGTTGTTGGCGGCTTTCACCAACCACCCCGAGGTGCAGCCCACGCCTGCGCCCAGCGTGGCGCTGGAGGGCATAGACAGCAATGGCAAGCTGATGTTCAACGCCACAGCCTATGTGCCGTCGCCTCGGCGTTCATACAGCGTGCGCAGCGACGTGTTGCTGGTGGTGCTGAAGGAGTTGCGCGCAGCCGGGCTGCCGTTGTCCAACCCGTCCACCATGGTGTTGCGCGATGTGCCCATGCAGTCGATCCAGCCGACCCATCCGGTCGTGCCGGTTGAAAAGCCCGCGTAAGCCGGGTTTGCAATTTTTTACCCGGGTATAAATTACCTGGGTATTAAATCCGGGTAGAATCCGCGGATTGATTAAATCCGGGTAAAAATATGGCTTGGTTGGATACTTCTTGCACCGCCTTCGAAGGCGGCAACTGCATTGCAGCGGGGGCGCTGCGCGATGTGGCCATGCGCGCCAAGATGGCGGTGGACGCCGGCGCTGACAGTGCCACCCCTGCGTCGGTTTGGGTGTTTGACGACGCCACCAGCGAAGTGCTGGAGCTGGACTGGCGTGGCACGGTGGAGGAGTTCGCGGTGCAGTTGGTGCAGCAGGCACAGGCGGTGGATGCCATGGCCGAGCCTGCGCCGCTGCCGGCGGAAGACAGTGCCTCCGGCCGGGCGCCGCGCGGGCCGGGTCGGCCCAAGCTGGGCGTGGTGGCGCGCGAGGTGACCCTGCTGCCCCGCCATTGGGAATGGTTGGCCACCCAGCCTGGTGGTGCCTCGGTGGCGCTGCGCAAGCTGGTGGAAGTGGCGCGGCTTGCGTCCGAGCGCAAGGACGAGGTGACCCGCTGCAGCGCCGTGGGCTACAAGTTCATGTCCACCATCGCGGGTGACGCCCCCGGTTTTGAAGAAGCCAGTCGGGCCCTGTTCGCCGCGGACGCGCAAGCGTTTGAAGCACAGATAGCCAGCTGGCCGGCCGATGTGCAGGCCCATCTGCAAAAGATCGTGGCCAACGCCTTCGAGCCCCAAGAAATCGTGAATACGTTTTAAAGGACAGATATGGATGCAAGTCGTAGTGCGGCCGTGCCTGCGGGCGCCGCCATGCCCGGGCCGCCGGCCCAGCCCAGGGTTTTGTGGCGGGTGTACCTGGCGTTTCTGGCGCCGATGATTGTCAGCAATATCCTGCAGGCGCTGTCGGGCACGGTGAACAATATTTACCTGGGCCAGATGCTGGGCGTGGGCGCGATGGCGGCGGTGTCGGCCTTTTTTCCGGTGCTGTTTTTTCTGATTGCCTTCATGATCGGCCTGGGCTCGGGCGCTGCCGTGCTGATAGGCCAGGCCTGGGGCGCGAAGGAGTCCGAGCGGGTGAAGGCGATTGCCGGCACCACGCTGATGGTGGGCTTGTACGCCGGTGTGGTGGTGGCCCTGTTTGGTGGCATGTTCACCGACGGCCTGCTGCGCTCCCTGGGCACGCCGGCCGACATTCTGGGCGACGCCACGGCCTATGCGCGGGTGATGCTGGTGGCCTCGCCGGCGGTGTTTCTGTTCCTGCTGGTCACCTCCATGATGCGCGGCGTGGGCGATACCAAGACGCCGCTGAAAACCCTGCTGATCTCCACCGCTGTCAGCCTGTTGGCTACGCCCGCGCTGATACGCGGTTGGGGCGGCCTGCCGCAGCTGGGCGTGGTCAGTGGCGCCTACGCGGCTGGGCTGGGTTTTGCGGCGGCCATGGCCTGGACGGCCTGGCACCTGCTGCGCGTGCGCCATGTGCTGGCACCAGACGCCACCTTCCGGCCGCATCTGCGGATAGACCGGCAGATTCTGGCCAAGGTGCTGCGCATTGGGCTGCCCACGGGCCTGTCCATGATCACCATCTCGCTGGCCGAGATCGCCGTGCTGTTCCTGGTGAACCGCTTTGGTTCGCAGGCCACGGCGGCTTATGGCGCGGTGAATCAGATCGTGTCCTATGTGCAGTTCCCGGCGTTTTCGATTGCCATCACCGCCTCCATCCTGGGTGCGCAGGCGATTGGCGCTGGGCGGGGCGACACGCTGGGCAAGATCGCCCGCACCGGCATCTGGATGAATCTGCTGCTGACCGGGGCGCTGGTGCTGCTGGCCTACCTGTTTTCGCGGCGTATCCTGGGCCTGTTCATCACCGACCCGACGGTGGTCGAGCTGGCCCAGACCCTGCTGCACACCATGCTGTGGGGCATCATCATCATGGGCATGTCCATGGTCTTGTCGGGGCTGATGCGCGCCAGCGGCACGGTGCTGGTGCCCACGGCGCTGACCATGCTGGCGATTGGCGGGGTGGAGGTGCCGGTGGCCTGGGTGCTGAGCCAGTACTACGGCTTGAATGGTATTTGGGCCGCCTACCCGGTGGCGTTTCTGGCCATGCTGGCCATGCAAACCACTTACTACCGCCTGGTGTGGGTCAAGAAGCCGGTCCGACGTTTATAAGCAAATAAGCCGCTGGCGCAGATAGTACCTGCGCAGGCAGCTATTATTTCAATAGCAATTCAATGTTGCTGCCACTGCTCGGCCCATAGCGCGTCCAGGTGCGTCTGCACCATCGGCGGTGGTTCGCCCAGCTGGGTGCTGCTGCCCAGCTGGAAGACCTTGCCGTAGAGCAGGTTCTGCTGGGGAGCGTAGAGCAGGGCAGCGTTGTAGTTGGTGCAGAAATGCGGCTTGCACACCGCAATCACCACGTATTCGGTGCCGGCGATGTGCTCGCGCCGCATCGGCGGGCGCGGGCCTTCCAGCCGCGCCAGCCAGCGGTCGCGCACCAGCGGGCCCAGCGCCCGGGTGTAGGTGGCCTTGAACTGGGGGTTGAGCAGCATCTTCTCGATATCGCTCATGGGCTCGGGCAGGGTGGCCTGGCTGCCGTCATGCGTTTCGTCGGCGGCTTCCTCGCCCTTGTTGCCTGGCTTGTCGTTGCTGCAGCGGTGGTACTTGGCCGCCAGAATGGTCTTGCCCAGTGCCTGTTGTAGCTTGGGATCGGCCTGCAGCGTAATGTTGACGATGGACTTTTCTTCCAGCACCACAAAGTCCAGCTTGGCGCCAGACCGCAGCGTGCTGGTCAGCGCCACCTGGAAATGCGGCAGCTGTGCGGCTGCGCCGTTGTAGCGGGTATCGGCCTGCACATTGCGGCCCACGATGCGCTTGTCGCCGTGCTCTACCACCAGTGCATCCCAGGCCACGCGCAGCCTGGGGCCGCTGGAGTTGCCGCAGCTGCTGGCGTACACGCCGCCAAAATTGCGCATGACATCCGACTTGAAGCGTGCCTGCGACCAGGCGGGGGCCGCCGCCCACAGGCAAAGGCCGAGCAGGGTCAGACCCTGCATATAACTTTGGGTCCGAGGCTTATGAGATGAATAAGTAATAAACAACTGAGAATTCATTCGTTCCAGTTTTTACGTGCCGCTTCCAGAATCCATCCATCGCAATCTTTATGGACTCCGTGGAAGCTTTATGACTACTCGCCGCCAATTCTCGCAATCCTTCGTGGCCCTGGCTTTGTCTGCAGCCGGCTTGGCCGCACATGCCCAGGCGCCGATTACGTTGCTAAATGTATCTTACGACCCCACCCGTGAGTTCTACAAAGACTTCAACGCCGCATTCGCCAAGGACTGGAAGGCCAAGACTGGCCAGGATGTGACCATCAGCCAGTCACACGGCGGCTCGGGCAAACAGGCCCGCTCCATCATTGACGGGCTGGAAGCCGACGTGGCCACGCTGGCCCTGGGCTACGACGTGGACGCATTGCATGAATACGGCAAGCTGATCCCTGCCGACTGGCAAAAGCGTTTGCCCAACAACGCATCGCCCTATACCTCGACCATTGTGTTCCTGGTGCGCAAGGGCAACCCCAAGAAGATCACCGACTGGTCGGACCTGGTGCGTCCCGGCGTTGCCGTGGTCACGCCCAACCCCAAGACTTCCGGCGGCGCCCGCTGGAACTACCTGGCCGCCTGGGGCTACGCGGTGAAGAAGAACAACGCCACCGACGCCCAGGCGCGTGACTTCGTGGCCGGCATTTACAAGAACGCGGTGGTGCTGGACTCCGGCGCCCGCGGCTCCACCATCAGCTTTGCCGAGCGCGGCCAGGGTGATGTGCTGATCGCCTGGGAAAACGAGGCCTACCTGGTGCTGGGCGAGTTCGGCAAGGACAAGTTCGAGATCGTCACCCCCAGCCTGTCCATCCTGGCCGAGCCACCTGTCAGCGTGGTCGACAAGGTGGTGGACAAGCGCGGCACCCGCAAGGTGGCCGAGGCCTACTTGCAATACCTGTACAGCCCCGTGGGCCAGGACCTGGCCGGCAAGAACTACTACCGTCCCCGCGACAAGACCGCCGCCGCCAAGTACGCCAAGCAGTTTGGCAACGTGAATCTGTTCACCATCGACGACCTGTTCGGCGGCTGGCAAAAAGCCCAGAAGACGCACTTCGCCGATGGCGGTGTGTTCGACCAGTTCTACGGAAAAAAGTAAGCCTGTCCACGCTTAAGCGCACGCCAACCTGGGAGTCCACCACATGTCCGTTTTATTGATTGCCGGCAGCCCCTCGGAGCGGTCCCGCTCCGCCGTCCTGCTGGACGCCGTGCAGCAGCGCCTGCAGCTGCATGGTGCGCAGGTGGACCGGGTGCAGATCCGAGACCTGTCGCCCCAGGCCCTGTTGCTGGCCAACGTGGCCCACCCCAGCATCGCCCAGGCAATTGCCCAGGTGGCGCGGGCCACGGCGGTGGTGGTGGCCACGCCCATCTACAAGGCCGCGTACAGCGGTGTGCTGAAGCTGTTCCTGGACCTGCTACCGCAGACCGCCTTCAAGGGCAAGACCGTGCTGCCGGTGGCCACCGGTGGCAGCCCGCACCACATGCTGGCGCTGGACTACGCGCTGCGCCCGGTGCTGCAGTCGCTGTCGGCCGAGCACATCCTGCCAGGCGTGTTCGCCATTGACGCCCAGGTGGTGTTGTTGCCGCAAGAAGGCCAGCAGATCGACGTAGAACTTGCGCGCCGGTTGGAAGGCGTGGTGGACCTGCTGCCCTTCACCGGCAAGCGCAGGCCCGTGGTGCAGCCGCACTACGCCCCGGTGCATTTTGCCGACGTGCGCTGTAGCGTTTAAACCGCTCCACCCCTTCTTTCACCGTTTGACTTTTTTGACCGCTGCGCAGCGGCAGGGCAGAGCTTTGCCTGCGCATACCCAACACACCAGAGCACACCATGAGCACATCCAACTTTGAACAACGCCGCCGCCTGCTGATCGCCGGCGCATCCGCCGCCAGCCTGGCATTGCCAGCCTTCAACGCCCTGGCCCAAACGCCCGTGACCCGCACCCTGCGCATCGGCAACCAGAAAGGCGTGCTGAGCTTCTTGAAGGCCCGTGGCACGCTGGAAAAGCGACTGGCCCCGCTGGGCGTCAACGTCACCTGGACCGAATTTAACGCCGGCCCGGTGCAGCTGGAGGCGCTGAACGTGGGCTCCATCGACTTCGGCGATGTGGGCGAAGCACCGCCCATCTTCGCCCAGGCCGCTGGCGCACCCCTGGTCTACGCGGCGGCCACCGTGCCACGCCCCACCAGCGAGGCGATTGTGGTGCCCAAGGCCTCGGCCATCCAGAAGGTGACGGACCTCAAGGGCAAGAAGATTGCCTACAACAAGGGCTCCAACGTGCAGTTCTTCCTGGCCAAACTGCTGGAAAAGAACGGCCTGGCCTACACCGATGTGCAGCACGTGCACCTGGCGCCCGCCGACGCACGCGCCGCCTTTGTGCAGGGCTCGGTGGACGCCTGGGTGATCTGGGACCCGTTCCTGGCCGCTGCGCAAAAGAGTGCCGATGCCCGCCTGCTGGCCGACGCCACCGGCGTGGTCAACAACCGCGGCTATTACTTCACCTCGCGCAGCTTTGCAGAGAAGAATGCCGACATCCTGCGCATCGCGGTGGAGGAGGTGGGCGCCATCGAGAAATGGGCCGGCAGCCAGCGCTCTGACGCGGCCACCGAATACGCTGCCGTGCTGGGCCTGGACCGGGGCGTGGTCGAGGTGGCGGTGAACCGCACGCCCTACGGCACGGTTGCCATCACCAAGGCCATCCTGGCCGAGCAGCAGCAAATCGCCGACACCTTCTGGGAGCTGAAGCTGCTGCCCAAAAAGATCAGCATTCTGGAAGCCGCCCAGGCCGGCGTGGCCTGAGGTGCTGGCCATGGCGACCCGCAGCCCCACCACAGACACGCAGCAACGCACGCAGCAGAACGTGCAACAGAACGCGCTGCGCCTGCTGGTGACCACGGCAGTGAGTTGGGGGCTTTTTAGCCCTCCAGCGCAGGGACTACCTGCGCTGGTAGCTACTAAATTGGTAGCGAATGGCCTGTTCCGTCCCTGGGGCGTGGCACCGGTTCGCTATCTGCGCTGCGTGTCCAGCCGTGGCAACCACCGGGTCGATGCCCGCCGTTAACTTTCACGTTCGCGATTTTTGGAGTTGTTTGCAATGCAAGTCTTCTGGTTCATCCCCACCCACGGCGACAGCCGCTACCTTGGCACCAGTGAAGGTGCGCGTGAGGTCAATTTCGACTACCTGAAGCAGGTAGCCCAGGCCGCCGACAGCGTGGGCTATGAAGGCGTGCTGATCCCCACCGGCCGCTCCTGCGAAGACCCCTGGGTGGTGGCCTCGGCGCTGTTGCCGGTGACCAAGCGCCTGAAGTTCCTGGTCGCTGTGCGCCCCGGCCTGCACCAGCCGGCCCTGGCCGCACGCATGGCGGCCACCTTTGACCGCTTGTCCGGCGGCCGCCTGCTGATCAACCTGGTGACCGGCGGCGACCAGATCGAGCTGGAAGGCGACGGCGTGTATCTGGACCACGCCCAGCGCTACGAACAATCGGCCGAATTCATCCGCATCTGGCGCAACATCCTGGCACGCAGCCACGACGGCGAAAGCTATGACTTCGAGGGCAAGCACCTGAGCGTGAAGGGCGCCAAGCTGCTCTACCCGCCACTGCAGGAACCGCACCCGCCGGTGTACTTCGGCGGCTCGTCCGACGCCGCGCACGACCTGGCCGCCGAGCAGGTTGAGACCTACCTCACCTGGGGCGAGCCACCCGCAGAGGTCGCCAAAAAGGTGGCCGACGTACGCGCCCGTGCCGCCAAGCAGAACCGCACCGTCAAGTTCGGTATCCGCCTGCATGTCATCGTGCGTGAGACGGACGACGAGGCCTGGAAGGCCGCCGAAAGCCTTATCAGCCGGCTGGACGACGATACCGTCATCCGCGCCCAGGCCGCCTTTGCCCGCATGGACTCCACCGGCCAGCGCCGCATGGCCGCCCTGCACGCTGGTGGTAAGAAGCGCACCCGTGCCGACCTGGAAATCAGCCCCAACCTCTGGGCCGGTGTGGGCTTGGTACGCGGCGGAGCCGGCACCGCGCTGGTGGGCGACCCCAAGACCGTGGCCGCGCGCCTGCAGGAATACGCCGACCTGGGCTTGGACACCTTTGTGCTGTCTGGCTACCCGCACTTGGAAGAGGCTTACCGCTTCGCCGAACTGGTGTTTCCGCTGCTGCCGCTGTCGCTGCGCAACAAGCTGCCCGGCCAAACCTTGACCGGCCCGTTTGGCGAGGTGATTGGCAACAACTTTGTACCCCAGGCATCGCAAAGCTGACAACCCCTTCAAGAAGAGCGCCGCCATGAACATCCACTCCATCCACCACGCGCAGCTGGGCTTTCGGGCCGGTGACGAGGCGCAGATACGCCGCTTCTACAACCAGCTGATAGGCCTGACCGAATTCAAGGTGGGCCAGCAGCCAACCGAAGGCGCGCCGCTGCGCTTTGTGGCCGGCCACCAGCGCGTGGACCTGGTGCCCACCGAAAACTGGCAGCCCAGCCCCGTGCCCGCGCACCTGGCTTTTGAGGTGCAGGACCTGCCCAGCCTGCGCCGGCGCCTGCTGTCGGCCGACGTGGTGCTGGAGGAAACCCAGCCCCTGGTCGGCCACCTGCGCTTTTACGTGAAAGACCCGGCGGGCAACCGGCTGGAGTTCCTGGAGCCCGATGCATCCCAAGCGAGTACGGTATGAGCAGCACTGTTTCCCACAACATCCACCAACAAGCATCCCGTTCCCTGCCGCAAGAGAGCGAGCTGCAGGTCACGCCGTTTCCGCATGCATTTGCAGAAGCGCTGGAGGCCCCGGACGCCCCCACACCTTCGCGCAACTTTGCCCAGCTGAAGGCATTCGCCGCCAGCGTAGGGCAGGGCTTGTTGCCCTGGTTGGTGCCCATCACCTTGATCGTGGTCTGGCAGGTCGCGTCGTCCCTGGGCTGGCTATCCACCCGGGTGCTGCCCGCACCGGTGGACGTGGTCAAGGCGGCATGGACGCTGACCTTGTCCGGCGAATTGCTTACCCACGTCAAGGTGAGCGCTGGCCGCGCCCTGACCGGCCTGGCCATCGGCGGCGGCCTGGGTTTGCTGCTGGGTTTGCTGACCGGTTCGGTGAAGTTTTTTGAAACCCTGCTGGACTCCAGCATCCAGATGGTGCGCAACATCCCGGCGCTGGCGCTGATACCGCTGGTGATTTTGTGGTTCGGCATTGACGAAATGGCCAAGCTGTTTTTGATCGCGGTGTCGGTGTTCTTCCCGATCTACCTCAACACCTTCCACGGCATCCGCAATGTAGACCCGCAGCTGATCGAGATGGGCCGCACCTACGGCCTGTCGCGCTGGCAGCTGTACCGCGACGTGGTGCTGCCGGGCGCGCTGTCCAGCATCCTGGTGGGGCTGCGCTTTTCGCTGGGGCTGATGTGGGTGATTTTGATTGTGGCCGAGACCATCTCCGCCCAGTCCGGCATCGGCTACCTGACCATGAACGCCCGCGAATTCCTGCAGACCGACATCGTGCTGGTGGGCATCTTGTTGTACGCGCTGCTGGGCAAGCTGGCTGACCTGTTCGCCCGCGGCCTGGAGCGCTGGTGGTTGCGCTGGCACCCAGGCTACCAATAACCCCGTTTGGATGGCTTGAGCATGAACTTTTCTATCGATCGACGCGGCGTATTGGCTTCTATCGCCGCCCTGGCGGCTGGCCCGGTGCTGGCGCAAACTGCAGCACCTTTCACGGTGCGTATCGGCTACCAAAAGTCGTCCACCCTGGTGGTGGTGCTGAAGACCCAGGGCCTGCTGGAAAAGCAGCTGGCGGCACTGGGTGCCAAGGTGAGCTGGCATGAATTCACCAGCGGCCTGCCGCTGCTGGAGGCGCTGAACCTAGGCAATATCGACATCAGCGCCGACGTGGCCGATACCGTGCCGGTGTTTGCGCAGGCCGCAGGGGCTAAGCTGACCTTTGTGGCCCAGGAAGCGCCTTCGCCCGCGGCCCAGGCCATCGTGGTGCGCGCCGATTCGCCTATCAAGACGCTGGCCGACCTGAAGGGCAAGAAGATCGGCTTTGCCAAGGCCGCCGGCGTGCACTACCTGCTGCTGGCCGCGCTGGAGAAGGCCGGCCTGTCGTTCAAGGACATCGAGCCCGCCTACCTGACCCCGGCCGATGGCCGCGCGGCCTTCGAGCGGGGCTCCATTGACGCCTGGGTGGTGTGGGACCCGTTCCTGTCCGCCGCGCAGCGCCAGTCCAGTCTGCGCGTTCTGGCCGATGGCACGGGCATCGCCTCGTACCAGCGCTACTACCTGGCGGGTACGCCGTTTGCCCAGGCCCATCCCGAGGTGCTGCAACTGCTCTACACCGAGCTGCAAAAAGCCGGTGTCTGGGTCAAGCAAAAACCGCAGGACGCGGCTGCGCTGCTGGCGCCCGTCTGGGGGCTGGACGCCGCCACCGTCGAGCAGGCCAACAGCCGCCGCAGCTACGCCGTGCGGCCTGTGGTGGCCAACGTGCTGGGCGAGCAGCAGCGCATTGCCGACGCCTTCTTCTCTGAAAAGCTGCTGCCGCGCAAAGTGAACGCGCTGGACGCCGCCCTGTTTCAACCTGGAACCTGAATATATGAGCAACACCACCAAGGGCGGCGTCAAGCTGGAGGCCCGCAGCCTTACCAAAAAATATGGCGAGCGCGAGGTGCTGCGCAAGGCGCAGCTGACCGTCGAGCCCGGCCAGTTCATCGCCATCGTGGGCCGCAGTGGCTGCGGCAAAAGCACCTTGCTGCGCCTGGTTGCCGGGCTGGAAGCCGCCAGCAGTGGCGCATTGTCCATAGACGGCAAGGCGGTGGACGGCCTGCACGACGACACCCGCATCATGTTCCAGGAGTCGCGTCTGCTGCCCTGGCGCCGCGTGCTGGACAACGTGGTGCTGGGCCTGCCGCCCGAGGCGCGGGTCCGTGGCGAAGAGGTGCTGGCCCAGGTCGGCCTGGCCGACCGCAAGAACGAGTGGCCGTCGCGCCTGTCTGGCGGTCAACGCCAGCGCGTGGCCCTGGCCCGCGCCCTGGTACGCCAGCCGCGCCTGCTGCTGCTGGACGAGCCCCTGGGTGCGCTGGATGCGCTGACCCGCATCGAGATGCACCGCCTGATCGAAAGCCTGTGGCAGCAGCACCGCTTCACCGCGCTGCTGGTGACCCACGATGTGCAAGAGGCCGTAGCCCTGGCCGACCGCGTGATCCTGATCGAAGACGGCCGCATCGCGCTGGACGAGAACATTTCTTTGGCCCGGCCACGCTCGCAAGGCGACGCCGAGTTTGCCCGCATCGAAAAACGCATCCTCGACCGCGTGCTACAGAAACCGGAGCAGCCTGCGCACGTTCCACCTGCGCGGGGCGGCG
Source organism: Rhodoferax sp. GW821-FHT10B06 (assembly GCF_059415605.1). Taxonomy (NCBI): domain Bacteria; kingdom Pseudomonadati; phylum Pseudomonadota; class Betaproteobacteria; order Burkholderiales; family Comamonadaceae; genus Rhodoferax; species Rhodoferax sp. GW821-FHT10B06. The sequence goes on along the minus strand of NZ_JBWKNO010000002.1, from coordinate 446,997 downwards.
ATTTGACGCCTATCTTCGGTCTCAATTGGGCAATTTGATTTTCACCACAACCTTCGGGAGACAGCATGGCAAGAGACAGCAGCAACTGGAAGTTTGAAACCAAGTCGGTCCACGCCGGCTACTCGCCGGACCCGATAACGCGCGCAGTCGCGCCGCCGATCTACCAGACCGTGGCCTATGCTTTCGACAGCGCCCAGCACGGCGCCGACCTGTTCGACCTGAAGGTGCCGGGCAATATCTACACGCGGATCATGAATCCAACGCAGGACATTCTGGAGCAGCGCGTGGCTGCGTTGGAGGGCGGCATTGCCGCGCTGGCCCTGGCCTCTGGCCAGGCGGCGGTGACCTACGCCATCCAGACCATTGCCGAGGCCGGCGACAACATCATCAGCAGCACCGCGCTGTACGGCGGCACCTACAACCTGTTCGCCCACACGTTGCCGCAATTTGGCATCACCACCCGCTTTGCCGACCACCGCGACCCGAAAAGCTTTGAAGGCCTGTTCGACGATAAGACCAAGGCGGTGTTTGTCGAGTCGCTGGGCAACCCCGCCGGCAATGTGACCGACATCGCAGCCATTGCCGAGATCGCGCATCGCCACGGCGTGCCGCTGATCGTGGACAACACCGTGCCCAGCCCCTACCTGAGCCGGCCCATTGAGCACGGCGCCGACATCGTGGTGCATTCGCTGACCAAATACCTGGGCGGCCACGGCACCAGCATTGGCGGAGCCATCGTCGATTCCGGCAAGTTCCCCTGGGCAGAGCACAAGGCGCGTTTCAAGCGACTCAACGAGCCGGACCCCAGCTACCACGGCGTGGTCTACACCGAGGCTTTGGGCGCCGCTGCCTACATCGGTCGCGCGCGCGTGGTGCCGCTGCGCAATACCGGTGCGGCCATTTCGCCGTTCAACGCCTTCCTGATCCTGCAAGGCATCGAAACCCTGGCCCTGCGCATGGACCGCATCAACAGCAACGCCTTGGCGATTGCCCAGCACCTGCAAAAGTCGGCCAAGGTGCAGTGGGTCAACTACGCCGGCCTGGAAGACCATGCCGACTACCCGCTGGCCAAGAAGTACCTCAGCGGCAAGGCCTCGGGCATTCTGACCTTCGGCGTGAAAAGTGAAGGTGTGGGCGGACGCGAGGCCGGCGCCCGTTTCCTGGATGCGCTGCAGCTGTTCACCCGCCTGGTGAATATTGGCGACGTGCGCTCGCTGGCCACGCACCCGGCGTCCACCACGCACCGCCAGCTCAACCCGGCCGAGCTGGCCAAGGCGGGCGTGGGCGAAGACACGGTGCGCCTGTCGGTCGGCATCGAGCATATCGACGACCTGCTGGCCGATCTGGACCAGGCGCTGGCCTCCTTGTAAGCCACTTCAGATTTAAATAAAAAATGCCTCTGGCGCAGGTATTACCTGCGCTGGTAGCTACGTAATTAATAGCAAACCGATTTTTTAACCAGGAGTAAACCCATGTCCATCCAAGCCATCAACGTACGCAACCAATTCCGCGGCAAGATCAAGGAAATCATCCGTGGCGATGTCGTTTCTGAAATCGACGTCGAAACCCCATGGGGCATCGTTACCTCGGTCATCACCACGCGCTCGGTCAACGACCTGCAACTGGTGGTGGGCAGCGAAGTCGTGGCCCTGGTCAAGTCCACCGAAGTCTCCATCGCCAAGCTGTGAGGACCGGCATCGCCACGACATGATTGAGTTGCACAACATCCACCAGACTTACCCCGGCCCACAAGGCCCGGTGCAAGCGTTGCAGGGCATCGACCTGCAGATACAGGCGGGTGAAATTTTCGGGGTGATCGGGCGCAGTGGCGCGGGCAAGAGCTCGCTGGTGCGCACCATCAACCTGCTGAACCGGCCCTCGCAAGGGCAGGTCCGTGTCGACGGGCAGGACCTGACGGCGCTGGACGCCACCGCGCTGCGTGCCGCCCGGCACCAGATCGGCATGGTGTTCCAGCACTTCAACCTGCTGTCCTCACGGACGATTTTTGACAATGTGGCGCTGCCGCTGGAGCTGGTGGGCACGCGCCCGGCGCTGATCAAGGACCGGGTCGATGGCCTGCTGGACCTGGTCGGCCTGTCGGCGCTGCGCGACCGCTACCCCGCGCAGATCAGCGGCGGGCAAAAGCAGCGCGTGGGCATTGCCCGGGCGCTGGCGAGCAACCCCAAAGTTTTGCTCTCGGACGAGGCCACCTCGGCCCTCGACCCCGAAACCACCCGTTCCATCCTCGGCCTGCTGCGCCAGATCAACCGCGACTTTGGTTTGACGATTGTGCTGATCACGCACCAGATGCAGGTGGTCAAGCAGGTGGCTGACCGCGTCGCGGTGATAGACGCCGGTCGCATCGTGGAGCAGGGCGCGGTGATGGACGTGTTTACCCGCCCGCAACACGCCACCACCCGCAGCCTGATCGCCGAGATCGTGCCGCAGGACCTGCCGGAGAGCGTGCTGGCGCGCATCCGCAAGCTGATGGCCTCCGGGGCGCCTGCCCAGCAGGGGCACCATGGCCAATTGCTGCGCCTGGCGTTTGCCGGTGATGACTCTGACCAGCCGCTGCTGTCGGACGTGATCCGCCGCTTCGGGCTGGACCTGAACATTCTGCATGGACAGGTGGACGAGATCCAGGGCCGCCCCTTCGGTGCGCTGGCTGTACATGTACGTGGCGCGCGCGAGCAACTGGTCGCCGCTGTGGCCCATTTACGCGGCGCTGGCGTATTGGTGCAGGAGGTTGCCCATGTTTGATACTTTTACGCCCCAATTGCTGGAGCTGTTTGCGTCCTCGTTCTGGGAGACGCTGGTGATGGTCGGCATCTCCGGCCTGGCGGGCGCCGTGATCGGCGTGCCGCTGGGTGTCTTTCTGCGGCTGACCGACCAGGGTGGTGTGCTGCACAAGCCGGCGCTGAACCGGGTGGTCGGCACGCTGGTAAACGCCGTGCGCTCCACGCCTTTCATCATCCTGCTGGTGGCCATCATCCCGTTCACGCGGCTGCTGACCGGTTCGTCCATTGGCACGGCTGCGGCGGTGGTGCCGCTGACGATTGCTTCCGCACCCTTCATCGCCCGGCTGGTGGAAACCGCGCTACGCGAGGTGGATGCCGGTCTGGTGGAGGCGGCCCAGGCTATGGGTGCCAGCACCTTGCAAATCGTCTTCAAAGTGCTGCTGCCCGAGGCGCTGCCTGGCATCGTGGCGGCGGTAACCATCACTTTGGTGAGCCTGACCGGCTATTCGGCCATGGCCGGCGCCATCGGTGGCGGCGGCCTGGGCGACCTGGGCATCCGCTACGGCTACCAGCGCTTTCTGCCCGAGGTGATGCTGGCCGTGGTGCTGGTGCTGATCGTCTTTGTGCAGGCACTGCAAAGCCTGGGCGACTGGCTGGTCCGTCGGATAAGTCACAAGTAAATATTTTTAGGGAGTTAGCCATGTACAAAAGAACATTCATCCAGTCCGCCGTCGTGTTGGCCACCAGCCTGCTGCTGGCCGGTGGCGCGCTGGCGCAGGACAAACCGCTGAAGGTCGGCGTTACCGCCGGGCCGCACGCGCAGATCTTTGAGCAGGTCAAAAAGATCGCCGAGAAGGATGGGCTGAAGATCCAGATCGTCGAATTCAGCGACTACATCCAGCCCAATGCCGCCCTGGCTTCAGGTGATCTGGACCTGAACAGCTACCAGCACAAGCCCTTCCTGGACCAGCAGGTTAAGGACCGGGGCTACAAGATCGTGGCGGTGGGCAATACGGTCAACTTCCCGATTGGCATCTATTCCAAGAAGGTGAAAAGCCTGGCGGACCTGAAGGAGGGCGCCAAGGTCGGCATTCCGAACGACCCGACCAATGGCGGCCGGGTGCTGCTGGTGCTGCAAGACAAGGGCCTGGTCAAGCTCAAACCCGAGGCCGGCCTGAAGGCCACGCCGCTGGACGTGGTGGACAACCCCAAGAAGATCCGCTTTGTGGAGCTGGACGCAGCCCAGCTGCCGCGCTCGCTGGACGACCTGGACGCGGCGGCCATCAACACCAACTTCGCACTGCAAGCCGGGTTGAACCCGGCCAAGGACGCGATTGCCCAGGAAAGCGCCAAGAGCCCGTACGTCAACCTGCTGGCCGTGCGCGAGCAGGATAAGGACAAGCCCTGGGTGGCCAAACTGGTCAAGGCCTACCACTCGGAGGAGATCCGCCAATACGTGCAAACCGAGTTCAAGGGAGCGGTGTTGAGCGGCTTTTAACCCGGCTTTCCGCACTATAAAAACAGGAGCTGCCGGCGCAGGTATTTACTGCGCTGGCAGCTATTTTTTATGTGTGAATTTGTAGCGTCTCTTCAGACAATTTGGTTCTAAGCTCATGCGCATAAACAAACAGCAATTCAGTCGTTGGAGTTTGGCTCCGGCCTGCCCACAATCCGGGCCATGACGCAAACCAGAATTCTCATCGTGCCCGGCTGGCGCAATTCCGGCCCCGGGCATTGGCAGACCTTGTGGTCCGAGAGCGTGGCCGGCGTGGAGCGCGTGGACCAGGACGACTGGGTCACACCCACCCGCGCGGCCTGGGTGGCCTCCATTACCCGGGCGATACTGGCCAGGCCTGGCCCCGTGGTGGTGGTGGCCCACAGCCTGGGCTGCATCGCCACCACCCATTTGCCGCCCGAAGCGGTGGAGCGCATCCAGGGCGCGCTGCTGGTGGCCCCGGCCGACCCCGAGCGTCGCGCCATCCTGAACGACTTTGCGCCCGTGCCCTATGCCCGCCTGCCGTACCGTAGCGTGCTGGTGGCCAGTAGCAACGATCCGTACTGCCCGGTGCGCCTGGCCGGTGCCTATGCGCGTGCCTGGGGCAGCGAGATGGTGCGCCTGCAAGACGCGGGGCATATCAACATCGCCTCCGGCCATGGCGACTGGCCGCTGGGTCTGGCCCTGTTGCAGTCTCTGACCGGCGGGCTGTTGCAGCCGGCCGGGGGAGAGGTGCTATCGGCGGTTTCTGCGGTTTAATCTGGGGCTTATTTGCCCCCGATTTCGCCAAGGAACCCCATGCTGCTCGACGCCCCAGAATCCCAACTTGTCCTGGTTGATTACCAGGAGCGCCTGCTCCCCGCCATTTTTGAAAACACCGCTGTGCTGGCCAACGCCATGCGCCTGGCCCAGGCCGCCCAGCTGCTGGACGTGCCGGTCTGGGGCACCGAGCAAAACCCGTCCAAGCTGGGCCAAAACCCGGCCGAGATGCGCGCTCTGTGCCGCGACACCCTGAGCAAAATGCATTTCAGCGGCATGGAAGAGGGCCTGGGCGAATGGTTGCGGCCGCCCGCCAAGCCGGTGCAGGGCAATGCCCGCAGCCTGCCCAAGCATTTGCAGAAGCCGCAAAACGCCGCGCCCGAGCGCAACACCGTCGTGATTGCCGGGCTGGAAGCCCACATCTGCCTGCTGCAAACCGCGCTGGACCTGCTGGAAGACGAGTTCGATGTGTGGGTGGTCACCGACGCCTGCAGCTCGCGCACCGAACGCAACCGCGACGCCGCCTTTGACCGCCTGGCCGGTGCCGGCGCCGAGCTGGTCACCACCGAGATGGTGCTGTTCGAATGGCTGCGCACCGCCGAGCATGCGGACTTCAAAGCGGTGCAGGCCTTGGTAAAGTAATGTTTCTCCCGCACCACATAGAGTTTTAAATAAAAAATGGGGCTGGCGCATATACGGCGTGCGCTGGCAGCTATTAAAACAATAGCGGGTGCCTGTTCTTCGCCCGTAACTCGGCACCACACGCCCCATATTGGGTAGATAATCCCGCCCGTACTAGGCCCTTCCTGCCACAGTCGCATCCGCCAATCGGTCCAGCCGTGTCGCGGAAGGTTAATTAAACCCAGCTTTAACCAGCTAATGTTTCCTGCAGGGAAACGGAGGTCAGCGGAATATGAGTGAACCAGTCTCTTCGGTGTACCAAGCCTACCAAGGCAACACCTATCTCTTCGGTGGCAATGCCCCCTATGTAGAAGAACTCTACGAAAACTACCTTGCAAACCCCGGTAGCGTGCCCGACAACTGGCGCGATTACTTTGACGCGCTGCAAAACGTGCCTGCCGTGGACGGCAGCGATGCCAAGGACGTGCCCCACCTGCCCGTGGTGAACGCCTTCGCAGAACGCGCCAAGCAAGGTGGCACCAAGGTGGTCATGGCGACTGGCGCCGACTCCGAAATGGGCCGCAAGCGTACCGCCGTGCAGCAGCTGATCGCTGCGTACCGCAACGTGGGCGTACGTTGGGCCGATCTGGACCCGCTGAAACGCACCGAGCGCGACAAGATTCCCGAGCTAGACCCATCCTTCTACGGCTTCACCGACGCCGACCAGGAAACCGTCTACAACACCAGCAACACCTTCTTCGGCAAAGAGACCATGTCTCTGCGCGACCTGATGAATGCGCTGCGTGAAACGTATTGCGGCACCATCGGCGCCGAATACATGTACACCACCGACCAGAACAAAAAGCGCTGGTGGCAACAAAAGCTGGAAGGCATCCGTAGCAAGCCCAGCCTGTCCCGAGAGAAAAAGCTGCACATCCTGGACCGCCTGACAGCGGCCGAAGGCCTGGAGCGCTTCCTGCACACCAAGTATGTGGGCCAAAAGCGCTTCTCGCTCGAAGGTGGTGAAAGCTTCATCGCCGCCATGGACGAGCTGATCCAGATGGGTGGCACCAAGGGCGTGCAAGAAATCGTCATCGCCATGGCCCACCGCGGCCGCCTGAACGTGCTGGTGAACTCGCTGGGCAAGGTGCCCGCCGACCTGTTCGCCGAGTTCGACCACACCGCCCCTGAAGACCTGCCTTCCGGCGACGTGAAGTACCACCAAGGCTTCAGCTCCGACGTCTCCACCCCTGGCGGCCCAGTGCATTTGACGCTGGCCTTCAACCCTTCCCACCTGGAAATCGTGAACCCGGTGGTCGAAGGTTCGGTGCGCGCCCGTATGGACCGCCGTGCCGACCCCGAAGGCAAGCAAGTGCTGCCCGTGCTGGTACACGGCGATGCGGCTTTTGCCGGCCAAGGCGTGGTGATGGAAACCCTGGCGCTGGCCGAAACCCGTGGTTATTTCACGGGCGGCACGGTGCATATCGTGATCAACAACCAGATCGGTTTCACCACCAGCGACCCACGCGACAGCCGTTCCACACTGTACTGCTCGGACGTGGTCAAGATGATCGAAGCGCCTGTGCTGCACGTCAACGGTGACGATCCTGAAGCCGTGGTGCTGGCAACCCAGATCGCGCTGGACTACCGCATGGAGTTCCAACGCGACGTGGTGGTGGACATCATCTGCTTCCGCAAACTGGGCCACAACGAGCAAGACACACCCGCGCTGACCCAGCCGCTGATGTACAAGAAGATCGCCAAGCACCCCGGCACGCGCAAGCTGTACGCCGACAAGCTGGCGGCCCAAGGCTTCGGCGAAACGCTGGGTGACGATATGGTCAAGGCCATGCGCGCCGCACTGGACGCAGGCAAGAACACCTTCGACCCGGTGCTGACCAACTTCAAGAGCAAGTACGCAGTGGATTGGTCACCGTACCTGAACCGCAAGTGGACCGACGCTGGCGACACCGCCATTCCGCTGTCCGAGTGGAAGCGCCTGGCTGAAAAGCTGACCACGCTGCCTGCCAGCATCACCCCGCACGCTCTGGTGAAGAAGGTTTATGACGACCGCGCTGCCATGGGCCGTGGTGACATTCCGGTGGACTGGGGCATGGGCGAGCACATGGCGTTCGCCTCCCTGGTGGCCAGTGGCTACCCCGTGCGCCTGAGCGGTGAAGACTGCGGCCGCGGTACCTTTACCCACCGCCATGCGGTGATCCATGACCAGAACCGTGAAAAGTTCGACGAAGGCACCTACACGCCTTTGCAAAACGTGGCCGACAACCAGGCTCCGTTCGTCGTCATCGACTCCATCCTGTCCGAAGAAGCGGTGCTGGCATTCGAATACGGCTATGCCTCGAACGACCCCAACACCCTGGTGATCTGGGAAGCCCAGTTCGGCGACTTCGCCAACGGCGCCCAGGTGGTGATCGACCAGTTCATTGCCTCCGGTGAAGTGAAGTGGGGCCGTGTCAATGGCATCACCTTGATGCTGCCGCACGGCTACGAAGGCCAAGGCCCCGAGCACAGCTCGGCCCGCCTGGAGCGCTTCATGCAGCTGAGCGCCGACACGAACATGCAAGTCGTGCAGCCCACCACCGCCAGTCAGATCTTCCACCTGTTGCGCCGCCAGATGGTGCGCAACCTGCGCAAGCCGCTGGTCATCATGACGCCCAAGTCTCTCTTGCGCGCCAAGGATGCAGCCTCTCCGCTGAGCGAGTTCACCAAGGGTGGTTTCCAGACCATCATTCCGGAGAACAAGGACGTCAAGGCCGACAAGATCAAGCGCGTCATCGCCTGCTCGGGCAAGGTCTACTACGACCTGGCCAAGAAGCGCGAAGAAAAGGGCGCAGACGATGTGGTGATCCTGCGTGTGGAACAGCTCTATCCGTTCCCGCACAAGGCTTTTGCTGCGGAACTGAAGAAGTACCCTAACGTCACGGAACTCGTGTGGTGCCAGGACGAGCCGCAAAACCAGGGCGCCTGGTTCTTCGTGCAGCACTATCTGCACGAGAACATGGCCGATGGCCAGAAGCTGGGTTACTCGGGCCGCGCGGCCTCGGCGTCTCCTGCAGCCGGCTATTCGCACCTGCACCAAGAGCAGCAAAAGGCTCTGGTCGACGGCGCGTTCGGCAAGCTCAAAGGCTTTGTCTTAACCAAATAAGCACCCCGCGTTGTGCCTCCGGGCCAACGCTGTGCCGGCTGGAGCGGTGTGCTCCGGCTCGCACGCCCCACATATAAAAATCTGGAGTTTTTGAAATGTCTATCGTTGAAGTGAAGGTTCCACAACTGTCCGAGTCCGTGGCCGAAGCCACCTTGTTGCAGTGGAAGAAGAAGGTTGGCGACGCTGTTGCCGTGGATGAAATCCTCATCGAAGTGGAAACCGACAAAGTCGTGCTGGAAGTGCCCGCACCTTCCGCCGGCGTGATCGTCGAGCTGGTCATGGGCGACGGCAGCACCGTGGCCGCCGAGCAGCTGATTGCCCGCATCGACACCGAAGGCAAGGCCGGCGCCGTGGCTGCTGCACCTGCCGCAGCAGCACCCGCTGTGGCCGCTGCTGCGCCTGCAGCCGCCGCTACCAGCACCTCCATGGCCGGCGTGCCCATGCCAGCTGCTGCCAAGCTGATGGCCGACAACGCTCTGGCCGCAGGTTCCGTGGCCGGTACCGGCAAAGACGGCCGCGTCACCAAGGGTGATGTACTGGCTGCCGTGGCCAATCCTCCTGTTGCCAAGGTAGCTGCTGCCGTGATCCCCACCGGCGTGCCTACCAAGTCCCTGCCACAGGTTTCCACCATGGCGCCTGACCTGGGCGACCGCCCTGAGCAGCGCGTGCCCATGAGCCGCCTGCGTGCCCGCGTGGCCGAGCGTCTGCTGCAATCGCAATCGACCAACGCCATCCTTACCACCTTCAACGAAATCAACATGGCTCCGGTCATGGACATGCGCAAGCGCATGCAAGAACGTTTCGAAAAGGAACACGGCTGCAAGCTGGGTTTCATGAGCTTCTTCGTCAAGGCGGCAGTGCACGCCCTGAAGAAGTTCCCCGTGCTGAATGCCAGCGTGGACGGCAACGACATCGTCTACCACGGCTACTTCGACATCGGTATCGCCGTGGGTTCGCCACGCGGTCTGGTGGTGCCAATTTTGCGCAACGCCGACCAGATGAGCTTTGCCGACATCGAGAAGAAGATCGCCGAATACGGCCAAAAGGCACGTGACGGCAAGCTGGGCATTGAAGACATGACCGGCGGCACCTTCTCCATCTCGAACGGCGGTACCTTCGGCTCCATGCTGTCCACCCCCATCATCAACCCACCGCAATCCGCCATCCTGGGCATCCATGCCACCAAGGACCGCGCTGTGGTGGAAAACGGCCAAGTGGTGGTGCGCCCCATGAACTACTTCGCCATGTCCTACGACCACCGCATCATCGACGGTCGCGAAGCCGTGCTGGGCCTGGTGGCCATGAAGGAAGCGCTGGAAGACCCAGCCCGCCTGTTGTTTGATATCTGACGGAATGATGTCTGCACGCCAGGGACACGCATGGGTGGTGGCTTTGTTGCTGTCCGTGGCAGCAGGCGGCAGTTTCGCGCAAACGGGTTCGTTTGCCGGCACCTACCGTATGGATTGTGGGCCGATTGGTCCTGTTGTCCCGGGCTTTCAGCAGCAGTGCGAGGCCTTGCAGGCCAAGGGCGTTGGGCCGATATTCAGGTTCAGCGTCAATGCGGCGGGCACCTGGGTTGTGGCACCAACGCTGTCAGGTGTTGCCGGTAGCCAGACGTTGGAATCCACGCAGCTTGAAGGCCATGACTGCCTGCAAGCGCCCATGGTGCTGGTTTGTGTGGTTCCGCGCGGCGTGGATATTTTCAAGAGTTCCCCTGGCTCTGTCGTCCAGTCCAGATCCGGCAGGGTCATGCTGGCGACGAATCTGGGGGCCATCGATTTGATTGAGGTAACAGAACAATGAGTAAGAATTTTGACGTGATCGTCATCGGCGGCGGCCCCGGTGGCTATGTGGCCGCCATCCGTGCAGCCCAACTGGGCTTTAACGTGGCCTGTATCGATGAGTGGAAAAACGCCAAGGGCGGCCCCGCTTTGGGCGGCACCTGCACCAACGTGGGCTGCATTCCCTCCAAGGCGCTGCTGCAGTCCAGCGAGCACTTTGACCAGGCCAGCCACCACTTTGCCGACCACGGTATTTCCGTCTCCGGCCTGGAGATGGATGTGGCCAAGATGATCGCCCGCAAGGACATCGTCGTGAAGCAGAACAACGACGGTATCCAGTACCTGTTCAAGAAGAACAAGATCACCTTCTTCCACGGCCGTGGCACTTTCGCTGCAGCCAAGGACGGCGGCTACGAGATCACCGTGGGCGAAGAGTCCCTGGTCGGCAAGCACATCATCATCGCCACTGGCTCCAATGCCCGTGCCTTGCCTGGCACGCCGTTTGACGAAGAACTGGTGCTGTCCAACGACGGCGCGTTGCGCGTCGGCGCTGTGCCGAAGAAGCTGGGCCTGATCGGCTCCGGCGTGATCGGCCTGGAAATGGGTTCGGTCTGGCGCCGTCTGGGTGCCGAAGTCACCATCCTCGAAGGTCTGCCAACTTTCCTGGGCGCGGTGGACGAGCAGATCGCCAAGGAAGCCAAAAAGGCTTTCGACAAGCAAGGCCTGAAGATCAACCTCGGCGTGAAGGTCGGCGAGATCAAGACCAGCAAGAAGGGCGTGAACATCGCCTACACCGATGCCAAGGGCGAAGCCCAGACGCTGGACGTGGACAAGCTGATCGTCTCCATCGGCCGCGTGCCCAACACCATCGGCCTGGGTGCCGAAGTGGTTGGCCTGGCCCTGGACGAGCGCGGCGCGATTACGGTAGACGGCGACTGCAAGACCAACCTGCCCAATGTCTGGGCGGTGGGTGACGTGGTGCGCGGCCCCATGCTGGCGCACAAGGCCGAGGAAGAAGGCGTGGCGGTTGCCGAGCGCATCGCCGGCCAGCACGGCCATGTGAACTTCAACACCGTGCCTTGGGTGATTTACACGAATCCCGAAATCGCCTGGGTCGGCCAGACTGAGCAGCAGCTCAAGGGCGCAGGCCGTGCCTACAAGGCCGGTACCTTCCCCTTCCTGGCGAACGGCCGCGCGCGCGCGCTGGGCGACACCACCGGCATGGTGAAGATGTTGGCCGACGCGGCCACGGACGAAATCCTGGGCGTGCACATCGTCGGCCCACAGGCCAGCGAGCTGATCGCCGAGTGCGTGATGGCCATGGAATTCCGCGCCAGCGCAGAAGACATCGCCCGCATCTGCCACGCCCACCCCAGCTTGAGCGAATCGACCAAGGAAGCCGCTCTGGCCGTGGACAAGCGCACGCTGAACTTCTAATCCCGTTTTAGAAGAAAAAGGCTGCCAGCGCAGAATATATCTGCGCTGGCAGCTATTTAATTTGTAGCAACCGGAGTTTTTCTCTTTGAGCGTCAAACAGGCCTACGAGGCAGAACTGGCCCAGCGTGGCTACACCGCCGATCCGGCGCAGTTGCGCGCCGTGGAAGCACTGGAGCGTTGTGCTTCCGAGTGGGCAGCGTACAAAGAGAAGCGTTCCAACGCACTCAAGAAACTCATCAACCGCCCGGAGATTCCCCGCGGCGTCTACATGTACGGAGGGGTGGGACGTGGCAAAAGCTTTCTGATGGATTGCTTCTACAACGCCGTGCCGTTGCGGCGCAAAACCCGTCTGCACTTTCATGAATTCATGCGCGAGGTGCACCGCGAGCTGCAGGAGCTGCAGGGCACGGTGAACCCGCTGGACGAGCTGGGCAAACGCATGGCCAAGCGCTACCGCTTGATCTGCTTTGATGAATTCCACGTAGCCGACATCACCGACGCGATGATCCTGCACCGGCTGCTGGCGGCGCTGTTTGCCAATGGTGTGGGCTTTGTCACCACCTCCAACTTCAAGCCCGACGACCTGTACCCGAACGGCCTGCACCGCGACCGTATCCTGCCTGCGATCGCCTTGTTGAATGAGAAGCTGGAAGTGCTGAGTGTGGACAACGGCACCGATTACCGCCGCCGCACGCTGGAGCAGGTCAAGCTCTACCATACCCCGCTGGGCCCTGAAGCGGACCAGGAGATGACCAATGCCTTCAACCGCCTGGCCGAGACGCAGGATGAAGACCCCATACTGCACATCGAAGCCCGCGAGATACGGGCCCGGCGCAAGGCCGGTGGCGTGGTGTGGTTCGACTTCCGCGAGCTGTGCGGCGGGCCGCGTTCACAAAACGATTATCTGGAAATCGCCAGCCAGTTCCATACCGTGCTGCTCAGCGATGTGCCGTACATGCCCGTGAACATGGCGTCGCCGGCGCGGCGCTTTACCTGGTTGGTGGACGTGCTGTACGACCGCCGCTGCAAGCTGATCATGTCGGCCGCCGTGGCTCCCGAGGCGTTGTATACAGACGGTCCGCTGGCCCACGAGTTCCCGCGTACCGTGTCACGCCTGACCGAGATGCAGTCCACCGAATTCCTGGCGCTGGAGCGCCGTATCGTCGATACGCACATCACATGAAAAAGCCTCTGATTCTTTGCCTCTGCCTGCTGGGGGTGAGCCTTGTCCAGGCGCAGACCGATACTTCGGCCGACGCCGAGCAGGCCGAACGCAACCGTATTCAGTCTGAACGCGCGCAGATACAGCAGCGTTTCGACCAGGAAGAGGTCCACTGCTACCAGAAGTTTGCCGTGAACGATTGCAAGGATGCAAACCGTGCCCAGCGGCGTGACCAGATGGCCGACCTTCGCCGCCAGGAGATTTTGCTCAACGATGCCGCGCGCAAGCGCAAGGGTGCCGAGCAGCTGCAGCGCATGGAGCAAAAGGCTGCCGAAGAAAGCCCGCCGGCCAGTGCAACGCCAGCCGAGAAGAGCGTGGGTACGGTGCGTACACCTACCCCTTCCACGCCACGCCAACCCCATACCGCCGCTCAGGCCGCACAAGAAAAAGCCGCCCGCAAAGCCACGCTGGACAGCAAGCAAAAGGCTTTTGAGGAGGCCCAAGCAGCCCGTGCGCGCAAGGCCGCGACAGCCGGGGAAGAGCGTGAACGCTATCTGCGCAAGCAACAGGACGCCGCCGAGCACGCGGAGCAGACGCGCAAGCGCAACGCTGAAAACACCAAGACGCCGGCGGCACCGCTGCCGCCCTGAGGCTCAAAAGCTGCCCTGTGAAGTCAGGGCAGCTTTTCCATCCGCACCGTAGGCTCGGCCGTAACGCGTGACAGGTCGCGCAAGCCATCCAGCAGGTGGTTGGCGAAATAGCTGTTCTGCGTGTCCGGCTCCATGGCCGCCAGCACCAGATTGCCCATGGGTTGGCTTAGTGGTACGTAAAAGCTGTTTTGCGGCGCATCCACCACACCCGGCACCAGCGTGACCTTGGTCTGGACGATAGGCGCGCCGTCCTGGATGGCGCCGCGCACGTCCTGCCGGCTGCCTTCGCTGCGGCTGCTTTCCAGATAGGCCTCGCCCAGCAGGGAGCCCGGCTCCATCACCCGCATCACTTGCACACCCAGCATTTGCAGACGGTCCACGGCCAGGGTGGAGTTGGCCGACAGCCAGTAGCCGCAGGGGCGGCTGCGGGTTTTGGTGTTTTGCAGCTCCAGGGCGGAATTCCAGTCCACCGTGACCTTGCGGTCAGCGCCGGTGTTCGGGTCCAGCAGGGTCAGGGTGTACTGGGCGCTGGTGGGGCCGGCTTCCACCACGGCCTTGCCACGGCAGGCCTGGCTGGCCACGTCACGCTCCATATAGGGCCGTAGTTGGTTCAGCTCGTCGCTGCGGCTGGCCGTGCTTTGCAGCATGCTGACCATGGCCGTGACCTGGGTGTGGACGCGGCGCTGGATGTGCTGACGGCCAATGCCCACGCCCCGGGTTTCGACCAGCATGCTGACCGTGTTTTTCAGGCCGTTGACGTTGCGCCCGGTATCGGGCTGCGTGCCGCCCATGGACACCAGCAGGTCGTCCGCCGTGTTGCTGGTGGTGTAGTACCACTCGCTGCTGAGCTTCTGGTTCTTCAGTGCGGCCAGCAGGGGACGGCGAAACCATTCCTCAGAGGCGCGGGTCAGAAACTCGGGCAGGTTGGCCGTCATGGCGTACTGCAGCAGCGCGTCGTATTTCTGGATGCCACCAAACTTTTGCAGATAACGGCCCGCCACCGTGTACTCGTGCGCGTCCACCACCACCATGGGCTGGTAGTTGCGCTCCAGCTGGGCCAGTGCGCGGGCTTCCGGCGTATTCAGCAGCAGGTGGTCGCGGTTCATGTCGATGCCGTTGGCGGTAGCGCGCTGGTTGGCGGCCGCTCCATCGGGGTTAGCGCGTGGCACCACGAGGACATTGATCTTGTCCAGCATGGGCTCCAACAGGCCCTGGCTGAGTTCGCGGGCCACCACCAGCAGCGCCTCGCTGCCGGCGGGTTCATTGCCATGTTGCTGCCCCACCATCAGCACGGTGGGGCGTCCGGTGGCCAGCACCGTGGGGGCGTCGGGGCTGGACGCCCGGGTCAGCAACAGGGCGACCAGGGGCGAGCCTTGCTGCGATTGGCCCATGGACAGCACCGTGGCCTTGACGCCCGGGCTGGGGTGGGTGGCCAGCTCGTTGAGCCAGTCGATGATTTCCGGGTTGCTGGTGAAGTTGCTGCGTCCGCTTTGCAGACCGGGCGTGCTGTAGGCCAGCGGCGGTGCCGGGAAGCGCGCAGCCACTGCCGGGCTTTCCGTGGCATCGGCACCGGTATCGCTCAGTGCGACGGCCTGTGGGGGATTGACCGGGCTTGCCACGGCCGCCGGAGGGGCCGCTGCTGGCTTGCTTGGTGCGGGGGGCGACGTGGGTGCAATGCGCGTGGGTGCTGTCGTGTCGGCGGACGTGGGCCAGGGCGGTAGCGGCGTGGATGAGCAAGCGGCTTGCAGCAGCACCAGCGCGGCTAGGCAGGCTGCATAGACCGGGCGGGTGGCAGGGAGCACGGGAGAGGCGGTGCGCATACGAGGGGTCATGGTGGCCAAACTGCTCTGCTATGGAATGTGGCATGTTAACGGAAGGTATCTCCGTTGTTCAGCCTGCTGGCAGCAACTGGACAGCCTTCTTTGTCCCCAAGCCCTGCAACCCTAAAGTCGCAGGGCCACTTGTTTCTGTGTGAGATGCTTGCGCTGCATAAAGCAGGTGAATGCAAGCCGTTTTGCCGCCGGTGGTTGACCGCGCCGTGCACTTTTACGGTTTCTGCGCGTACGCCATTCACCCTAATTGTTTAAATGAGCTTATTGCAGTTCGGCAGCAGGTTGCCCCGGTTCTCCCCCTGGTCCAGGTGGGTGTAATGCAGTGGTAGGTCTGCGCAAAGTGGCGCACGGCGGCCAGAAAGAGCGCGATGCGCTGCTTGCTGGACCAGATATGGGTGGATTCTTCGGCCATCTCGGCCATTCACACCGCATCCTGTGCGGGGT
Source organism: Rhodoferax sp. GW821-FHT10B06 (assembly GCF_059415605.1). Classification (NCBI taxonomy): domain Bacteria; kingdom Pseudomonadati; phylum Pseudomonadota; class Betaproteobacteria; order Burkholderiales; family Comamonadaceae; genus Rhodoferax; species Rhodoferax sp. GW821-FHT10B06. The sequence goes on along the minus strand of NZ_JBWKNO010000002.1, from coordinate 430,912 downwards.
TGACGACGTCGATGGCCGAAGATTCCAGGTTCAGCTGGTCGCCCGGCACGAGCACCAAGTGCCTAATTTTTTTGCCTTACGGCAGGCGTCGGAGCAGTACTTCACCTCGTCCCAGGTCTTGGCCCAGCGTTTACGCCAGGTCATGGTCCGGCCACAGGCCGCGCAGAGTTTGCTGGGCAGGGACTGCTTGTTGCCCTTGAACGAGGCCGGCGGCATGGACCGGAATTAACCCTTCTTGGCCCAGGCGCTGCACCAGCCCTTGGCAGCGACAACCTTGCCGGCGAACAGCGGGCAGGCACCGGTGGCATCGCCGGCCTTGCCTTGGTACAGGGCGCAGCTACCGCAGTTTTGGCCGGCAGCGTACTTGGGGTATTTTTTAACGTCGGCCTTGGTGCCGTCGGTCACGTAGCCGAGGGCAGCAGCTTGGGGGTCTTTGTCATCGACCTTGGCCTGGGCGCGTGCCAAAGTGCTCAGTGTGGCTCCGCCGGCGGCGACTGCCATCAAAAATACGCGTCGTTGGGTCTTCATGGGGTTTCCTTATGAGCGCCCGCTTAAAACTGCGGACGGCTGCCGTCAATAGCAACGGCAGTCGCAGCATACGCATAGTTCACAAGGTTTGTCTTGCGCCAAGTCAAGACACAACGGGTTAGTCTGCTACTGCTCAGTCATTTTGCGACCCACGGTGCGCCCAGCCGGTGGTGTGCTTTTCCACGTAGCTGAACAGCTCGTACATGGCCATGGCCATCGCGCCGACCACCATCAGGCCGGCAAACGCCAGGCCCATCTGCATCGACGATCCGGCCGAGATCAGCAGGTAGCCAATGCCCTCGTTGGCGGCCGTCATCTCCGACACTGTGGTGCCCACGAAGGCCAGCGTGATCGCCACCTTCAGCGAGCCGAAGAAGTAGGGCATGGAGCGCGGCAGGCCGACCTTGACCAGCACGTCCCAGCGCTTGGCGCCCAGCACCCGCAGCACGTCTTCCAGCTCGGGCTCCAGCGTGGCCAGGCCGGTGGCGATGTTCACCATGATGGGGAAGAAGCTGATCAGGAACGCTGTCAGGATCGCCGGCCCGGTGCCGATGCCGAACCACACCACCAGGATGGGCACGAATGCCGCTTTGGGCAGGGCGTTGAAGGCCGTCATCAGCGGGTAGATGGCCGCATAGGCCAGGCGTGAGCTGCCGACCACAAAGCCCAGCAGCACGCCGACCACGATCGCCAGGCCAAAGCCGGCCATGGTCACCCAGTAGGTGCGCCAGGCGTGGAGGGCAATCGGGCCCTTGAATTCGACCAGCTGGGTGGCGATGCGCCAGGGGCTGGGGAAGATGAATTCCGACACGTCGAAGGCGCTGCAGATGCCTTGCCACAGCAGCACGATGGCGACCAGCAGCACCCAGGGCGACCAGCGTTCCAGGGTCTTGGCGTTCATGGCGTGGTCTTTCGTATCGATCCGATGTGGCCGCGCAGCTCGTGCACGATGTCAGTGAATGCGGGCGTGTAGGTCAGCTCCAGTTCGCGCGGGCGCGGCAAGTTGATCTGTTTCTTGACGATGAAGCGGCCCGGGCTCATGCCCATGACGTAGACCGTGTCGGCCAGGAACACGCTCTCGCGCAGGTCGTGGGTGACCAGGATCACGTTGAAGCGCTGCTCGGTCCACAGGTCGCGCAGGATGCACCACAGCTCCTCGCGGGTGAAGGCGTCGAGCGCGCCAAAGGGCTCGTCCAGCAGCAGCATCTTGGGCTCGTGGATCAGCGCGCGGCAGATGCTGGCGCGCTGCTGCATGCCGCCCGACAGCTGCCAAGGGAATTTGTCCTCATAGCCGGCCAGGCCGACCTTTTGCAGCAGCTGGCGCGCACGCTGCTCGAACTCCTTGCGCTTGGCCTTGAACTGGCTGCGATACGGCTCGACGATTTCCAGCGGCAGCAGCACGTTGTCCACCGTGGTGCGCCAGGGCAGCAGCGACGGCGCCTGAAAGGCCATGCCGGAGATCTTCAGCGGCCCGGTCACCGGCTGGCCGTCGATACGGATGCTGCCCTTGGACGGCATCTTCAGCCCGGTGGCCAGCTTCATGAAGGTGGATTTGCCGCAGCCCGAGGGGCCGACGATGGCGATGAACTCGCCTTGCTGCACCTGCAGGTCGATGGCTTCGACGGCGAACTGGTTTTGCGCGCGCAGCTCGTCGTTGTAGGCCAGCCAGACGTCGCGGAAGTCGACAAACGCAGGGGTATTCACAAATTTATAAGAAATAGGCCGCTGGCGCAGGCAGTACCTGCGCGAGCAGCTATAAAAAGAATAGTGTTTACTTCTTGGCAGGCAAGACGTTCAGCTCGGCAGCGCTGGGCAAGAAGCTGCCGTTCCACACCGCGTCCGGGTTCACGCGGGTCTTGGTGGCGAAGGCATCGGATACTTGGGATGCCATCAGCGACAGGCGCGGCGGCGTGGTTTTGCCAAAGCCTTCGGCGCGGGCGTTGGGCGTGTTGATGGCGGTGTCGATGGCCATGTTCAGGCGGCGCAGCTCCAGTGCGGTGTTGATGATGCCGTCGCGGGCTTTCACGTCTTCGACGGCGGCCGCGGGCTTGGCGATCACGTCCTTCATGCCCTTGGCAAAGGCCTGCAAAAAGGCTTTTACGGCGGCCGGGTTCTCCTTGATCAGCTTGGGCGAGGCGATGATGGCGTTGCCATACAGCTTGACGCCGAACTGCGGGTAGGGCAACACCACTACGTCTTCAGCCTTGGTGCCGCGTGCCTCCAGGTTCAGCAGCGAGGTAAAGGTGAAGCCGGTGATGGCGTCCACGTCACCACGTACCAGCATGGTTTCGCGCAGTGGCGGGTCCATGCTGGTCCACTGCACGCCGGTGATATTGTTGGCTTTGGCGAAGATGGGGAAGGCGCGGCGGCCGGCGTCGAACACCGGCGCGCCCAGCTTCTTGCCGCTGAGGTCGGCCGGGGTTTTGATGCCGGACTTCTTCAACACCATCACCGAGGCGGGGGTGTCGGCGTAGACCATCATCACGGCGACGGGTTTGTTGGGGGCGTCGGGGTTGTTGGCGTGGAACTCCATCAGTGCCGCCATATCGGCAAAGCCCATGTCATACGCGCCGGATGCCACGCGGGTGACGGCGCCGCCCGAACCGTTGCCCGCATCAATGGTGACATCCAGCTTGGCGTCTTTGAAATAGCCCTTGGCTGCGGGGGTGAGGAAGAGGGCGGCCGGGCCTTCAAAGCGCCAGTCCAGCTGAAATTTGATGGGTGTGGTTTGGGCAAATGCCGGTACGGTGGCCAGCAGGGCGGCGCAGGCCAGGGCAGACTGCAAAAAGACGCGTTTGGTCATGGAGTTTCCAGAAAGAGTTAGCTGCATTAGAGCAAAAAAGGTGCCCATGCCCATAAAAAAACGCACCGTGCAGGTGCGTTCTTTGTGGCCCTCAGTTGCCCGAGGGGGCTGGTACTTATTTGTGCACGGTAGCGGCGTTGGCCACGGCCAGCGCAGTCATGTTGACCACACGGCGCACGGTGGCCGATGGGGTCAGAATGTGTGCAGAAGCAGCCGCACCCAGCAGGATCGGGCCCACGGTCACGCCCTGGCCGCCGGTCATCTTCAGCACGTTGAACAAGATGTTGGCCGCGTCCAGGTTGGGGCAGACCAGCAGATTGGCTTCGCCGTGCAGATTGGTCTCGGCGTCCATCAGCGAGGCTTCGCGCATGGGTTGCGACAGGGCCGCATCGCCTTGTAGTTCGCCATCGGATTCGATGTCGGGCGCCATGGCCTTGAACAGCTCGTGGGCTGCGCGCATCTTGCGGGCCGATGGGCGGTCCGACGAGCCGTAGTTGGAGTGCGACAGGAAGGCCACCTTGGGTGGCAGGCCGAAACGGCTGACTTCGTCGGCAGCCATGACGGCGATGCTAGCCAGTTGCTCGGCCGTCGGATCTTCATTCACAAAGGCGTCGGTGATGAACAAGGTGTGCTTTTCCAGCATCAGCGCGTTGAGCGCGGCAAAGCCGGAGGCGCCTTTCTTTAGGCCGATGATGTCGCGCACGTGTTGCAGATGGCCTTCGTAGCGGCCCAGTAGGCCGCACAGCATGGCGTCGGCATCGCCCAGGCGCACCATCAGTGCGGCGATGGTGGTGTTGGAGCGGCGCACGGCGGCCTTGGCCACGTCTTGCGACACGCCACGGCGGCCCATCAGGCGGTGGTAGGTTTCCCAGTACTGGCGGAAGCGGGAGTCGTCTTCGGGGTTCACCACTTCCACGTCGGTGCCGATACGGATGCGCAGGCCGGCCTTGAGGATGCGGGCCTCGATCACGGCGGGGCGGCCGATCAGGATGGGGTGGGCCAGGTTCTCGTCCACGGCCAACTGGGCGGCGCGCAGCGTGCGTTCGTCTTCACCTTCGGCATAGGCAACGCGCTTGGCGTTGGCGGGCACGGCCTTGGCGGCACTGAACACCGGGCGCATGAACATACCGGTTTGGTAGACGAAGCGCGACAGGCTTTGGCGGTAGGCCTCCATGTCCTTGATGGGGCGGGTGGCCACACCGGACTCTTCCGCGGCCTTGGCCACGGCGGGGGCGATGCGCAGGATCAGGCGCGAGTCGAAAGGCGTGGGGATCAGGTAGTCGCTGCCGAACACCAGTTCCTTGCCGGCGTAGGCGGCGGCCACTTCTTCGCTGATGTCGGCCTTGGCCAGGTCGGCGATCTGGCGCACGCAGGCCAGCTTCATGGCTTCGGTGATCTTGGTGGCACCGCAGTCCAGCGCGCCACGGAAGATGTAGGGGAAGCACAGGACGTTGTTGACCTGGTTCGGGTAGTCGGAGCGGCCGGTGGCGATGATGCAGTCCGGGCGCACGGCCTTGGCCAGCTCGGGGCGGATCTCGGGTTCGGGGTTGGCCAGCGCCAGGATGATGGGCTTGGCGGCCATGGTCTTGACCATCTCGGCCGTCAGCACGCCGGCGGCGGAGCAACCCAAGAATACGTCGGCTTCATTGACAGCATCGGCCAGCGTACGGGCCGAGGTGTCTTGGGCGTAGCGTTCCTTGGAGGCGTCGAAGCCGCCCGCACGGCCGTGGTAGATCACACCCTTGGAGTCGCACACAAACACGTTCTTGCGCTGCACGCCCAGGCCGACCATCACGTCCAGGCAGGCAATGGCAGCTGCGCCGGCGCCGGACACGGCAACCTTCACGTCTTCAATCTTCTTACCGACCAGTTCCAGGCCGTTCAGCAGGGCGGCTGAGGAGATGATGGCAGTGCCGTGCTGGTCGTCGTGGAACACCGGGATGTTCATCCGCTCGCGCAGCTTCTGTTCAATGTAGAAGCACTCGGGCGCCTTGATGTCTTCGAGGTTGATACCGCCCAGCGTGGGCTCCATGGCGGCGATGATGTCCACCAGCTTGTCGGGGTCGTTCTCGGCCAGTTCGATGTCGAACACGTCGATGCCGGCGAACTTCTTGAACAGGCAGCCCTTGCCTTCCATCACTGGCTTGGACGCCAGCGGGCCGATATTGCCCAGGCCCAGCACAGCCGTGCCATTGGTGATCACGCCGACCAGGTTGCCGCGCGAGGTGTATTCGGCGGCCAGGGAGGGGTCACGTTCAATGTCCAGACAGGGGTAGGCCACACCTGGCGAGTAGGCCAGCGATAGGTCGCGCTGGTTGGACAGCGGCTTGGTCGGGGTGACGGAAATCTTGCCCTTGCTGGGGGTGCTGTGGTATTCCCGTGCGGCGTCGCGCAGAGCCATTTCGGCAGGGGAAATTTCTTTGGCCATTGAGTGTGTCCTCGAAGAATTTTTATGAAAGGTAAGCCTAACGCAAGCCACAGGCGATAAACATTGTGGAGCCTACTTACGTCGTGAAAAGTTATGCGAAGGATGTATGGCGTTATGCGATTAATGCAAGCTGGTCCGTCAGCGTGCGGGCCATGATCTTGGTAGCGTGGCGCAGGTCTTCCAGGTTCGGCCGTTCGTCGATGCACCTGGGGTGTACTTCAGCCTACAGATCCACGTGCAGCCCGGTTTCATGCTCTGGTGCTGTTCCGCAGGTGACATTGACAGCCCTTATAGACGCTTTGTTGGACATCTTCGTTGGTACAGTGTTATGTCGCGGACATAAACCAGACACATTTGTTAACAAACTTGGAGACACGATGAAAAACCACGATCTCAAACATCTATCGGCGCTCATCGCCGCGCTCTTTGCAGGTAGCGCCGGCGCGTCGGGCTTTCAACTGCTGGAGCAAAACGCCAGCGGCATTGGCAATGCCTTTGCCGGCTCTGCGGCGGTGGCCGAGAACGCCAGCACCATCTACTTCAATCCGGCCGGCATGACCGAGCTCAAAGACCGCGAGTTTTCGATTGGCGCGACCGCTATCAAGCCCGGCTTCAAGTTCCAGAACCAGGGCTCTTCGGTCGGCACGCTGGCCACCGCAGGCTCGGGCGGCGACGCCGGAAACTGGGGTGTGGTACCTAACGGCTACCTGTCGTGGAAGCTGCAGGACGGGTTGTACGCCGGTATCGGCTTCGGCGCGCCGTTTGGCTCCAAGACAGACTATGAAGCGCCCTGGACCGGCAGCGCGCAATCGAATCAATTCGATGTCAAGACCTACAACATCAACCCATCGATTGCCTGGAAGGCCAACGACGTGGTTTCGTGGGGCTTTGGTCTGAACTGGCAGCGCCTTACGGCAGACTACTCGCGCCAACTTGCGGTGGTGCCAACCGTACCGCCAGGCCTGCCAGGCGCCACGCCGCTGGCACTGAGTATTGACGACAATGCCTGGGGCTGGAACGTGGGCGCGCTTATCAAACTTGCGCCTGCAACTAAGGTCGGCGTGTCATACCGCTCCAAGATCAAGTACGACCTCACTGGCACACTGACGGGAGGCAGCCCGTCGGCCGCAGTGAACGCAGCGATTGGCGCCAACGTCAAGGCCAGCGTGACCTTGCCTGACACCTTCATCGCCAGCGTGACGCACCAGCTCAACCCGAGCTGGGAGTTGCTGGGTGACCTGTCCTGGACCGGCTGGAGCAGCATTCCCAAGATCGACATCGTGCGCACTTCGGGCGCAGCTGCAGGTACCGTGGCGCAGACCCTGGACACCGAGTTCCGCGACACCTGGCGTGTGGCCGTGGGCGCCAACTACAAGTACAACGATGCCTGGAAGTTCAAGTACGGCGTAGCCTATGACCAGACTCCAGTGAAGGGCGCCACCACGCGCCTGGCCTCGTTGCCGGACAATAACCGCATCTGGCTCTCTACCGGCGCGCAGTGGAAGCTCTCGCAAGCCTCCACGCTGGACTTCGGTTTGGCCTATCTGTACTTGAAGGACGCACAGATCCAGAACAACCAGGCCGCTGCTGGTCGGGGGGCTTTGAACGGCACCTACAAGGACAGCGGCTGGGTCATGGGCCTGCAGTACTCTCAGAGCTTCTGATCGTTTGATCCACCGCGCGGCTGCGTCCGCGCTTTGACGACAAAAGGCCCTGAATCGCGCAATGCGGTTCAGGGCCTTTTCTATGCAGTGAGTGACTACGCCAGCAAGTCGCGCAGCGTGCGCGCAATCACCTTGGTGGCGCGGCGCAGGTCTTCCAGGTCCAGCCTTTCGTCGGCACGCTTGGCGTGCGATTCCAGCACGGTGCGCGGGCCTGCACCGTAGATGACGCCAGGGATGCCGGCCTCCGCATACAGCCGCACGTCGGTGTACAGCGGTGTGCCCATGGCCGGAATGGCCTCGCCAAACACTTCCAAGCCGTGCTTCTGTATAGCCTCGACCAGCGGCGCATTGCCGGGCAGGGGCTGCATGGAGTGGGCCAGCAGCAGGCGCTTGATGTCCACCGTGACGCCGGGTTGGCTGGCGGCTGCGTCTGCAATGATTTTGCGGATGTTGGCTTCGACTTCGACCGGGTTCTCTTCGGGGATCATGCGGCGATCGAGTTTGAACGTGACCTTGCCAGGCACCACATTGGTATTGGTGCCGCCTTCGATCACGCCCACATTCAGGTAGGGGTGGGTGATTCCTTCTACCTGGGATGTGACTTGCTGGTACAGCGTGTTTTGCGCGTACAGGGCGTTCAGGATGTGGACTGCGCCCTGCAGCGCGTCTACGCCGCTGGTGGGGATGGCGGCGTGGGCCATCTTGCCGTGCACGGTGACTTCCATTTGCAGGCAGCCGTTGTGGGCTGTGACCACCTGGTAAGAGAAGCCAGCGGCAATCATCAGGTCGGGCCGGGTGATTTTGTTTTTCAGCAGCCAGCCCGGGCCGAGTTCGCCGCCGAATTCCTCGTCGTAGGTGAAGTGCAGCTCGACAGCACCCTTGAGCGGCAGGCCCAGGGATTCCAGCGCCCGCACCGCGAAGGTGAAGCTGGCGAAGTCGCCTTTGCTGACGGCCGTGGCTCGACCGTACATCTTGCCGTCAGCGATTTCAGCACCATACGGGTCATGCGTCCAACCGTCGCCAGGTGGCACTACGTCGCCGTGGGCGTTCAGGGCAATGGTCTTGCCCGGGCCATAGGCGCGGCGCACCACCAGATTTGTGATGGACTGCATGCCGGCGGCCTGTACTCCGGCGGCAGGCACGGCGTGCTTTTCTGCAATGAAGCCAAAGTCTTGCAGCAGCTCAGCGGTGCGCTCGGCATGGGGGGCGTTATTGCCCGGCGGCGTGTCGGTGGGCACCTGGATCAGGGCTTGCAGGAATTGGACTTCGGCGTCGAAATGGTTGTCAATCCAGTCGTCTAGGCGGGCGTAATCTGTCATGGGGATTCGTTTGCGAGTTGGGTCAAAAGCTGGGCGAAGGCATCCACTGCCAGCTGCATATCGTTGTTGGTGCTGCTTTCCAGCGGGTTGTGGCTGATGCCGGAGTTCTGGCCGCGTACGAAGAGCATGGCCTGGGGCATGATTTCGTGGAGCTTCATGGCGTCGTGGCCAGCGCCACTGGGCATGCGGTACAGGGGCACGCCCAGGTTGTCCACCGCACGTTCCCAGCGTTTCTGCCAGGCAGGTGCGCTGGGGGCGGCGGCGGCGCGCATGGCCTCGACCAGCGTGTAGCGCAAGCCGCGGCGTTCGCAGATGGTTTGCAGCGCGGCCACTACGTCGTCAGCCAGGGCGTCGCGCTGCGCATTGTTCGGCGCGCGCAGGTCTAGGCTGAACTGGCACAGGCCAGGCACCACGTTGATGGAGCCGTTGGGCACCTGCAGCATGCCCACGGTGCCGACCAAGTCACCATCGCGCGCGGCACGTTGCTCTACAAACAGCGCCAGCTCGGCCACGGCGGTGGCTGCGTCGCGGCGGCGGTTCATGGGGGTGGTACCAGCATGGCAGGCAACGCCTTGAACCTCGCCGGTATAGCGCACGCTGCCGTTGATGGAGGTGACGATGCCCAGCGGAATATCCAGCTCGTTGAGCACCGGGCCCTGTTCTATATGGACCTCGACAAAACCCAGGTAATTGGCGGCCTGGCGTTGCAGGGCTGGGATGTCTTCTATGCGCAAGCCTGCATGCTGCATGGCGGAGCGCATGCTGATGCCGTCGACGTCGGTCTGGTCCAGCCAGCTGGGGTTGAAGTCGCCAATCAGTGCGCCCGAACCCAGGAAGGTGGCTTTGTAGCGCTGGCCTTCTTCTTCTGCGAAGCCGACCACCTCCAGGTGGAAGGGCAGTCGCTTGCCTTGCCGCGCCAGTTCGCGCACGCAGGCCAAGGGCACGTAAATGCCCAGGCGGCCGTCGTATTTGCCGCCGTTGCGCACCGTATCAAAGTGGCTGCCGGTGAGCAAGGTCTTGGCATCTGGCGTAGCAGCGTGGTAGCGGCCCACCACATTGCCCACGGCATCGATAGACACCTCGTCAAATCCGCAGTCGCGCATGGTGTCCACGATCTGCTGGGCGCAGGCGCGGTGCGCGTCGGTCAGGTAGGTGACGGTGAGCTGGCCTTTTTCGGCGTAGCCAGGGTCGGTGTGGATGCTGAGCGCTTCCTGCCAGTCCCAGACCAGATTGCCCTGCAAGGGCGCGCTGCCAAAGGCGTCGTCCAGCCGGATTTCCACGATGCGGTGGATGTTGCGCAGTGCTTCGGCCTGTTCAAAGTCGGCCGAGTTGCGCAGGCGGCGCTGGAAGGTGTTGATGATTTCTTGCTTGCGCAGGCCGGTGCCGCGCGGGCCGCGCACGGCCAGGATGAAAGGGAAGCCGTTGTGCGCACGGTAGTCGGCATTGAGCTGCTGCAGCAGGGCCAGCTCTTCGGGCGTGCAGCGGGTCAGGCCGGCCTGGTTTTGCTCGTGGGTGGACTCGGCCGTCAGACTATTGGCCTCCATGGCCTTGCCTGCCAAGTCCGGGTGGGCGCGTATCAGGTCCAGCTGGGCCTGCTTGCCGGCGGCGGCCAGTACCTGCACCATGGCGTATTTGAATTGCGCCAGCGAGCGGAACGGGCGCTGCTGCAACGCCTGCTCGGCGATCCAGGGCGAGTGCTCGTACAGGCCCGGCAACTGCTGCAACACGGTTTCCTGGGGAGCCGTGTTGAGGAAATCTAGCGTCAGTGCCATGGACACTTAGCCCTGGTAGGGGTGGGTTGCGTGCCAGTGACGGGCGATGTCGATGCGCCGGCAGATCCACACGCGCTCGTGGCTTTGCACGTAGTCCAGGAATTTCTGCAGTGCGCCGAAGCGGCCAGGCCGCCCGAGCACGCGGCAGTGCATGCCAATGCTCATCATCTTCGGAGCTTCATCACCCTCGGCGTACAGCACGTCGAAGCTGTCCTTCAGGTACTGTAGAAAGTGGTCACCGGTGTTGAAGCCTTGCACCTGCACGCAGCGCATATCGTTGGTGTCCAGCGAGTAGGGCACGACCAGGCGCGGCTCCACCGTGCCGTCGCTCTTGGTGGTGGGCATCCAGAAGGGCAAGTCGTCGCCATAGTAGTCGCTGTCGTAGCTGAAACCGCCCTGGTCGGCCAGCAGGCGGCGGGTGTTGGGGCTGTCGCGGCCGGTGTACCAGCCCTGGGGCCACTGGCCGCCGGTTAGCTTGCGGATGATTTCCGTGCCCACAGCCATGTGCTCGCGCTCGGTGGCTTCGGGCAGGTTTTGGTAGTGGATCCAGCGCCAGCCGTGGCAGGCGATTTCATGGCCCAGGTCGATGAAGGCCTGGGTCAGCTCGGGGTGGCGTTCAAGTGCCATGGAGACACCGAAGATGGTCAGCGGCAAGCCGCGCTTTTCAAACTCGCGCAGGATGCGCCAGGCACCCACGCGCGAGCCGTACTCGTACATGGACTCGATGGTCATGTGACGGTCTGGGAAGGGCTGGGCAGTGATCAGTTCGGACAGAAATGTTTCCGATGCGGCGTCGCCATGCAGCACATTGTTTTCGCCGCCTTCTTCGTAGTTCAAAACAAACTGCACGGCGATCTTGGCCTGGTTGGGCCACTGCGCGTGGGGTACCTTGCGGCCATAGCCGACGAGGTCACGGGGGTAGTGGGGGTGGGGGGCGGATGTCTCGGTCATAGGGCTCCTCAAGCACAAGTCAGGCCAGTGCCATTGCGATGTCGTTACTGGGAATTTTGCGGTCGAAGGCCAGGCTGGCCTCCACGTGTTGCAGGTGTTCGTCCATCAGGCGCACGGCCAGGTCTTCGTCCTGTGCGGCGAGTGCTTGTATCAATGCGTCGTGTTCTTCGCTGGAGTGCTCGGCTGCGCTGTCGGGCTGGTACATCAGGGTGATCAGCGAGCAGCGAGACAGCAGTTCCACCATCATTTGCACCAGCACATCGTTGCCCAGCAGCTCGGTCATGCGGATGTGGAAGTCGCCCAGCAGCTCGGCGCGGTTGCTGTTGTCCTGGGTTTTGAGGGCGGATTTCTCCAGGGCCGAATGGTCGGTCAAGACCTTGAGTTTGGCTGGCGTCATGCTGCGGGCCAGGGAGCGGGTGATTTCCGCCTCCAGCATGCGGCGCACGGCAAATACCTGGCGCGCCTCTGCCACCGAAGGCGCGGCTACGAAGGCGCCACGGGCCGGCTCCAGGCGGATCAGGCCGTTTTGCGACAGCTGGAACAGGGCTTGCCTTACCAGGGTGCGCGAGACGCCGAAATGGTCGGCCAGCTTCTGCTCGGCCAGCTTGGTGCCTGGGTGCAGCCGGTGTTCCACAATGGCCTTGGTCAGCGCTTCGACGATCGTATGGGTGTTGGTGGTGCTTGCTTCCATGCATCCATAATAGCGGAATTGCTGAACTGTATACACATCTGTTTTACGTTTTGAAACCGTTTATGTGGAGATACCTATGGGACTGAGCACACACGTTTTGGACACCATGCACGGCTGTCCGGCCGCCGGCATGGCGGTGGATTTGTATGCCACCCAGGGCGACAGCACCACCTTGCTGCAGCGCCATGTCCTGAACCACGACGGCCGCACGAATGCGCCGCTGTTTGACAACAACGCACTACAGGTCGGCACCTACCGACTGGTGTTTGATGTGGCGGCCTATTTTGCGGCGCGCGGCGTGGCACTGCCGGAACCGCAGTTTTTGAACAAGGTGAGCCTGGATTTCGGCGTGGCCGACACGACGCAGCACTACCACGTGCCGCTGCTGGTCAGCCCCTGGAGCTATTCGACCTACCGGGGGAGCTGATAGGTTCTTAAGAGAAATAGGCCGCTGGCGCAGTATTTACCTACGCTGGCAGCTATATTTTTTGTAGTGAACTTAGAGCTGGCCTTCGGTCAGCGTGTCCAGCTGGAACTGGCCGCTCTTGTCCCACAGCCAGGTATCGGTGTAGGTGACCTTGCCCATGCGGGAGGGAGGAGGGAAGGGGGCGGCAGCGCGCACGGTGCGCTCGATCTCGTCAATCACCTCTGGGGCATGTCTTGGCGCACGCATCCAGTGCAGGCCGGTCACCATGCCGTTGCGGTCCAGGTGCACTTCCAGCACGCCGATCGCGTACAGATTGGCTTGCAACTTGCCTTGGAAGATGCGTTCCGCATTGCGGTCATACAGGTGGCGGGCGGCATCGCGCCGGTAGTCGCGCGGGTTGGTGGCAACGGATATCTTGGGCGGCGCAGGCTGGGCCGGGCGAGGGGTGCTGGGCGCAGCGGTGTTGGGAGGCGACGGCGGGGTGGGCGTGCCGGCGGGCTGGGGGGCTGGCGTGGAGTTGCAACCCGCGACCAAGGCCGCGGCGGCTGCGGACAGGCCGGCTAGTTTCAAACGCAGGTATTTGAGTTGTTTTTTCATTATTTTGAAGGCTTGGGGCAGCGCGTGCAGCCGTGCATACTGCACTCTTGGCCGGATTGCTTGCTGTGACACATATTGACGTTTTACTCCACCACTTGCAGTCCAAGGCTGCGGTGCTTATCTATGTAGAGTCTACCCAAGGCTCGGTGCCACGGGAGTCCGGGACCTGGATGGCGGTGTTTGCCGATCATCTGGTGGGCACGATCGGTGGCGGCAATCTGGAGTTCCAGGCCATCGCTGAAGCCCGGGCGCGCTTGCAGGCCGGCGATGTTGCAGTAAAGACTTTGCGCTATCCCCTGGGCCCTAGCCTGGGCCAGTGCTGTGGTGGCGTGGTTTACCTGCGTTTCGAGTTCATTACGGCGGCGGATGTACCGCGTCTTCGTCAGCAGTGCGCCCAACAGCTCCGGCCCGTGGCCTTGTTTGGCGGCGGCCATGTGGGCCATGCCTTGGTGCAGGTGTTGTCTCGCCTGCCATTCCAGCTGAGCTGGATAGATAGCCGCGACGGCATTTTCCCTGCCGATCTGCCGGCCCATGTGTATTGTGAACACTCCGACCCGGTGCAAAAAGCCGTGCCCGACCTGCGGCCCGGCAGCCAGGTGCTGATCATGAGCTTCAGCCATGCCGAAGACCTGGATATCGTGGCGGCTTGCCTGCAGCGCCAGCGCAGCCAAGGTGACCTGCCTTTTATCGGCCTGATCGGCAGTCGTACCAAATGGGCCAGCTTTCGCCAGCGGCTGCAGGCCCGTGGTTTTAGCGAGGCCGAACTGGCCCGGGTGACCAGCCCCATCGGTGTGCCGGGCATTGCGGGTAAGGAGCCCGAGGTGATCGCGGTTGCGGTTGCGGCACAGTTGTTGCAAAGCATTACTCCATAGAATCACAGGTTCAGGTCGCAGCGGTGCAAGGCTTTCTCTCACAGCTTTTGTTCGCGATCTCTTTTTGCCTACAGTGCCCGCAGTGGTAGGCAGAGAAACTACTGGCGCCCCGTGCGGGTGCCGTCAAGCGTGAGAGTGCATATGGAAAGTTATTACCTCGACTGGGCCAACCTGCTGCTGCGCTGGGTCCACGTCATTACCGCCATCGCCTGGATTGGCTCTTCCTTTTACTTTGTGTTTCTCGACAGCAGCCTGACGCCGCCGGTCGATGAAGACCTCAAAAAACAGGGCGTGAGTGGCGAACTGTGGGCCGTGCACGGCGGCGGTTTCTACCACCCGGTGAAGTTCGCCGGGGCGCCGCCGCAGCTGCCCAAACATCTGCACTGGTTTTACTGGGAAAGTTATTCCACCTGGCTGACCGGCTTTTCGCTGTTCACCGTGTCCTATCTGTGGAATGCCAGCACCTACCTGATCGACAAGTCGCTGATGAACTGGTCGCCCGGCGCGGCGATCGGTGTCGCGCTATCGTTCCTGGTGGTGTTTTGGATGTTCTATGACAGCATCTGCCAGCTGTTTGGTAAGCGCAAGCATGGCGACGCCATCGTTGGTGCGCTGGTGGCGGTGTTGGTCTGCGTGGCGGCCTGGTTGGCCTGCCATTGGTTTGCCGGGCGGGCGGCCTTTCTGCTGGTGGGCGCGATGATCGCCACCACCATGAGCGCCAATGTGTTCTTCTGGATCATCCCCGGCCAGCGCACCGTGGTGGCGGCCATCAAGGCCGGCCAGCCGGTGGACCCGATCCACGGTCAGCGCGGTAAGCAACGCAGCGTGCACAACACCTATTTCACGTTGCCGGTGCTGTTTGCCATGCTGAGCAACCACTACAGCTTTACCTACAGCCACCCGCAGAACTGGCTGGTACTGGTGCTGATGATGTTCGCGGGCGCGGCCATCCGCCAGTTCTTCGTGATGCGCCACGGCTATCTGCTGGGCCGCAACCGCCATCCCATAGCGTATGCCCTGGTCGGCCTGGCGGTGATCGTGGGGGCGATTGCGTGGATGCGGCCTGCACCCGTGGATGCTATAAGTTCCGTAGCTGCTCCCGCAGGTAATACAAGCGCTGTAGCCACATTTCCTTATGAAAAGATACAGCCCTTGCTGGCGCAGCGCTGCTATATGTGCCACGGCCCCCAGGTGCAGATGAAGAATGTGCGTCTGGACTCACCGGCCGCCCTGCAGCAGCACGCACAGGCGGTGTACCAACAGGCGGTGGTGACGAAAATCATGCCGATGAACAACGCCACCGGCATCACCGATGCCGAGCGCGCAATGATTAAACAGTGGTTCGAATCGGGCGCCTCAACCCAGTAGTTCAGTACAGCAATCGGTGGAGGAGCTGGCTGCCAGCTTATTCCACCGGCGTGTAGTGCAGGTGCATGACTTGCCAGTCCTGCGCCTGCTTGCGCCAGAGTTCGCTGAAGTACACGCTACCCAGACGTTCTTCGTCGATCAGCGTATGGCTTTGGCCGGATACCACGACGAATTCCCCATGGTTTTGCAGCGACAGGCTGGCGTCCTGCTTGCAGGCATTGCTGGGAAACCAACGGTCAGCCTGCACCGCACGGGAGATACCGTGCAATTGTTCCCATTTGGATTGCACTCCGGACGCATGCACTACGCAGAAGGAGTCGGCCTCCACACTGGCCATGAAGTCGGTGTCTCCTGCAAAGAAGGCCGCGTACCAGTTTTCACGTGTGTTGAGTAGGTCGATGTTGTCCATAGTTTCTTTTTGTGGGAGCCAGCGTTTCGAAAAAGGGGCTGATTATGCTGTGCTCGCAGCAGGCCCCGATGGGGCGACTTTGAAAAGGGCTTTGCAGTGCCTTCGCGCGGCGCTATTGCCTGCCCTGCTACCATTCTTGTATGTTAATGAAAACACCCGATGCTATGAATCCCACTGCGCTGGCTGATGCCCGAGACGGGGAAGGCACACCTGTATCCGTGAAAATTCGCGAACGGCTGAAGGCCGCGCGCAAGCGTTTCAACGCCAACGACAATATTTCCGAGTTCATCCAGCCGGGTGAGTTGGACGCCTTGCTGGATGAGGTCACCGTGCAAATGCAGGGTGTGCTGAATAGCATGGTGATCGATACCGAACACGACCACAATACCGAGAACACCGCCCGCCGTGTGGCCAAGATGTACCTGAAAGAGGTATTCAAGGGTCGTTATGTGGCGGCCCCCACCATCACCGAATTCCCTAACGCCGAGCATTTAAACGAGCTGATGATCGTCGGCCCGATCACCGTGCGCAGCGCCTGCTCGCACCATCTGTGCCCAGTCATGGGCCAGATCTGGATCGGAGTGCTGCCCAACGAGCACACCAATGTGATCGGTTTGTCGAAATATGCGCGCCTGGCCGAGTGGATCATGGGCCGCCCCCAGATCCAGGAAGAAGCCGTGGTGCAACTGGCCGACCTGATCCAGGAGAAGACCCAGCCGGACGGCCTGGCCATCGTGATGGAGGCCAGCCATTTCTGTATGGGCTGGCGCGGCGTGAAAGATGTGGACAGTAAGATGATCAACTCGGTCATGCGCGGTGCTTTCCTGAAGGACTCCAGTCTGCGCCGTGAATTCCTGTCTCTCCTCCCCAGAAAGGGCTAACACCATGCTTGTACGCTTGCTCTACGCCAGCCGCGCCCTGGATACCAGCCCTGCTGCGATTGAGGCCATCCTTGCGCAGTCGCGTCAATACAACCCGACCTGCGGCATCACCGGCATTCTTTGCTATGGCGGCGGTATCTTCCTGCAGGCCATTGAAGGCGGGCGTATGCCGGTCAATGAGCTGTACGGCCATATCCAGCGCGATGCACGCCATAAAGACGTGGCGCTGCTGCATTTTGAAGAGATTTCCGAGCGCCGCTTTGGTGGCTGGACCATGGGCCAGGTGAATATCCAGCGGCTGAACCAGTCCATTCTCTTGAAATACGCAGAAAAGCCAGAGCTGGACCCGTATTCCGTGTCGGGCAAAGTCTCGTTGGCCCTGCTGGAAGAGCTGATGGCCACCGCATCGATTGTGGGCCGCGTCTAGACGTCTTCTAGTACTTGCTGCAGCTTAGGGCATGGGCTCTCCTGCGCTGCTGGGCTGTGACTTTTCCAGTAGTCCGACCCGGCATAAAAATATTGTGCTGGCCTGGGGCCACCATGCAGATGGATGCGTGGTGTTGACCCGGCTGGAGCGTTTGTCTTCCCTGTCTGATTTTGCTGCCGTACTGGCCCAGCCCCAGGCCTGGGTCGGTGCATTCGATCTACCCTTTGGCCTGCCCCGCGAGCTGGTTGAAACCCTGGGTTGGCCGCTGCGCTGGCTGGACTGCATACGCCATTTTTCCGGCCTGGACCGGGCCCAGGTCCGGTCGCAGTTTGCGGCTTTTTGCGATGCCCGCCCGGCAGGCGGTAAGTTCGCCCACCGCGGCTGTGATTTTGCGGCTGGCTCCAGTCCGTCAATGAAGTGGGTGAACCCACCGGTTGCCTATATGTTGCATGCGGGCGTTCCCTTGTTGCTGGATGCCGGGGTGGATTTCCCAGGTCTGTATTCTGGTGACCCCCGACGCGCGGCCTTGGAGGCCTACCCCGGTTTGCTGGCGCGCCGGGTGCTGGACGGCTGGCAGCCGGGTGCCCTTGGCGTTGGACGGCGCAGTTATAAAAGCGATGACAAAGCCAAGCAAACGCCAGAGCGTCTGCAGGCGCGCCAAGACCTGGTACAGGCTCTGGAATCGGGGCAGGGCACCCATGGTGCGGTAGGACTGGGGTTGCGTTTGGGTATCAATGCCGACCAGCGCAAAAGCCTGGTGGACGATGCCAGTGGCGATGCCCTGGATGCCGTGCTGTGCATGCTGCAGGCCGGGTGGGCCGCTGAGCAGCATGCAGCAGGTGTTGCCCGCTACGGCTTGCCCATTGACATGGACCCGCTGGAGGGGTGGATCATCACGGCCTGAGACGCTGTGCGCTCAAGCCTTGCTGAATTCCGTGGGGCTGATCACCGTTTCATCGAGCTTGCGTGCCAATTCGGACATCGCCAGCGCAGCGGGGCAACCCGGCGTGTTGACCAGCAGCAGCTGGCGTCGCATCACGGCTTCACGCACCGCCAGGTCGGCGGGAATGTCGCCTACGTGGATCAGGCGTACCGAGCGCCCGGTGCCGGTGGTTACAAAGCGGTCCAGCACCTGCTGCAGCTGGGTGGTGATGGCTCGGCCATCGCCGGCACGCGCCGTCTGGTTGATGATCATGCGCACATGCTGGCGCTTTTGCTGGGTGGCCAGCACCTTGATGGCTGCATATGCGTCGGTAAGCGACGTGGGTTCTGGAGTGGCCACCACCAGTACTTCGGACGCCAGGGAGACCGAGAACAGCACCACATCCGAGATGCCTGCGCCGGTGTCCAGCAGCAGCACGTCATAACGCGGCACCAGGCTGCGCACTACCTGCAGGAATTCGTCGCGGACCTCTGGTGTCAGGCGTGAATACTCCACCATGCCGGAGCCGGCCAGCAGTACCGAGAAGCCGCCTGGTGCCTTGATGATGGCCTCGTCCAGCGTCGCCTTGCCCGTAAACACGTCATGCAGCGTGATCTTGGGGTGCAGGTTCAGCACCACATCCAGATTGGCCAAGCCCAGGTCCGCATCCAGCACCAGCACGCGGTGGCCGCGCTTGGCCAATGCCGCAGCCAGATTGGCCGAGACAAAGGTTTTCCCTACACCGCCTTTTCCACTGGTGATGGCCAATACCTTGGCGCCGGCGCCTGCCGGAGTGGTCGAGGTTGTTGTATTGTTGTTACTCACGGCTTACCTTTGTGTAGCGCCATCAGAGGTGGCGCTAGACGACATTTCAACCCATGCCGGCTCGATGGCAGACAGGTGACCAAACAACAGATTTTTTTCTTCCGCGCTGACATTGCTTTCCGGTGGGGGCTCCAGGCATAGGCGGTTACGCCCGGTAGTTTTGGCTAAATAAAGTTGCTGGTCCGCCCGCTCCGTCCAGAGTTCGCTGGTAGACCGTATCCATTGCAGTGCAAATGCGCCACCGATGCTGATCGTAACCTTCAGATCGAGTCCGGGGGAGATTGGTATCACGGTATTTTCCACAGCCCTGCGTATGCGTTCGGCCACTACGTGGCCAAAGCTTGGCTGGCAGGACGGCAATATCACCACGAACTCTTCACCGCCAAAGCGTGCCAGTGTGTCCATGGGGCGCACGCAGGTCTGCAAGGTTTTGGCAATCACCCGCAGGACTTCGTCGCCGGCGGCGTGGCCATAGGTATCGTTCACCTTTTTGAAATGGTCAATGTCGATCATCAACAGCAGAGCTTCTTCGCCTGAGCGTGCCACACGGTCTACCTCGGAAGCCAGCACGGCATTGAAGTGGCGGCGGTTGGACAGGCCTGTGAGCGGGTCGCGCAGGGATAGATCGCACAAGCTGTCCAGGATATTTTGCAGGTACGCTGTAGGGTCGGCCACATCGGGTGCAGGCAGCTCTATCTGGAGCAGGGCGCAGGCCGGCTCCAGATGCAAACCGTGCAAATCGATGGAAAGTGAGGTTGCCGGTGCAGACACAAAAGTACCAATCAGTAGTGCAGAAAGTTTAACAGTAAGGTCATAAAAAGCGGTACTTGTGCAATGCAGCCCTTGATTGCTGTGCTACCCGGTGTCAGATCACGAAGTCTTGCAGCTCCTTTTGCAAAGCGATGAGCGCATCCTGGTCGGTGCGGTGTAGTTGTAACAGCTCCGGTGTGGATGTTACAGGGGGGAGCTCTCCGGCACGACGTAAAACTTGTTCGACCGGTAATTTCATTCCGCTTATGTGCAAGGTGATGCCTCGTTGCGCCAGGGTTTGGCGCAGCTTGCCAAAGGTTTCCACGCCTGTAGCATCGATGCGGTTGATGGGTTGTGCAAACAGGCAGACCTGGCGTGTTCCGGGATGTTGCGCCAGGTGTTCCATCAGCGTGCGCTCCAACGCACTGGCGGACGCGAAGTCGAGCTCGGCATCCATGCGCAGCGCATAGGTATCAGGTGCCAGCATCGGCAACTGCCACAAGTGGCGATCCCGCAGGCTGCCATCCGGGTGCAGCCCGATCTCGATGATGCGAGGGTGCAGCCGGTGGTACAGAAAATGGGACAAGCCTATCAGCAGCCCGGCCAGCACACCCCAGTACAGCCGGGGCGCGGTTGCCAGGGTCAGCACAAAGGTGGTGGCGCAGGTCAGGGCTTCCACCGGTGCTGCGCGCCAAATGCGGCGCAGTTCGGCCGGCTGCAGCAGGCTGGACACGGCGGCCACCACCACGGCTGCCAACACGGCCTGGGGCACGTGGTAGAGCAAGGGTGTCAGCCACAACAGCACCAGCAGCACCAGCAGTACCGAAAAAATCGTTGCCCAGCCGGTCTTGGCGCCGGCATAGAGGTTGATGGCCGAGCGCGAAAACGAGGAGCTGGTGGGAAACGCACCGCACAGGCCCGATGCGATTTTGGCCATACCCTGGCCGATCAAATCCTGGTTCTCGTTCCAGCGCTTGCCGCTGCGCTGGCTGTCCACCTTGGCGCTAGAGGCGGTTTCCAGAAAACTTATCAACGTCAGCACCAGAGTAGGGAGGGCCAGACTGCCCAGCTCGGACCAGCCCAGCATGGCGGGCCATTGCAAGGAGGGCAGGCCTGCGGGCAGGTGGCCAACGACCGCGCCGCCATGGTCGGCAAAACCCAGCTGGGCACTCAGCGCAGCACTGGCGACGACCAGCAGCATCAAGGTGGGAAACTTGGGCAGCCAGCGCTTGCCCATGGCTAGTACTGCCCAGGCACCGAGGCCAAAGGCTGCAGCCTGCAGGTCCATCGTGGGCTGTTGCAACAAGCTGGGCAGAGAGCCGTGCAGGCCCAACAACGCAGGCAATTGAGACAGCAGAATCAGCACGGCTGCAGCCTGGGTGAAACCTGTCAAGACCGGTGCGCTGACCAGGTTCAGCAGCCAACCAAAGCGTCCCAGACCTAGCAATACTTGCAGAAGGCCGCATAGCAGAGCCAGCCAGACGGCCAATTTCACCCATTGGGCGCTGCCCGGCTCGGCCATGCCTAGCAGCGCGCTGCCCACCAGCAGTGCACTCAGGGCCGTAGGACCTACGGATAAGCGGGTCGATGAACTCCACAGCACGGCAACCAAAGCCGGCAGCATGGAGGCGTAAATTCCGGTGACCAGCGGCATACCTGCCAGCGCGGCATAGGCGACGCCCTGGGGGATGAGCATCATGCCTACGGTCAAGCCCGCCCAGAGTTCGCCCACCAGCGTGCTGCGATCAGGTCGGGGCCAGGCCAGGAAGGGAAACCAGCGCTGTAGTCGTGCCGCAGTATTCATTGGCAATGTGGGGCGAAGATGTGGAACTTTTTTAGCGCTCTCCGCATATATTGCCTGGGCTTCTAGCTATGAAAATAGGAGTATACGGGTCAGGATGTATGCCGCTGACCGCAGACGCTGCAGCCTGGGTCACGGGGAATGCGAATTTCATTCCAGGCCATGCTGCGGGCATCCAGCATTTGCAGCCGACCAGCCAGGGAGCTGCCTGCGCCGCTCAGCAGTTTGATGGCCTCGGTGGCCTGCATGGCACCAATGATGCCGACCAGTGGTGCCAGCACACCCATGACTGCGCACCGGGTTTCCTCGAAATCCTCGCTGGGTGGGAAGACACAAGCATAGCAAGGCGATAGCGGCGAGCGTGGGTCGAATACGCTGATTTGTCCGTCCATGCGGATGGCGGCGCCTGACACCAGTGGTTTGCCGTGGCGCACGCAGGCGGCGTTGATGGCGTGCCGGGTGGCAAAGTTGTCGCAGCAGTCCACCACCACATCCGCATCCGCCACCAGGCGGTCCAGCAGCTCGGCATTGGCACGGGCCTGGATGGCGTTGATCTGGATTTCAGGATTGATGGCTTCCATGGACTGGCGGGCCGAGTCCACCTTGGCGCTGCCGACACGCTCGAGCGTATGGGCGATTTGCCGCTGCAGATTGGTCAGGTCTACCGTGTCGTGGTCCACCAGACTGATCTGGCCTACGCCCGCAGTCGCCAGGTAGAGGGCAACGGGTGAGCCCAGTCCGCCCGCGCCAATCACCAGCGCCCGGGACGCCAGCAGGCGCTCCTGGCCTTCAATCCCGATGTCGTCCAGCAGGATGTGGCGTGAATAGCGTAGAAGTTGCTCGTCGTTCATGCGGCAATTGTCGTGGACAAAGAAAAATGCCCCGTAAGCCGGGGCATTGTGTGGGGGTAAAGGCGCTTAATTCTCTTTTTTCTCTTCTGCGCGTTCTGTTTGTGTCTTGCTGACCAGCACTGGCCGGCCTTTCAGCTGATTGATGGCCTGGATCAGCTGGAAGTCCTTGTCGCTGCCGAACTCGGGAGCTGGCTTGCGCTCAGGAATCGGCTTGAGTGCCTCGGCTTCCAGTCGCTTGCGGGCTTCCTCGCGGGCTTTTTCACGGGCTTCGTCTTTCTTCTCTTCACCTTGGCCGCTGTTCAGGTGCTTGTCCAAATCGGCTTCGCGCATGCGCAGGGCCGCGTAGGGGCTGCCTTCTTCGGAGTCGTCCACCATTACGTCCGGCACGATGCCTTTGGCCTGGATGGATTTGCCGCTAGGCGTGTAGTAGCGCGCGGTAGTCAGCTTCAGGCCGGTGTCTGGTCCCAGGGGGCGCACGGTTTGCACCGAGCCTTTGCCAAAGGTCTGGCTGCCCATCAGGGTGCCACGCTTGTAGTCCTGCAGGGCGCCGGCCACGATTTCGCTGGCCGAAGCCGAGCCTTCGTTTACCAGCACCACCAGCGGCACGGTTTTCAGGGCTGCGGGCAGGTGGGCGAGGGGGTCGGCGCCACGGCGCTGGTAAAACTCGGGCGAGGCCTTGTAGGTGAACTTGCTGTCTGCCAACTGGCCGTTGGTGGACACCACCGTCACGTTTTCAGGCAGGAAGGCGGCAGACACGGCGACCGCGGCATCCAGCAGGCCACCGGGGTCGTTGCGCAAATCCAGTACCAGGCCCTTGAGCTTGGGTTCCTGTTTGTAGATGTCTTCGATCTTGCGGGCGAAGTCTTCTACCGTACGGTCTTGGAACTGGCTTAGGCGGATCCAGGCATAGCCGGGCTCGACCACCTTGGCACGTACCGATTGGGTGCGGATTTCTTCGCGGGTGATGGTGACCGGGAAGCTGCGGTTTTCATCCTTGCGGAAGATCGTCAAGCTGACCTTGGTATTGGGCTCACCGCGCATGCGCTTGACGGCTTCGTTCAATGCCAGGCCTTTGACCGCCGTGTCGTCGATCTTGGTGATCAGGTCATTGGGCTTCAGGCCGGCACGGAAGGCCGGGGAGCCTTCGATGGGTGAAACCACCTTGACCAAGCCGTCTTCCTGGGTGATTTCGATGCCCACACCGACAAAGCGGCCGGTTGTGCCTTCGCGGAATTCCTTGAAAGACTTTTTGTCAAAGTACTGCGAATGGGGGTCCAGGCTGGCAACCATGCCGGAGATGGCATCGCTGATCAGCTTTTTCTCGTCCACCGGCTCCACATAGTCTGTTTTGACCATGCCGAAGACCGCAGCCAGTTGTTGCAGCTCTTCCAGCGGCAGTGGCGCCATCGCGCCCCGCGCAACAGTTTGCAGCGAGACCGTGGTTAAGGCCCCGGCGATAGCACCGGCGGCAACCCAGCCGGTAATTTTGAGTTTCTGGCCCATAAGCATCTTTCAAGTCGCTGTCAATATACACGTTGATATCCGTTTGTACGGATACGTTCCATGTAAACCTTTTTGAAGCCTATTTCTTTTGGCCTTGGGCCGCAACGGCAGCCGCTGCCTTGGCTGCGGCTTCGGCATCGCCCAGGTAGTAGTGGCGAATGGGTTTCAGGTCGGCGTCCAGTTCGTACACCAGGGGGATGCCGTTGGGGATGTTCAGGCCCACGATATCGTCGTCGGAGATGTTGTCCAGGTACTTGATCAGCGCACGGATGGAGTTGCCATGCGCGGCCAGTACCACGCGTTTGCCCGCCTTGATGGCTGGGGCCATGGATTCATTCCAGAAGGGTAGCACGCGGGCGACCGTATCTTTCAGGCACTCGGTCAGCGGGATTTGCTCAGGTGACTGCTTGGCGTAGCGGATGTCGCCGCGCTCGCTGCGTGGATCGGTGGCTTCCAGGGCCGGTGGCGGCGTGTCGTAGCTGCGGCGCCAGACCAGCACCTGGTCATCGCCGTACTGCTTGGCGGTTTCGGCCTTGTTCAGGCCTTGCAGCGCGCCGTAGTGGCGTTCGTTCAGGCGCCAGCTGTGCACCACGGGTAGCCAGGTGCGGTCCATCTGGTCCAGGCAGTGCCACAGGGTGTGGGTGGCGCGCTTGAGCACGCTGGTGTAGGCCACGTCGAACTCGTAGCCATCGGCCTTTAGCAGGCGGCCGGATTGCTTGGCTTGCTCGATGCCGGTTTCGGTCAGGGGCACATCGGTCCAGCCCGTGAAGCGGTTTTCAAGATTCCAGGTGGATTCGCCGTGGCGGATCAGAACGAGTTTGTACATGTGGCGTGTAGGCAGGTTGTATTTAAATAGCGTCCCAAGCGATCGCTACCCCGCCATTCTAAAATCGCCGGTTCGGGCAAGTCCCGGTTAACCCCAAATAAAGGTGCAAAGTGAAGTTTTTACTGGATAACTGGATGTTGATAGCGGTGGCGGCGGCCTCCGGTGCGGGCTTGTTGTGGCCGGTCCTGGCCAATGGCGCCAAAGCTGGAACCCTGACGGCCAACGGTGCTGTGCAGCGCATCAACCGCGAAAAAGCCGTGGTGGTGGACGTGAGCGAAGCCGAAGAGTTCGCTGCCGGCCATGTGGGCGGTGCCAAGAACGTTCCTTTGGCCCAGCTGGAAGACAAGCTCACCAGCACGGTGAAGAACAAGAGCCTGCCCTTGATCCTGGTATGCGCCACAGGCGCGCGTGCCAACCGCGCCTTGGCTGTGGCCAAAAAGCTGGGCTACGAGCAGGCCGAAGTGCTCAGCGGCGGCCTGAAGGCCTGGAAAGAAGCCAATCTGCCGATTGAAAAGTCCTGATACGGCCTTAAATAAAGTTTTATGTTTTTGCCGAAAGTAACTGCCCATGCAAGTTGTGAAGATGTACACCACCGCTGTTTGCCCGTATTGCATACGCGCCAAGCAAATCCTCAAGAGCAAGGGCGTGGAATCCATTGACGAGATCCGCATAGACCAATTGCCGGACGCGCGGGCGACCATGATGGAAATTACCGGTCGGCGCACCGTGCCACAAATCTTCATCGGTGATACCCATGTGGGTGGTTGCGATGATCTGGTAGCGCTGGATGGCCGAGGTGGTTTGCTGCCCTTGCTGAACGCTGCGTGAACCGTCATCCCGATCGGCAATAATCCGTCTGCTTTTTAGCCCGCCGAGCTGTTTTGGCGGGCTTTGTTTTTGATTCGAATTGAAAGAATTACATGTCCGAGCAACAAGATCCCGTATTCCAAATCCAGCGCGTGTACCTGAAAGAGGCTTCGCTGGAGCAGCCCAATTCCCCCGGCATCCTGCTGGATCCTGCCCAGCCTTCGGTGGAAATCCAACTCGGTGTGGAAGCCAACCCTGTGGCCGACGGCATTTTTGAAGTGGCTGTGACCGCCACCGTACAAACCAAGATTGCTGAAAAAACCGTGTTCCTGGTGGAA
Source organism: Rhodoferax sp. GW821-FHT10B06 (assembly GCF_059415605.1). Lineage (NCBI taxonomy): Bacteria > Pseudomonadati > Pseudomonadota > Betaproteobacteria > Burkholderiales > Comamonadaceae > Rhodoferax > Rhodoferax sp. GW821-FHT10B06. The sequence continues at coordinate 405,152 of NZ_JBWKNO010000002.1, read as the reverse complement.
GCCAAGCAAGCCGGTATTTTTGAAATCCGCAATATGTCGCAAGAGCAGATGGGCCCGATCATCGGTATTGCCTGCCCGCAAATCGTCTACCCCTACCTGCGCGGCAACGTGGCCGACCTGGTGCAGCGCGCGGGCTTCCCGCAAGTGCATCTGGCGGAAATCAATTTCCAGGCTATGTACGAACAGCAGCAAGCCAACGCCGCTGCTGCGTCGGCCGAGGCACCTACTGCCACGCTGCAGTAAAACCAGCGTTCCCAGCCTGCCATGAAAATTGTCGTGCTGGGCGCGGGTGCGTGGGGTACGGCGCTGGCCATCAGCGCCGCCCAAAACCCGTCTGCGCACCACGCCGTCACGCTGTGGGCGCGCGATCCGCAACAGGCGACGGCCATGCAGGCCGATCGCTGCAATGCCCGGTATCTGCCGGGCATTCGCTTTCCGGATGCGTTGCAACTCTGCTCCTCCACCGTAGAAGACCTGGCCAGCCTGCTTGCCGGGCACGACCTGGTGATCGTCGGCACGCCCATGTCGGGCCTGCGTTCCATGCTGGGCTTGGTGGCCGCGTGCGCTGCGCCGGTCGCCTGGCTGTGCAAGGGTTTCGAGCCACCGGGTTCTAAGTCTTTTGGGCTGCTAGCGCACGAAATACGTGCGCAGGTAGCTACTGAATTAATAGCAAAAAATCCGCAATGGCAGGACGCCGGCTACGGCGTTTTGAGCGGCCCCAGCTTTGCCCAGGAAGTGGCGCGGGGCCAGCCCACGGCGCTGGTGGCTGCCAGTCACCAGGTCCATGTGCGCGACGCCCTGGTGGCGGCCTTCCATAGCCCGGCGCTGCGCGTGTACGCCAGCGACGATGTGGCCGGTGTGGAGGTGGGCGGCGCGGTGAAGAACGTGCTGGCGATCGCCACCGGCCTGTGTGATGGCCTGCACCTGGGCCTGAATGCGCGGGCCGCCCTGGTCACACGGGGCCTGGCCGAAATGACACGCTTGGGCTTGGCCTTGGGAGCCAAGGCCGAGACCTTTATGGGTTTGTCCGGCCTGGGCGATCTGGTACTCACCGCTACAGGTGACCTTAGCCGCAACCGCCAAGTGGGTTTGCTGTTGGCCCAGGGCCACAGTCTGGAGCAGGCAGTGGCTTCTTTGGGCCATGTGGCCGAGGGCGTGTACAGCGCCCGCACGGTGCTGCAGCGCGCCCGGGCCCTGGGTGTGGACATGCCCATTACCGAGGGCGTGGTGGCCTTGCTGGACGGACGTATGCGCCCGGCTGACGTGGTCTCCGCTCTGATGGGGCGGGACCCGGTCGCGGAACTGCCCTGAGCCGGCTGACAAGCGTGTAAGAAAAAACCTTACACGCGCCCTTGAAAGCCTGACATGCGGGATGGCTCTACCCCGACTTAATTTTTGATTGGGGGGTATTCACAATCCATTTCAACGGATCGGGAAGAAGCAATTTGCGACAAGCAATATGCGGCCTGAACTGGGCTTGAACGGGGTCAGCCCCAAAGGACATCACCATGAACAGCGAACAGATCATTGCCGAAATCCGCGAGGCCAATCTGACGTACCTCATGCTGGCGCAAAGCCTGATTCGGCAGGACAAGGCCGAGGCCTTGTTCCGCTTGGGCATCAATGAAGAAGCCGCCGACATCCTCGGCGCATTGTCGGCAGCACAAATTTTGAAACTGGCGTCGGGCAATATGCTGCTGTGCCACTTCCGCGTGGAAGACAGCCTGGTGTGGAGCTTGTTGACCAACCACGACATCAAGAAGGTGGGCAACTCGGCCACCAACATCTTGCACGCCAACATCCTGATGGCTGGCCGCGTGGCCGAAGTCCTGTAAGGAGCGCACCATGGCAACCAAACCCGTCAAGAGCGTGCTGCAGGATTCCCAGCAAATTGAACGTGCCGCGATGCTGATCCGCATGGGCGCACGCATGCAAGTGCTGGAGTCGGAGACCGACCTGTCCTACGAGCGCCTGCTGCGCCTGTACAAGGAAGTGTCGGGCAAGTCGCCAAGCAAAGGCCAATTGCCGTTCTCCACCGACTGGTTTTTGTCGTGGCAAGAAAACATCCATTCGTCGCTGTTTCTCAACATCTACGAATATTTGTCCAAGAGCGTGGACCTGGACTCGATCGACACGTTGACCAAGGCCTACCGCCTGTACAGCGAGCAGATCCTGGCCGCCGAGATCGACCCGCTGCTGTCCTTTACCCGCGCCTGGCGCCTGGTGAAGTTTGTCGATGCGAACATGCTGAACATGACGCAGTGCAGCGGTTGCGGCGGCAAGTTCGTTACCGAGCTATACGAGAACCCCCGCCAGTATGTGTGCGGCCTGTGCAGCCCACCGGCACGCGCCGGCAAGTGCAAGGGTGAACGCACACTGATGCTGCATTAAGGCAACAGGCCCTTAGCAGCTGCTTCTTACTTCGTCAGCGCGTCCAGTTGGCGCAGGCTGGTCACCGTGCGCAGGCAGGCCTGGGCCACTTCCATACCCTTGTGTACGAAGTGGTCGCTGAAGAACTGCTGGTGTTCGGCACCGGCATGGAAGTGGTGCGGTGTCAGCACGGCAGAGAACACTGGCACACCGGTTTCCAACTGCACCGACATCAGGCCCTGGATCACCGCAGTGGCCACGAATTCATGGCGGTAAATACCGCCGTCCACCACCAGCGCACCGGCCACGATGGCATCGAACTGGCCAGACTGGGCCAGCTTCTTGGCGTGCAGCGGAATCTCGAAAGCACCGGGCAGTTCAATCACGGTAATGGATTCACGGGCAACGCCGTGGCGGGCCATTTCAGCCAGAAAGCCGTCGCGCGCCTGGTTGACGATGTCGGCGTGCCAGGTGGCTTGAACGAAGGCAACGCGGATGTTGCCGGAGAATTTTGCGGTCGTGGTCATAGGGCTTCAACACATTAAAAGTTTCCAAACCCAGGACGCACGCGCACCCGCCCAGCCAAGCGCCGCGCACGGCACAAGGCTGCAAGGGACGCGTTCTCTTGCATCCGGACTATGACCGTCGGCTTCGGAATCAAACCGAAATCTGCTGACCCTGCGGATGTTTGCCATCTGCAGGCGCTCGCGGGCTTGTGCATTGCTGCCATTACCGCCGGTGGGGAATTTCACCCCGCCCTGAGAACGCTGCTGCGCACCAACAAGTGCGCACCCTGTAAGTGTAAATGCAGATGCATATACCTTTCCCGCATCTGGATATATGAAAAACAAGGCTGTAGCGCTGGTAGTAGCTGCGCAAGAAGCTATCAAAAAGAGAGCGCTGGCGGCAGGCTTGTCACACCGTGCTGGGCAGGTCGGCGCAGCTGATGCGGTTGCGCCCCGCGTGTTTGGACTGGTACAGGCCGGTGTCGGCACGGGCCAGCAGGCTGTCCAGCGTGTCTTCGGGCTGCAGAGTGGCCACGCCGAAGCTGGCTGTGACGGTCAGGCTTGCGCCGTGGGCCAGGGCCAGGGCCATGGGCAGGGTGGCCAGAGCTACGCGCAAGCGCTCGGCCAGGGCCACGGCGTTCTGTGGATCGGTGTTGGGCATGAGGATGGCGAATTCTTCGCCACCCAGCCGGCCCACCACATCCTGTTGACGCACCAGGTTGCGGCAGGTGGTGCCCAGTCCGCGTAGCACCTGGTCGCCCACGGCATGGCCGTGGCGGTCGTTGATTTGCTTGAAGTGGTCCACGTCCAGCATCACTATGGACAGCGGGTGTTCGTAGCGGCGGGCTCGGGCCAGCTCGGCCTCGGTGCATTCCATGAAGTGGCTGCGGCTGGCCATGCCGGTCAGGCTGTCGGTGGAGGCAATTTGGCGCAGGGTGGTTTCCATGGACTTGCGCTCGGTGATGTCGATCACGGTCGATAGCACGCAGGCGTGGCCATCGTAGGTAATGGGCACCATGGACACCAGGGCCCAGACCTCTGGGTTCTCGGGCGAGCCCAGGCAGACTTCAAAGTCGCGCAGCGCACCATCGCGCTGGTACTGGGCCAGCATCCGCACGCGGTCTTCAGGGTTGCGGTACAGGCTGTAAGGCGCATGACCCATCAGGGCGTCTGCCGGCATGCCGGCCAGCTCGGCCGCGCGCTCGTTGACATAGACAAATACGTTGTCCGACAGGCGGGTTACCGTCATGGGTAGCGGGGCATTGCGCAGAATGCTCAGGGTGCGGGCCTCGCTCTCGCGTAGCGCACGGGTGCGCTCGGCTACGCGTTGCTCCAGCGTGTCGGCCAGGCCACGCAGCTCGGCCACAAGGCGGGCGTTGTCGATGGCGTTGACCACATTGCCCGAGAGCAGCTCCAGAAACTGTATGCGCTCTGGCGAGAAGGCACCGCTGACTGCAGCATTTTCCAGATACAGCGCACCCATGGTCTTACCCTGGCGCAGCAGTGGCATGCATAGCACCGAGTGCGCTAGGTGGCTGCTGAAATACGGCAGGCGTTGCCAGGCCGGGGTACTACTGGCGTCGTGCACCACCACGGGCTGGCCGGTGCTGAGTACGGTGCGCAATATTTCCAGGGGCAGGCGGTGGCCGGCGTCTTCCAGTGCCAGGTCTTCCAGCACGCTGGCGCTGTCGGCGGCACTGCTGTCGGTTTGCAGCTGCCAGCGGCGGTGGTCGCCGAGCACGATGGCGGCGCGGCTGGCGCCGGCATTTTCACGCAGCACATGGACCAGGCGCGTGAGCAGTTCGTCCAGGGCGCTTTCAGCGGTGATGGCTTGTACGCTTTTCATCAGCGTGGACAGGTCCAGCGCGCTGGCGGGCACCGCCAGCACGGTATCGGTGGCATCGTGCACCGGTGGGGCGATGGGTGCCGGCTGTGGGTGGGCTCGGTCCAGTTGCTCTACCAGGGCATGTGCGCCCCAACGTAAAAATATGGCGCGCGCCTCGGCCCGGGCGGCCTGGGCCTGCAGCGATTGGCCGGCGCGGGCCAGGGCCCGGCTGTGGTAACTGTGGACCAGGCCCAGCAGGAACAGGTTGTGGAGCTGCTGCGCCGCTTGCAGGGCGGCTTGGAATTCGGCCTCCTGGGCGGGTAGGCCCGCATCTTCAGGCTGCAGATGGGCTTGCAGCAGATGCTGCAGCGGCCGCACATCGGTGCAGGTCTGCGCCCACAGGCTGAGCCGGGCTAGTGCTGCCTGGCAGCGCGCGGACGTGGCTTCGTCGGCTGCAGCGCAGTCCAGGGCGGCCATGGCGCTGAAGAAGACGCAGAACGGCACCACCACCATGCCGCGCCCGGCGGGGAACAGCTTTTGGGCCGCGTCGCCAGCGGCCAGCGCGGCTTCGGGTTGGCCGGCCAGCGCATGCAGCATGCAGCGCCAGGCCTGTAGGAACATGGTGCCGGTCTGGTCGGCGCGCGCGGTGTAAGTCTGCTCCAGCTGCTGGGCGGAAAACTGCGGTGTTTCCAGCGGCTGCTCTGCGAAGCGGGGCTGGTGCAGAGCCTGCAGGGTGGCGCGCAGCGCGGCCAGGTAGTCGTGCGCTACCGGCTGGCGGATGCGGCGCAGCGTGGCGGCATGCTGTTCCTGCTCGGTGCTCAGGTCGGCCAGTGGCATGCCGGACAGGAAGGCGTGGTAGTCGTGCACATACATGGACAGGCCCGCATGGCGCAGGCTGCCGGTTTCCAGTCCGTCTCGGTGCACCTCCATCAGGGCCGGCAGGCCGCTGGAAATGCCCTCTATCCAATGGCGCAAAAAGGAGTTGAAGGAGAAGCCCGCATGCGCATGCACGTGGCGCCAGCCGTGCTGCTCCAGCAGCTCCATGGAGACGCGGCCCAACTGGTAGCCAAAGCGGTAGTCCTGCAGAAATTCAGCCACCATCAGGCCCATGACCGAATAGGCCGACATTGCGCCGGGTGCATGGCCGTGGGCCACCATCAGGCGCACCTGCAGCACAGTCAGCAGCGGCAGCAGCGCGGGCCGGGCGATGTAGGCGGCGGCGGTCATCTTGGCGATCACGCTGAGTTGTTGCAGGTACAGCGGCTCGGTCATGGCGGGGCGGGCGGCCAGGCCCTCGAAGCCCAGGGCCTGGATGGTGTCGCGCATGGCGGCCACCAGCGCCATGGCTTCTGCTGGTGTGGCGGCCGCGGGTGGCTCGGTACCCAGCAGGCGTAGCACGGCCAGGCCCAGCTCCAGGGTTTCGTCCAGCCGGCCGGAGGCGTAAAAGGATTCGATGCGTACGTCCAGCAGGCTGGCGTGGTCGCTGGGCGCCGTGGTGTGCGCCAGGCCGGCGCTGATCCAGCGGTCCATGGCCTCGCTGTCGCCCTTCAGCGCGGCCATGCGGGCGGCGTGCACATGCAGGGCCAGGGTGGCGACCGGGTCTTGCTGCCAATGTGCGTCGCCATACAGCGCAATGGCCTGGGCGGCATAGTCGGCGGCCAGGTCGAAGGAGGCGGCGTCGCGAGCCAGGTGGCTAGCGCGGGCATTGAAGCCTGCCAGCTGCAGGCGCTCGGCGGCGTTGTGCAGCAGGGCCTGGCCCTGGTTGAGATGGTTGACGACGGCAAAGTCGGGTTGCTGGCGCTGGCTGCCGTCACGCAGCAGGCGGCCTATGCGCAGGTGCAGCGCAGGGCGCTGGTCGGCACTGGTCAGCAGATAAGCGGCTTCCTGCACCCGGTCATGCACGAAGGACAGCTCTACATGCACGCCCTGGCTCTCGTGGGCTTGCAGCATGCTGATCCATTTGTAGCGCGCGTCCTGCGGCACCAGCAGCCCGGCATGCAAGGCCGGAGCCAGGGCGCGCAGCACGGCGTGTTCGTTGCTTTCGCAGGCCTGGCTCAGCGTGTTTAGCGCAAACCGGCTGCCCAGGCAGGCGGCGGTGGTCAGCAGGGTGCCCGTGTCGGGTGGCAGGCGGCGCAATTGCTCCAGCATCAGTCCGACCACGTTGTCGGCAATGCGTTCGCCCTGGATGTGTTCTTCGGACCAGCGCCAGCAGGGGCCGCTGCGGTCCAGCCAGATGAGGCGGCGGCGGTACAGGTCTTCCAGGAAGCGCGCCAGGAAGAACGGGTTGCCCCCAGTTTTGGCCATGCACAGGCTGGCCAGTGCCTGTACTTGCGCCACGGGCTGGTGCAGGCTGTCGGCCAGCAACTGGGCAACGTCATCCACCTGCAGCGGGCCCACGGCCAGGGCGGTATGGCGGCCGCCGTTGTCGGCCAGGGCGGCCAGGTCTTGCAGTAGCGGGTGGCCGGCGGGCACTTCGTCGGCGCGGTAGGCGCCTATCAGCAGCAGGTGCTGCAGGCCTTCGTCCAGCGCCAGCTCACGCAGCAGGCGGCGGGACACGCGGTCGGCCCACTGCAGGTCGTCAATGAACACCACCAGAGGGGCATCGGCGCGGGACAGGGCGGCAAAGCACAGCTGCATGCTGCGCAGAAAGCGGTTTTCTGCCTCGGTGGGGCCCAGCGGTACCGGGGGCAGCAGATCATCGCCCAGCAGCAGGCCTAGCTCCGGCAGGGCTGCGTGGGCGACAGCTGTGTTTGGGCCCAATTGCTGCAGCAGGGCGTTGCGCCACAGGCTTTGCTCCGCCGCTGGCAGGGCCAGCACCTGGCGCACGCGCTGCTCCAGCGCTTGCAGAAAGGCCGCGCAGGGCGTGTGCTGGCTGAACTGGTTGAATTTGCCGCTGACCATATGGCCACGGTGGCCCAGCAGGCTGCGCTGTACCTCGTGCACCAGGGCGGTCTTGCCTATGCCGGACACACCGGCGACGGTAATCGCCTGGGCACTGCCGCTGGCCGCTGCTTCGAAGGCAGCCAGCATGCGCTGTACGTCTTGCGTGCGACCATACAGCCGACCGGAAACCTGGAAGCGCTCGGATAAATCGCCCTGCGCCAGCACCAGGGCGTCGCGCAAGTGTGGGGTCTGCAGGTGCTGCAATATGTGTTGCAGGTCGCGTCGCAGCACCGGGTGGCTTTGGAAGCGGGCCTCGGGTTCCTTTGCCAGCAGACGTTCCAGCAGGGCGGCCAATACCGGGGGCGCGTCGGGCCGCAACGACAGCAACGGGGGCAGGGTGCGCGCCAGGTGGGCGTGCACAGCCTCTACTGGGTCGGCGGTGTGGCCAAACGGCGGGGTGCCGGTGAGCAGCTCGAACAGCGTGGCACCCAGAGCGTAGAAGTCGGCGCGGTAGTCCAGGTCGCGGTTCATGCGGCCGGTCTGCTCGGGCGCCATGTAGGCCAGCGTGCCCTCCAGCTCGCGCAGGTTCGCGGTTTGGGTGCGTTCCACCGACATGTCGGCGGCAATGCCGAAGTCGATCAGCTTTACCGTGGCTTGGCCGGGTGCGCTGCCCAGCCTGGCGATGATGTTGCCCGGGCCTATGTCCTTGTGCAGTATGTCGCGCACGTGGATGGCCTCCAGCGCGTCCACTACCGCCAGGGCGATGTGCAGCGCGTCTGCCACCGGCAGAGTGCCTTGCTGCAGCAGGCTGCGCAGGGAGACGGCGTTGTCATCGGCCATGGCGAGAAAGAGCATGCCGCCATGGCTGTCCAACGTTTCGGCGCTGACCACATGCGGGTGCGTGACACGGCGCGACAGCTCGAATTCACGGCGAAAGCGGGCCACGTCGCCTGGCTCCAGCCGGGCCTGGCGCAAAAACTTGACAACCTTGGGCTGGCCAGCCTGCAGACAGCGCAGTACCAGGGAACGCCGGCCTTGGTACACCGTTTCCAGCACGGTGTAGCTACCGAAGCTGGCACCCGGCTGGGCGAAGGCGGGCATGGGCTGATCGTCAGGAGCGCCGTCTGAGGTGGTGTTCTGAAGCGAATGGGCGGGCATGCAAGGCGTGGTCATCGCTTTACATGATAGTGGTTCGCAAAGTGCCTGACATTACGCCAGAGGGGCTAATTTTCTATAAATAAACGAGGTTTTGCGCAGTTTTTATCTGCCTGGGTAGTTACTTATTTGATAGCGCAAGTGACGTGCTGTTTGTGCTGAAGTGTTGTGTGTTTGGCAATTTGTATGAAACCGGCCTCTGGCGCAGATAAATCCTGCGCTAGCAGCTATGAAAACCATAGTGATCAGTGCAGGGCGTTCAGCCAGGCTGTGTGGTAGCCCTGCAGTTCGTCCAGCGCATTCGGCGCATTCAGCGCGTATCGGGGCGCGGCTTGCAGGCTGTGCGCCGTGGCAGGCGCGGGCCAGCGGCTCAGCATCCAGGCGCCGCGTGCCGTGCCTTCCATGGCATCGGTGCTGGCCTGGCACTGGTGGCCGGGCAACAAGGCCTGCAGCAGGCCCAGGTACAGAGGGTTGTGCGCCAGCGGGCCTTCCACGACCACGGTGGCAGTGGCGCTGGCCGGGCGCAGCTGCAACACCAGCCAGACGGTGATTTGGGCACAGTACAGGGCCGCCAGGGCCGAACGTTGGCTTGGGGGCAGCACTTGCAAGGCGATAGTCTTGCCGCCCCGCAGTACTTGCCCTGCGCGGTGCATGAACGGGCCGCCCTGCGGCGCAAAGCTGGGCAGGGCAACGGTGTGGCTGTGCAGCAACTGCTGCACGTCATCCAGCGTGCCCAGGTCGGGCGGCGCGCCGTCCAGGATGGCGGCAAATTCGCGGCCGCCCATGAAGCGGGCGGTGGGCGTAGCCTGGCCCAGCACGTTGACGTTGCACAGCATGTCGCATTCCGCGCGTAGCGTGGCCGTGGGGGCGTCGGGTGCCATCAGTACCGTCCAGGTGCCGGACGACACCACGGTCAGGTCCTGCGTGCTGGATAGGTAGCGCGCCAGGCAGGCATTGCTGTCATGCACACCTGCGTGGACCTCGCAGGCCAGGGGCAAGCCCAATGCCTCAGCCAGGGCCGGGCGCACCGTGCCCAATACCTGCCAGGCCGGGGCCAGCGGGGCGAACAGTGCCGCCCAGCCCTGCGATTGGGCCAGGGCGGAATAGCCCTGCTTGTCGGGTATCCACAGCTGGGTGTGGCAGCCCAGGGACGATACCTCGCTGGCGGCCACGCCGCTGAGCCACCAGGCCCAATACTGCGGGTAGGGCAGCAGGGTGCGGGTACGGGCCCAGGCGTCCGGATGGGTGTGTTGCAGCCAGTAGAGCTGGCGGGCCGCGTTCAGGCCCATGGGCAGGTCGGGCGACAGCGTGGCCTCGAAGGCATCGCGCTGGCTTTGGTAGGCCTGGTGTAGCGGGCTGGTCTGGCCCGCGTAGCCGTCGAATTCATAGTCCAGTGCGGGCCAGGCCAGGCCGCTGTCGTCCAGTGCGACAAACGCTGCGCCGTGGGTGCAGGGAATCACGCGTGCGCAGCGCCGGGTCAGTGGTGACGCGGCCAGGGTGGAGCACATCCAGTCGGTCAGGCCGCCGATGTCCAGCGCGGTATAGCCCAGAGCCGTCATTACCGGCGCGTTCTTGCGGCCGTGTTGCTCCAGCACTTCGCCGCTGTCGTTGACCAGCAGCAGTTTGGCGTGGCTCTTGCCTATGTCTATGACCAGGGTCAGGTCCAGAGTCGTGTCCTGCATGGGCATCAGTCCAGGTGGAACATGCAGGGCAGGGGCTCGGCCACTGGCGAACCGTCAGGGTTGGCGCGCATCAGGTCGGCCATGTACGCCCACCAGCGCTGCATGACCGGGTGCTGGGGCAGGGCGTCCGTGGTGTGGCCGGCCTTGCGGCGCAGCACGGCGAATAGCACATGGTGTTCCTCATCGAGATAGATGCTGTAGTCGCTCACGCCCGCTGTTTTCAGCAGGTCCACCAGCTCGGGCCAGATCTCGTCGTGGCGCTTTTTGTATTCCGCCACGCAGCCCGGGTGCAGAAACATGCGGAAGGCATATTTTTCACCGCTAATTTCAACGCTTATGCCAGCAGCCTCCGTCATGCCAACAGCCTCCGGCCGGGGCGCTTGAACATGCGCGGCAAGACCATGGAGACGATCAGCAGCGCGCCAATCACCATGCTCATCACAATGCCTGTCACGTTCGCCATGCCCATGGCAAAGGTGAACAGGCCCAGCAGCAGCACGGCCAGCATGGTGCCCACGATGCTGCCGCGCCCGCCTTCAATTGCCACGCCGCCCAGGATCACCATGGTGATGGCGTCCAGCTCCCAGCCCATGGCGATGTTGGGGCGGGTGCTGCCGATGCGGCCGGTCAGCATGATGGCTGCCAGCGCCGCCATCAGGCCGGCAAACACAAACAGGCCCATGCGGTATCGGTCGGCCGCAATACCCGAGAAGCGGGCTGCCACCGGATTCGCGCCCACGGCATACAACCGACGGCCCAGCACGGTGCGGTGTAGCACCACGCCTACCGCCACGGCGCACAGCAGCAGGATGGCGAATTCAATCGGCAGCACCAGCCAGCGCACGCCAATCAGCTCGCCCACATAAGCGTTGCCCAGGGTGGAGAAGGCCTCGGGGTAGCCAGAGATAGCCTTGTCACCCAGTGCCACCAGGGCTAGGCCGCGGTACAGGGACAAGGTGCCAATCGTCACCACGATGGAGGGCAGCTTGTAGCGCGTCACCAGCCAGCCGTTCAGCCCGCCGGCAACGGCACCGGTGGCAAATGCCGCCAGTGTGATGCCCAGCGGACCGGCACCCGCCCGCATGGAAAAGCCCATGGCTAGCGAACAAAGCGCCAGCGTGGCGGCGATGGACAGGTCAATTTCGCCTGTGATGATGAGCAAGGCCAGGGCCAGTGCCAGAATGCCTTTTTCGCTGAAATTGAAGGTGCTGTCGGCCAGCGCGTCGGGCGACATAAAGCCCGGTTGTGTGACGCCAAACACCACCAACAGCAGCACCAGCAGGGCCAGCAGCACCCGTTCCCATGTGTTCCAGGCCTTCATACCAGACTCCCTTTACGTTCCAGAATTTGGCGCCCAGCGCGCCGCTCGGCACGGGCATTCACCGCCACCGAAACCAAGATCACCGCCCCCGCAATCGCCTGCTGCCAGAAGGGCGACACCTGTATCACCGGCAAGGCACCGTTAACCACGCCGATGAACAGCACGCCCAGCGCAGCACCCAGCACGCTGCCCACACCGCCGCCAATGCTCACGCCGCCGATCACGCAGGCCGCCACCACGGTCAGCTCATAGCCTGCGGCCAGCTCGGTATAGGCAATCGAATAGCGCCCCACCCACAGCAACCCGGACAGCCCGGCCAGCATGCCGGACAGGGTGTAAACCATCATCAGCCGCTTGTTGGCCGAGATGCCCACATAGGCCGCCGCATGCGGGTTGCCGCCCAGGGCGTATATCTCGCGGCCTTCACGCCGCAGTTTCAAAAACACGGCGCTGGCGGCCAGCACGGCCAGCGCAAACCACACCAGTGCGGGCAGGCCCAGCCAGACCTCGCGTGGCAGGCCCTTGATGGCGGGGTGGATGTCCTGGTCGGAAATCCAGGCGCCCTTGCTGGCCACAAAGATGGCGCCGCGGTAGGCCGACAGTGTGCCCAGCGTTACCACGATGGGTGGCAGTGCAAAGCGGGTAATCAGCCAGCCGTTGACGCTGCCCAGCAGCGCACCTACTACCAGCGACACCAATATCAGCAGCACGATGGGCGCCTCGGGCCAGGCCCGGCCCAGCAGCGCGCAGACCATGCCGGTCAGCGCCAGGTTGGATGCGACCGACAGGTCGATGCCGCGGGTTAGCAGCACCAGCATTTGGCCCATGACCAGGATGCTCAGGATGGCCGAGTCGTTGGCGATATCTAGGCCGTTGCGCCAGCTGAGGAACACGGGAGCCCGCGCACCTACGGCCAGGGCAATCACTACGATGATGGCCAGGAGCAGCCATTCCCTGCGAATCACGTTAAATTTTTTCATGCTGCAAATGCCTCTCGCAATACCGGGGTGGGCCGCGCCGCAGGCGACGGGCTGCTGGCCGCAGTGGCGCCGGATGCCGCCGCCACAATGGCTTCCGCATGCGCGTCAGCACGGGCAAATTCGGCCACCTGCACGCCACGGCGCATGACGATGGTGCGGTGGGCCAGGTTCATCACCTCGGGCAGCTCGCTGGACACCAGAATCACTGCCAGGCCTTGTTCCACCATTTCCGCGATCAACTGGTACACGGCCTGCTTGGCACCCACGTCGATGCCCTTGGTGGGTTCGTCCAGGATCACGATGCGCGGCTCCAGGCCCAGCCATTTGGCGATCACCACCTTTTGCTGGTTGCCGCCGGACAGGCCGGACAGTAGGGTGTCGGGTGAGTGGGTCTTGATGCGCAGGCGCTCGATCATGCGTTGGCACAGTGCTGATTCGCGCACTTGCGACAACCAGGGCCCGCGTGCAAAGCGGCTCAGGCCCGCCAGGCTGATGTTGTGCTGCACCGAAAAGCTCAGAATGCCACCCTGGCGCTGGCGCTCTTCGGGCACATAGGCGATGCCGGCGTTGATGGCATCCGCCGGGTCTTTGGGTGAAAAAGGCTGTCCACTCACCGTGAATGTGCCGTGGGCTGCGGGGTTAAGCCCCATCAGCGCCATCATGGATTCGCTGCGACCGGAGCCGACCAGGCCATAAAAGCCCAGGATTTCGCCTTTGCGCAGCGTGAAGTTCAGTTTGTCAAATTCGGTAGGGTGGGACAGGTCTTGCACCGTCAGCACTACATCGCCCGGCACCGAGGTGATGGCGGGGTAGATCTGGTCGATGGCGCGGCCGGCCATCAGCTTCACCAGGTCTTGCTCGGTGGCCTCGGCAATGCGGCCGCTGCCCACGGTGGTGCCGTCGCGCAGCACCACATACTGGTCGGCCACGGCAAATATTTCGTCGAACTTGTGGGTGATGAAGATTACACCCACGCCTTGGGAACGCAGCTTGCGCACGATGCCGTAGAAGTCGCGGATTTCTTGCTGAGACAAGGCCGCTGTGGGCTCGTCCAGAATCACGACCTGGGCTTTTTGCGACAGGGCACGGGCGATCTCCACTAGGTGCCGCTCGGCCAGGCTCAGGTCTTTCACCATGGTGCTGGCCTGGAAGCGCGCACCGATTTGCTCCAGCACCTGCTGGGCCTGGATGTTCATGCTCTTCCAGTCGATGAAAGGGCCACGCATCAGGTGGCGGCCCACGTAAATGTTTTCGGCCACGCTGAGTTCTTCGAACATTACCGTCTCCTGGTGCACGGCCAGAATGCCGGCGGCCTGCGAGGCCTGGGCGTTGGCAAACTTGTGTGCCACGCCGCGCAAGGAGATGCTGCCTTCATCCACCGGAATCACGCCGGTAAGCAGCTTGACCAAAGTGGACTTGCCGGCGCCGTTTTCGCCCACCAGGGCCAGCACTTCTCCGGCCTGCAAATCCAGGTCCACGCCGCGCAGCGCATGGGTAGCGCCAAAGCGTTTGTGGATGCCGCGCAGGCTAAGCAATACGTCACTCATTTAGAAATCCAGCTTTGCATAAAAAAGGGGCACCCACCCTGACAGAGATGCCCCACGAACTTGTCGGTTCACCGACACCCAATCAGTCACCCCGCGACTCCACCAGAAACCCCGTGGATCCGGCTCTGCCGGGCCACTGGGGTTGCCCCCTGCATGTCATATCGGTTTTCCAAACCGATATGAGGGGGGTTGGCGAAAGATGCGCAGCACTGCAGCCTGGGGGTGTTAAAAGAACTTCGCAAACTTCTCTACGTTGGTGGCATCGTAGGTGAAGGGTTCCGACATGGCGGCTTCGCTGTTCGCATCCAGCGTCACGGTGCCCACACGGCCCAGAGACACTTTTTCACCCGGCTTGCCGGTCACCTTGCCGGAGATGAACTGGCTGGCTGCGTAGATGGACGAGTAGCCCAGGTCGATAGGGTTCCAGATGGCGAAGGACTTGACCGCGCCGCTCTTCACATGGCCGGCCATTTCAGATGGCAGGCCCAGGCCCGTTACGAATACGCTGCCGACTTTCTTCTCATCCTGCACAGCCTTGGCTGCTGCCGCTACGCCCACGGTGGTGGGGGCGATGATGGCCTTCAGGTTGGGGTAGCTCTTGAACAGGCCTTGGGCTTCGCGGTAGCTCTTGTCGGTCTGGTCGTCGCCGTAGACCACGCTAACTAACTTCAGACCCTTGTAGGCGGGCTGGGCCAGTACTTTCTTGGCTTCGTCGATCCAGATGTTCTGGTTGGTGGCCTGTGCGGTAGCGGACAGGATGGCCACTTCACCGGTGGAGCCTACGGCGTCGGCCGTCATCTTCACCAGTTTTTCGCCGATCAGCGGGTTGCTGGAAGGGCTCAGGTGCATCATGCGGCCGTCTTTGCGCACTCCGGAGTCGAATGAGATGACCTTGATGCCGCGGTCCATGGCGCGCTTGAGCACCGGTGCCAGGGCGTCGGGGTCGTTCGCCGAGATGACGATGGCCGAGACTTTTTGCGCGATCAGCGAGTTGACGATTTCGATCTGGCCTTCGGCCGTGGCCTTGGCCGGGCCGGTGTAGATGATTTCCACATTCTTCAGCTCTTTGGCTGCTTCCTGCGCACCCTGGTTGGCCGCGTCAAAGAAGCCGTTGCCCAGGCTCTTCACCACCAGGGCGATCTTGTCCGCAGCAAATGCCGGACTGGCCAAGGCTGCGCTCAATGCCACGGTCAGCAGGGTTGCGATTTGTTTCTTCATGCTTGTCTCCTGGATGTCGTTGTTGGTATCAAAAATTGGCCTTAACAATGGAGTTATGGCCGGTGTCGCTACCGGCGCTACAGCTGGGGAGCTGCGCGCCGGTCTCGATGGGGTGGCGCTGTGCTGGGGGCACAGCTACCTTAAACAATGCCGCTGCTGGGGCCGCTGGCGGGGCGAATAGTTGCCATGTCAGTGCGGTAGCCCGAAGCTCTGTAAGTTGCCACCGGGTCGGCAGCGCCGCCGGCTTCGATGCGGATCTTTTGCAGCAGCGGGGTCACGTCGGTGTGGAAGGCCGCCTTCAAGGTCTGCGCCGCCATCAGCACGTCGTTGCTGTCCTGGTAGCCGGTGAGGGCCGTGCGGTCGACCAGCAGGGCCTGGGCGTAGCAGCGCTGCACGGTGACGGCGCTGGTCATCAGGCTCTCGATCGGATCGGTCACGTTGTGCGACTGGTCCAGCATGTAGGCGGGGTTGAAGTTGGGCGCCTTGCTTTGCGCCGCGTCGACCAGTTCGTTGAACACCAGGAACAGCTGGAAGGGGTTGATGCTGCCGCTGTCCAGGTCGTCGTCGCCGTACTTGCTGTCGTTGAAGTGGAAGCCGGCCAGCTTTTGTGCGTGCACCAGGCGGGCCACGATCATCTCGATGTTCGTATTCGGCGCGTGGTGGCCCAGGTCCACCAGGCAGCGGGCTTTCTCGCCCAGGCTTTGCGCGGCCAGCAGGCTGCTGCCCCAGTCTTGGATGACGGTGGCGTAGAAGGCCGGCTCGAACATCTTGTGTTCGAGGAACATATTCCAGTCGGCTGGCAGGGCCGCGTAGATCTGGCGGTTGCTGTCCAGGTAACGCTCAAACTGGCGGCGGAAGTGGCTTTGGCCGGGGAAGTTGGAGCCGTCGCCAATCCACACCGTCAGCGCCTTGCTGCCGATCTGCTTGCCGATCTCTATGCATTCCAGGTTGTGCGCCACGGCTTGGGCGCGCACGCCGGCGTCGGCATGGGTCAGGCTGCCGAACTTGTACGACAGGGGCTGGTCCTTCTGGTCGGAGAAGGTATTGGAGTTGACCGCGTCAAAACCCAGGCCGAAGGACTCGGCATGCTGGCGCAGCTCGGAGTAGTCGCTGACCTTGTCCCATGGGAAGTGCGGCGACACAGTGGGTGTGCAGCGCACCAGTTGCTGGATCACGCCGCAGTCCTGGATCTTGTCGAACACATTGCGCGGCTCGCCCTTGCCGGGGAAGCGCGCGAAGCGGGTGCCGCCGGTGCCCACGCCCCAGCTGGGTACGGCCACGGCGAACTTCGCCACCTCGGCCTTCAGCGTGTCGATATCCACGCCGCGGCGGGCCAGTTGCTCGCCCAGGTGTTTGTAGTCGGAATCGATGCGGGCGCTCGCAGTATGTGCGTTGTCAGCTATTAATTCAGGAGCAATATTCGTGGTGGTCATGGCTGTCTCTTTGTATTTGTGCAATCGTCGAATTAACGCGGGAATGCGGCGAGATTACCCGCATCCACGTTGATGATGTTGCCGGTGGACTTGGCGGCCAGGTCGCTGGCCAGGAAGTAGGTGGCCTCGGCAATGTCTTCGGGGAAGACGCTGCGTTTCAGCATGGAGCGGTCGCGGTAGAAGGCTTCGAGTTCTTCTTCGCTGATCTTGTTGGCGGCGGCGCGCTCCTGGCTCCAGGCGCCCGTCCAGATCTTGCTGCCGCGTATCACCGCGTCGGGGTTGACCACGTTGGAGCGTATGCCCAGCGGTGCGCCTTCCAGTGCGAAGCTGCGCGACAGCTGGATCTCGGCCGCCTTGGCGGCGCAGTAGGCGCTGGCCTGGGCGCTGGCCACCATGCCGTTCTTGCTGGCGATGTAGACCATGGCGCCGCCAATCGCCTGGGCCTTCATCAGGCGGAACGCCTCGCGGCCCACCAGGAAGTAGCCGGTGGCCAGGATATTCTGGTTGCGCATCCACAGCGCCAGGCTGGTGTCTTCGATCGGTGCGGCCGAGGCGATGCCGGCGTTGGACACCAGGATGTCCACACCACCGAATTCCAGTGTGGCCTGCACATAGGCGTTGATGACGGATTCCTCGGAAGTGACGTCGCAGACCACGCTGCGCACCACGTCCTTGCTGTAGCGCTTGGCCAGCTCGGCGCGGGTGGCTTCCACGGCTTCGGTGTCGATGTCCAGCAGGGCCACGCACGCGCCTTCGCTCAGCATGCGCTCCACAATCGCGCGGCCAATGCCGCCAGCGGCGCCGGTCACCAGGGCCACCTTGCCGACCAGGGGCTTGGCCTTGGGCATGCGCTGCAGCTTGGCTTCTTCCAGCAGCCAGTATTCGATGTCGAAGGCTTCCTGTTCGGGCAGGCCGACATAGGTATCGATGGCATTGGCGTCGCGCATCACATTGATGGCGTTCACATAGAACTCGCCGGCGATGCGGGCCGTGGCCTTGTCCTTGGCAATCGACACCATGCCGATGCCGGGCAGCAGGATGATCACGGGATTCGCATCGCGCAGGGCCGGGCTGTCGGCTCGCTTGCAGCGCTCGTAGTAGGCAGCGTAGTCAGCGCGGTAGGCGACCAACTTCTCGTCCAGCGCGGCGGCCAGGGCTGCACCTTCCAGTTGGTAGACCTCGGCTTCCAGAATCAACGGGCGGATCTTGGTGCGCAGAAAGTGGTCCGGGCAGGAGGTGCCCAGGGCCGCCAGCGGCACCAGGTCGCGGCTGTTGACGAATTCCATCACCGTGGCCTGGCGGTCCACGTGCATCAGCTTGTGGCCGCTCTTGCTGGCCAGGCCGCGCAGCACCGGCAGCACGCGGGCCAGTGTGGCGTCTTGCTCGGCTTGTGGCAGCGACTCACGTGCGGCGCCACCAAAGCTCACCGCCTTGCGGGCCGTGCGTTCGCGGCCCAGCCAGTTTTGCGCATGGGCGATCACGCCCACGGTGTTTTCATAGCAGCTCTTGGCGGTGTCGCCCCAGGTGAACAGGCCGTGGCCGGCCAGCACCAGGCCGCGCTGGTCGGGGTGGGCGGCCTGGTAGCGTTGCAGCATCAGGCCGAGTTCGAAGCCGGGCTTGCGCCAGGGCAACCAGCCCACCGTGCCTTCAAAAATCTTGGCGGTCAGTGCTTCGCTATTGGCCATGGCGGCAATCGCAATCACCGCATCGGGGTGCATGTGGTCCACGTGGGCGAAGGGCAGGTAGGCGTGCAGAGGCGTGTCGATGCTGGCGGCGCGCGGGTTCAGGTTGAAGGTGCAGTGCGGCAGGTAGCCCACCATCTCGTCTTCAAACTGCGGGCCGCGGTAGAGCTTCTGCAGCGCGTTCAGCTTGTCCATGTACAGGGTGCTGAAGCCATCGAGCTTCATGGAGCCCACGTCGCCGCCTGAGCCCTTGACCCACAGCACGGTGGTGTCCTGGCCGCTCAGCGGGTCTTTTTGCACCAGCTTGGCCGAGGTGTTGCCGCCGCCGTAGTTGGTGATGCGCAGGTCGGAGCCCAGCAGGTTCGAGCGGTACAGCAGCAGGCCGGGTGCATCCAGCGTGGCGGCGTGGGCGTCGTTCCAGGTAGGGAAGGGGGCGATGGTGGTGTTGGACATGGGCAGGCGAGTGGTGGACAGGAGGGCACAAGGGGTTGCGATGGGCTGAAGTCTAGGTAGCGCCATGCATATAGACAACACATAGGTTTTTATGTTTTGGCAAAGTTTTGCTTATACTTTTGGCCTGCCAGGGCATGGGTTTGCTGGGGAGCGCTATAGGGTTCAAATGCTGCACTGCAGCTTAGGGAAACCCCCTGCAAGCCCCTGCGGAACCTGTCGATTTGCCTACCCGTTCACCGCCCGGTTTCCGGGTGAAACCCTGTACTGCTTTGCATGAAAAACGCCACCCTGCGCCAGTTGCGGATTTTTGAGGCCGTGGCCACCAGCCTCAGCTACTCGCGCGCCGCCGAACAGCTGCACCTGACCCAGCCTGCCGTGTCCATGCAGATCAGCCAGCTGCAGGAGGATGTGGGCCAGCCGCTGTTCGTCAAAACCGGCAAACGTCTGGTGCTGAGTCCGCCGGGCGAAGCCTTGCTGCGCCACACCCGCCGCATCCTCGACCAAGTGCGCATCGCAGACGAGGCCATGGCCGCCAGCCGCAGCGGCGAGGGCGGCCTGCTGCACCTGGGCGTGGTGCCCACCGCGCACTATTTCGCGCCGGCGCTGCTGATGGCCTTCAAGGCGCGGCACCCGGGCATCCGCTTCAAGCTGACGGTGGAGCGGCGCGAGAAGATTCTGGCCATGCTGCAAGAGCACCAACTGGACGTGGCCATCGGCGGCTACCCCCCCAGCGAGGCCGATGTGGAGGCTGAAACCTTTGCCCGCAACCCGCACTGCATCGTCGTCCCGCCCAACCACCCGCTGGCCGCGCGGCGCAAGCTGACTTGGGCCGACCTGCGCACCGAGGATTTCATCTTCCGCGAGCCCGGCTCGGCTACCCGGCAGTTCCTGGAGCACCTGCTGCAGTCGCAATCGCTGCAGGTGAATGTGTCGATGGAGCTATCCGGTAACGAGACCATCAAGCAAGCCGTGATGGTCGGTATGGGCATCAGCTTTTTGTCGGCCCACGTGTTCCAGGTCGAGCTGGCCGCCGGCATGCTGGCGGTATTGGATCTACAGGACATGCCGAAGATGCTGGACTGGTGCCTGCTGCACCGCCGCGATGCCGTGCCGTCGGATCTGGGGGCGGCGTTTCGGGACTTTGTGCTGGCGGACGGGGCGGGGTTTGCGGCTTGCAGGATTTAGCAAACTGGTCGCGCATTCCTGGGCCCGTGGTAGATGCAATTCGTAACAAACGATTGTCCGGCCTAGGGGGCTGTAGTCCCATAGGCTGCAGGTACCATCCGTGCCGAACTTTATTTAGTCCCTACCTATGAACCGATCTGCTCCCGTTCTTGTTGCCGCTACCGTAGTGATGGTCTTGCTTGCTGCTTGCAATAAGCCTTCGGGTATTGAAACCGGCAATGCCGGTGGCTTGGCGACAGGCGCCGCTGGGCAAAAGCAGTCCACGGGCGAAACACGCAAGATTGAAAAGTGCGATGCTCCGTTGGCCACGCTCGGCGTGATCGAAAACCCCAACGGCTACACCTATACCAGCAGCGCGGGCGGGTTGCCCAACTCGCCTGTGCCTTTGGTGAGATTGATGCTGCAGCAAAGCGGCTGCTTCCGTGTGGTGGACCGTAATTTGGGGCTTAAGGGCACGAAGCAGGAAATGGACTTGCAGGAGTCGGGTTTGACCCGCAAGGACAGCACGGTGAACCCGCGCGGCCATGTGCTGGAAGCCCAATACGTGCTGACACCCACCTTGGTGTTTTCGGAGCAGAACGCTGGCGGTGGGCTGGAAGGCATCCTGGCGCGTATTCCGTACATTGGGCAGTTCGCGGGTCTGGCCGAGAAGGTGAAGTTCAAGGAGGCCCAAGTGGTGCTGACCCTGACCGACTCGCAAACAACCGAGCAATTGGTGAGCGCCGAGGGCTCGGCGCGCGCCACGGATTTGGGGACTGCGGGCCTGATGATCGGCGCTGCCGGTGGTGGTGGCGCGGCCGGTTGGACCAATACCAACGAAGGCAAAGTGATTTCGGCCGCGTTCCTGGATTCGGTCAACAAAATGATCCCCCATGTGCGGGAGTTGGTCGCCAAGTCCATGCCCGACCGTGTGGCGACAAAGAAATAATGCGCCGTAGCTAGGGCCGTCTTCGTGGCTGCTCTCGCGGTCACTCAGTACTGTTTGTGCTGGGTGAAGGAACTTGGTAGCGCAATTCCGCAAAGCCCGGGCCGATCTGCTTGACTGAAACCAGCTTCAGCGAAGGACTTGTCTGTCGGCGGGGAAATAGCGGTTTGCCTTTGCCAAGAGTGACGGAGCCTATTTGAACGATCACCTCGTCGAGCAGGCCGGCGTCGTGAAATTGGCCTGCCAAGTCGCCGCCGCCGACAACCCAGATATTCTTGCCTCCAGCGGCTTCGCGCATGGCGGCGTGCACGGAGCGCACATCTCCACATGCGAAGTGCAGTTTGGCTCCCGGAACTGGCGGCAACACCCTGTGGGTGAAGACCCAGGTTGGTTGCACGTATGGCCAGGGAGCACCTGTTTCGGCTTCAACAGTCTGCGCGTGGCGCAGCATCCATTCATAGGTGGCCGAGCCCATGGCCAACGCGCCAACTTCAGCGATGAAAGCCGGGTAGCCCGTTTCGTTGATATCACCCAGCGGGAATAGCCAGTCGAGGGAATCATCTTCGGTGGCGATAAATCCGTCGAGGCTCGTCGCCGTGTAGTACTGGGTCTTCATGGAATTGCCTTTGATAGCGTTAGGATTTTTGACGCCGAACGTGAGCTAAACGGAAAACCCTGGCCAATACATCCGGCGTATGAATTTACATCGAGGGAGAAGGGGGCACGCACCATAGCCTCCAGATCCTAAAACCATGTTTCGGAATTCATGCAGCTGACCTCATATTCGCGGGCCTATGCATTGACGAGCCCAGCGTGCGGGGCCACTATGGCGCATTGTCACCATTTAGGTACTTGCTAGGAGGCTCTATGGCTGAAAGCGACAAGGTATTCGCGGGCTCTATCCCGAAGTTCTACGATACGCTGATGGTGCCCCTGATTTTCGGGGGCTATGCTGCCGATACAGCGGAGCTTGTCGCCGGCTTTTCGCCCGGCGCGGTGCTGGAGACGGCTGCCGGCAGTGGCGTGGTAACGCGGGCGTTGGCGCCCCAGCTGCGTGCCGACGCGCACTATGTGGTGACCGACCTGAACCAGCCCATGCTCGACTATGCTGCCGCCCGGCAGGGGGCCGACAGCCGCATCGCATGGCAACAGGCTGACGCGCTGGCTCTGCCGTTCGACGATGCCGCGTTCGATGTGGTGTGCTGCCAGTTCGGTGCGATGTTTTTCCCGAACCGGGTCGCCGGCTACGCCGAGGCACGTCGCGTGCTGAAGCCCGGCGGGCGCTTCGTCTTCAGCGTCTGGGACCGTATCGAAGAGAACGCCTTTGCCGACGACGTCACCAGGGCCGTCGCCACGGTGTTTCCGCATGATCCACCACGCTTTCTTGCCCGCACGCCGCACGGTTACCACGACGTCGCATTGATCCGCGAGGAATTGAGTCGTGCAGGGTTTATCGACATCGAGATAATGACCCACGAGAAGCTGAGCCACGCACCCTCGGCACGCGACGCTGCCACAGCCTATTGCCAGGGCACGCCGCTGCGCAATGAAATCGAGGTGCGTGATGCCAGCCTGCTGCAGCTGGCCACCGACCGTGCGACTGAGGCGATTGTCAGCCGCCACGGTGTAGGCCCGGTGGCCGGGAAAATCCAGGCGCATGTGATCGTGGCGGCGGGATAGTGAAGTCTCGGCACAAGTCCCTTGCCAGTCCGACCAGCCCTCGCAACGAAGGCCGGTATTTGAACTGCGCTGCTCTAGCGCTTACCACTTTCCCCCAAAACCCTAAACCCCCGGGGGCATCGCACAGCCGTTAACCTGCCATCTATTCTGTTTTGATCCACACCATTTCAAAGAAACCGCATGACCGATACCAATGCCTACATGCCACCCAAAGTCTGGACCTGGGACAAGGAAAACGGTGGCGAGTTCGCCAGTATCAACCGGCCGATCTCCGGTTCCACCCACTACAAAGAACTGCCAGTTGGTAACCATCCGCTGCAGCTGTATTCGCTGGCCACGCCGAACGGAATCAAGGTGACGGTGATGCTAGAGGAGCTGCTCGCCTTGGGCCACACCGGTGCTGAATACGACGCCTGGCTGATCCGCATCACCGAAGGCCAGCAGTTCGGCAGCGGCTTTGTCGAGGTCAATCCCAATTCCAAGATTCCTGCGCTGATGGACCGCAGTGGCGCCGAGCCCGTGCGCGTCTTCGAGTCGGGCGCCATCCTGCAGTACCTGGCGGAGAAGTTTGGCGCTTTTCTGCCTGCCAGCGGTGCGGCGCGGGCCGAGTGCCTGTCGTGGCTGTTCTGGCAAATGGGCAGTGCGCCGTTTCTGGGCGGCGGCTTTGGCCATTTTTATGCTTACGCTCCGGCCAAGTTCGAGTACCCGATCAACCGCTATGCGATGGAGGTCAAGCGCCAGCTCGACGTGCTGGACCACCGCCTGGCCGAGCACGGCTACCTGGCGGGTGACGACTACAGCATTGCCGACATTGCGGTGTGGCCCTGGTACGGCGGCCTGGTGTTGGGACAGCTGTACGGCGCGGCCGAGTTCCTGAGCGTGCACGAATACACCCACGTTGTGCGCTGGGCCCGGCAGATCGCCGCGCGTCCGGCGGTGCAGCGCGGGCGTATGGTGAACCGCGCCTGGGGCGAGTCGTCCGAGCAGCTGCACGAGCGCCACGCGGCCAGTGATTTCGACACGCAGACGCAGGACAAGCTGGCCGCCAAGGGCTGAGTTCCCGCGGCCCGATACGGTGCACGGCATCGCTGACGGCCACACACATATTCCAACAATAGAGGCCACTGGCGTACGTAAAACCTGCGGTAGCCGCTATGCATTGCGTAGCAAGGCGCGCAATGCGGCGCCATCGGCCTCGCCGTCTGCGTTGTGCCCAGCAATCGCCGGTGGAGTGTGATCAAGCCTGTGGCCTCCGATGCGGCCGGCTCTGCGGGCGTTTTGAGCCTGTAATATGTCCTTAGAACGTCATCTATTAAAACGACCTCCAGCGCATGTCTTACCTGCGCTAGCAGCTATCTAAAAGATAGTAAAACAGCGTTTTTCGGCTGGCTGGCAATGGCTTATTGAAGAGCCGCATGCAAGTTTGCGTAACCAAGCTGCACAAAGCTTGCTTACACACATACACTGGCATTTAGCTGGGCGAAACAGGCAGATAAGAGCTGAAGAACCTGGTAGCGCCCCGGGATCGCCGCACGGCAATGCGGCTTGGTACCAAGAAAGGGGGAATATCTTGGACATTATGGACAGACGTAACGGCGGCCGTGCTGCCGGTGGGCAAGGGCTTCATCGCCGGGTGAGCGACCGACATGGCGATGCATCCGTACAAGCGCTGCCCATTCACATCACTGACGAGCATGGCGATATGCACCACGCCATGTACACCATGCACCTCAGCCAGCAAGAGCTGGAGCGCCAGAACCAGGAGCTGCTGCACAGCCAGGCCCTGACAGATGCTTCGCGCACGCATTACCTGGATTTGTTTGACCAGGCGCCTGTGGGCTATTTCAGCCTGAATGAGCACGGGGTGGTGCACGACGCGAATATTGCGGCAGCCTTGTTGCTGGGGCTGGCACGTAAAAACCTGGTGGGCCAGCGCATGCACCGCTTTGTGGAAGTGGCGCAGCAGGATGCTTTCCATGCCTATCGTAGGCGCCTGGTTGATACCGGTGTGCCTCAGACCTGCGATCTGCAGATGACCAAGGCAGACGGCGGCCGCTTGTGGGTGCACGTGGTGGGCGTCGTGGCCCGGGATGCCGCGGGCCAGTCTGTGCAGCGCCTGGTGCTGACCGATGTGACGGTGGAGCATGCCGCCCTGGCCGCGCTACGCGCCAGCGAGGCACGCTACCAGGCGCTGGTGGAGTGGTCGCCAGATGCAATATGCGTGTATCGCGCTGGCAAGATCATTTTTGCCAATGCGGCTGCTGCTGTCTTGCTGGGCGCTACGGATGCCCGCGCGCTGCTGGGGCAGTCACGCCTGGAGCGACTGCACCCTGATTACCACGCCGCCGCCATGGTGCGTCTGGCGCAGGCCAGCCAGGTCCATGTACCCTCGGCTCCGTTCGAGGAGGTGCTGCTCCGCCTGGACGGAAGCGCCGTGCCGGTGCAGGTGCAAAGCATCACCACGGTGTACGACGGCGCACCCGCGGTGCAAGTCAGCATGCGCGCAATTGCGGTTGCCAAACCCGCGCACTAGCGGACTGCGGAAGGCTTAGCGGGCGCTGGCATGCGCAAGCAATGCCGCGCACAACGCATCCACTAGGGCAAAAGCACCATGGTTGGCCGGCGACTCGGCTGCACCGGGGACGTTCAGACTGAGGTCTTGCGCGTCCGCAGATGGTGTCGCACCGGTTTGCATGCGGATCCACCTCAGCTTTGCGTTGCCGCGGCGCTGTGGCATGGCGCGAGGCCTGTGCGCGTGTTCAGCCAAACACACTTCCAGCACCACGGATTGCGCGGGTGCGCAAGCCATCAGGGGAGCCAATTGCTCCGGTCCGGCCAATGCCGTGCGCGTCTTCAGCGCCGCCAGTCGGCTGGTGAGGTAGCTTGCCACGGCCAAGTCGCCCGGCCGTGCCGGACATACTGCGATCTGGGGCGCTGCGTACAGGGCCAGTACAACCTGCAGGAAGAAGGCATGTTCCACCATGGCGCGTACGGCGTGCATGTGCCGTGCCCAGCGGTCTAGCTCTGCCAGTGCTACGCTGGCTTCGGGGCTGGCTGCTTCAGCGTTCGGCAAGAAGGCCAGCTTCAGATCGTGGAAGCCGATGAATCCGTAGCGCTTGGCCACACGCACGATGGTGGCCGGAATCGTATGGGCTTGCAGTGCCAGTGTCTTGATGCGCTGCTGGTGCAAGCTGCTGCTTTGGTGAAGCAGGTGCTCGGCCACGTTGCGCATCTTGGGGCTGAGCCGGGGTAGGTCCTGGCGGATGCGAGCGATCAGCGCGTCGCCGAAGATGTCTGGCCCCTGGTGTTTGGGTGGGCGGTGCAGAGGTGCTTCTAATGGCTGTGTTTCCGCCCTGCCTGCAGCAGGCAGCACCTGAAGAAAGGCCACCTTCAGGTCACTGAAACCGTTGAAGCCGTAGCGCTTGGCCAGGCGGACGATGGTGGCTGGCGCGGTATGGGTTTGCTGGGCCAGGTTCTGTATGCCTTGCATGTGTAGGCTGGCGCTGTGCTGTAGCAGGTGTTCTGCCACTTTGCGCATTTTGGGCTTGAGCAGGGGGATGTCGTTCTGTATCCACTCCTCCAATTCGCGGCCCAGTGCCACGGGCTCGATTTTGCTTGGGCGTGGCGTGGGGCGGCTGATGTCGTGCAGGCCGCACAGGCCGCGTGCCATTTGCTCCAATGCGTTGTTGGCATGCGCCACAGGTTGTGTTGGCGCAAGGCCCGGGACCTGGTAGTCCGGCGGTATCTCCAAGGGGGGCTTTGCTAAACTGCCCAGGCCCAGCCCCAGAACCCGAGTGCCCATGTCCTCCGCTCCTGCAGATAAACCGCCCAAGAAAGTGACCGCAAGCGACGTGGCCAACCGGGCAGGCGTGTCCAAATGGACGGTGTCGCGCGCATTTACCGATGGCGCGTCGGTGGCGCCCAAGGTGCGAGAAAGCATCCTAGCGGTCGCCAAAGAGCTGGGCTACACGCCCAATTTGCTGGCCCGCAGCTTGTCCACACGGCGCTCCAACTTGGTTGCCCTGGTGGTGGACGAGCTGGCCAATCCGAACCTGCTCAAGCTGCTGAATGAAGCCACCCGGCAATTGCAGGCGCGGGGCTATAGCTCCATGCTGCTCAATATCAGCCAGGAATACGGGCCAGAAGAGGCCTTGCGTCTGGCAGACCAGTTCCAGGTGGACGGCATCATGTTTCTGGGTACCACGCTCAAGAGCGAGCTGGTCCATCTGGCGCAGAACATCAAACACATTCCTCTGGTGGTGTTGATGCGCAATACCGGGCAGGCCGGTATTCCGTTTGTCAGCACCGATGGCTTTTCTGCCGGGGTGGAAATCGCCGAACTGTTTCTGGACCAAGGCCAGCAGCGCATTGCCTACATGGCGGGTCCCATGTCCGAGCGCACCGAGTTGCGCCGCCAGGAAGGCTTCAAGCACGGGCTGCACAGCCGCGGGGTGGATTTGTGTGCTGTGTTGGAAACGGCGCACTACAGCCGCCAGGAGGGCATGCAGTCCCTGCTGCGCTATATGGAGTCCACGCCACGCAGCGAGCGCATGGAGGCCCTTTTTTGCGAGAACGACATCCTGGCCATCGGTGCGATGGACGCCCTGGTGACGGCCAATGCGGTACGCAAGATCGCCATCGTCGGGTTCGATGACATCGAATTGGCCGGGTCCCCCAGCTACGAGCTGACCACCTTTCGGCAGCCCGTGGACCATCTGGTATCCGAAGGCATTCGCCGCATGTTTCCAGATGAAAAAACGCCCCAGGGCTCGGTGCTGGCCCCTGGGGCGCTGGTGCTGCGTGCTTCGCATCGGCGGCAGGCTTAGCGTGGGTGTTTAGCCTGCGTACCGCAATCAGGCGGATACGGGACGGCCGTTCTTGAGTTGCACGGTCTTGCCCAGGCGGGCGGACAGCGTGGCAGCCTCTGCCACGGCCAGTGCATTCACGCCATCTTGCAGGCTTACGGGCAGGGCCGACTCGGTGCTGATGGCCTGCACAAAAGCGCGCCACTCGGCCTCATACGAGCGCATATAGCGCTCCAGGAAGAAGTATTCGGGCTTGGCGCCAATGGCACCTTGCACGGTGGTCTTGGTGATGCTGCTCTCCAGCATATTGCCGGCTTGCAGCAGGCCGTCGGAGCCCAGCAACTCGATGCGCTGGTCATAGCCATAGACGGCGCGGCGGCTGTTCTTGATGACGGCGATGCGGCCATCGGCAAAGTGCAGGGTGATGACGGCGGTGTCCACGTCACCGGCTTCGCCGATCGCCGGGTCCACGATGCTGCTGCCCACGGCGGTTACGGCCACAGGTGCAGCGCCAAAGATCCAGCAAGCCATGTCAAAGTCGTGGATGGCCATGTCGCGGAACAGGCCGCCCGACACCTTGATGTAGCTGACCGGCGGTGGGGCCGGGTCGAACGAGGTGATGGACAGCAGCTCGCCCTTGCCGATTTCGCCTGCGTCGAATGACTTTTTGAGGGCGGCGAAGTTGGGGTCGAAGCGGCGGTTGAAGCCAATCATCACCGGGCGGTGGTGCTTGGCTGTGGCGGCCTGGCAGGCCAGTGCGCGTTCCAGGTCCAGGTCCACCGGCTTTTCACATAGCACGGCTTTGCCGGCGGCGGTGGCGGCTTCTATCAGGCTGGAATGCGTGTCGGTGGAGGTGGCGATCAGCACCGCATCGATGCTGGGGTCGGCAATGATCTCTTCGGTGCTGCGTGCCTTGGCGCCGTAGGCGGCGGCCAGGGTTTCTGCGGCTGCGGGGTGGAAGTCCGAAATAGCCACCAACTGGCTTTGCGCGTTGGCGGCAATGCTTTTGGCGTGTACGTTTCCGATGCGGCCTGCGCCCAGAAGTCCGACTTTGATCATAGAGTTCTCCAAAAAAGTAGATGCAGATCCGGCGTTCAAGCCGGTTGCGAGGGGGTTAAGAATGAAAGGGGAAAGATGTGGGGTTCAGAGCGTGAAGGCGCTGCGGAAGGCTTCCAGTGCGGCTTCCGGGTCACCGCTGGCAAAAGCCTCCATGCCCACCGGGCCGCGGTAGCCCATGGCAAACAGGGCGCGCGCAACACCGGCGTAGTTGATTTCGCCCGTGCCGGGCTCCTTGCGGCCTGGCACATCGGCCACCTGCACCTCGCCAATCCAGGGCAGGCAGGCGCGGCACAACTCAATCAGATTGCCCTCGCCGATTTGTGCATGGTAGAGGTCCAGGTTCAGGCGCAGCCGTGGATGGTTCACGGACGACACGAGCGCCAGCGTATCTTCAGCACGCCCAAAGGGAACGCCGGGGTGGTCCAGCGGCAGGTTCAGGTTCTCCAGCGTGAAAACCACGCCTTCTTTGTCGGCCATGTCGGCAATGCGGCACAGCGTGTCGCGGGCCTTGAGCCACATCGGGCCAGTGACCGTCGTGCAGGGGGTGACCGGCAGGCCGCGATCGCCCAGGCCGGTGCCGTGCAGGTTCAGGCGCGCTACGCCCAGGCGTTTGCCCACTTGGGCGGTCTCGCGCGCGGTGCGCAGTAGCTCGTCCGCGCCCTCGTCGTCAGTCAGGCGGCCACGCAGGTAGCCATTCATGATGGAGAAGGTGGCACCTGATTTTTCCAGCATGGCCAGATCATGTTCAGGCCAGTTCCACAGGCCGACCTGGAAGCCCAATTCGGTCAGGCGTTTGACGCGCCATTCCATGGGTTTGTCGCGCCACAGCATTTCGGCGCAGGCGGCGAGGGTGAAGGTGTGTGTCATGTTCAATGTCAGTCAGGGTCAGGTTTAAGGGAAAAGTTAGAGGTGGCTTTCGATTTCTGCTTCCAGCGAGGCCATGGACTCGCCGCCGGCCATCAGGTCGGTCACTTCTTCCCGGGTTTTTTCGCCCTTGCGGAAGTCGGCCGCCTTGGCGCCCCGGATCAGCACCGCAAAGTGGTCGCCCACGGTCAGCGCGTGCATCACCTGGTGCGTGATGAAGATGACGGCAATGCCTTTGCTGCGGGCTTGCAGAACAATGCGCAGCACGTGTGCGGCTTCCTTCACGCCCAGGGCGGCGGTGGGCTCGTCCAGAATCAGTACGCTGGCGCCGAAGTGCACGGCACGGGCAATCGCCAGCGCCTGCCGTTCGCCGCCAGACAGGCCGCCCACCAGGCGGTCACCGTCCGTGATGCGGGTGATGCCCAGCTCGCGCATTTCGCGTACGGCAATCTCGTTGGCCCGCTTGCGGTCGAACACTTCGAACGGACCCCACTGCTTGGTGGGTTCCGCGCCGACGAAGAACGAGCGGCCAATGCTCATCAGTGGGAAGGTGCCACCGAACTGGTGCACGGTGGCAATGCCGTGGTCGCTGGCATCGCGTGGGGTGTTGAAGGCCACGGGTTTGCCATTCATCAGCATCTCGCCTGAGGTGGGCTTGTGTACGCCGGACAGCAGGCGGATCAGTGTGGACTTGCCGGCGCCGTTGTCACCCAGCAGGCAGAGTACTTCACCGGCTTTGACGTCCAGGGAAATGTCGTGCAGTACATCTACCGGACCAAAGGATTTGTAGACGTTTTTGAGCTGTAGCAGAGGTGCGGTAGTCATTTGCTGGCCTTTGGTTTAGCACGTGGTGCGGAGTGGCTCAACGCCATGGTGCGGAAGGTGTTGTTCAGAAGTACGGCGGCCAGCAGCAGCACGCCGATGATCAGGCTGGCCCAGTTGGCGTCAAAGCCGGTGTAGTAAATGCCTTGGTTGACGATGGCGAAGGTCATGGTGCCCAGCACAATGCCCATCACCGAGCCATAGCCGCCGGTCAGGATCACGCCGCCGATCACCACTGCGATGATGGAATTGAAGATGAACGATTGGCCAGCCGATACCTGCGCACTGTTGTACAGAATGGCCTGGCACATGCCCACGAAGGCGGCACACAGCCCGCTGGCCATGTATAGCGCGATGTTCAGTTTGTTGGTGGGGATGCCAGCGTTGCGGGCGCTGACCTTGTCGCCGCCCAGGGCCAGAATCCAGTTGCCGTACTTGGAGTGGCTGAGGATGTAGCTCACAAACAGCATGGCCGCCACCCACCACAGCAGGATGACTTCAAACTTGCCGTCGATGAAGTTGCCAAACAGCATCTTGGTGATGGGGTCGCTGTTCAGCGCCACGCTGGTGCTGCCCGCCACGATGACAGACAGACCCAGCGTCAACCCGGCCACCGCAAACAAGGTGGCCAGCGTGACCACGAAGGACGGCAGCTCGGTGCGCACGATCAAGTAGCCGTTGAGCCAGCCAATTGCAAGGCCCAAGCCCAGCGCCGCAGCAATGCCCACCGGCATGGGCAGGCCATAGTGGCCGCTGACGATGGCAATGGTCATCGAACTGGCCGGAATGGTGCTGCCAATCGACAGGTCCAGGTGGCCGGCGATCATCAGCAAGCCCACTGGCAGGGCGATAATGCCCAGCTCGGCGGCGATGTTCAGCCAGCTGGCCGCGCCGCTGGCCGACAGAAAGGTCTCGCCACCGAAGATGGCAAAAAACACGAAGACTAAGACAAGACCGATGAAGGAGCCGGTTTCCGGCCGCCGCAGCAGGTTGCCCAGGGAGAACCCCGGCTGGGCACTGCTTGCTTCGGCTTGGACCCCGATCGGCGGGGGAGGAATGGTTTTCGAGTTCATGGTGTCAGTCGTTCGTGCATTGCAAAAAAGTAATCAGCGGGCAGGGGGCCTCGCGGTGGAATAAGCCGGCCCAGGCGGCTGCCCGGGCCGTTTTCGGTCAGGCTTAACGCGCGCCTGCCGCTGCACCGGCCAAGGTGGCATCGACGTTGGATGCGTCCACAATGCCGGGGCCGGTCAGGATGGGTGCGGTGGGCACTTTCAGGCCGTATTGCACGTAAGCGTTCAGCATGGAAACCGCCAAATAGCCTTGCAGATAGGGTTGCTGGTCGATGCAGAACAGCTGCGTGCCTTCTTTGAGACGCTGCAGGTTGGTCGGGTCGATGTCAAAAGTGCCCAGCTTGACCTGCTTCACCAGACCTGCCTGACTGATGCCGGTGGCCGCGCTGGTAGCGTCACCGGCGGCGATGGTGATCAGGCCGTCCACCGTCTTGTCCTTTTGCAGCGCGGCCTTCACGGCCTGGGCCACGGCGGTCGGGTTGCCGAAGGCCGACGAGGGCAGTGGCAGCTGCGTACCCTTGCCGCCGTTCTTGGCCATGCCATCGGCCATGCCCTTGCAGCGCGCTTCCTGGTTGGTGGAGCCGGGTTGGGTGTTCACGCACAGCACGTTCTTGACACCGTGCTTGGCAAAGTATTCGCCACCGCCAAAGCCTGCCACGTACTCTTCGCTGCCCACATAGTTCTGTGCGCCCAGGCGCTTGGCGGCATCCATGCCACCCGAGTTGTAGATGATCAGCGGCACGCCAGCGGCGACCACTTCCTTGAAGGCCGCGTCCATGGCTTCGGGAACCCAGTCGGGGCCGACGATGGCGTCCGGCTTCTGGCTCAGCGCGGTGCGGATCAGCTTGGCGGCATCGGGGCCCAGGTTGTCATAAGTCTGCGGGCCCAGCCAGGTGACGCTGCCACCCGCGGCCTTGACCACCAGGGCGGCGTCGTCCGCGCCCTTTTTGACGCGGGACCAGAACGGATCATCGGCCTTGCCGCCAATGACAAATATCTTGGCGCCGGCGGCCATGGCCGTGCTGGCA
Source organism: Rhodoferax sp. GW821-FHT10B06 (assembly GCF_059415605.1). Taxonomy (NCBI): domain Bacteria; kingdom Pseudomonadati; phylum Pseudomonadota; class Betaproteobacteria; order Burkholderiales; family Comamonadaceae; genus Rhodoferax; species Rhodoferax sp. GW821-FHT10B06. The sequence goes on along the minus strand of NZ_JBWKNO010000002.1, from coordinate 372,659 downwards.
GTGCAGGCCACCAGGGCGGCTACGGCGATTGTTTTCAACATGTTTTTAACTGTTTTCATCTTGTGCTCCTCTTTCTCTGTTTAGGTGGGCGGGGCACGGAGTGCGTGCACCGTGTAAGGCGTGGTTTATTCGGTCGGGGACGGTTGTGCCTCCTTTCGGGCATTCATCTTTGCCAGCTTCTTCTGGTAGCGCTCCTGCATGCGCAGCTCGCCTTCCTTGGAGCCGTCGTGCCAGGTGCCGCACCATTGGTCCAGGGGGACGAGGCCGTCGCCGCCAAAGTTCACGTCGAAGTACTTGTGGTGCAGGTAGTGCGTATAGGCATGGCTGTCCATGGCGCTGTCTTCGCCCAGCTTCAGCTTGTCGAAGCCCAGGTGGCCGTTGATGGCACCAAAGCCGGCCATGTGCAGCTGGAACATCGCCACGATGGGGTTGGACGGAATCACCAGATGCCACAGGGCAACCGCGTGGTAAAGAAAACCTTCGACCGGGTGCATGCTCAGCGACGACCAGGGGCTGGGGTTCACCGAGTTGTGGTGTATGGCGTGTACCCATTTGTAGACGCGTGGGGAGTGCATGGCACGGTGGATCACGAAGAAGTGCACTTCGTGGATAGCCGGTGCTATGAACATCAGCAGCGCTAGGTAATACGGGTTGTCGGTCCACTGCACCCAGGGCACCAGCCCATTGGCAAAGCACCACACGAAGATGATTTCCACCACCGTCCACAGCGGAATGGTGATCAGAAAGCTGCGCAAGAAGTTGTCGATGTTCTGGCTTTTGAACCAGAACACATCGGACGGTTGCTCCTTGGGGAACTTGTGGTGATACTTGAAGCTTTTGCCCTGCACCTGCCGGCTGTAGTAGCGCCACTCAAAGAATCCATAGAACACCAGGCCGGCTGCCAGGTTGACCGCCAGCAGGTACAGCGTCCAGCCCCAGGAGATGGTCTTCATGGTCTGCACATCGGGCAGCACGTAGTACCACCACACCAGCGCCGTGGCGATGTGGAACAAATTCCATGGCCACACATAGCCGGGCAGCCATTTCAGTACCTTCAGCAGGTTCGGCGGCGAGGACCAGAACGGTGCAATGCCCGGATGCTGGTTGGGCGCCCAGTCGCCCCGCTTGTTGCGTTTACCGAAAAGAAGATCGTCCATGGCCATACGTGATTCATTCCTAAGCAAGTGTTTCGGGTAGTTATGCTGTTGTTTTGCACCCGGTTGCATTGCAATGTAATACTGAAATGAAATTTGTTTTCTAGGTGTTTTCCCGTGTGGAAAATTTATTGCATTTGCCAGGGCCAAAGCTGGCAAAGAGCTGTCTGGTTTTCCCTCCTCCATTGGAGCGGCGCAGGTATACGCGGGGTGATCGTCAGCCTAAAGGTGCTGCAGCAGGACCGCGAAGATGGCAGGGGTTAGACCAGATGTGTTTCACCGTGTGGGAGTCAGTCATATGGGTTTTGACTGGTTTGTGGGATGGACGTGCAATCGGGTGCATTGCGTCTTGTCACCCATCGACACCGGCAAGCGCAGTGCATTTACATAAGAAAATAGCCGCTTGCGCAAGATTTACCTGCGCAAGCAGCTATGAAATAAATAGCAATATGCGGAGCCTGCAGGGTCGGTGCCACCCTGGGCATTCAATGGCCCGCAGGCCGCACCCGCTGCTATGCCAGCAGCGCGGCAATCGCCATGCCCATCTCGGTGGTGGACGCGCTGCCCCCCAGGTCGGCGGTGCGCGGGCCGTGGGCCAACACTTGTTCTATGGCCCGCAGGATGGCGTCGTGCGCCTCGCGGTGGCCCAGAAAGTCCAGCATCAGCGCGCCCGACCAGACCATGGCCACCGGGTTGGCGATGTTCTTGCCCGCAATGTCTGGCGCCGAGCCGTGCACCGGCTCGAACAGCGAGGGAAAGCTGCGCTCCGGGTTCAGGTTGGCCGACGGCGCAATGCCTATGGTGCCGGTGCAGGCCGGGCCCAGGTCAGACAAGATGTCGCCAAACAGGTTGCTGGCCACCACCACGTCGAAGCGGTCTGGCTGCAGCACAAAGCGCGCGCTGAGGATGTCGATGTGCTGCTTGTCCACGGCCACCTGCGGGTAGTGCTGGTGCATGGCGTCGGCCCGGCCGTCCCACCAGGGCATGCTGATGGCGATGCCGTTGGACTTGGTGGCCACGGTGAGCTTGTGGCGCGGGCGGCTTTGCGCCAGCTCAAACGCGTACTTTAGCACCCGGTCCGCGCCGAAGCGCGAGTACACCGACTCCTGGATGACGATCTCGCGGTCTGTGCCCACATACATCACACCGCCCAGGTTGGTGTACTCGCCTTCGGTGTTTTCGCGCACCACGAAGAAGTCGATGTCGCCCGGCTTGCGCCCGGCCAAAGGGCAGGGCACTCCCTCAAACAGGCGCACCGGGCGCAAGTTGATGTACTGGTCGAACTCGCGGCGGAACTTGAGCAGCGAACCCCATAGGGACACGTGGTCGGGCACGGTGTCTGGCCAGCCCACGGCGCCGAAGTAGATGGCGTCCATTCCCTGCAACTGGGCCTTCCAGTCGTCGGGCATCATCTGGCCGGTTTGGGCGTAGTAGCCGCAATGCGCCCAGTCGAAATGCTGGAACTGCAGCGCAATGCCAAAGCGCTGGGCGGCAGCCTGCAGCACGCGCAGGCCTTCGGGCATGACTTCCTGGCCAATGCCGTCTCCGGCGATGACGGCGATCTTCAAGGGCTGGGGCATGGTGTTCTTTCTGTGTAGCGTGTAGAAGGTGGCTGGATTTTTAATTGGCCACGATAAATTTACAATCCGCAAGGCGTGAACTCACTATCAACACTTCGTGCATAAAACACTGAACAACGACGACCTGCGCGTTTTCACCGTGGTGGCGCGCAAGGCCAGTTTTGCGGCCGCGGCGGACGAGCTGGGCACCTCCGTGGCCTATATCAGCAAACGCATCCGCCTGCTGGAAGAAGCCCTGGCCGTGAAGCTGCTGCAGCGCACCACCCGCCGCGTGGTGGTGACGGAGGAGGGCGAGCGCGTCTTCCACTGGGCCGGGCAGATCCTGGACGGGGTGGAGCAACTGGTGCAAGAGGTGGGCCTTACCAAAGGCAGCCCGCGTGGCACTTTGCGTATCAGCACCAGCTTTGGTTTTGGCCGTAACGTCGTGGCGCCCATGCTGTCGCGCATGCACGAGCAGTACCCCGAGCTGCAGCTGCGGCTGGAGGTGCTGGACCGCCTGGTGGATGTGGCCGCCGAGGGTTTCGACCTGGACGTGCGGGTGGGCGACGAGATTGCCCCCCACCTGATCGCCCGCCGCCTGGCCAGCAACCGCCGCGTGCTGTGCGCCGCCCCGGCCTACCTGGCCCGGCGCGGCACACCGCGCACCCTGGCCGACCTGGCTGGCCACGACTGCCTGGCCATCAAGGAGCGCGACCACCCGTTCGGTGTGTGGCGGCTACGCACCGGCGCCCAACAGCAACTGGCCAAGGTGACCGGCCCGCTGTCCACCAACCACGGCGAGATCGCGGTGCAGTGGGCGGTGGACGGGCGCGGCATCGTGCTGCGTTCGCTGTGGGACGTAGGGCCGCTGTTGCAGTCGGGCGCACTGGTACAGGTGCTACCCGCCTACGACCAGCAGGCCGACGTGTGGGCCGTATACCCGGCCCGCCTGACCACCTCCGCCAAGGTGCGGGTCTGCGTGGAGTATCTGCAGAGTTGCTTCGATGCCTTACCGCAGAGTGCTGGTGCTGCGTAATTGATAGCTGCTGGCGCAGGTTTTATCTGCGCTGGGGGCTTGTTTGGCTTGAGTCTGTTGGGTGGTGTGTGTATTGCGGACATCATGGCCTGTCACTCTGTCGTCGGTGAGTATTTCGCTGGTGCTGAATGTCGGCTTAGGAGGAGTGAACTTCGATGTGGACACGCAGTTAAACAATTCGGGAATTAGAGGCTGCTGGCTTACCTAGCAAATGGAGCAGCGCCGGCAAGCATCATTAAGAAGCCAACAAAGGTCAGGGCCAGTAATGCACAAAATGTAAGAACTCCACACGCAATTTTGTTCTGAACAATCAATAGACCTGCTCCGAGCCCTATGAACGTTACGGGCATGAATATCTGCAAACTACCGTTTCCCAGGTTGAGCTTCACGAGCAGTAGCCTGATAGCAATGCCGAGAAAGATCATGATTGCTGAGAGTGAAAAGAAGAAGATACGAAACATGGAGATGCCAGGTTGCAGTGTTCTTGCGAGTTGACAAGGATTTCGCCCTACGCGTAAGCGGCAGCATATGGATGACTATTGTTGAAGCCGCCCAGGGTCCAACGGCAATTTGTGCGATACAGATTGCAAGCCTGTAATCAGTCCGACATTCAATTCACGAAATCTTGTTCAGCTTGGCAATCGCTCGTTTGTACGAGTCCTCAACACCTAGATTCTCCTGCATTGCCGACAGGACTCGTATCCTCGTTGATTCAAGGTTTGTGTAGATTGCTTGAGGCAATGGTTTTAAGAGTTGGATGCCAACTGTCCTTGATTCAAACTCTGTCTGACGAAGTTCTTTGAAGTCGTAGCGCCGGGGCGCAATCTGTTGAAAAGCAGGGTCAACCACTAGCAGAGAAACTAATCTACGATAGGCTTCGAACGATTCGCCGGTGGTGAACAAGCGCCATTCCCGGCTACTCTCGTCATTCTGTCTCGGAATGAAAGCAAGAATTGATTGCTGGAGTCCAGGGCCAACACTTTGTGGATTGAGCGCACGGGCAATTTTCCAGAGTGCAGGCCATTGCCGAACCTTCGCCTGGAACGCAATTTCTTCGGAATTCCATTTACGAATCTTCTGGTTAGAAAGAGCATCGTTCCATACATCACCTACTGGGATCGCGTAGTACTTCGCAAAGGCGTCAGTTACTCTAGGGGCTTGCTTCGCGACCGCTGAATCAACGTCTCGACATAGATCGAAAACGATGTCATCGAAATCCTGCAGAATCGATTTGACCTGAGGCAACGGCATTTGTGGCATGCGTACAGTGACAGAGCCATCCACGCCTAAACGTTCGAGTAGGTGAGGCGCGAGGGCGGTTTCAGCTAAGACTAGACATAAGTCAGATGAAACCATAGCGGGAGGAGAAACCATTGCTGCTAGGTCGATACGTGACGCGGAGTTCGCCGATGGGATGTTGAGGGACACCAGCAGGCTAACGAGCCAAATTTTTAAGCAGCGGCGCAAAACAGGGACCGTATGCTTCACTCGCTGGCCAAAAGTATGTTTCGTACGGCTTTGGTTGGCTTTAAAGGTTTGCATTTTTAGGTGTTAAGAAAGAAGAAAGCGTTGCTCAGATACTCGTTTCTGGCCGATAGTACCAATTTGCTCTCACCATTTCACATTTCGCTGGATACAGGTCAGCATGGTCAAAACCATCCCATTTGCGCACGACCGGTCAACGATTGTCTTTACCGCTGCTCCATCAGACCGGAACACGCAGCCAGCCCATTGTTCACAATAGCCCGTTTGGCAACTCTGCTGGAGGGAACGCAATGGATTCGGTGTATGCCGTAGTTGTGGTGGGGGCAGTGGTCGCGGGCTTTGTGCAGGGCTTGTCTGGCTTTGCCTATGGGTTGGTGTCCATGTCGTTCTGGGTGTGGACGCTGGAGCCGCGGCTGGCGGCGGCGTTGGCGGTGTTTGGCTCGCTGACGGGACAGGTGATTGCCGCCGTATCGATGCGCCGAGGCTTTGACATCCAGGTTTTGCTGCCCTTTGTGCTGGGGGGGTTGCTGGGCATACCACTGGGTGTGGCCTTGCTGCCGCGCATGGACATGGACTGGTTCCGCCTGGTGCTGGGTTGCCTGCTGGTGCTGTGGTGCCCGGCCATGCTGATGGCGCGGCAGCTGCCCCGGGTCACGGTGGGTGGTCGGCTGGCCGATGGGCTGGTGGGGCTAAGTGGCGGGGTGATGGGCGGCCTGGGTGGCTTTACCGGCGTGCTGCCCACGCTGTGGTGCACCTTGCGCGGCTATGAGAAGGACGCGCAGCGGGCGGTGGTGCAGAACTTCAACTTGTCCATGCTGCTGGTCACCATGGGCAGCTACCTGGCGGCGGGCGTGGTCACACGGGCCATGTTGCCCATGTTCGGCCTGGTGGCCTTGGCCATGTTGGTGCCCACGCTGCTGGGCACCCGGCTGTACATAGGTATTAGCGGGGCGGCGTTTCGCAAGATCGTGCTAGGCCTGTTGACAGCCTCCGGCGTGGCGATGCTGGTGTCTGCCGTGCCCAAGCTGCTGGCACGTATTGCCTGATTTTTTTGCTATGGAATGAATAGCTGCCAGCGCAGATGTTATGTGCGCTGGCAGCCTATTTCTTCTGTATCAGAGCTTGAGCGTCAGCTGGCGCCAGGCGCCGTCTACTGTGCTGCTCTGCAGCGTGGCGCTGCCGAACTGCAGGCTGCGCGTGTCGCTGGCGGGCACGTACAGCACCACGCTGTCTTGCACCGGCGCGCGGGCTCCTTCACGCAGCACCTGGATGTTGAGTGTTTCTGCCGTGCTGCTGACCTGCAGCCGCCATTGGCCGTGGCTGCCGTCGCGGCAGGCCTGGGTGTGGCCGTCGTCCTCGAAGCAGGTGGCTTCGAACTGGCCTGCGCCCTGGAATGGGAAGACCTGGAAGCCGCGCATGTCTTGCACCTGGGCGAAATGGATGTCGCCCACGTTCAGCGCGATGGCGCTGCCTTCGCGGGCCAGCAGGGGCGGGGGGCCGTCCAGCGGCGCGTCCAGCGTGATGTGCTGGCCTGCCTTGTAGTACCGCGCCGTGGCCCATTCGACCCAGCCGCCGCTGCCGGGCAGCCAGACGCGGCGCTGGGTGTGGCCTTCGTCCACCACCGAGGCCACCAGCAGGTTGGCGCCCAGCAGCATGTCGTCGTTTTCTTCCAGGCAGCGCGTGTCTTCGGGGAAGTCGTGGTAGGTCGGGCGGATGATGGGCTCATACGTGCTGTGGTAGCGCCACACCAGGTCGTATAAGCAGGGCATGAGCCGGTAGCGCAGGTGGATTAGCGTGCGGATTTGCGGTGTGGTGGCCGGGTACATCCAGGGTTCGTTGACCGTCTTGTCGTCGTTCCACGAGTGGATGCTGAAGCGCGGCAGAAAGATGCCGTGCTGCACCCAGCGCACCAGCAGTTCGGGGCTGGGCGCGGGGCCGGAGAAGCCGCCAATGTCATGCCCGGTGTTGGACACGCCCGACATCGCCAGGCCCAGGCCCATGCGGATGTTGTAGCGCAGGGTTTCCCAGGCGGTGTAGTTGTCGCCCGACCAGGTTTGCACATAGCGTTGCATGCCGGCAGCACCCGAGCGCGACACCAGGTAGGGCCGCTCGGCCGGCGCGAACTCGGTCTGCGCGGCGTGCGACGCCTGCATCATCAGCAGGGTTTGCAGCGGCTTGGCTTCACGCGCAGGGCGTGGCGTGCCAAAGCCGTACGACATGGCCTGGTCGCTCCAGATCTCGTATTCGTTGTTGTCATTCCAGGTGGTGGGTATGCCGTACTGCAGCAGCTGCTGGGTCACCTGCTTTTTCCACCAGGCGATGGTGGCGGGCTGGGTGAAGTCCAGGTAGGCGCCGGTGCCGTCCCAGAACTGGATGGCGGTGGGCTGGCCGTCGGGGTCGGCCACCAGCAGGCTGGCCTGGCGGGCTTCTTCGAAACGCGGGTGGTCGCGCAGCAGGGCGGGCTTGATGTTGGGCACCAGGCGCACGCCTTTGGCGAGGTAGCTCTCAACGAATGCTGCGGGGTCGGGGAACTTGTCGCGGTTCCAGTTGAACACGTAGCGGCCCGGGCCGATGGAGGTGTAGCCGGAAGACAGGTGGAACGAGTCGCAGGGGATGTCGTGTTCGGCGCAGCGCTCCAGAAATTCGCCCATGCGTTCCTGTGCGTTCGGCGCGTCGGTGTAGCTCATGGTGGAGCCCGAATAGCCCAGCGCGTAGCGCGGTGGGAAGATCGGGCGACCGGTCAGCCAGGTGTAGCGCTTGGTGATGGCGGCGGGGTCTACACCGGCGATGTAGTACAGGTCCAGGTCGCCATGGTCGGCCACGAAGTAGCGGTAGTGGCCGTGGTAGTTGTCCAGCTCGCGGCCCATGTCGAAGCTGCAGTCGGACAGGGTGTCGTAGAACAGACCGAAGCAGAGGCCGGCATCCCGATCTCCATCTTTGCCGCCCTTGCGGGTGATGTAGAACGGGATGTGCTTGTACAACGGGTCGGTATTGCGCGCGCTGTAGCCCATCGGGTCCAGGTTGCACATGCGGTAGCGCTGGCCGGCGCGGTTGGCGTCGCCTGCGCGCTCGCCCAGGCCGAAGTAGGCCTCACCGCGCTCGCGCTGCAGGTAGTGGTAGACCTTCTCGTCCCACCAGCCGAAGTTGTAGCTCTGCGTGCTGCGGTCGGCGGCAGTGGCTTGCCACTGGTCTTTGTGTTGGCTTTCCCAGCGGCAGAAGAAGCCGGCCAGCTGGATGGTCAGGCGCACGGCGGCGGTGGTGATGCTGAGCTGTTGTTCGCTCTGCTCCAGCGCGAAGGCGGGCAGCGAGAAGCCGCTGGTGTCGAAGCGGTCGCGGCCTTCCACGGGCAGGTTCTCCAGGCCGGGCGCCACCGTCCAGCTGCGGGGCATGTTCAGCTTGCCGCTGGGCAGTACCAGCACGCGCAGGATGTCTTCTTCGAGTACCCAGACATGGGCCACGGCGCCGCCGGTGCTGCGCAGTTCAAGGTGGTTGCCGCTGCGGGCGTGCAGGGCGAAGAGGGGAGGATTGTCGAGACGCATGGTGTTGGTGTGCAAGAGTTACAGACGCAAGCCGTTCTGATCAAAGCAGTGCAGGTGCTCGGCAGGCGCGCTGACGCGTACGGTGTCGCCGCGCTGGATGCTGGTCTGGCCGTTCAGGATCAGCTCGAACGGCGCATCGGCCACCACATTGCCGTGCAGGATGCTGGTGGCTCCCAGCTGTTCGACCTGCTTCACCTTCAGTTGCAGCGGGCCGTTGTCGTCCAGCTGTGCGTGCTCGGGGCGTATGCCCACGGTCTGCGTGCCGGGCAGGGCGGTGGGGAACTGCGCGATATCCGATGTAGGCACGAAGTTCATGCGCGGGCTGCCGATGAAGCCGGCGACGAACTGGTTGCGTGGCTTGTTGTACAGCTCCAGCGGCGTGCCCACCTGCTCGATGCGGCCGGCGCGCAGTACCACGATCTTGTCGGCCATGGTCATGGCTTCCACCTGGTCGTGGGTGACATAGATCATGGTCGCGCCCAGGCGGGCGTGCAGGTCGCGGATCTCGGCACGCATGGAAACGCGCAGCTCGGCGTCCAGGTTGGATAGCGGCTCGTCAAACAGGAACAGCTTGGGTTCGCGCACGATGGAGCGGCCAATGGCCACGCGCTGGCGCTGACCGCCCGACAATTGCGTGGGCTTGCGCTGCAGCAGTGGGGCCAGCTGCAGCATGGTGGCGGCCGCGGTGACCTTGGTTTCGATGACCGACTTGGCCACACCCAGGTTTTCCAGGCCGAAAGCCATGTTGTCGTACACGCTCATGTGCGGGTACAGCGCGTAAGACTGGAACACCATGGAGCAGCCACGGTGCGCGGCCGACACCTCGTTGACGCGCTGGCCGTCAATGAGGATGTCGCCGCTGGTGGCGGGCTCCAGCCCGGAGATGATGCGCAGCAGCGTGGACTTGCCGCAGCCCGATGGGCCGACGAACACCACGAATTCACCGTCGGAGACGGTCAGATCCACGCCATGGATGATGGTGCTTTTGTCAAAGGCCTTGACGATATTGGAGAGTGCCAGAGTAGCCACGGTATACGTCCTATGAAAGTGTTACTTCACACCGGCACCGGCGATGCCAGTGGTGATGTATTTCTGCAAAAAGGTGAAGACCAGGCTGATCGGGATGAGCGTGATCACCGTCATCGCCAGCAGGTAATGCCACTGGGTGTTCAGCTCGCCCTGGAAGGCGTTCAGCGCCAGCTGCAGGGTGAAGTTCTCCGACTTGGACAGCACGATCAGCGGCCACAGGAAGTCGTTCCAGCGCCACATGAAGGAGAAGATGGCCAGCACCGCCATGGCGGGCGCGGCCAGCGGCAGGATGATCTTCCAGTAGATGCGCCATTCGCTGGCGTTGTCCATGCGCGCGGCTTCCAGCAGCTCGTCGGGAATGGTCAGCATGTACTGGCGCAGCAGGAACACGCCGGTGGGCGTGGCCACGGCCGGCAGGATCACGCCCCAGAGGTTGTTTAGCAGGTTCAGGCCCGAGATCACCAGAAAGGCCGGCACCAGGATGATGGTGGGCGGAATCATCAGTGTGGCGATGATCAGCACGAACACCGTCTTCTGCCCACGGAACTGGTATTTGGACAGTGCGAACGCGGCCATGGAGTTGAACAGCAGCGTCAGTATGGTGGCCACCACGGTGATGAAAACGCTGTTCCACAGATAGGTGCCAAAGGCGAACTTGCCGAACAGCTCGGTGTAGTTGCCGCTGGCAAACTTCAGCTCATTCAAGGGCTTGCGGTCGTTGATGTTGACCTTGATTTCCGTTTCCGGCTGGGCCGGGTCCACCATGGTGGCAATGATGCCGATGCGACGCACCTGGGCCAGCTCGCGGGTTTTACCGCTTTCGTCCTTTGCGAGGAACAGCGGCAGCGGTTTGTCAAAGCCCGCCACCACCACCTCTTTCTGGCTGTAGGGCAGGAAGCTGGGCGGAAACTGGCTCAGCGCGCTTTCGGTCTTGAAAGACGACATGACCAGCCACAGTACGGGGCCGAACATGACGACCAGGCCTGCTAGCAGGTAGGCGTAAGAGAGCCAGTCGGTCCAGTGCAGGCGGTTGCCACCATATTTGCCACTGTTTGCGCCACCACGGGTACGGGTAATGAAATTGGCCATTGGGCTTGTCCTCTTATTTCTTGGTCTTGCCGGCTTCGCTGGCCTTGGACAGGCGCAGCTGCACCAGGGTCAGCGCCATCAAACCCACGGCCAGAATCAGCGATGCCGCAGCGGCCAGGCCGTACAGGTGGATTTGCTCGGCAAAGCCGGTCTGGTAGATGTATTGCACGATGAAAGTGGTGGCCGAGCCCGGGCCGCCGCCGGTCAGCACAAACACTTCGTCAAAGCTTTGCACCGCGCGGATCATCACCAGCACCAGCACCACGATCAAGTTGGGCATCAGCAGCGGCAGGGTGACGCGGGTGAGCACGCGCCAGGGCGGTGCCGCATCCATCTCGGCGGCTTCGTACACGTCCTTCGGTATCGCTTGCAGGCCGGCCAGCAGGATCAGGGTGTAGAAACCCATGTGCGCCCAGATGGAAACCGCCACCACCCAGAAGAAGGCCCAGTGCCGGTCCAGCAGCCAGTCCATGGGTTGCGAGCCCATGGCCACCAGGCCGACGTTGAACACGCCCTGGCTTTGCAGCAGCCACTTCCAGATCAGCGCCACCACCACCGGCGACAGCAGCACGGGGTAGAAGAACACGCCGCGCCAGAAGCCCCGGCCGATGATCTTGCGGTTCAGCACCAGGGCCGTGAGCAGCGAGAACAGCACCATCAGCACCACCTGGATCAGGCTGAACTTCATGGTGTTCAGAATCGAGCGCCAGAAGATGTCGGTGCGGCAGGTCTGCAGGTCCATGTAGTCACGGCATTCCAGCAGGATGGAGAAGTTTTCTACCCCCACAAACGGGCGCTGCGTGGGCAGCAGATTTACACCGCCGGTGGCCGCATATACCAGGTTGATGATGATGGGCAAAAAGGTGAACACGCCGATCACCAGCAGGTTGGGCCCGACAAACAGCCAGCCTATGCGCGAGTTGCCCAGCCATTTCTGGCCCAGCCGAAAGACCGGCTCGAACAGATTGAAAAACAAGCCTAGAAGGCGCAGAAACACGGACATGGATATCCTCTCCAGTCGCACCCGCTTGGCGCAGGCTGCGCCCCTAGGCGCTGCAGCGCAACGCCCAAGGGTGGCTATTCAAATACTACAAACTTTATAGCTGCTTGCGCAGTATTTATCTGTGCTGGAGGCCAAAAAGGCATCTGGCGCAGCGCGGAGCAGCGGGCTACTTTTCAGCTTGCTTGACGGCCTCATTCATATCCGCGCTGATCTTGGTGATGGCTTCGTCCACGCTGATTTCACCGACGATGGCCTGCGTCACGCGGGTCACGGTGGGCAGCATCAGGGCGCGGTTGTACTTGTAGCCTTGCAGTGCGTAGGCCGCAGGGGCCACGGTGGGCGCGCCGTTGGTGAAGACGGTCAGCGCGGCCTTGGCCGCAGGGCCGGCGCTGGTGTAGGCCAGGCCGCGTTGGGCGACGCCGGCGTGGGCTGGAATGGTGTTGGTGCGGGATGCGAATTCGGCCACGTTGGCTTCTTGCGCCATGAAGTCCAGGAACTGCGCCACTTCCTTGGGCGACTTGGTGGTCTTCAGTGCGACCCAGGCCGAGCCGCCGGGCATGCCACTGCAGGCAGCGGTGCCGCAGGGGTTGGGCACGGCCACCCAGTCAAAGGCGTTGCCGATTTCCTTTTGCATGCGGTTGATCTGCCATGAGCCGGACAGGATCATCACCAGGCGGCCGTTCTTGAATTCGCCCACGGTGTCGGCATAGCTGGAGCCACCGGAGCCGCCCCATACGTCCTTCAGCATGGTGCCGTCTTTATGCCAGGCGACGAACTTGCCCACAGCAGTCTTGTAGCCATCGTCCAGCGCCAGGTTGCCCTTGGCATCGAAAATCTTGGCGCCGTAGCTGATGGCCGGGCCGGCAAAGCGGTGGCCCGAACGGTCCCAGGCCATGGCGGCCGGGGTTTGCGTGGCCTTGGCGACCTTGCGGGTGGCGTCGGCCCATTCTTCCCAGGTGGCTTTGGGGCCGGGCAGGGCGATCTTGGCCTGTTCGAACAAGGTCTTGTTGACGAAAGGCCCGGTCATGGTCATTTGCGACAGCATGCCGTAAATGCCTTTGTCACCCGCCTTGTTGCGCATCCAGGGCAGGGTGGTGCCGAAGTTGGTTTCCCAGTATTTGCGGTCTTTGAGATAGGGTCCGATGTCGATGTAGTTCTTCGACAGGCCACCGATTTCAGCCACGCGGGCGATGTCCGGGCCCTGGCCCGCGGCCAGCTGGATGGGCAGCTGCTCAACCACAGTCTTGTAGGGCACGATGTCCAGGGCCACCTTGGCGCCGGGGTTTTGCTTCTCGTAGCGCTTGATCAGGTCGGCGGTCACATCGCATTCGATGCCGTCCTGGTAGCACATGACGCGGATGTCGGCCAACGCCATTCCAGGCAGGGTGGCGGCGAGGCCGAGCAGGCCAACGCTGGCAGCGATCTTCAAGGGGGTGTGGTTGAGCTTCATGGCTTTGTCTCCTTTGGGTATGTTTTGATATTGGATCAGGCTCAGCGCACCATGCACGGGCGCTTGTTGTCGAACTTCCAGCCGGGGATCAGGAACTGCATGGCCTGTGCGTCGTCGCGTGAGCCCAGGCCATGCTGCAGGTACAGCTGGTGGGCTTTTTCGACTTCGGCCATGTCCAGCTCCACGCCCAGGCCGGGCTTCTTGGGCACTTGCACGTAGCCGCCCTGGATCTGCAGCGGCTCTTTGGTCAAGCGCTGGCCGTCTTGCCAGATCCAGTGCGTGTCGATGGCCGTGACCTTTCCCGGTGCGGCTGCGCCCACATGGGTGAACATGGCCAGCGAGATGTCGAAGTGGTTGTTGGAATGCGAGCCCCAGGTCAGCCCGAAGGACTGGCACAGCTGGGCTACGCGCACGGAGCCGGCCATGGTCCAGAAGTGCGGGTCGGCCAGCGGAATGTCCACCGACTGCAAAGCCAGGCTGTGGGCCATTTCGCGCCAGTCGGTGGCGACCATATTGGTGGCCGTGGGCAGGCCGGTGGCGCGGCGGAACTCGGCCATCACTTCGCGGCCGCTGTACACGCCCTCGGCGCCGCAGGGGTCTTCGGCATAGGCGACCACGCCGCGCATGCGCTGGCCCAGGCGGATGGCGTCGCGCAAAAACCAGCCACCGTTGGGGTCCAGCGTGACGCGGGCTTCGGGGAAGCGTTCGTGCAGTGCCACCACGGCATCGACTTCTTCGTCGCCGGGCAGCACGCCGCCCTTGAGCTTGAAGTCCTGAAAGCCGTAACGCTCTTGCGCGGCTTCGGCCAGTCGCACGATGGCCTGCGGCGTCATGGCTTCTTCGTGGCGCAGGCGGAACCAGTCGTTGTCGGCGCCGGGCTCGGTGCGGTAGGCCAGGTTGCTCTTCTTGGCGTCGCCCACATAGAACAAATAGCCCAGCATCTGCACGGCGTCACGCTGCTGGCCTTCGCCCAGCAGGGCGGCAACCGGCACTTCCAGGTGCTGGCCCAGCAGATCCAGCAGGGCTGACTCGGCAGCGGTGACGGCGTGAATGGCTACGCGCAGGTCGAAAGTCTGGGTGCCGCGCCCGCCGCTGTCGCGCTCGGCAAACTGCTTGCGCATGGCGTTCAGCACGGCCTGGTAGTTGCCGATGGATTGGCCGACGATCAGGGCCCGGGCGTCTTCCAGCGTCTGGCGGATTTTTTCGCCGCCGGGCACCTCGCCCACGCCGGTGCGTCCGGCGTTGTCGGTCAGGACCAGGATGTTGCGGGTGAAGAACGGGCCGTGCGCCCCCGACAGGTTCATCAGCATGTCGTCGTGGCCCGCAACGGGAATCACGCGAAGTTCGGTAATGCGGGGCGTGGAATGTGAAGACGGAGTGGACATGGGCGGCGAATGTGGTGGGTTGGTATTGTTGTTTGTTATCGATAACAAAGTAGGCGAAGCATAACTTCTGGAAAATCCTCAAAACAGAGGGTATACCCTTAAATACCTATGAACGAAATTAAATGCCGTACCCAAAACACCTTGTTGACAAGAATGTTATTGATATCATTCGTGCATGTCACAAGCCCTGACTGTTCACGATATCGCCCGCCTGGCTGGAGTCTCCGCCATGACGGTTTCGCGCGCGCTGAACCACCCGGAGCAGGTGTCGCCGACCACGTTGGCCAAGGTGCAGGAGGTGGTGCAGCGCACCGGCTTCATCCCCAACGGCATGGCCGGTGGCCTGCGCTCGTCGCGCGCCCGGCTGGTGGCCGCGGTGCTGCCCACGCTGGTGGGGCCGGTGTTCCAGGAAACCATACAGTCGCTGAACCAGGCGCTGGACGCCCGGGGCTACCAGCTGATGATTGGCCAGAGCGGCTACGAGCAGTCGCGCGAAGATGCGCTGCTGGACGCCATCATCCGCCGCCGGCCCGACGGCATTGTGCTGACCGGCATCATGCATTCGGCCGCCGGGCGGCGCCAGCTGCTGGCGTCCGGCATTCCGGTGGTCGAGACCTGGGACTTGACGCCCACGCCCATCGACATGCTGGTGGGCTTTTCGAACGAAGAAATCGGTGCCGCGGTCTGCTCCTATCTGCACCAGCGCGGCTACCGCCGGCCTGCCCTGATGTGCGGTGACGACGAGCGCGCGCGCCGCCGTAACAGCGGCTTTCAGCGCATGGCGCGCAGCCTGGGCTGGCAGACCGACGTGCCGGTGTACCTCACGCCACCGCCCACCACCCTGGGCGCTGGGCGCGCGGGCCTGGCCGAGTTGCTCAGCCGCGCGGAGGCCCCAGACGCCGTGTTTTGCAGCTCCGACATGCTGGCCCTGGGCGTACTGATCGAAGCGCAAACGCGGGGCATCAGCGTACCCGGCCAACTGGCCATCGTCGGCCTGGGCGACGTAGGCTTCGCCGCCAGCCTGGAGCCCGCCCTGACCAGCGTGCGCATAGACGGCACGCGCATAGGGCAGACGGCAGCCCAGTACATCGTGGACCGGGCCGATGGCATTGCGATTGCCGAGCCGATTGTGGACATTGGGTTTTCGATCGTGGAGCGGGGTACGGCTTAGTTTTCCCTAGGGTCTTTTTGCTATATTTAACGTAGCTGCTTGCGCAGTATTTGTCTGCACCAGGGCTGGTTTTCTTGTGTAATAAATGGACTTTGGCGCAGGCGATAACTGCGCGCTCACTGACTCACTAAGGGGCCTAGCGCCCGTGCCGCCCGGTCTAGCGCGGCTATGTTGTAGCCCGCGTATCCGAACAGCCAGCCCCGGCGCCGCGCCTCCATGCAGTAACGGGAGATCGGCGCAAGCAGTACGCCGGCATCGTGTGCGCGCTGGCTGAGTTCGGTGTCCTGCACATGTGCGTCCACCGTCAATGCCAGATGCATGCCTTGCAGGCTGGGAGTGAGCCGGATCGCACCGTGGCTGGCACGTGCCAGGCTATCGATCATGGCGGCCTGGCGCTCGTGGTACAGCTCGCGCATGCGCCGCAGATGGCGCAGCAGATAGCCGTCTGCGATGAAGCGGGCCAGCACGTCCTGCACCGCGCCCGGCGACTGCCGGTCGCTCAGTGCCCGCCCTTGGGTAAATGCATCGACCAGTGCATCAGGCAGCACGATAAAGCCCAGCCGCAACCCAGCGCCCAGCGACTTGGAAAACGTGCCCACATGCAGCACCCGTGCGCCGTGCGCCATGCTGCATAGCGCCGGAATCCGCTGTGCACCGTACTGGAATTCGCCGTCGTAGTCGTCTTCCACGATCCATGCGCGCTTGGCTTGGGCCCAGGCAATCAATTCCGCGCGGCGTGCCAGGCCCATGCTGACCCCTAGCGGGAATTGGTGGGTGGGCGTCACCACCGCGAGCTTGGCCTGCGGGTATTGGGCGGCGCCCTGGGCAATGCACAGGCCTTGGTCATCCACCGGTACCGGGCGCACCAGCGCCCCCTGTGCGACCAGGTTGGCGCGGATGCCGGGGTAGCCCGGGTCTTCGACAAGCACCTCGTCGCTCACATCCAGCAGTAGCCGCGCCACCAGGTCCAGGGCCTGCTGCGAGCCGGCGGTGATCAGCACCTGACCCGGGTCGCAGCGGATGCCACGCGACACCAGCAGCCATTGGGCGATGGCGGCGCGCAGTAGCGGGTGGCCTGCGGCTTCGGTATAGCCAGCATTGGTGGTGCGCGTAGCGATCGGCGTCTGTCGCTCCAGCCGCTGCCATAGCGCGAACGGAAACTCCTCCAGCGCCGGCCGACCGATACGAAACGGCAGGGCGTTGCTGTTGGCTGGAATCCAGCGCGCCCCGACCTCGGCAATCAGCCGGCCCCGCTGCGATAGCAACTGGTGCGCGGCCAGTTGCGGGGCGCGCGTGTTACCACGCAAGGGCGCACTGCGTTGTGCCACGTAGGTGCCATCACCGACGCGGCCCACCAGGTAGCCCTCGGACTGCAGGCGCTCGACTGCCCACAGCACCGTGTTGCGTGACACACCCAGCACCCGCGCATGCTCGCGCGAGGCCGGCAAACGGCTGTCGGGTGGCAAGGTTCCGGTCTCTATTGATTCGCGCAGCTGTACATAGACCTGCTGGCGCAACTGGCCCGAAACGGCTCTTTGGTTTGCCAAGAAATGGCCCCTTGGATTGAGTTAAATAATCTTAGTATGAAGGGCCATTTTACGGAGCACCCATTCCATGTACCTGCCCGCCCACTTTGAAGAAACCCGCCCCGAGGTATTGCAGCCACTGCTCAACGCACACCCGCTGGGCCTGCTGGTCACACAGGATATGGAGGGCGGGTTGGTGGCCAATAGCCTGCCGTTTCTGTGGGAGCCCGACCCGGCTGGAGGCCCCGGCATACTGCGCGGCCACGTGGCCCGCGCCAACCCGCTGTGGCGTGAGTCCCGTACCGATGTCGATGCGCTGGTGGTGTTCCAGGGGCCACAGGCCTATATCTCGCCATCCATGTATCCCAGCAAGGCGGCCACCGGCAAGGGCGTGCCGACCTGGAACTACACCATGGTGCAAGCGCGCGGCCCGCTGCGCGCAGTAGACGATGCGGACTGGCTGCGCGCCTTTGTCACCCGTCTGACCGAGCGCCACGAGGCCCAGCGCCCGGTGCCGTGGGAGGTCAGCGATGCGCCAGCTGACTACATCGACACCATGCTGCGCGCCATCGTCGGCATCGAGATCACGTTGACCTCGCTGCGCGGCAAATGGAAGGTGAGCCAGAACCGCGCCCGGCCTGATCGGGAGGGTGTGGTTTACGGACTGCGCAGCCAGGGTGGTGCCGAAGCCGAAGCCATGGCCCAGGTCGTTGCGGATGCCATCGCGCCGCTGTGCTGACTGGGGCGTATCCGCCTAGACGCTATTCAAAAGCTGAATTTGCTATTAAATAAGTAGCTGCTAGCGCACGCGGAATATGCGCTGTAGGCTGTTTTGTACCGCAAGAGTGGGCGTGGTGAGGTATCCGAACGCATATTCCAGTGCCGATGTGCGTTTACGCTTCGTCGGCAAGCAGGGCGTCATCGGGCCCAATATGTGCCGGCGATCTCCACGACGCGTCGCGCATGGATCGTTGGACCAGGCTGTCGACTCCGAGCATTTGCGCAAACAGCGCCATGCGGATGGGAATGCCGTTGTCGGTCTGCCGGAAAATCGCCAGTCGAGGGTCGGTGTTCAAGTCCACGCTCAGGTCGAAGGAGCCGGGCCTGCTGTCTCGGGGTAGGGGGTGCATCAACACGGTGTCGGCTTTGCCCGTGGCATCAAGAAGGGCGCGATTCACCTCGAAGCTTTGGTCGTAGCCATCTATCGCTTCCTCGGTAAACCGTTCTTTTTGTATCCGGGTTGCGTAAAGTACGTCGGCCCCCACCACGGCCGTGCGCAAGGAGTTGGATTGTTCGACGACATGCCCCCGGCTGGAAGCCAGATTGACGAGTTCGGGTGGCATCTCCAATGAGCGGGGAGAAACCAGGCTGATCTTCATGCCGCGGTAGAGCGTCAATAACTTGACCAGGGAGTGCACCGTGCGCCCATATTTGAGGTCACCCGTCAGCACGATATGCGAGCCGTCGATCAGCTTGCCGATGTGTGAAAACTCTCTTTGTATCGTGTACAGATCCAGCAGCGCCTGGCTTGGGTGCTCGCCTGGGCCGTCGCCACCGTTGATCACGGGGATGTTGGTCGCGCTTGCAAACTCTGCCACCGAGCCTTGCTCTGGATGCCGAATGACCAGTGCATCCACATAGCCACTGATGACGCGACTTGTGTCGTAGATGGATTCACCCTTGGCCATGGACGAGAAGGTGAAGCCCGTGGTGTCGCAAACGGAGCCCCCGAGTCTGCAGAACGCAGCGCCAAAGCTCACTCGGGTTCGGGTGCTGGCTTCAAAGAACAGATTGCCCAGCACTGCGCCCTCCAGAACCCGGGAAACCTTGCGGCGGCGCGCAATCGGCTGCATCACGTCGGCCAAAGAAAACAGCGCCTCCACTGCTTCGCGGCTGAATTGAGAGACAGACAGCAAGTGCACTGTTCCCGGCCAGGCATCCGATGGATTTGCATTTGTGCTGTATACGCTTTGCGTACTTTTTTCTATCGCACTGGCTTGGGTAAGAATTTCCCCTACGAACCGCCGCACAACCTCGGGCATTGCCCGGTACTCTGCCGATTCGTCGGGCAGGAGCCAAGCGTCAAGAGCGCGCTTTCGAGAGCCAATTCGCTCAGCGAAGGCCTCTCGGGTCATGTTGAGCCGCCGCATCGCATCGCGAAGAAGTACCTGTTGTGCTTGAGTCATGGATCGCAAATATATACGCTAAGCGTACGTTTTGCAATGGGTGAATGCATAGCGCTTGCTCTGATGGTCAAGCCGAGCGGGAGCGACGGCAGCAGGTCTGGTCTTCGTGAATTCGTGGGCACGTTGCCGCCCTATATTTGAGGTTATGACTTACACCATCAAAGAAGAAATACCCAGCGTTCCCGACTACATTCGCATCCGTCTTGCGGCCGGGCTGAGTAGAAAGTCCCCGGAGGCTGCGGCAATCGGTCTCAAGAATGGCTTGTTCAGCGTGGTCGTGTATTGGGGCGAAGTGCCGGTGGGCATAGGCCGCGTCATTGGTGACGGAGGCTGTTTCTTCGAAATTGTGGACATTGCCGTTGTTCCAGAGCATCAGAAGAAGGGGCTTGGTCACATCGTCATGCAGCGACTCATGGCGTATATCCACGCAACGGCTCTGCCAACCGCCTACGTAAGCCTCATGGCTGACCATGGAACGCCGCGGTTTTACGAGCGCTATGGCTTTGAAGCTTCGCTTCTTCCCAAAAAAGCGGGTATGTCGCTGCGCATCAGCTAGGCACCACGCCGAGGCCTAACTGTTGTATGGGAGCGTTCCATGTATGCCAGAAGTCCCGGTGCCATGTTTGGTTAATTTGCTACTAAAAAAATAGCTGCTAGCGCAGGTTATTCCTACGCTAGCAGCCTATTTCATCTGCAAGTGCCAACTGCAATCAAGCTGCGTTGATACTCTCCGCATGGTGGCAAGCCACCTCGCGCCCTAGCAGTGGGCGCAGCTGTGGTTCCTCGGTCGAGCAGCGGGCAGTGGCGTGCGGGCAGCGCTTGTGGAAGGCGCAGCCTGTGGGCGGGTTCAGCGGGCTGGGCAGCTCGCCGGTGATCTTGATCTTCACCTTGCGCTGGTGCCGGTCGATCGACGGCGTGGCCGACAGCAGGGCCTGCGTGTAGGGGTGCAGCGGGCGCTCGAAGATCAGGCCCTTGGCGCCGACCTCGACCGCGCGGCCCAGGTACATCACCATCAGGTCATTCGCCACATGCTCGACCACCGCCAGGTTGTGCGACACGAACACGTAGGCGGTCTGGAACTCTTCCTGCAGGTCCATGAACAGGTTCAGCACCTGGGCCTGGATGGAGACGTCCAGCGCCGATGTGGGCTCGTCGGCCACCAGGATCTTCGGCTGCAGAATCATCGCCCGGGCAATCGCAATCCGCTGGCGCTGGCCGCCGGAGAACATGTGCGGGTAGCGCTGCGCAAACTCGGGCCGCAGGCCGACGCGGCGCATGGTGTCATGGACCTTGGCGGTGCGTTCTGCGGCGCTGAGCTTGGTGTTCAGCAGCAGCGGCTCAGCCAGCTGGTCGATGATCTTCTGGCGCGGGTTCAGCGAGGCGTAGGGGTTCTGGAACACCATCTGCACCTTGCTGCGCATGGCTTTGCGTTGCGCCGGGTTGGCCGTGTCCAGCGCCTGGCCGTCCATCACCAGGCTGCCTGACGTTGGCGCTTCGATCAGCGTCAGTGCGCGGGCCAGTGTGCTCTTGCCGCAGCCGGATTCACCCACCACGGCCAGCGTTTTGCCGGCCTGCAGCTGGAAGGAAATGCCGTTCAGCGCCTTGACCTGCAGCTTGGGCTTGAAGGTGCCCTGGCTGACGGCGTAGTAGCGGGTGAGGTTCTTGGCTTCTAAAACAATCGCGCTCATGCCGCCACCTCCGCATTCAGCGGGAAGAAGCAGCGCACGGCGTCTCCCTCGTGCTGGGTCAGCGCCGGGCGCTCGGCCTTGCAGCGGTCTTGCACGCGCGGGCAGCGCGGCGACAGCAGGCAGCCTTTGGGCCGGTCGTACTGGCCGGGCACCATGCCTTTGAGGGTGCTCAGGCGGCGCGCACCGTGGCTGCGCTCGGGCACGGCCTGCAGCAGTGCGTCGGTGTAGGGGTGGGTCGGGTGGTCGAACAAGCGGTCCACCTTGCCGGTTTCCACCACCTGGCCGGCGTACATCACGGCCACGCGGTGGGCCACCTCGGCCACCACGGCCAGGTCGTGGGTGATCATCACCAGCGCCATGTTGTGGGCTTTCTGCAGGTTCACCAGCAGGTCCATGATCTGTGCCTGGATGGTTACGTCGAGTGCCGTGGTCGGCTCGTCGGCGATTAGTAGGCGCGGTTTGCAGGCAATGGCGATGGCGATCATCACGCGCTGGCTCATGCCGCCGGACAGCTGGTGCGGGTACACGTCCAGCCGGCTCTTGGCGGCAGGGATTTCCACCATCTCCATTAGCTCGACCGCGCGGGCCGTGGCCGCCGCACCGCGCAGGCCCAGGTGCTGCTTCAGCACTTCAATGATCTGGTAGCCGACGGTGAAGCTGGGGTTTAGCGAGGTCATCGGGTCCTGGAAGATCATCGCCATGTCCTTGCCCAGCAGCTTGCGGCGCTGGGCCGGGGTGATCTTCAGCAGGTCCTGGCCGTCGAAGTTCAGCGTATCGGCGGTGATGCGGCCCTGGCCGTCCAGCAGGCCCATGAGGGCCATCATGGTCACCGACTTGCCGGAGCCGGATTCGCCAACGATGCCGACGATTTCACCCTGGGACACGGCCAGGTCCAGCCCGTCCACCGCCCGGAAAGCGCGGCCTTGTGGGCCGAACTCTACGGATAGATTTTTAATGTTTAACAAACTCATCGTGTTTCTTTTCGCGGGATCAGGCCGCAGTTTTCAGTTTGGGGTCCAGCGCGTCGCGCAGGCCGTCGCCCATCAGGTTGATCGCCAGCACCGACAGCAGAATGGTCAGGCCGGGCAGGGTGACGACCCACCAGGCGCGTTCGATGTAGTCGCGCGCCGAGGCCAGCATGGTGCCCCACTCGGGGTTGGGCGGCTGCACGCCCAGGCCTAGAAAGCCCAGTGCCGAGATTTCCAGAATCGCGGCCGAGAAGCCCATGGTGGCGTGCACGATCAGCGGTGCCATGCAGTTGGGTAGCACCGTGACGAACATCAGGCGCAGCGTGCCGGCACCTGACAGGCGGGCGGCGGTCACGTAGTCGCGGTTTAGCTCGGTCATGGCGGAGGCGCGGGTCAGGCGTACATAGGCGGGCAGCGACACCACGGCAATCGCCACCAGCGCATTGCCCAGCCCGGGGCCGAGCACGGCCATGATGGCCACGGCCAGCAGCAACGCGGGCAGGGCCATCATGATGTCCATGATGCGCATGATGGTGGAGTCCAGCGCCTTGCCAAAGAAGCCTGCGCACAGGCCCAGCACCACGCCGGGGATGAGTGCCATTAGCACCGAGAAGAAGCCGACGAACAGCGACAGCCGCGCGCCGTGGATCAGGCGCGAGAGGATGTCGCGCCCGACTTCGTCTGTACCCAGCAGGAACTGGCTGGAGCCACCGGCCACCCAGGCGGGCGGTGTCAGGAAATGCTCGCGGAATTGTTCAACCGGGCTGTAGGGCGCCACCCAGGGCGCGAACAGCGCTGCCAGGCAGACCAGGGTCATGAAGCACAGGCCGATGACGGCGCCTTTGTTCTTCGTGAAGCTGCGCCAGAACTCTGACCAGCTGGATGGAGGTGTGCCGGGTGCGAGTTCCAGCTCGTCGGTCACGGGAAGGGGTAGGGTAGACATGGGGGTTCTATTTCTGGTGTCGGATGCGTGGGTTGGCCACGCCGTACAGGATGTCGACGATGAAATTGGTGGTGATGACCAGGCTGGCGACCAGCAGAATGCCGCTTTGCACCACCGGGTAGTCACGCCGGCTGATGGCGTCGATCAGCCATTTGCCGATGCCGGGCCAGGAGAAGATGGTCTCGGTCAGCACCGCGCCACCCATCAGCGTGCCGACCTGCAGGCCAATCACGGTCAGCACCGGTATCAGCGCATTGCGCAGCGTGTGGATGAACACCACGCGTGCGGGTGACAAGCCCTTGGCGCGGGCGGTGCGCACATAGTCTTCACGCAGCACCTCCAGCATGCTGGAGCGCGTCATGCGCGCAATCACCGCCAGCGGAATGGTGCCCAGCACGATGGTCGGCAGGATCAGGTGCTTGATGGCGTCCCACAGCGCACCTCCGTTCAGGCCCGGGTCGGCACGCTGGGCGCGCCAGGCGTCGATCAGCATGAAGCCGGTGTCGGGCGGTATGTCGAATGCCAGGTCGATGCGGCCGGACACAGGCGTCCAGCCCATGCCGCTGGAGAACACCATGATCAGCACCAGGCCCCACCAGAAGATGGGCATGGAATAGCCGGTGAGTGCCAGCGTCATCACCCCGTGGTCCAGTATGGAGCCGCGTTTTACCGCCGCCGTCACGCCCGCCACCATGCCGACCACCAGGGCGAACAGCAAGGCCATCAGTGCCAGCTCCAGCGTGGCGGGGAACAGGGTTTTGAATTCGGTCCAGACGGGGATTTGCGTCTTCAGTGAAGCGCCAAGGTCACCCCGTGCGAGCTGGCCCAGGTAGTGAAAATACTGCACTGGCAGTGGCTGGTCCAGCCCCAGGCGGTGCATGGCTTCGGCGTGCATTACAGGGTCCAGCGTGCGCTCGCCCACCATCACTTCGATGGGGTCGCCGGGGATCATGTGGATCAGGGAAAAGGTCAGCAGGGTGATACCGAAAAAGGTCGGAATCACCACGGCCAAGCGTTTGAGGATGTAGAGGAACATAGCTGCTTAAAACAAAAAAGCAAGGTAACGAACTGTGCCGTTACCTTGCTTTCTGGACTGACGATAGGGGCTTACTTCGAGCTCACACCCGCGAAGTCAAACACAGCAAACGGGCTGATCTTCAGGCCGTCCACACCCTTGGCGGTGGGCAGGCTCACCGTGGAGTGGGCAATGGTGGACCAGGGCAGGTCGCGCTTGAAGACTTCTTGCGCCTTCATGTACAGCGCGGTGCGTTCCTTTTGGTCCAGGCTGTTGCGGGCCTTCAGCACCAGGCCGTCGAACTCCTTGCTGCAGTAGCGCGCGTAGTTGTTGCCGCCCACGGATTCGCAGGTCAGCAGCACGCCCAGGAAGTTGTCGGGGCTGGCGTAGTCGCCGCTCCAGCCGATCAAGCCCGCGTCTTGTTCGCCGGCCTTCATGCGCTTGAGGTATTCACCCCATTCGTAGCTGACGATCTTGGCCTTGACGCCGATCTTGGCCCAGTCGGCCTGGATCATCTCGGCCATCAGCTTGGCGTTGGGGTTGTAGGGGCGCACCACCGGCATGCTCCACAGATTGATCTCAAAGCCATCGGGGTAGCCGGCTTTTTTCAGCAGCTCCTTGGCTTTTTCGATGTTCGTGGGGGCGTTCTTCAAAGCCGGGTTGTAAGACCACAGCGAGGATGGGAAGGGGTTGGTGGCTTCCTGGCCCTGGCCTTGGTACACGGCCTCGATGATGGCCTTGCGGTTGATCGCCATGTCCAGCGCCTGGCGCACTTCCAGCTTGCCGGTGATGGGCTTTTCAGTGTTGTACGACAGGTAGCCGATGTTGAAGCCAGGCGCGCTGATGACCTTCAGCTTGGGGTCGGCCTTCAGGCTTTCCAGGTCTTGCGGCTTGGGATAGGACATGGCCTGGCATTCACCGGCCTTGACCTTCTGGGCGCGCACCGATGCATCGGTGGTGATGGCGAAGATCAGGTTGTCCAGCTTGATGTCCTTGGCGTTCCAGTACTGCTTGTTGGCCGCGTAACGGATCTGCGAGTCTTTTTGGTAGCGCTTCAGGATGTAGGGGCCGGTGCCCACGGGCTGCTGGTTGATCAGCGCGGGCGTGCCGGCGGCCAGCAGCTTGTTGGCGTGCTCGGCCGACAGGATGGAGAACACCGGCATGGCGATCTTGGCCAGCAGGTCGGGGTCGGGCTTCTTCAGCAGGAAGACCACGGTGTTGTCGTCGGTCTTGCGCACCGAGGCCACGTTGCTGTCCAGGCCGGTGTCGCCCGCGTAGGGAAACTGCACCGGGTAGGCTTTGGCGAATGGCGTGGTCTTGTCGAACA
This sequence comes from Rhodoferax sp. GW821-FHT10B06, assembly GCF_059415605.1. Taxonomy (NCBI): domain Bacteria; kingdom Pseudomonadati; phylum Pseudomonadota; class Betaproteobacteria; order Burkholderiales; family Comamonadaceae; genus Rhodoferax; species Rhodoferax sp. GW821-FHT10B06. Next base: position 347,106 of record NZ_JBWKNO010000002.1, on the reverse strand, counting down.
TGCGCATGAACGTGAACACCACGTCATCGGCATTGAAGTCGCGGCTGGGTGTGAAGTTCTCGGTGGTGTGGAACTTCACGCCCTTGCGTAAATGGAAGGTGTAGGTCAGGCCGTCGGGGGCGCTGTCATAGGACTCGGCCAGGGCGGGGACCACCTTGGTGGTGCCGCGCTCGAACTCGACCAGGCGGTTGAAGATGGCCATGCCGGCCGCATCGAAGGTCTGGCCGCCGGTGTACTGCGCGGTGTCAAAGCCCTCGGGGCTGGCTTCGGAACAATAGACAAGGGTGCCTGCGGCGTGGGTTGCCAAAGCGGCGGCGGTCAAGCCCAGGGCCACGACCAGTTTGCTCAGATTTTTCATGGTTCTCCAAATATGTCAAAACGCAAAGTCAGACGTGCACTGCGATGGTGCTCGCATCGTGCGGTGGAGGGATTGGTAAATACCCCAGCGTCTGCCGGCGACATTATCAGCAGATTCCATGCCATCGTCAGACATCATGTCACTTAGGCGTCTTTGCTATGGAGTTTGTAGCTGCTAGCGCAGGCGCTATCAGCGCCAGAGGTGGATTTCTTACATTTTTTACTTGGGTTGTACTCTGGCACCACCCAACAAGGGCCGCGCCATCAATGCGCAGCCGCTGGCCAGCAGCCACACCAGCGGCCAGCCCTGCAGCGCCAGCAGATGCGGCAGGGCCAGCGGCGTTACAAAGCAAACGCTGAAGACGCAGGTATTGGCCATCGCCAGCGCCGTGCCGGAGCGTTGCGCGCCGGCGCAGCTGGCCAGCTGCACATAGGCCACGCCATGCCAGGCGGATACGCAGATGCCGCAGATGGCCAGCAACACCAGCAAGCTGCCACGCAGCAGCGGCGAGGCCAGCAGCTGCCCGCCGTCGGCCAGCGCACTAAACAGCGCCAACCCCGCAAACAGCGCTGCGCTGAGCCCGCTGCAGGCCCGCAGATAGGTCGGGCGATTCCGTCGCTGGTCGGTCCAGCGGCCGCTCCAGACGCGCATCACCATCGCGCCGACCTGTACCAGCGCCATCGCCGCGGTGATGGTCGCCAGGCCGGCGTGGCCGTAGTCGTGCAGGAACACCGTGCCGAAAGACAGCACGGCAAACTGCGGCGCGCACAGAATGCCAATGCCGGCCACGGTGCGCCAGATGCGCGGGTTACGTAACGGGCCATGTAACGGGTTATGTAGCGGCCCGCTGCGGTCGGCGGCGGTGCTGGGTTTGGCGTGCGGAACCAGCGCCGGCTCGTGCACCCAGGCCCAGGTCAGCAGCGCGGCCAGCAGGCACAGCACGGCCAGCAGGCTGTAGATTGCGGCAAAGCCGTGCTGCAGTGCCACGGCCGGCAGCAGCAGCGCGCCAATGCCGCCGCCCAGCGGCACGGCGGTCTGGCGGATGCTCATGGCCAGGCCGCGCTCGCCATCAGCAAACCACAGCATCACCGCCCGGCCGCTGGCGCCGTTCACGCTGCCACCCAGCAGCCCGACCAGTACCAGGCCGCCGGCCAGCAAGCCCAGTGGCGGAATCTGCCCACCCGACGGCGCCGCCCACAGCGCCATCGCTGCCAGCGCCAGCGCGGTGCTGGCCAGGCCGGTCAGCAGCACCGGGCGGTCACCCCAGCGGTCGGTCAGCAGGCCCCAGGGCAGCTCGCTGATGGCAATGCCCAGGCCCATCAGGCCGAGCACCAGGCCTAGGGTGGCGTTGTCCAGCCGGTAGCCGTCGCGCATCAGCACTGCCGTCATCGGGATGCCGCTGAAGGCCACGGAAAACGCCGCATTCGCGGCCACGCCGGCGGCTAGCACCTTCCAGCGGTGGCGCGGCGGCGGGCAGATGACGAGGGGGTTGGAAAGAGTCGCTTGGTGTGTCATGCGGCAGATTGTGGGCAGCGCAGACTGTTTTGAAAATCAGAAAATAGTAGACTAAATGTTTTGATAATCAGGATGATTGCCATGGGCCAAGTCACCTACGACATCGACATGCTGCGCAGCTTCTCCACCGGCATCGCACTCGGCAGCTACGCCCGCGCGGCGGACCGCCTGGGCCGCTCCACGTCGGCCGTCAGCGCGCAGCTGAAGAAGCTGGAGTCGCAGTCTGGCACGCCCTTGCTGCGCAAGTCCGGCCGTGGGCTGGAGCTGACGGATGCTGGCGAAACCCTGCTGGCCTATGCCCATCGCCTGCTGGCACTGAACGACGAAGCCGTGGCCGCCGTGCGCGGCACCGACTTGCAAGGCCGGGTGCGCCTGGGTCTGCAGGAAGACCTGGGCGAAGCCGTGCTGCCCGAGGCGCTGGGCCGCTTTGCCCGCGCCCACCCCAAGGTGCGCATCGAGGCCTGCGTGGCCACCAGCGCGGTGCTGCGCGAGAAATTGGCGCTGGGCCAATTGGACCTGGCGATGTTCTGGGACGTGGGCTTAGACGCTGCCGATGCGCGCACCGACAGCGTGCTGCGTCTGCCACTGCAGTGGATAGGCCCGGCCGACATGGACGCGCTGGACGCACCCTGGTGGCAGCAGCTTCAGAAGGTGGGGCGCGGCGCGCAGAGGGGCTTGCAAGAGCCGATACCGCTGGTCGTCGTCGATGCCCCATGCCCGTTGCGTGAGATCGTCACCCACACGCTGGAGCGCGCCGGTATGCCCTGGCGCTACGTGTTCACCAGCTCCAGCCTGGCCGCGCTGTGGGCTGCCACCTCGGCCGGCCTGGGCCTGTGCGTGCGCACACCGTTTGGCCTGCCGGCCCATGTGCGCACCATTGAGCGCGCTGGAACCGTGTTGCCGGCGCTACCGCAGATCACTCTGGCCTTGCGCCGCGCCAGCAACGAGCCTGAGCCGCCGGTGCAGCGCTTGGCGGAATTGCTGACCGAGTCGGTGCAGCAGAACGTGCGGGGGAGAGTGCCGGTGGGGCGGGATTTGCGGGTGCTGGTTAAGGGGTAATTTTCTTTTCTTCCCCGCTGAGGTCGAGCGGCTTGGGCCGCTGCAACTCCGCGCCATCCGGTATGGGATAGGACGGCAGGACTTCCAAGTCCAAGCCCCCCGCAATCACTTTTTCGGAAAAGGTGGTGAGGTGGTCTATCCCGCAAACGAACAGCTGTCCATAGCGCGGACCCGTCGTAACCATTCCTCCTCCCGTCGCCCATACCGGACCATCTGCTCCCTCTCCAAATCTTCGGCGGGCACGTCAGGCTGTTTTAAAAACGCCCGCCTCGACGGGTCTGTCTCGATTGAGACGGCACCAATGAGCACGCGTTCTTCCTGAGTAGGATCACAATACCGGTGCGGAATTCCGACTTCGCTCGCTACTGTTTCAGGGATCGAGCCTCGCTTCGGTCGCCCCGGCCAGTCGTTGACAGTCTGCAAATCCATCTCTTCGCCGATTGCAGCGATCGCATGGCTCGTGCAGATAGCTCGAAGGTGGTCCGTAAAGGCAGTAAGCACGGCCGCCTTGATGCGAGGAGATGCTTCCTGCAAGGGATGCTGCGTGCCAAGTAGAACTATCTTCATGAGCAAATGCCCACCGTCATCGTAGGGGCGTTGCCATCGCCCAAAGAGCTTCGTATGCCGCAATTTTCTCCGAAACAATTTCAAGCGGCACTTTGATGAAAGACGTAGGCGAACTCTTTGCAATGTCTTTGAAGGATTGCCCCACGGTATAAGCCTCCGCTCTGTCAATCACAACCAAGCGGTCATGCAGCGATTGAGCCGATGAGTGACGGGCTTCGACGGGCCGCGTCGTGGAGTATTGCCTCTCCCACTCGACCATTGCGGCAACTAACTTCGCGCCACATACCCTACGGCGCTCATCTCCAAGCATTCGGATGGTTACGTTTTCCGGAGCCAAGGCAGCGTATTGCGTCAGTACATACTGATCCACAAACGGGTCCACGAGCAAAATGTCAGTCGTGGCCTTGCTGAACAATTTCCCGACGATCTGAAAAACATCGAAGTGGCCGCCTACCGGTATGAATGCGCCCTGGGCGGTGACCGGCGCGGTCAGTTCGGCGCGCGCGAACGCACGACTGAGAATGGACATGACGGCGTGCGCATTGGTTGCCCGCAACGGCCCCACTATATTGTCGGCCGCAATCCTAAAGTTCCCCGCCTCTACGGGTGTTGAGGCAATTTCGATTAACGCGCCTGCACGACCCAGCCACGTTAGCGTTTCCCTGTTCAGGGTTCCTCGCAATCCAAATTCCGGCACATCGGCGAGAAGCTGACCAAGCTGACGATAAAGCGATTCGGAATCCATGTCGTTGTCCAATAGTTTCAAGAACTGTAACAACTATGCTCCGCTCGACATCTGGATTGGCTGGGCCACGCACCTTGAATGGTCCGTCGAGTAAGGGTTGAATAGGCTCAAGAAAAGCATCCTTTGGGCTGTGCCATTGGGCCCTCAGGATTGCGTGCCCGTCGCCCCTCCATCCTCATCCCGCAAATCGCCTCCGGTATTCCACCAAGCTCACCCCCAGCCGGCGACCAAATGCCCGTCTGAAGCCGTCCACGTTGGCATAGCCGACAGCATCGGCCAGCCGCTTGGCGGGCCAGTCTGATTCTTCGGCCAGGCGGCGGGCTGCGTCTATGCGGGCGTTTTCTACAAACTCGGCGGGCGTGGTGCCGGTCTCGGCGCGGAAGATGCGGGCAAAGCTTCTTTCGCTCATGCCGGCCTTGGCCGCCAGTAGCGGCACGGACAGGTCGTGCTTCAGGTTTGCCAGCACATAGTCTTGCAGCTCGCGCACATTGGATCGCTCTGCTGTCTGTGCCGCCAGGTGGGCGCTGAACTGGCTCTGCCCGCCCGGGCGCTTGAGGAACATTACCAGCTCGCGGGCCACGCGCAGCGCAAGCTCGCGGCCATGGTCCTGTTCCACCATCGCCAGGGCCAGGTCCATGCCGGCGGTGACGCCTGCGGATGTGAACAGCTTGCCGTCTTGCACGTAGATGGCGTCGGCTTCGACGCAGGTGCCGGGGTAGGCCGCCGCCAAGCGGGCGGCAGAATTCCAGTGGGTTGCGACCCGCTTGCCGTCCAGCAGGCCGGTGGCCGCGAGTACGAAGGCGCCGGTACAGACCGAGCCATAGCGCCGCACGCTGCGCGCCTGCCGTCGAAGCCAATCTTGCAGTGGCAGGTCGCTGGCCATGTCCTCGATATTCGGGCTGCCCGCGACCAGCAAGGTGTCGATAGGCCCGCGCTGTGTGGCCACGGTGGCGTCGACGGCCAGGCGCAACCCACCGCTGCTTTTGAGCATGCCTTCTTCGGTGCCAATGACCTGCACCTGGTAGGCGTTTGGATTGCCGAGCTGGCGCGAGGCTTCGACGAAAACGTCTGCGGGCCCTGCAATATCCAGCAGCTGGAAACGGGGAAAAGCGAGTATGGCGATACGCATGGCAGACATTGCCCAATGATTGGCAGAAAACGCCTTATGTCGGCGCAGACAGTGGGCGGAGTCTGGCAGAAAATATATGTTCATGCAAATTCAGCCAAAAGGTTCATCGTGCCAAACCTGTCCATCACCCCGTCCCTGAACCCGTCTCTCGACACGTCCGCCGTGCGCCATTCGCCGCCTGCCGCAGCGTCGATCCGCAACCTGCCGGTCAATTTGTTTGGCGCGGTGATGGGACTCAGCGGGCTGGCCCTGGCCTGGCGGCTGGCGCACAGCAGCCTGGGGGTGCCGGCCTGGATCGGCGAGGGTGTAGGCGCATTCGCCGTGGGCGTTTTTCTGCTGCTGGCCTGGGGCTATGTGACGAAGCTGGTGAAGTATCCGCAGGCGGTGCGGGCCGAGTTTCAACACCCGGTGAGCGGCAACTTCTTTGGCACCATCGCGATCTCGTTGTTGTTGCTGTCTGCCGTTGCCGGTCCGTATAGCCCGGCAGCGGCCAGCACTATCTGGACCGTGGGTGTGCTGGCAACCTTTGTGCTGTGCTACCTCGTGGTCTCGCGCCTGTTCAACGGCCAGGTGGACGCTTCGCATGCAGTGCCGGCCTGGATTGTGCCGTGCGTGGCCACGCTGGACATCCCGGTGACTGGCGCACAGATACCCATGGCCTGGGTGGCTGAGGTGAACTTACTCGCCGGTGCGGTCGGCGCCGTGCTGGCGCTGGTGCTCTTCGCGATGATTATTAGCCGGCTGGTGCACCGCGATCCGCTCGTGCCGGGCATGATGCCGTCGCTGATGATTCTGGTGGCGCCGTTTGCGGTGGGCTTTCTGGCCTACAGCAATATCGTGGGCAGCATAGACCGTTTTGCTGCGCTGCTGTTCTACTTCGCACTATTCATGTTCGCCGTGGTCGCGCCTAAGGTGTTCCGCCCCAGTGTGAGGTTTTCTGCGGCCTGGTGGGCGATCAGCTTCCCCATGGCTGCGCTGGTGAATGCGGCGTTGAGGTACGCGGAGTTGCGCGGTAGCGCACCGCTCTGGGTTCTTGCCACGGTGTTGCTGGGCGCGCTCAGCCTGGTCTTGGCGGTCCTTACCCTGCGAACCCTAAGGAGCGCACTTGATGGGACGTTGTGCAAGTAATTAGTTGTGGTGTTGCTCGCACTTAATCAAGCAAGCGTGCCGCAAGTATGTCCATGCTCAAGCGGACGCATTCGTTCAAATCTTGTATTCCCGTATTGAAGGACAAATGGGGGGACAGTGGCGCTTCATACGGGGCGCTGATTCCGGTAAAGCTGCTAATGTCGCCACTGCGTGCCCGACGGTAGAGGCCTTTGGGGTCGCGGGCCTCACATATCTCCATGGGGGTCGCCAAGTACACCTCAATGAACCGTGTCGGACCTATGGTTTGGCGTGCCATGTTCCGGTCATCGCGGTACGGAGATATCAGCGCAGCAATGGCCAGAGTTCCTTCGTCATTCAATTGACGGCACAAGTTGGCGACGCGGCGAATGTTTTCACGGCGATCTTCCCGCGAGAAGCCGAGATCGCGGCTCAGCTGTTGACGTATCAGGTCGCCGTCCAGTACTTGGCACGACGCCCCATCCGCAGTGAGTGCTTCAGCCAGCGCTTGAGCCAAACTGGTTTTACCGGAGGCGCTGAGCCCAGTCAGCCAAAGAGTACAAGCTAGCTTTGACATTCTTACTCCTGTTCGATCGGACCAACCGAGGAAGGCAAACTTTGACGATTGCGAACACATCCAGATGCGGCCCGCGTGCCAGAGATGCCAAGCGGCGCTGATTGATTTTCTGAACGGTGATGCTATGGTCGTCTCATCTTCGATATTGACAATTTAAATGGCAATTCGAGGTGCGTTTTATCCTCAATATTGAGGAGGCGGACTCGCAGCTACTCTGTTCCTCCTCACCTCTGTAGCAGAGTCCCCATTGCAGTTTTTGAGCATGTGCGACATGCTAAACAACGTTTGGGGCAAGTTGGTTTTTATTACGCATTACGTGGTTTCCTGACGTTGCTGCAGGAAAGATGTTTTGCGAATTAATTGTTGGTTTCAACAGCAGACAGGAGGTCTGATGGCCGAATCGGGAGTCCATCCCAATCCCCATATCCTGATCGTTGACGACGAAGCGGTGCACATGCGCGCTTTGTGCGATATTTTGGGTAGCCACGACTATAGGACAACCGGTCTCGTCTCTGGAGAGGTTGCGCTGGAGTTGCTGCAAACAGAGACATTCGATTTGTTGCTATCTGATCTGATGATGCCTGGCATCAACGGTATTGCCTTAGTGCAAGCGGCAATCAAGATGGACCCCAATCTCGCCTGCATCATCATGACGGGTGAGGGCTCCATCGCTTCTGCGGTGCAGGCAATGAAAGTCGGTGCCCATGACTACATTGTCAAACCTTTCAAAATAGCGGTCATTCTTCCCGTCCTTGCGCGCGCACTGGAGACGCGGCGGTTGCGCATCGAAAACGCGATTTTGGAGCAGCGCCAACGCACCCATGCTGCTGAACTCAACATATTGAACCGAGAGCTGGAGGCGGCAAAAAAGGAGGCGGAACGCGCCAATCAGGAAAAATCAAAATTCCTGTCGCATATGAGCCATGAGCTACGCACGCCGCTCAATGCCATTCTTGGATTTGCACAAATCCTGAAATCAGAGTCGATTCCATCGACACTTGAAGAAAAGAGAAAATTTGCTACGCATATTGAAAGTGCGGGAAAGCATTTGCTCACATTAATTAACGGTGTTCTCGATATTGCGCAGGTTGAATCAGGGAATATATCTATTTCATTGGAGTTGATTCCCTTGGCGCTCATTTTTGATGAGTGTCAGACAATGATAGGACCCATAGCAGAAAAATATAAAATTGGAATGACTTATCCGGAGAATATTGATCTGTTCGTGTTCTCTGATAAAACACGACTGAAGCAGGTATTGATAAATTTATTATCAAATGCAATCAAATACAACACAAAACATGGAACGGTCACAGTATATTGTCAACCCATAAAAACTGACCGCATTCGAATTTCTGTCGTGGATACTGGGATTGGGCTCAGTTCCGAGCAATTAAAAGAAATATTCCAGCCATTCAATCGTCTTGGAAGAGAGAAATCTCAGGAGGAGGGCTCTGGAATTGGTCTTGCCTTCACTAAAAAAATAATAGAAGCCATGCATGCGGAAATTGGCGTTAACAGTGCCGTAGGTCTCGGTAGCACTTTTTGGATTGAGCTTCCGGTTAATAAATTAACCGCGCCAGTATCGAATGATTTTGTTGGTGAACCAAGTTGATTGCTTGGATTTGAGGTTATTCGCTGCCCAATAAGGTTTTTTGTATTTTAAATGATTATCCGGGTGATTGAGATTTTGCAGGCTGAATGCAACGATCTGGTTTTTTGTCGATGAGGTATGGTTGTTTAATTTTTTAAAAGGTGGAACTTATGGAAAATAAATCTGCTTTAGAAGATGCAAAAATAAATCGCTGGCAAAAGGGGCGGCAAAAATTATTCAAATCGGTATCGCCTGAAGGAAAGGTTGTTAAATATTTGGGAAAAGAATTTTTGGTTTACCCAAATACATTTTGGCCGTTTACGGATAGCAAGCCTCTAGTGAAAAATTTCCACGTGCAGAGTGGAGAGAGCGTACTGGATGTTGGAACGGGGTCAGGTGTTATTGCTATTTTTTCTTGCTATCAAGGAGCGGGTAAGGTAGTTGGCGTTGATATTAATCCCGCCGCAATTAAAAGTGCAAAATATAATGCCAAATCTCATGGTTTTGAGAAAATCATGAAGGTTGTTAAGTCTAATTTGTTTGATAACCTGAAGGGTCAAAAGTTTGACGTTATTACGGCGAATATTCCATTTAGGGATAAATTTGCCCACGATATAGTTGCCAGGGCACAATGGGACACGGACTTCCAAACAAACACACGTTTCTTTGCAGAGGTTGGAGAGCATTTGAATCCAAATGGTCGTATATATTTTATACATTCCAATTTTGGAGAAACGGAACGAGTAAAAAAACTTGCCAAAGAGGCTGGATTTTCCGTGAAGGCGATAGGGCGTGAGTCGGCCGATAAATCAGAAACTAAAGTGTTTCACGCGTTTCTTATGAAGAGAGTGGCAAAAGTGGAATGATGCCGGGTGATCTCATCAAGGCCGTGAATGCAGCTCGAAACATCCAACATTCCGAGCTGAATGTTTTGGTGAAAAGAGTGGCTGTGATTTTGTGTAGCCCTCGATCAGGGTCAAGTTTGTTAAAAAATGCATTGGAATCGCATCCTGGCGTCGCTTCATTGGATGGTGAGATTGAGCCTTTTCTTGTATTAACAGAAAATGGCTTTGGGTATAACTCGGATAGTGATGCGATTGGTAATTTAAATAATAAAAAATGTTTGATTGACAATATTTTCGACGGGCTTTCTACCTTTTCGGATGATGTTCCCGGGGCGAATTTTCTGGTGGAAAAATATGCAAAAAGATTTTTGTTGCAATTTCCTGTGAAGTTTTCGAAGAGTGCTTGCTTTGAGGATCTTCTTCGTACTTTACGCAGTATTTTTGATGAAAGTAGAAATTGGGCTCATGTAAAAAATGAGCGTGATCTAGATAAATTTGTTCTATCCAAGGTTTTTGAGAATGAGGCTTGGCGAATCAATTATTACGATGGAAATTTATCTGTAAATGAAAATCTCTGGTTTGATGAGTGCTTAAAAATTGAGGAGCCCCCATTTGTCATGCCAAGAATTAAACGGAGACCATTTGGTGCTGAGGATGTTGAGAGTAAAGTTTTGCTTTTTAAAACTCCACCGGATGTTTACCGAATCGGAATGTATGAGGATATTTTTCCGAACGCCATCGTTAAATATATTCACTTGACGCGTGGATATGCGCAGTCTGTCAATGGTTTGATGGATGGTTGGTTGTCTCCTGTGGGGTTTTTTTCCCATGACTTAAGAAAATGTGGGCTAAGTTTAAATATCGAGGATTACTCTGATTGCGTTCCGTTTGGAAAATCTTGGTGGAAGTTTGATTTGCCGCCGAATTGGAGAGATTTCCAAAATGAAAAATTGGAGAATGTTTGCCTTAATCAATGGTTGTCTTCACATCAAGCTATTATTTCTAGTGGTGTAGATGCTCTTCGGGTTGCTTTTGAGGATTTTTTGATGACACCACTTGCGGTGGTTAAAAGAATTGAAAAATACTTAGGGTTACATGAAATGGAAGTCCTAAAAGATCTCCCTGTTTTAATGGCAACCGAGACTCCAGCACTGAAGCGATGGAGAAAAAGGAATGATTTGCTGCTTACGCTAGGTCGCCGAGAAGAGGTTGCTAGCATGATGGGCTCGTTGGGTTATGAGATGAACTCGGAAACCTGGTTATGAACAATCATTTGATTGTTCCGTTCTTAATGGGGCAAAGACGTGATGGTCTTTGTCGTCTTCGAGAGTTAGACGATCATGTTTGGGACGTGCTTGCTGTTTCTGAACTGGACAAAGCAAGTATTGATGATCCAGATGAAAAGCTACGAAGAATGGGTGGGATTTATCATGTGCTATCAAATAAAGTGAAAGAATTGGCAAGCATGGGTTTGCGTCCCATTAGCGTTGCTGGAGATTGCGTTTCTACATTGGGTGTTTTAAGCGGTTTGCAAAAGGCTGGAAAAACACCTGATCGTATTCTTTGGCTGGATGCCCATGGTGATTTTCATACTTGGGAGACATCGATCACAAAATATATTGGAGGTATGCCACTGGCTATGTTGGTTGGTCGAATTGAGCAAGGTGGTTCCCATTATGAGGCCTTAAATTCGATGTTTGCGGATATCGGCTTTACCCCTTATGCTGAAAATAAAATCATATTATCAGATGCCCGCGATCTTGATGCTTCTGAAAAAGATGCATTGCACAATTCGAAAATTACTGTTTGTGGTATTTCTGAGGTTCTCAAGCATTTTAATTCCGATGAAAGCCTATATATTCATTGGGATACCGATGTGGTGGATGCAGAGACGGAAACTCCTGCTCTAAAGTATCATGTGAAAAATGGCCCAACGTATTCAGAGATTGAGGCTCTTTTTAAAACTCTTTCTTTTGCAAATATTGTTGCAGTCTCCGTGTCTGCCTGGCATGAAGAAAAGGATGTCGGAAATAAGGCGGCAATCGCCTGTTTAAAGGTTATAAATGCTTTGAGGGCACCTCGATGATGAAAGAGATACAGACACCTGGTATGCGAAAAGCCTCCATATTTATGCTGGTGGGCGGAGTTAGTTTGTTGTTGGCCGTGTTGTTTGGGGTTTTTATTTGGTTCAAATATGCATCTCTGGTGTCAGCGAATTTGCAGTCCGAGCAAGTTGTTTTGGCCGTGAATACTGAATATGTGGGTAGTTGTTCCGTCATTGTTGCCCAGGAAGAGGGTTTTTTTAAAAATGAAGGACTTCAGGTTTCAATTAAACCTTATACCAGTGGAAAAGCTGCCATGGCAGCGATTACTCAAAAGAATGCTGATTTAGGTACGGTTGCCGATATTCCTGTAATGTTTGCTGGTTTGGATGCAACTCCAATTTCTGTAATTGCAACAATTTTTTCGGGAGAAAAAGACCATGGAATTGTTGGCAGAAAAGACAGAGGAATCAATGTGCCTAGCAATCTAAAAGGGAAAAATGTTGGTGTTCCTCTAGGGACATCGGCTCACTTTACTTTGGACGCATTTCTTAATCGACAAAAATTGCTGACAACTGAAGTGACAGTGCATAACTATAAGCCGGAAGAATTGCCTGCTGCACTTGCAGAAGGAAAGGTGGATGCGGTTGCTATATGGGAACCATATTTAGGCAATGCGATGGAGAAACTTGGAAATAATGGTGTTGTTTTTTATGGTCAGGATGTATATGAAAGCATCTATAACATGGTTGGAACGCAGAACTATATTTCGCAGCATCCTGAAACTGTGAAAAAGGTTTTAGGTGCATTGATTCATGCCGCGAAGATATGCAACAATAATCCAGAGGTTGCTCAGAAAATTGTTTCTAAGGCTACAAAAATACAAATTGAAAAACTGAGGGCGGATTGGTCGTCATATCGGTTTGATATTGTTTTGGATCAAGGATTGATATTGGCCTTGGAGGATGAAGCTCGTTGGGCCATAAAGAAAAAGATGACCGATAAACTGAAGGTGCCAAATTATTTGAATAATATGTATATTGGCGGATTGGAATTCGTCAATCCATCCGCCGTTACAGTTATTCATTGAGAGTTTTACCGTGAAAATCTCTACACGACTAAAACTTATTGAGCTATTTTGTGGGATAGTGGTCGCCATCATTGTGGGCGTTTTACTATTTACAACTTCACAAATGAAGAGGGAGCTTGTAAAAAATGAGCAAGCCGGTGAGGTTTTACGTGCAGTTACCGCTCTCCGATATCTTTCGATGGAATATGAGCTTCACCATGAAGAGCGTGCGCAGGAACAATGGCAATTGAAGTCTACTTCTTTTTCCAAATTTCTTGCGGAAACGATGGGGTCCAATGATTTAGACGATGCAGAAATTATTGGAGATCTTCGACGCAACCAAGAAGACGTTGGAAGATTATTCGGTTTATTAGTGGCGAATCGCCATGAACTCGAAAACGATCAGGGTCGAAGAGAAATACTTGAGGAGTTGGAGTCCAGATTGTCTGGACAGATATCAAACAAAACCCAAGCCATGATTTCTGACGCTTTGGTTTTGTCGGAGCGTAGTCGCAATGCTGTGCTTGATGCGCAACACAGAGCGAATGTTACGGTGATTGCGTTTGGCCTGTTGGTTGTGCTGGCTATTGCTTTTACTATCTTTATCACGTTGAGAAGCGTAACGCGACCGCTCGAGAGACTTCGTGAAGGCACGAAGGTGGTTGGTGAAGGTAATCTTGATTTTGTCTTAGGCGCGGCTTCGCAAGATGAAATTGGCGAACTCGCTCGTGCGTTTGACGGCATGACGGAAAAATTGAAGTTAACCACCGTTTCACGAGATGAACTGCTCAACGCCAATGAGACGCTCGCATCTGAAATTCTGGTTCGTCAACAGGCTGAGCAAAAGGCACATGCGCAACTTGAGCGGTTGAATCTGCTGCATCAGATTACCCGTTCTACGGGCGCACGCCAAGATTTGCGAAGTATCTTTCAGGTGGTTATCCGTAGCCTGGAGGACCAACTGCCGATGGATTTTGTTTGCCTCTGCGTATACGACCAACCACAAAATGTGCTGATCGTTACCTGTGTGGGACTGCGCAGCGAAGCGCTGATGCATCAACTCTCTTTGGAGGAGAACGCCCGCATTTCCATAGACACAAATGGCCTATCCCTGTGCATGAAAGGGCAACTGGTATACGAGGGTGATATCAGTGGAGTAGATTTTCCTTTTCCACAACGTCTAGCCAAAGGTGGTTTGCGCGCATTGGTGATGGCTCCGCTGCTGGTGGAAAGTACGGTGTTTGGTGTCTTGGTCGTTGCGCGACAACAGCCGAACAGTTTTAGTAGTGGTGAGTGTGAATTCCTACGGCAATTGTGTGAGCACGTTGCGCTCGCTGCCAACCAAGCGCAGTTGTATACCGCTTTGCAGCAAGCCTATGACGATCTACGTCAGACGCAGCAATCGGTGATGCAGCAAGAACGGTTGCGTGCGCTGGGTCAAATGGCCAGTGGGATTGCGCACGATATCAATAATGCTATTTCTCCAATCGCGCTATACACGGAATTGCTGCTGGAAACTGAGCCCAACCTGAGCAACCGTGGCCGCAACCATTTGGAGGTGATCCAGCGGGCCATTGACGATGTGGCCGCAACGGTCGCTCGGATGAGGGAGTTTTATCGGCAACGTGAAACGCAGCTAACTTTGAGTCCGGTAAACGCCAATCTCCTGATCCAGCAGGTGGCCGACCTGACGCGAGCGCGCTGGAGCGATATGCCACAGCAACGGGGTGTTGTGATTGAGCTGCGGACCGAACTTGACCCTGATCTTCCTTTCTTTATGGGAGTCGAGGGTGAAATACGGGAGGCATTGACGAATCTTATTTTCAATGCGGTCGATGCAATGCCTGATGGTGGCACGCTGACACTTCGCACCAGGGTTGCGGGGGTTGAGGACCGGGATAGGCAGATCGTCTCAAGACATGTGTTTATCGAAGTGAGCGATTCTGGGATCGGGATGGATGAGGATACGCGTAAACGTTGCTTGGAGCCATTTTTCACGACAAAAGGAGAGCGTGGAACAGGATTGGGGCTGGCAATGGTCTATGGCATGGTGGAGCGGCACAGCGCCAGCGTCGAATTGGAGTCGAAATTGGCCGTCGGGACAACTGTGCGTTTGGGCTTTCTTGTTCCTTCAGATGTTGCAGAAACTGCATCTCATGCCGACGAAAAGAGTGCGCCGTCACATTTGCGGATACTGATCGTGGACGACGATCCTTTGGTGCTGAGATCGCTGCGCGATATTTTGGCGTTTGATGGGCATACGGTGGTTTCTGCTGATGGTGGTCAAGCCGGCATTAATACGTTCCATAGTGCACAGGAGCAGGGCGAGTCATTCGCGATTGTGATTACGGACCTTGGAATGCCTTATGTAGATGGGCATAAGGTCGCAACTGCCATCAAATATTTGTCGCCGTCAACGCCCGTGATATTGCTGACGGGTTGGGGGCAGCGATTGGTTTCTGACGGCGTTGGACCCGCGAACGTGGACTGTGTGCTGAGCAAGCCGCCCAGGCTCAGGGAGCTGCGCGGAGCGCTGATCAAACTTGTTCCCACTAGCAACAGCACACTTTGATGGAGTTGAGTGTTTGCCGGGTTGAATTCCAGCCGCTGGTGAATTAGCCAATATTCATCAAGTTGCTAAGGCTTGCCCATGGGGGCCCGTTGGGCATGGCTGCACCACCGTAGATTACGTTGGCGCTGCCCATGTCGGAATCGGGTCGGTATGACCTAGCCGCTCCCAACCCCGGAGGGGGCGTGGCAGTTCACCCTGCTTCACCCTGCAGTAGGCACACCGTCCATCAGGTTGTGTTTGTCAAACGCCTTGCGGGCCAGGGCAACAAGCTGCTTGTCCGTGGGGTGGTCCACTATCTCATAGCCGATGATGTGCTGCGCGGTCGCGGGCTTGTGTTTGTCGGCATAGTGGCGAAAGTCGGCGATGGAGGTATGTGAGCCGGTGACCAGCACCTGGCTGATGCCGTCCAGCACATCGCATACATGGCCAAAGAACTCGTGCTGCGAGCGCACGGCGCTGCCGTGCTGGGCGGTGTCGTAGCTGTGGGAGTGGAGCTTTTGCGGTAACACCTGCTCGGCATCGAACTGGATGACCTGGGCGGATTGGTGGTCGGTCCAGACTACGGCGTGGAATAGTGGCATGTCAAAGTTTCCTTTCAAAAATGGAGGCACAGGCCACGCAGCGCAGGGCTTCGGGCTCAATCATCAAACGAGCAAACGGGATGGGTTGTGCGCAGTCCACGCAGATGCCAAAGCTGTCGTCCTGCAGGCGCTGCTGGGCACGCTGCACGGCAGCCAGTTCAGCCGAGTCCATATCGGACAAAGCGGCTTCGACCTCGCGGTCGTTTGCGTTGGCCGGGTAGGCGCTGCTGTTTTGTGGGCGCTCTGCCAGCGTTGGGGCCAATGCGGCCAGATCTTGCCGGTGGTCGGCCAATTCACCCTCCAGCGCACGGCGGCGTTCTTGCAATACGCGGTTCAGGGTGGCCCGTTGTTCCGGGGTGAGGTGTTGCATGGTGGGACTCCTTGGACCTGATGGTCCTCCTATGCACCTGGGGCCACACTGATGCAGATCAAGGCATGGCGAAAGAGCCACAGGCTGCAGTCGTGCGCGGAGGCGCCTGGCGGCATTGGCTGTTTGCTATCTAAAACGTAGCTGTCTGCGCAGTGTTTGCCAGCGTTAACCAGGCTTTAGGGTCTATTGTTGAAACGTCGCACTAAATGGCCCAAGGTGCGATACTTGCCGCCCGAACCAACAAGGAGACCCATCTTGCAATACCGTCCTCTCGGCCGCACCGGCTGGAATATTTCGACCGTCAGCTTCGGCGCATGGGCCATTGGCGGCACCTGGGGCGATGTGGATGACGCAGAGTCCATGGGCGCGCTGCACAAAGCGCTGGATATGGGCGTGAACTTCTTCGACAGCGCCGACGTATACGGCGATGGCCGCAGCGAACGGCTGCTGGCCCAGCTCAAGCGCGAGCGTAGCGAACCCTTCTACATTGCCACCAAGGCGGGGCGCCGCCTGAGCCCGCATGTGGCGGCTGGCTACAACCGCGAAAACCTGACCGCCTTTGTCGAGCGCAGCCTGGTGAATCTGAACACCGAGGCGCTGGACCTGCTGCAACTGCACTGCCCGCCAACCGAGGTGTTCTATATGCCCGAAGTGTTTGGCGTGCTGGACGATTTGGTGAAGGCGGGCAAGTTGCGCCACTACGGCGTGAGTGTGGAGAAGGTGGAGGAGGCGCTGAAGGCGATTGAATTCCCCGGCGTGCAGTCGGTGCAGATCATCTACAACATCTTCCGCCAGCGCCCGGCCGAGCTGCTGTTTGAACAAACGCAAAAGCGCGGCGTGGGCATTCTCGCGCGGCTGCCGCTGTCCAGCGGCCTGCTGAGTGGCAAGCTGACAAAGGACAGCACTTTCGCCGCGGACGACCACCGCCAGTTCAACCGCGAGGGCGCGGCCTTCGACAAAGGCGAAACCTTCTCTGGGCTGGATTACAACGTGGGCCTGCAAGCAGTGGACGCGCTGCGACCCCTGGTGCCCGCGGGCCAGAGCATGCCGCAGATGGCGCTGCGCTGGATACAGATGCACCCGGCTGTGACCTGCTCCATTCCCGGTGGCAAGCGCGCTACCCAGGTGGCCGACAACGTGGCCGCCGCCGACTTGCCGCCGCTGACCGACGGCACCATGCAGGCCATCGCGGGTGTGTATGAGCGCTTTGCCAAACCGCTGGTGCACCAGCGCTGGTAAGCATTGGTGCGGTTAACGCATGCTATTGAAAGAGTAGCTGCTAGCGCAGGTTCTACCTGCGCTAGAGCCCGATTCCCTTTGAATGTTTAAGGCACAGCGCTGCTGGCTGCCGGGCGCGGCGCCAAGGTGTCCGGCCGGCCCGGCGCAAACGTGGCCACGGTCGCGGCTTGCACGGGCGGCGATGTCTTGCGCAGGGCAGCCACCTGGCGCGCTGTGGCCGCACCACCCTGGTTGCCCCAACTGGTCTGGATGAAGCTGACGACGTCGGCGATGTCGGCGTCGCTGAGCAGCCCGGCGTACGGCGCCATGGTGAAGGCCGAGGGCGCGGTCTGCGTGGCGGGCATGGCACTGCCGGACAGCACGATCTTGATGCTGCTTGATGCGTCTGCGGTCTGTAGCAGCGCATTGCCGGCCAATGCAGGGAAGGTTTTGGCAGCACCCTGGCCATCGGATCGGTGGCAGCCGGCGCAGCGGTCCAGGTAGATTTGTGCGCCGCGGCTGTTCACCACGCCGTTGTGCAGCTCCTGCGCCACGCGCGGGTCGGCCACATACGGTGCTGGCGCGGGTGCGCTGGTGGGCAAGGACTTCAGGTAGAGCGCGATGCTGGTCAGGTCGGCGTCGGTCAGGTGCTGGGTGGAATGCGCCACCACGTCATTCATGCCACCAAACGAGGCACTGCGCTGGTTGCGTCCGGTTTTCAGAAAATCCACGATGTCACGCCCGCTCCAGCTTGCAAGGCCGCCGCCGTGGCTGTTGCGCAGGGACGGTGGGACCCAGCCGTCAACCGCGCCGCCGCCGGCCAGGTAGATGCTGTTGCCGGTATCACTCAGAGCCTTTTCCTGAAAGGCCACGCCGCGCGCCGTGTGGCAGGCGCCACAGTGGCCCAGGCCCTGCACCAGATAGGCGCCGCGCAGCAGATTCGGCTGCGGGCTTTGCGGCACGCTCATGGGGGCCGGCTGTGGCGCAAACACCATGCGCCACAGTGCCAGTGGGAAGCGCATCGACAGCGGCCAGGGAATGTCGGCCTTTTTATTCGGCGTGGGGTCGGGCTGCACGCCATGCATGAAATAGGCGTACAGCGCCTGCAGATCGTCTTCGCCCAGGCGCGAGAAAGACGGGTAGGGCATGGCCGGGTAGACGGTGTAGCCGGCCTTGGTAACGCCGGTGCGCATCAGCTTGGCGAAGTCTTCATAGCTCCAGTCGCCGATGCCCGCGGTTTTGTCCGGCGTGATATTGGTGGAGTAGACGGCACCCACCGGCGTAGACATGGGCAGGCCGCCGGCAAATGGCTTGTCCGGTGTGGCGCTGTGGCAGGCGATGCAGTCACCGGCGCGGGCCAGGTAGGCGCCCTTGGCTAGCAGTTGGGCATCGACAGGGGCAGCGGCCTGCGCTGCGCTGGCGCTGAATGCCAAAGCCAGTGCGGCAGCAAGTAGCAGGGTGGGGCGCTGGGTGGGGCGGGCCATCATGCGTCCACCAGGGGGCGAGGGTCTTTCAGGTACTGTTCACGTATCGCCTTGGCGGCCCAGTAGGTCAGTGCGGTGGCCAGGCCGGTCGGGTTGTAGCCGATGCCGATGGGGAACACACCAGAGCCGACGGCAAACACGTTGGGCACATCCCAGCTTTGCAGATAGCGGTTCAGCACGCTGGTGCTGCGGTCTTCGCCCATGGCCACGCCGCCGGCCCAGTGCGTGGTCTGGTAGGCGCGCAGGTCCAGGTGGTCGCCAAAGTTCTTCTGGCTGACCTTGATGGAATGCGGGCTCATGGCCTTGGCCACTTTCAGCATCTCGCCGGTGACGTAGCGGCTCATCTTGATGTCGTTGTCTTTCCAGTCGAAGGTGAAGCGCATCAGCGCCTGGCCGTAGTGGTCGGTGTAGGTCGGGTCCAGATCGACATAGCAATCGCGGTAGACCATGTTGGCGCCGTGCACGTCGAAGGACACGGTGTTCAGGTAGTTGTCTTTCACCGCGCTCTTCCAACCCGCCCCCCAGTTTGGCGTGCCGGTGGGCACCGGGATGCCGCCTATGGGTTTCACACCGGCCGGGTTGCACCAGGCCGGCGCGCCGCCCACAAAGCCCAGCGGGCCGTGGTCGAAGTTGTCGGCGTTGTAGTCGTCCACCGCCACGCCGGTGCCGCCGGCGCCGATAAAGGGGTTGGTGTTGGTGCCGGGTGGGAAGAACATCTGCACCGTGGACATCATCTGGTAGGCGATGTTGCGGCCCACCACGCCTTCACCACTCACAGGGTCATAGGGCTTGCCAATACCAGACAGCAAAAACAGCCGCGCGTTGTTATAGGCAAAGGTGCTGGCGATCACCAGGTCGGCGGGTTGCTCGAAGCTCTTGCCGGTGGCGTCCACATAGGTGACGCCGGTAGCGCGCTTGCCGCTGGCGTCGAGGTTGATGCGCAGCACATTCGCGTCGGCACGCAGCTCGAAGTTGGCGGCCAGCCGCAGCGCCGGCATGATGTTGACGTTCGGCGAGGCCTTGGAGTAGTTGTAGCAGGCAAAGCCTGAGCAGAAGCCGCAGAAATTGCATGGCCCCATCTGGCAGCCATAGGGGTTGGTGTAGGGGCCGGAGGCGTTGGACGAGGGTTCGACAAAGGGGTGCAGGCCGACCTCTTTCGCTGCCTGCATGAACAGGCTGGCGGTGTAGGGCACTTTTTGCGGTGGCAGCGGGTAGTGGTCGGATCGGTCGGCCTCGAATACATTGCCTTCTCCGACCACCTGGCCCTTGACCTTGTAGGCGCGGCCGGAGGTGCCAAAGACTTTTTCAACAAAGTCGAAATGCGGCTCCAGCTCGGCGTAGCTCACGCCGAAGTCCTGGATGGTCATACCGTCAGGGATGAAGTTCTTGCCGTAGCGCTGGGTGTAATGGGTTTTCAGCTGCAGCTCTTCGGGCGTCACGCGCCAGTGCTGGCCGGACCAGTGCAGGCCGGCGCCGCCCACGCCTTCGCCGGGTTTGAAGGCGCCGATCTGCCGGTAGGGCACGGCCACATCGGCCACGCCGTGGCGGAAGGTGAACGAGCTTTTTGCCATGTTCTGGAACAGCTTGCCGCGCTGCACGAAAGTCAGCTCGTCCAGCGTTGTGGGGTAGATGCCGTCGGGGTAGGTGTCGCGGTAGGGGCCGCGCTCCAGGGCTACGACTTTCAGGCCGGCCTCGGTGAGTTCTTTCGCCATGATGGCGCCGGTCCAGCCAAAGCCGACGATGACGACATCGACCGCGGGTTTTTTAACGCTGTCGCTCATCGTGATCCTTTAAGAACTGGACACCGGCGGCAGCGGGTACCTGGTGGCGTACTGGTCTACCCAGTCGATGTAGTCGCCGCGCGCACCCGGAAAGCCGACCATCTTCCAGGCTGCCATGTTCTTGTTGCCGCCATGCTTGGGGTCGCAGAAGTAGCCTTCGCGGGTATTCGTCAGCAGCTGCGCGAAGAAGGTCTTGGGCGGCACTGTGCCTATGGCCAGCGTGCCGGCTTCCAGCCCGGTCAGCACCGCGTCCTGCTCGGCCGGGGGCAGATCGGTGAAAGGTTTGCTGTGTTGCTGCTGTATGGCCTGTGCCAATGCGGCCAGGGCCTGGCGGTACAGCTCGCGCGGGCTTTGCGCCAACTGGTAGCCGAATTCATCGGCGGCGGAGGGCACGAACGGCGCCTGCATGAACCATAGCGCACCATGGCCGTAGGGCTGGTCCATCTGCCGATCGATGAACTCGGGCACACCGGCCTCGGTGGCGCTGGGGCCAGTGGCATCGGCCGGGATCAGGCGCTCTACCAGGGCTGACAGCAGCTGCCATTCCTGTGGGGTGAAATAGCCCGGGCTGTAGCTGGCAGGGCTGCTGCCGACAGGGGTTGAACTGGCCAGGCCGAGTGTGCTGCCCAGCGTCGCCAGCGCCGGTGCGGTTTTGACAGCGCCGCGCAAAAAGCGGCGGCGCGAGGCGGAAATGCCAATTATCTTCATAGCCTGTCCTGGTACGGAGCCCGCAGGAGAATCCCTGCCTGTGGGGCTACGGTAGATGCCCTGTCGGCGGTCGGCACGTACGTCAGCGTGCGCGCCGATATTGCTTCAGTTGCTATGATAAAAATAGCTACTGGCGCTGAAGAATTATGCGCTGCAGCCCTTTTTTTGTTG
The DNA here is from genome assembly GCF_059415605.1 of Rhodoferax sp. GW821-FHT10B06. NCBI lineage: Bacteria > Pseudomonadati > Pseudomonadota > Betaproteobacteria > Burkholderiales > Comamonadaceae > Rhodoferax > Rhodoferax sp. GW821-FHT10B06. The sequence continues at coordinate 325,614 of NZ_JBWKNO010000002.1, read as the reverse complement.
TACTGATTTTGTAACGGACCTAGTGCAGCGGGGCGGGACACAGCTGCCGCGTTTTTTTTGGCCGTTGGCTCACTGCAGAGGTTGCGCCAGCCGCTCCAGTACGGCGGCCAGACTCAGTGGGCGGGCAAAGTAGTAGCCCTGGCCGGTGGTGCAGGCCAGCTGTGTCAGGCGCTGGCATTGTTCGGCGGTTTCTATGCCCTCGGCCGTGGTGACCATGTGCAGGCCGCTGGCCAGGTCGATGACGGAGCGCACGATGGCATCCGACTCCGCGTTGTCGCCAATGTGCATGACGAAGGAGCGGTCGATCTTCAGCTTGTTGAACGGGAAGCTGCGTAAATAGGCCAGTGACGAGTAGCCAGTGCCGAAGTCGTCCAGCGCAATGCGGATACCGGCGCTGCGCAGGCGGTGTAGTGCGGCCAGCACGTCGTCGGTGTCGGCCAGGAACACCGACTCGGTGATCTCCAGCTCCAGCCGCTGCGGGTCCAGGCCGGTTTTTTCCAACACGGCCAGTATCTTGTCCACCAGCAGCGCGTCGTCAAACTGGCTGGCCGACAGGTTGACCGCCATCAGCAGTGCGTCGGGTAACTGGCGGGCCGCCTGGCAGGCGGTTTCCAGCACCCACAGACCGATGTCGCTGATCAGCCCGGCTTCTTCGGCGATGGAGATGAATTCTGCCGGCGAGACGCTGCCAAAGCGCATGCTGGACCAGCGCAGCAGGGCTTCCACGCCCGTCATGTGCTGGCCGGTGAGCGAGATCTGGGGCTGGTAGACCAGATGCAACTCGCCCTGTTGCAAGGCGTGGCGTAGATCGTCTTCCAGGGCGATGCGGCGGCGGGATTTTTCGTCCATGGCCGGTGAGAAAAAATGGGCCTGCCGCCGGCCACGGGCCTTGGCCTCGTACAGCGCCAGATCGGCGTGGTGGAGTACTTCGTCGGCGTGCCGGCCGTCCTGCGGTAGCAGGGCGATGCCGATACTGGTGTGCGGCGTGCAGCGTATGCCGGACAGGTTGCAGGGCTGCTCTATGGTCTGCATCAGGCGCTCGGTGAACAGGCGCACTTCGTCGGGCTGGGCGATGCCGTCGAGCAGTATGGCGAATTCATCTCCGCCCAGGCGGGCGACCATGTCACGGGCCCGGATGGCGCCGACCATGCGTTGGGCCACGGTCTTCAGCAGCAGATCACCGTTGGCATGGCCGTGGGCGTCGTTCACGCGCTTGAAGTTGTCCATGTCGATGCACAGCAGTGCTGCGCTGCCCGGGGTGCCACCGTTCTGGGTGCACAACTGCTGCAGCCGATGCTGGAAATGGCGGCGGTTGGCCAGGCCGGTGAGTGCGTCGAAATGCGCCAGGCGATGCATTTCGTCTTCGGCGTGCTTGCGGTCGGTGATGTCGGCACCCACGCCGCGCCAGCCGTGCTGGTTCTGGTCGGCCTGGCCTGCTTGGCCCAGCAGGAATACAGGCTTGGCGGTCAGCGCCCACCAGCGCTGCTTGCCGTTGAGTATTACAGGTACAACCAGGTCGCGGAAGGGCTGGGGTGTGGCCAGCGCCTCCTGCAGTTTGTCCAGGTACTGCGCGGTGTCGTCGGGCGCCTGGGGGTAGGCGGCCTGGGTGCGTGCAATCAGCGTAACCAGGCTTTGGTCAGCGTCTTGCAGCGGGTCGAATTGCAGGGCTTTGGACAGCCGGCTGGAGGTGCGGCCCAGTTGCCCGCTGGGTGACAGCTCCCACAGAAAGTCGCTGGAGTTTTCTTCGAAGTCGCGCAGCAACAGGCCAACGATCTGCTCTTTGTGGGCGGCGTCGGCTTCGGCCACCAGGCGCGAGCCGTAGGAGCGGGCCATGACGCGCACCGAGGCGACCACCACCAGGCTGTATACCAGCAGCAGGTAGAGCAGCACATGCGCACCCGGCAGCGCGATGCGCAGCAGGCCGATGGCGGAGCCCAGAGTCAGAATGCCCACATATGACATTGCCGCTGCGGGTACGGTCACCAGGGCGAAGCCGCCCGCGCAGATCATGCCGCAGGAAATGATGGTCAGCATGTGCTGGTCTTGTGGCGCCGCGCCGGGCAGCAGCAGCGCGGGCAATAGGCCCCATAACGCACCCAGTCCGGCAGCGTGGCGCAGTGCGCGCCGCATGGCTTTCAGCGAAGCCCGGGGCCGGGGCGGACGGTTGCGTGTGCGGTACCAGGCCCTCAGGCCCTGGCCGGCAAATACCAGCAAGGCCAGGAACCAGAGCCACAGCCATTGGGCATGGGCGGGCATGCGGGACATGACGACGGCAGCGTTGAACAAGTTGACCAGCATGGCCAACGGGGTCAGGCCCAGCACGGCCTGGAGTTGCTTGGCGCGGAAACTGGCGGCCAGGGGTTCTTCCGCCTCGTACGGCGCCATGAACCGGCGAAAGCGTGCAAGCACGTTAGCGATGCTCTGCATAACTCTGACGAGAATGTGGTGGCGCAGATCTGGATGGGATGCAAGGTACATTTTGCAGCCGATAGCCGTAGCTATTGGCCAGAAATGCGAGGCAGCAGACCGCCCAAGGCCGTGCTGCCACAGACCGGGGGGAGTGGTGCAGAGCGTCCCTAAACATATGCAGTTCTGTCACGCTTGCCATCGTTGGAGATCTGGGCGATCCCTTGTTATTCGTCTGCTGGAAACGGCAACATTTCCGACCCTGTTTACATTGTGACACTGGTGTAACGGGCCTGGGCAAGTACCCGACTGCGTTTGGATGGGGTACAAACCCTGCTCAGATCAAAGCAAAGGCAGACATCCATGGAACAGACGCGCGAGCACATCGGCTTCATAGGCCTGGGCCTGATGGGCCACGGCATGGCCAAGAACATTGTGGACAAGGGCTATGCGCTCACCGTCTACGCCCGTCGCCCGTCGGCCGCGCTGGAAGACTTGCAGCAGCGCGGCGCCCAGGTGGCGGCGTCACCACAAGCCTTGGCCGCCCAGGCAACGGTCATTTTCTTGTGCGTGACCGGCTCACGCGATGTGGAGGCGTTGCTACGCGGGCCGAACGGCCTGGCGGGCGGCCTGCAGCCTGGTGCGGTGGTGGTGGATTGCTCGACCTCCGACCCGGTGTCCACCGTGGCGCTGGCGGCGGAAATCGCGGCGCTGGGCGCCACGCTGGTGGATGCGCCGCTGGGCCGCACGCCCAAAGAGGCCTGGGACGGCACGCTGGACACCATGGTGGGGGCGGATGCCGCCACCTTCGCCCGCATCCAGCCGGTGCTGGCCACCTGGGCCGGGCGCATCGTGCATATCGGCGGGCCGGGCGACGGCCACCGTATGAAGCTGGTCAACAACTTTCTGTCGCTGGGTTATGCGGCGCTGTATTCCGAGGCCATGACGCTGGCGCAGGCGGTGGGCATTGGGCCGGAGCGGTTTGACTCGGTGATACGCGGCGGCCGCATGGATTGCGGCTTCTACCAGACCTTTATGGGCTATGTGCTGGAGGGTAACAAGGAGGCCCATAAATTCACTCTGCACAACGCCTTCAAGGACTTGCGCTATCTGGAGTCCATGGCCGACGCGGCGGGCATCTCCAACAGCCTGGGCAATGCGGTCAAGAATTCCTTTGCCCTGGCCTTGAAGAACGGCGGGGACCAGGCCTATGTGCCCATGCTGCCCGAGTACATCGCCAAACTCAGCGGCGTGGACCTGGCGCCCAAAGAGGGCGGGCAGTAATTTGCTATTAAAAATGTAGCTGATGCCGCAGGTGAATCCTGCGCCGCGGTATTTTTTTGTGCAAGAGACGCAGAGGGCAGGGCAGAGTTTGGTTTTACACGCAGCACGGTGCAAGCACGGGCGACTCGGGTACATTTTGACCATGAGCAGAATAGACCGCAGGGGGCGTGTCAGTTGCGCCCAGACAAGCAAGCCTTACCAGCGGCTGCACGCACGGCAGCCGGGTTGGCGCCCCCGCGCGGCACAGCGTGTCGGCACAGGGCGGGTGCATGGCTAGCGTGTTACCCCTGCTGCAGACAGTGGCCGACACGCTGGACGGCCTGGGCATCGCCACTTGCGTGTTTGACGACGCCGACAACACCTTGCTGTGGAACCGCAGCTTTCTCAAATTCTTCCCGGAGCACGCGGCCCATATCCATGCGGGGGAGCCCTACGCGGCTAACCTGCGGCGCTTCTACCAGGGGCGCCTGCCGCCGGAGGAACTGCCGGCCATAGACGACTACATCACCAGAGGCATTGCGCGCCACCGGGTGCAGCAGCGCGCGTATTCGTTCGTACACCGGGGTGTGCGCCTGTGGGTGTCGTCCCTGCCCCTGCCGGAGGTGGGGCGCATCCGCATCTGGCGCGCGCACGACCTGAATACCGGCGGGCTGGGCACCTCCATTCTGGGCACGGCCGATGCGCCATCCATCGACGGTGCGGGCCTGTTCGACAAGCTGCCGGACGGCATCATGGTTACCGGTGCGGACGAGCGTATCGAATGGGTCAACGAGCCTTTTGTGCTGCTGTACGGGTTATCGGGGCGCAATGCGGCGGTCGGCCTGCGTTTCGAGAACCTTTACCGCAACTTGTGGAAGGGGCGCGAAGCGCAGGACGGCGCCTTGTTCCAGGAGGGCTTGCTGACCCTGGCCGAAGGCACACGCTACCAGGGCATACCTGTTGAAGTGCCCTTGCCCGATGGGCGCTGGAGCCGCGTCGTCGCCCAGCGCAGCCTGGATGGCAAGGGTTTTTTTGCCCACATGGACATCACCCAGCTCAAGCACCAGCAACAGCAGCTGCAGGATGCCGAGCGCCGGGCCCGCGACAGCGAAGCCATACTGCAGGAAAAATCGGCCCTGCTGGAGGCCACGCTGGAGTGCATGCTGCAAGGTGTGATGCGCATCAGCGCCGAGCGGGTGGTGGTGGTCTGCAACCGGCGTGCCCAGGAGCTGCTGGGCCTGCCCAAGGAACTGATGGACAGCCGCCCCACCTTGGATGCGGTATTTGCCTACCAGGCTGCGCACGGTGAGTTCGTCCATGTGCCGCCCGAGCTGGTGGAGATCGTGCGCACCGGGGGCGACTTCAGCCGGCCTTATTCCTACGACCGCAAGCGCCCGGACGGCCGGGTGATCGAGGTCAACAGCGTGCCCATCCAGGGCGGCGGCGTGCTGCGTACCTATACCGACATTACCGAGCGCAAACGTGCCGATGAGCGCATCCGCCATGTGGCCCGGCATGACGGCCTGACCTCGCTGGTCAACCGGGATGCCTTCCTGGAGGCGCTGAACCATGCCGTCAAGGTGTTTGGCCCGAGCTCCACCGGCTTTGCAGTGCACTTCATCGACATTGACCGCTTCAAGCCCATCAACGATACCTACGGCCATGCCGTGGGCGACAAGGTGTTGGCTTTGCTGGCCCAGCGCATGCGGCAGATCGTCCGAGACGGAGACCTGGTGGCGCGCATGGGCGGCGATGAGTTTGCCGTGCTGCAGTACCGGGTGGAGGGCGTGGAGAGTGCGCTGGGCCTGGCCTACCGCATGCTGGATGGTGTGGCCGAGGACATGGAGATCGAGTCTCACCAGTTGCAGGTGGGGGCATCCATAGGCATTGCGTTGTACCCCGCAGCGGGTGCCGACGCCGACGAGCTGCTGCGCAGTGCCGACGCCGCCATGTACGCCGCCAAGGTCAGCGGACGCGACTGCGTGCGTGTTTTCGGTGTGGACAGTGAACCTGCATCCACCTACTAGCTGGACCGTCTGGAAGGTTCTAGTACTCCTGTTTTGATAGCGGGTTGCGCAGGTTTTATCTGCGCTGGGGCGGTTTCCTTTTATATATTTAAATGGGCCGCATGCCGTGCTTGTTGCCGGTCATAGCGGGCCAGTTCGCTGTGCTCCTGTGCCTGCCCGTGCACGCGGCCAGGGGCCTGGATGTCGCGCAGCAGGTGGCTGCTGAGCTCGCCCAGGGGCGTTGCGGCGGGCGGACTGCGGCGGGTGCAGTGCTGCCACAGCCGGGCCAGCAGTTGGGTGCTAATGCGCCAGGCCAGAGGCCGTTTAAGTGCAAGGGTGAAGAGCGTCATGGCAGGTATTCAAATGGATTGCTGGTAAGCATATTCATCCATTGGCCTCCGTAAAAGCACTCATTTCTGCCAAGGCTGGATGCTTATACTTACCAGTATGCCCCGCATTCCTCTGCAAACCCTGCCCACTTTTTGTGCCGTGGCCAAGCTGTCCAACCTGCGCGCCGCGGGTGAACAGTTGCACCTCACGCACAGCGCGGTCAGCCAGCAAATCCGCTTGCTGGAGGAGCAACTGGGCTTCTTGCTGTTTGACCGGCGGGGCCGCCGCGTGGTGCTGAATGCCGCTGGGGCCGCGTTGCTGCAAGCGGTAGAGCCTGCGCTGGCCCAGCTCGACGAGGGCATGCGGGCTGCGGCCCTGGCCTCTACCGGCACCGAACAGCGTTTGCGCATCACCGTATCGCCGTCGTTTGCCCAGCACTGGCTGATGCCGCGCATGGCGCATTGGCGGGCCTTGCACCCCGGCATGGCGGTGGAGCTGCACACCTCGCAGCAGGCCATGGACTTGCCACGCGAGGGTTTTCACGCGGCGGTGCGCCAGGGCAAAGGCCCGTGGCGCGGCCTGGAAGGCAGCCGCCTGATCGATTCTCAGCAGGTGGTGGTGGCCAGCCCGGCCATGGCCCAGCGACTGGCAGGCAGTGACCCCGCCAGCTGGGTCCACGAGCCCTTGCTGGGCACCAGCGAGTGCTGGGAGGCCTGGTTTGCGCTGGCGGGCTATCCCTGCCGTATCCAGCCGGTGGCGGTTTTCAACGACATGGGCCTGATGCTGCAGGCCACCGAGCAGGGCTTGGGTATTGCGCTGGGCCGAGAGCTGGTGGCCGCCGACGCGCTGCGTGCCGGGCGGCTGGTGCAGTTGTCGCCCCTGGCCTTGGCGACCGAGGCGTACGACGCCTATTGGCTGGTGTACCCCCCGGAATACCGCGACTGGCCGCCGCTGCTGGCTTTCCAGGAATGGTTGCAGTCAGAGCTGCAAATCGCAGCCAACTTGTTGCAGCAGTCCCGGGCGCCTGCAGGCTAACAGGTGTTTGCTATTAAATAAGTAGCTACTAGCGCAGGTTCTACCAGCGCTAGTAGCCTGTTTGGCTTGTATCCGCTTAGGCCATCAGTTCAGCGATGTGCGCCTTCAGGGCGGCGTTCTCTGCGGTCAGTTCGGCCACGGTTTGCTTCAGGCGGGCGATGATGCCTTCGGGCGTGTCGGGCTCGGTGCGCTCCACCGCCTTGGCAGCGCGTACCTGGCGGGCGGCCTGCTGCAGCTCTTTCTTGCCACCGGCGGCGGCGGCCAGCTGTACTTCGGCCGGCAGGCTGGCCACGGTGGCTGCGGTGTTGATGGAGATGGTGCCGGACTTCACCGCCGCCACCAGCTCGGGCGTGGCGGACTTCTGGATCTTTTCGATCTGGCTGATGGTGGCGCTGCTGACGCGTGCGGCCTTGGCCAGGGCTTCGCGGGTCAGCGCGGGCTCGGCGGCTGGGGCGGCCGGGGCTTCGGCGGGGGCTTCCCAGGGCGCGGGGCCGCTGGTGTCGGCCACGGCTTCGGCGGGCGCGGGCTGGTCGCGCCCGGCCAGGATGTCTTTTTTACGCAGAGCCAGCACGCCGCGCTGGAAGTCGGACACGCTGCGCCGGCCCAGGTGCTGGTCGATCATCCACAGATGCACGTCGTCCATGGTCTTAAAGCGGGTGTTCTGCACGGTGTTGAACGGGATGTTGTGCTTGGTGCAGATGCCGTAGCGGTTGTGGCCGTCCACCAGCACATCGCCCCACAGCACCAGCGCGTCGCGGCAGCCTTCGGCCAGGATGCTGCGCTCCAGCGCGGCGTGCTCCTCGGGGGTGAGCGGGTCGATGTAGGCAAGCAGTTCGTCGTTGACCGTGATATTCATTTTGTAGCGCTAGCAGGGGAAAAAGGGCGCGATTGTAAAAGGCCGCTCCGTCGCTCGCGCTCGAAGCCGCGCAGAGCGCTGCATATCTGTCTTTACTCAGGCTTTACCCACTTCACCAAACTGTAGTTTTGATAGCAGAATTTGTTGGAAGGGCGCGCGTGTGGCTGATGTGCCTCGGCGTAACGGTGGTTCACCTCACTGGGAGCGAAACATGAACTTGAGCGACTTGAAAATCAGCACCCGCCTGGGCATCGGTATCGCTTTGGCCGCCGGTTTGATGGCAGCGATGGTTTGGGTGGGTGCCAGCAATATGGCGTCCATACGCGCAACCTTGAACCAGCAGACCAACGACCGCATGCCCAAGATGATGAACGTCAAGGATGTGAAGGACAACCTGCGGGTACGGGCGATCGTGGCGCGTGACATCGTGCTGCTGGAAAGCGCGGCCGATATCCAGAAGCAGGCCGACCGTCTGGCGGATGTGCAAGCCAGCTATCTGAAGCTGGACAAGCAGCTGCAGGACACCGTGATCAGCGCCGCAGCAGTGGCGGCGCTGCGCAAGCTGGAGCTGGCGGTGGAGGCCTTGCAGGCACCTACCAGCCAGGTAGTGGCGCTGGGCAAGGAGAACAAGAACACCGAAGCAACCCAGATGCTGCAGACCACGGTGGCACCGCTGCAGCAGGCGGCGACTGACGCGGCCGAAGAAATGGTGGCTGTGCTGGCGAAGAATGGAAAAAATGCCGAAGCCTCGGCCCAGGAAAATTACGATTCCGCCATGCTCATGCTGCTCAGCCTGGGGGCTGCGGCCATCGCACTTCTGTGCGCGCTGGGTTGGTTGCTGGTGCGTTCGATCACACGTCCGCTGAACCAGGCGGTGGACGTGTCGCGTGCTGTCGCTGCTGGTGATCTGAGTCTGGAGTTCGAGGCGGTTGGCGAGAACGAAACCTCGCAGCTGCTGCGCGCCCTGCAGGGCATGCAGACCAGTCTGTCCAAGGTGGTGGGCAATGTGCGGCAGAACGCCGAGGGCGTGGCCACCGCCAGCGCCGAGATTTCTCAGGGCAATAACGACCTGAGCGCGCGTACCGAGCAACAGGCCAGCGCGCTGGAGGAAACTGCTGCCTCGATGGAGGAGCTGTCCAGTACCGTGAAGCTGAATGCCGATAACGCCCACCAGGCGAACCAACTGGCGCTGAACGCCTCCAGCGTAGCCATGCGCGGTGGCGATGTGGTCGGCCAGGTGGTTGAGACTATGAAGGGCATCAACGAAAGCAGCAACAAGATTTCCGACATCATCAGCGTGATCGACGGCATTGCCTTCCAGACCAATATCCTGGCCTTGAATGCGGCCGTGGAAGCCGCCCGCGCGGGCGAGCAAGGTCGCGGCTTTGCCGTGGTGGCCAGCGAGGTGCGCAGCCTGGCCGGACGCAGCGCCAACGCGGCCAAGGAGATCAAGTTTCTCATCAACGACAGTGTGGAGCGGGTAGCCCGGGGCACCAGCCTGGTAGACCAGGCCGGCACCACCATGCAGGAGGTGGTGACGTCGATCCGTCGTGTGGCTGACATCATGGGCGGGATCAGCTCCGCCAGCACCGAGCAGTCGCTGGGCGTGAGTCAGGTTGGCGAGGCGGTTACGCAAATGGACCAGGCTACGCAGCAGAATGCCGCCCTGGTCGAACAAAGTGCTGCTGCCGCCGACAGCCTGAAGCTGCAAGCGCAGCAACTGGTGGACGTGGTGGCGGTATTCAAACTGCGCCACGGTGTCGCACTGGCGGTATAGCGCAGCGGGGGGAGCAGGGGCGCGCCCCGGCTTTCGGGACGTATACCGCGTGTACGGTTTTGTAAATCCCAGGCGGTGTGACAAATGCCCGCAGCCATAAAGGAATTTTTCTGACACACTACGTTTGCACTTCGGGGGCTGAAATTCGCCCTGGTGCCGCGGTCAGTAGGCGGCTTCTGTGAAGCAAAACTGACAAGGGCAAACCTGGCGAAAGCCGGGGACGCAAAGCCACCGGGCTTCGGTGCTGGGTTCCAGCGCCATGCCAGCGGGGTTGCCGTACGGAGTGACGTCAAACTCTTCTCTGTGCACTGTCGCCCTTTTGTTCTTGTAAACCAAGGTGACGACATGCTGAAAACTTATACCTTTTCTCGTTCCACGGCACGTTGCGCAGGCGGCGGCTTGTCTCTGCTGGCGGCACTGGTGCTGAGCGCTTGCGGCGGTGGCGGCGGTGATGTGACGGCTAGCGCGGAATCGGACCCCGTGGCTGCGTTGTCCAGCGTGACGACCGAGGTGTTGCCCACCTTCCATACCGCGCCGGTAGATATCAGCGACCCGTCCCTGGTACCTAGCGACCCGGACGTAGTGCGCACCGAGACCGTGCTGCCCGCCATGGAAGGCATGGTCACAGCCCGTTTGCTGCCCGAAACCGTGGCTTCCGAGGCGGTGGTGGCGCGCCGGCTGGCAGTGGAAAATGCCGGCACCATCAGCGCGCGGGCTGCGTCCACCGTCACCGTCTACACCCCGGCGCAGATCCGCGCCGCCTATAAGTTGCCGGCGGTCAGCGCCACCGGCGTGGTGTCCACTGCGGCGGCGCGTGCCGCCCTGGGCGCCGGCCAGACCATCTACATCGTGGACGCGTACCACAACCCGAATACGTTTTCAGACCTGAACACCTACAGCTCCCGCCTGAACCTGCCTGGCTGCACCAGCGTGGCTATTTCCTCGACGGCCAGCCTGCCTTTGGCTGCGGCCAGCACAACCGCCGGTTGCACCTTCAGTGTGGTGTATGCTGGCGCTACCAGCGGCCGTACGGCGACCGCGCCGGCCTACAACGCCAGTTGGGCGGCCGAGATTGCGATGGACGTGGAGTCGGCCCATGCGATTGCGCCCTTGGCCCGCATCGTCCTGATCGAGGCGGCATCGTCCTCGCTGTCGGCCCTGGCCAATGCCATTACCGTGGCCAACAACATGGGCTCGGGCGTGGTCAGCATGAGCTTTGGCGCGCTGGAAGGCTCATGGACTGCATCGGTGGATAGCCTGTTCCAGGTCTCGGGCATGCAGTACACAGCATCCACCGGTGATGCCGGCGCGGCGGTGAACTGGCCGGCCGTGTCCGCCAAGGTACTGGCCACCGGCGGCACCTCGCTGACCTATAACGGCAGCACCCGGTCTGAAGTGGTGTGGACCGGCACCGGCGGCGGCACCAGTGCCTATACCGCTGTGCCCACATACCAGAAGGCCTTGTCTTCTAGCATCACCAAGCGCCGCGTGGCCGATGTGGCCATTGATTCCGATCCCTATACCGGCCAGTACGTGGGCATTACCGTGCCGGGCAGTGCTTTTGGTTTCATGTCCGGTGGCGGCACCAGCATTGCAGCGCCCGAATGGGCCGGCTTGCTGGCCATTGCCAGCGCCCAGCGTGCCTTGTCCAGCCTGCCGGTGCTGAGCAGCGTGCACAGCGCGCTGTACCTGAATGTGTTGCCCAGCGCTAGCTCGTACGCTCAGTCCTTCCTGGATGTGACCAGCGGCTCCAACGGCACTTGCAGCACCTGCAAAGCCACGACCGGCTACGACAGCAGCACCGGCTTGGGCAGCCCGAACGGTACGGCCTTGTTGGGCTTGCTCAGCGCAATCAAGCAGTAAACCCCGTCGATGGTGCTCAGCCCACGGTGTCTTCGGGCGCCGTGGGTTTTTTTATTTGCTATTAAAAATATAGCTTCTAGCGCAGGTACTATCTGCGCCAGAGGCCGATTCCCTATAAATTCACGCCAGGGGCTCGGGCAGCGCGATCTTGGTTTCGAACTTCGAGCAGTGCATGGCAAACGTGCTTTTGAAGTTGCGCACATTGTTGCTGGATGAAAACCCCTCGCGCGTGCCTCGGTATGGGTAATACAACTATTTTGCCCATTCGTTTTGGCTGAAAAGCAGCATAGTTTGGCTAAATGCGGTGAATTGTTCCATCGCATTGCCTCAATAATTCTTGCCTGTATTTGCACCGATTCCCCCATCGGTTGGCCCGCGCGGAACAGGCGCCCACACAATCCGCGACAAACATTCCCCAACCTTGAAAGACATGTAATGCCGGTATTGGACTTTGATTCTCCCCTGGTACTTCAACTGCGCGCCGACCTGGCCCTGGCCCTGCGCGCGGCCGCCCACCACGGCCTGGCCGAGGGCGTGTGCAACCATTTCAGCGTGGAGCTGCCCGATCAGTCCGGCCGCTTCTTGCTGAACCCGCGCGGCCTGCTGTGGAGCGAGATTGGCGCGGACGACATTGTGATGATCGACGCCCTGGGCAACAAGCTGGCCGGGCGCCATGCGGTGGAACCCACCGCCATGTTCATCCACGCGGCCATCCACCGCCTGTGCGGCCAGGCCTGCGTGCTGCACACCCATATGCCTTACGCCACCGCTCTGACCCTGACCAGCGACCGCGCGTTGGATACCTGTCTGTCGCAGGGCGCCATGCGCTTCCACGGCCGTGTTGCGGTGGATACGGAGTACAACGGCCTGGCGCTGGACGCGTCGGAAGGCGAGCGCATTGCCGGTGTGATGCGGGGGGCCGAAATTGCCTTCCTGGGCAACCACGGCGTGGTGGTCTGCGGGGCGCGCATGGACTATGCCTATGACGACCTGTACTACCTGGAGCGCGCCTGCATGAGCCAGGTGTTGGCGCAATCCACCGGCCGTGCCCTGCGGCCCATAGATCCCGCGCTGGCCCAGCGCGTGTGTGAACAGACGCTGGGCGAGCGTTTGCAGTCCGAGTTGTTCTTTGAAGCCTTGCGGCGTACGGTGTAAACCCTTGGTAATCGGAGGTCGGATATGCTGAGCCGCTGCGTTATCATGGTGTAACAAGTCGTATCAGCCGGGTGCCGACCAGGGCACCATTTCACTAGGTCGCCATGATTCAAACTACACGGGCTTGCATTTTCTCGGGACTATTTCTGCTGAGCGGAATGGGGTGGGGGCAAACCGCTTTGCGGGCCTGGAATACCCATCCAGATGGTTATCCGGTCACGGAGGCCATGAAGAGCTTTATTGCGGAAGTGGCGACCCAGACCAAGGGCAAATACAAGATTGAGCTGTTTTCCAACGGCAGTCTGGGCGACCAGCCCAAGGCGGTCGCTATGCTCAAAGCCGGTGAGGTGGATGTCGCCGAGTTCAACTCCGGTCCATTGTCCGATGTGGCGCCGGGCCTCAAGGCTTTCAACCTGCCTTTTCTGTTCTCGGATACGACGCATATGTTCCGCTATCTGGACGGCAAGGTTGGTGACCATTTGGCGACCCAATTGCAGGCCTCCGGCTTTGTGGTGCTGGGCTGGTACAACGGTGGCGCCCGCTCCATCTTTTGTGCCAACAAGCCCATCACCCGGCTGGAGGAGCTGGTCGGGCAAAAGATCCGGGTGCAACAGTCCGATGTGTACATCGAAATGGTTAAGCTGTTGGGCGCTACACCCGTGGTGATGCCTTATAAAGACGTGCTCGATGGCTTGCAGCAGGGCAAGGTGGATTGTGCCGAGAACAATATGGTTTCTTACGAGTCCACCGGCCAGTACAAGGCTGCCAAGTACATGCTGCAGACCAACCACGTGATTTCACCCGAGGCATTGGTCGTGTCTACCAAGCTGTGGGATCGGCTTAGCGATGCAGAAAAAGCTGTGTTTAAAAAAGCCGGTCAAAGCTCGGCCTTGTTGATGCGCGACCTTTGGGAAAAGCGGGTTGCCACTGCACGGGCTGCGGTACTGAAAGACGGTGTGCAGCTGTCCAACGTGAAAGATTTTTCGCCCTACATCCGCAAGATGTCTCCGCTGTACGGCAAGTACATGGGCGATCCTTCGGTGCGAGGTGAGTTGTTTGAAATCATTGGCAACCAGTAGCGTGGCCTCCCAGGCCACGCAAAGCAATATCTTTCAACCTTGACCGGAGAAACGCCATTGGCCACTTTTGACCCATCCATGCAGCGCGCCGGTTTGTTGCTGGGCGTAGGCCTGCTGGCGCTTGCCGGTAGCGCCGCAGCGACCACCATGGTTTATGTGTCGAACGCGGACAGCCAGGACATCTCTGTGCTGGAGCTAGACAGAAGCCAAGGCGTGCTCAAACCGGTGGAAACGGTTGCTGTAGCCGGGACCGTTATGCCCATGGTTGTCAGCGCGGACAAGCACTTTCTCTACGCGGCACTGCGGTCGCAGCCGTACCGCGTGGTCAGCTTTGCTATAGACGCGAGTAATGGTCATTTACGCAAACTGGGTGAATCCGCATTGGCCGACAGCATGGCCAATATAGATTTGGACGCAACGGGCCGTTGGCTGTTTGCGGCCTCTTATCCAGGGCACAAGATCACCGTGAACAGTGTGGGCAAAGATGGTGTGGTGGGCGCAGTGCAGCAGCTCATTCCTACGTCTCCGTTTGCCCATGCCATCCATGCCGATGCCAGCAACAAATACGTGCTGGCCACCAGCTTGGGTGGGGACACCATATCCAGCTGGCATTTTGATGCAGCCACGGGCCAGCTCACTCCGAATGAGCCTGCGTTGACCGTGAATGCACCCAAGTCCGGCGCCCGCCACTTCGTCTGGGACAAGGCCCAGCGCTTTGTCTACCTTGTCAACGAGGTGGATGCATCTTTGTATGTGTACGCATGGGACAGTGCGCGGGGCACGCTGCGTGAGTTGCAACGCACCACAACCCTGCCTGCGGGGTTCACCGGGAAGCCCTGGGCGGCAGATCTGCACCTGCGCCCGGACGGCCGTTTTCTGTATGCATCGGAGCGGACTTCCAGCACCATTTCCACATTCCGGGTAGACCCCAGCACCGGCTTGCTCCAGCCCCTGGGTCAGGCGCCCACCGAGCAGTCGCCACGCGGCTTTGCGATCGACTCCAGTGGCCGATTTCTGATCTCGGCAGGGCAAGACTCCAATAGCGTTTCGGTCCATCCTGTGGATGCTGCAAGTGGTGCGCTGGGGCAGCCCCAACGTTTGGCCGTTGGCAAGAATCCAAACTGGATCGAAATCGTGGATCTGCCCTGAGCGCTGAAAACCTGCATCCAGCAGCACTGCTTTTTTCTCTTCAATCGGGGTTGTGTCTGCAGCAGGACCAGATGACCCCGCACAACACCGACTTGGCATGGTAGTCGACGGCCGTAGCCGGAAGCTAGCGTGAACCAGCGCAGAGGTTGACCGCGTTGCTGGGAACCTTCCAGCTCCAGCACGGCGAAGCCGTCGCTCCCCCCTAGGGCCAGAACCGCGGCGCGCATCGCAAAGTATGGGCAGGGAAGTGCGTTGCGCATTACCTCCTGATGAACTCTTGATTCGACGCTTCCGCAAGGCTGTAGCAGGGAGTGACCGCAATATTTAGGGGTTGTGGTATTTGTTGTCATACGATGTCCGATAACAAATCCATGCAGAAGCATGGCAGTTGGGCGGTGAAGGTTCGGCACTTTCAAGCGTGATATTAAGGGTAAGTACTAGTCATTGTTCAATCAGCCAGTGGAACAATGGTTTTGTTGTCAGACAACAGATGATGTGCGGGGCGTCAAACACACCGATCCGGTGTTGCAGGCGACCCCACCCCCTGCAGTGTGAATGCAGTATTCACACTGCAGGGGCCTCTTTCACCCTTGAGTTCATGGCCCAGCGGGCGATGGAACACACAGCCAATGCGATATGAGCCAAAAACTTGATATGACCATCAACCCGGGTGACCCCTCGCAGCAAGTCGCATCAGAGACCAAGCGCAGCCACGTCCGGTACGGCATCTTGCTGATGATCTTTATCGTGACCACGGTGAACTATGCGGACCGGGCCACGCTGTCGATCACTGGGCCAATGATGCGGTCCGAATTTGGTTTCGATACCGTCCAGCTGGGTTACATCTTCTCGGCATTCAGCTGGGCCTATGTGCTGTCGCAGGTTCTGGGCGGCTGGTTGTTGGACCGCTTTGGCCCACGCAGGGTGTATGCGGCCAGCATCTTCTTGTGGTCTCTGTTCACCGCACTACAAGCACTGGTGGGTGTAGTGGGTAGCGCCGCAGTTGCAGTTGCAACCTTGTTCGTGATGCGCTTTTTTGTCGGTATGGCCGAGGCTCCCGCATTTCCGGCCAATGCCAAAGTGGTCGCTAGCTGGTTCCCCACCCAGGAGCGCGGCACTGCTTCGGCGATCTTCAATGCAGCGCAGTACCTGGCCGCTGCCGTGTTTCCTCCCTTGATGGCCGCCATGACGCATTGGTACGGCTGGCGCTCGGTCTACCTGTTTATGGGCGCGCTGGGCATTGCCTTGGCTTTTGTTTGGCTGAAAGTGATTACCAGCCCGGCCAAACACAAGGGCGTCAACCGGGCTGAGCTTGCGCATATCGAGGCCGGCGGCGGCCTGATCCATATGGACGAAGGCGGCGGGCCCAAAGCAACTGCCTTGCCCCCAGGAATGACCTGGCATTACGTCAAGCAGTTGCTGACCAACCGCATGTTGGTGGGTATCAATCTGGGCCAGTTTTCCATCAACGTGTTGACCTATTTCTTTCTGACCTGGTTTCCGGTGTACCTGGTGCAGGAACGGCATATGTCGATTCTGAAAGCGGGCTTCATGGTGTCGCTCCCTGCTATTTGTGGCTTTGCCGGAGGCGTATTGGGTGGCACTGTTTCCGATTGGCTGATACGGCGGGGCAATTCGTTGACCCTGTCCCGCAAGGCGCCCATCGTGGTGGGCATGCTGCTGTCGTCCAGCATGATTCTGTGCAACTACACGGATTCGGACTGGATGATCGTGGGCCTGATGGCGCTGGCATTCTTTGGCAAGGGTTTTGGCGCACTGGGCTGGGCCGTCATGGCAGACGTTGCACCACGCGAGGTGATTGGTCTGGCTGGCGGTATCTTCAATATGTTTGGCAATGTGGCCGGCATTGTGACGCCCATCGTGATCGGCTACATCCTGGCCGCTACGGGTTCATTCAATGGGGCGCTGGTGTTTGTCGGCGTGAATGCCTTGGTGACCGTGCTGTCCTACCTGGTCATCGTGCAGGACATCAAGCGCATTGAAATCCAACACGCCTGAAGTGTGGGTGTTGAGGGCTTGCCCGGCCTGGTATCGTGGATGTTTGGAGTGCCGTAGGTAAACAGGTTTGTACGGCACGTATTTCATTCTTTGATTCACCATGCCCCACACCATCCGGTCCTTCCAGCCCGCCGACTGGCCCAGCGTCTGGCCTTTGCTACAGACCACATTCGCCAGCGGCGACACCTATGCCTATGCCCCCGAAAGCAGCGAGGCCGAGATCCGCGCCATCTGGGTGGATGCGCCTCTGGCCACCTATGTAGCCTGCGCGGACGATGGCACAGTCATCGGCACCTACAAGCTGCAGCCCAACCAGCCCGGGCTGGGCGCGCATGTATGCAACTGCGGCTACGTCGTGTCGCCCCAGGCGCGCGGCCAGGGCATTGCGTCTCTGATGTGCGAGCACTCCCAGGCCGAAGCCTTGCGCCTGGGCTTTCGGGCCATGCAGTACAACCTGGTTGTGTCCACCAACGAGGGCGCGGTGCGCCTCTGGCAGAAGCTGGGCTTTCGCATCGTGGGCACGCTGCCTGGGGCGTTTCAGCACCGGCAGCGCGGCTATGTAGATGCCTATGTGATGTTCAAGCAGTTGCTTGCCTGAACACGACACTTGCTATCAATAATGAAGCTACCAGCGTAGGTATTACCTGCGCCAGAGCCGATTTTCTTTCAAATTTTCGTCTCTTTGGTTTAAATACTATGGTTTACGTGCGTTGAAAAAAACGTACAATAAATCTATCGTATATAAATGGCGGGGCACCATGAAACCTAATCCTGGCGGAATGCTGCAGCTGGACGACATCGTAGGCCGCGAGTCGCTTGTGGCATATGTACAGGCCACGCTGGAGCAACAAAGCATTTTGCTGGTGGCCGAGCGGCGTACCGGTAAAACCCATGTGCTTGAAAAGTTCAAAGCCGGGGCTCCCGCTCATTGGGTTGTCATCAAGCGTGACATTGGCGCCATACGCAGTGCGGTGGAGTTTGTGCAATATGTGATGGCCGACCTGTACCCTCATTTGGAGGCCAAAACTAACTTCCGCAATTGGCTGCAAAGCCTTGGCGAACAGTTGGGCGGGGCGCAAGTAGGGCCGATCAAGTTGCCCAATTTTGCAGCCAAGCAATGGAAGCAGGTGCTGGGTGACGCGATTGCCCACCTGGACGACATCCGCGCGATTGAGCGGGTAGTCTTCTTGTGGGACGAGCTGCCCTGGATGCTGGAAATCATTGCCAAACACAACCCGCAGGAAGCCATGGAGCTGCTGGACTTGCTGCGCGCCTTGCGCCAGCAGCATGCCAGCAAGTTGCGCATGGTGTTCACGGGGTCATTGGGTTTGCACCACATCGTGCGCGTGCTCAAGACGCAGGGGTACAACAACACCCCGGTCAACGATATGCTGGCCATCGAAGTGGAGCCACTGGCGTTAACCGACGCCACAGGCCTAGTGCAACGGCTGTTCACCGACAACCGCCTGATGGCAGCGTCCCAAGACGTCTACGCGCAAACCGCACAAGCGCTGGATTGCATCCCGTTTTACATCCACCATGTGGTGTCCGCGCTGCTGAAGAACCCCGCCTCGCAAAAACAGCCTTTGGACATGCAGGCAGTCCATGCTGTGATCAACCACGGCATCCACTCCAGCGACAACCCTTGGGACTTGCAGCACTACGAAGAACGTACTCTGGCGTACTACGGCCCGCAGCGCGCCGAATGCCTGGCGCTGCTAGACGTGGTGGCTTCCAGCGTCAACGCGCTCTCCATGGCGGACGCCATCCGCCGCGCCAAGGCGGCCCAGCCTTTGGTTGAGCAGCAACAATGGCTAGAGCTGTCGCGCCTGCTGGAGCGCGACCATTACTTTGTGCGCAACGGGGCGGGCGAGGTCGGCTTCAAATTCACTGTGGTCAAGCGCTGGTGGTTATGGCACCGTGGCTTGGCCTTAGTGCAGGCGGGGGCTGCCCTATGAGCAAAGCCCCACGCACAAACGCCATTCCAGCAGCCACTACCTCTTTGGCAGGCCAGGCCTTGTACCTGTCGCACTTCACCCCCAGCATGATGGCGCCCGAGACACTGGAGGCCATGCTCGTCCAGCGCGAACCCCTGTTGCAGCGCAGCCTGGACAACGTGTTGGACAGCCTGCGTACCGGCAGCAGCCACCACACGCTATTCGTCGGCCCGCGAGGCATAGGTAAAACCCATTTGGTCTCGCTGCTGCACCACCGCCTGGCCCAGGTGACGGACGTGCAAGACAAGATATTGATTGCCTGGATGCGCGAGGAAGAGTGGGGGGTCACCAGCTTTTTTGAGCTGGTGCTGCGCATTCTCCGCACGCTGGATGCCAGCTACCCCTCGTTGCAGATCGAGGCGCGTTGCGAGCCTTTGTATGGGCTGCCGCTGAAGCAAGCAGAGCAGCAAGCCGAAGCCTTGTTGCTGGAAGTCTTGGGCTCCAAGCGCCTGGTGGTTTTGCTGGAGAACCTGGACGACCTGTTTGACCAGTTGGGCGACCAGGGGCAAAAGGCTTGGCGCGCCTTCATTCAGAACCACAACAATATGGTGCTGGTGTGCACCACGCCATCGCTGTTTGCAGGGGTCAGTTTGCAGAAATCGGCCTTCTACGGTTTCTTCGACATCGAGCCGTTGGCCGAGCTGGACTTTGACGATGTGGTCAAGCTGCTGGGCAAAATTGCGGTGGAGCGTGGAGATGCCGACCTGGCCGATTTCATCGCCACGCCTGAAGGCCGCGCCCGTATCCGCGCTGTGCACCACCTGGCCGAGGGCAACCCGCGCATCTACATCATCTTTGCCCAGTTTCTGAGCGCCCAAGCGCTAGACGAGTTGGTGCCCGCCTTCATGCACACCCTGGACGAGCTCACCCCGTACTACCAGGCGCGCATGAGGGAGCTATCAGGCCAGCAGCGCAAGATCGTGGAATACCTTGTGAACTACCGTGGCGCCGCCCCGGTCAAGCAGATTGCCAAGTCATGCTTCATTACCCAGCAAACCTGCTCCAGCCAACTCAAGCAGCTGAAAGAAAAGCGCTATGTGCGCTCGATAGAGCAGGGCCGGGAAAGCTATTACGAACTGTGCGAGCCGCTGATGCGCTTATGCATGGAGGTGAAAAAGCAGCGCGGCGAGCCCATTGGTTTGTTTGTAGAGATGCTGCGGATTTGGTATACGGAAGATGAGTTGAAGAATTGGTTGCAGCAGCCGGATGAAATACGGAAGTTGGATATTGGCTATATTGAGAAGGCATTGGAGGGCTTGCAAAATCAAGTTATCGAGCCAAAACTGCTTGCTCAAATGAAAGATATAAAAACGGCTGGCAAAGATGGGAAAAAAATAGAAATAATTTTGGATGAAATTGCTTCTACACATGCATCCAATAATGCTTCTGCTCAATTGCGAGCGATGCTTCTTCTCTCTTTTGAAATCACGCCAGAACGGCGTGAAAAAATACGGAGTGAAGCTACGCAAATGGGTGTCGTGTTTGAGAGTTGGTTGCCACAATGGGAGAATAATTTAAATCGCAAAAATGCACTTTCAGTTTATGGGCAGGTATCCAGTATAAGTATGAACTTGTTTCTTTTGGATGAGGTTGTGGCTGAAAAATCGTTTTCAAAAGTTGCCGCGATGCTTTCCATCTTTCCTGCCCAGGCATTTCTTGGTGTCATCAGCTGCGCTGGGTTTTTAAAGAAAGATGATTTGATTAAATGGGCATATACTATTTTTCATCCACTCCGACAATCGGTTTCAGAGGGGAATAATAAGAAATTTTTTAAAACCATGGGAAGAATGGCCAATGCTTTTTATGATTGGCATAATTCTCAAGACTCAAAACTCCTGCTCGAACTCCCAATTGAAGAGCGCAAACTATTAATGACATTAACCGGCCCGATTACCGCAGCGCAGTAGTCAATTCAAGCATCCGCTACCAAAAAGAGAGCTGCTTGCGCAGGTAATACCTGCGCCAGAGCCACTTTTCACTCAAATTTTTCATCGCCCGTAGGCTCGAAGTGCGGCACCGCATTCATCTGGTGGCGCAGCTTGGACAGCTCGTAGTACATGCGTTTGCGGGCGCGGCTCTGGTTGCCCAGGGGGCGGTGCTCGGCGATGCTGTGCCAGGGGTTGTATGACAGGCGCTTGGCAAACTCCATCTGGGCGGGCGAGTCGAACTGCTGGCGCGGAATACGCAGTGTGGCGGCGCTGATGCGGGGAGATAGGCGCTCGGGCCATAGCACGGCTGCATTTTCAATCGGCATGAGGTGCGGGTCGGTTTGCAGCTGCAGGCGCACGTCCAACTCGACGTCGCCCATGGCGAGTGACTGGACCATGGCGGCGCGCAGGTAGTCGTCCGGCGGGCGCAGCGGCAGGCGCGGTATGGGCGTGCGCTGCGTGCTCTTGGGCCAGAAGGAATACTGCATGGCCTGGCCCTCGCCCAGTAAGTACGGCACGCAGCTGAAGTAGGGCGCCTCCAGCGGGCTGCTCTGGGTCTTGGTCCACAGGCCTTGCATGATGGCGTCGAGGATGTGCGTGCGCTGCAGGTTGAAGAAGTAGAAGATCTGCGCGTTCTGCAGGCTGGTCTTTTGCAGCTGGGCGTTGGCCATGACGTCGGGGGTGACGAAGGTGGGCGGCGACACGCCGAACATGTCTTGGGTGAACTTTTCCTCGTCCATCAGTTTGGGGCCGGGCACGTCCATGAGCTTGACGCTGATGCTCATGAAGCCTACGTCGTCAATATCCGGTGTGATGTAGGGGCCAGGGCCCGAGAAGCGCACCCAGGCCGGGTAGCTGCGCGGTTGCGCATAGATGCCGTGGCGTAGCGCAGGAGGCAGGTTGTCGTGCACGATGAACTCGGCGCGCACGATGCCCTGGGTCTTGGTGTTGCCACCGCGCTCGAAGCCGCCGGGTTTCCATAGCGCGCGCATTTGCTCTTGAAAGCTCTGGATGATGGAGTCGACGAAAGCCTCCTCGCCGGGCAGCAGCTTTTCTTCGGCGATCTTCAGGCCCTCGTTGGGGCGTTGGGCGTTGATCAGCGCCGTGGTCAGCCGGGCCAGCGGGTCGCGCAGCAGGGCGTCAAAGGCGGGGCGAATGAACGGGTCGACGCGGCGCTCCAGCTGGATCAGCGCCAGCGAGGTATCAGACAGCCAGTTCTTCACGGTCGAGCCGGTGTTGGCGCGCGGCACCGGGCGGCTGGTGTTGGAATTCATGGTGTGTCTCCCTTATCACCAAGGTGCGCCAGGTAGCGCAGTGCGCGGATGCCGGGCAGAAAGAAGTAGGCACCGCCGCGCACGGTGACGAACTGCGGCAAGCCGCTGAGCCGCTGGTCCGGCCCTTGGGCCTGGGGCATGGAAAACCCATCCACCACGCCACTACTGCCCAGCCCGGGCGCGCGGTTGCCCAGCAGCGGGTCGTTCTCGCCCTGCAGGCCATCGAAATGCGGTGAGTTCAGCCAGGCGCCCTGCACGAATTCAAACTGCCGGGCGATGTTCGCACCCAGGCATATGAAGTGCAGGCCGGTAGGCGTTTCACCTGGCGGCCCGTCCTGGCCATAAGCGCGGCCGCGCCGCAACAGGCGGTGGAAGCGAGTGGAGGGCACGCGGTCCTGCTCCAGCGCGGCGGCATCAAAACCCAGGGTGCGCGTGAGCCACGGCAGCAGGCCGGGGGCACCCGCCGGCAGGTCGGCATTGCGTGGATTGGCGCGGCGTATGTGGGCGCCCAGTGGGCATTGCGTGCCGCGTGGGTCGTCGCTGTAGTCGAAGGCGTTCAGGTCGTCTGCCGGTGTGCTGGGTAGCAGCGGCTGGCCGTCGCGTGTGCGGCCCAGCATGGCGGCGGCCAGTTGCTCCTGCCGCGCCGTGTCGCCGTCGGCCTGGGCGTGCAGGCATTGCCAGAAGCCCTGCACATCCTGCTCTAGCTGGCGCAGCACCAGGTAGCTGCCGTTGCGGCCCAGGTCGGCGTAGTCGGGCTGGTTTTCCGCACGCGGCAATAATCCTACTTGATCTAGCTGTTGGCCAAGTAGGGGGCGGTCGGTGTAGCCGCCGTATTCATTGGGGTAGCCCAGCAGGAATTCGCCCAGGCAGCTGAGGTTGGTGTACTTCAGCTGCTCGGCATCGCGCACGGGGCGGTCGCGGCTCCAGTCCAGCAGGGGCTGGGAGATGCCGTCCATAAAGCCAAAGGGCTCGTGGTCGCCGCGCTCGCTACAGCGCAGGCGGGCCAGTGTGTCGAAGCCAGCGGCGCATTGCGCTTCCACCGCGCTTTGCCAGGCGTCCATTTGACCGGGCAGGGCGTATAGCAACACCAGCACGTGGGGCAGCTTGGCGTCGGCCCCCCACGCCCATTGGCTGGGCGCGTTGGCACCCACGTCGCCCAGGCGGCGGGAGCGGCTGGGGTCACCGCCCATGCCGGCGATGAACTCGGTAGAAAAACCATCCACCACCTTCGCCGGCACGCCCAGTGCACGCAGGCCGTTGCTGCTCAGGGCAATCTGCAGCACGGTGGCCGGCGGTGGTTCGGTCGGTGCAGCACTGGTCACGGGGGCGCTGGCCAGCCAAGCGCGGGCGGCGGCCGGGTCCTTCACGCGCAGCAATAGAAAGCAGGCCTGGCTGTGGTGCTTGTAGCCAAAGCGCAGCAGGCCCTGGATGTCATCCAGTTCGACTGGTGCGGCGGGGTGGGTTGTGCTCATAGCAGCCTTAACCAGGCCTGTGCCTGGGCGTCGGTCATATGGGGGCGCTGCAGACCTTCGCGGATGCGCTGGTTGCGCTGCATGTCGGCTAGCGTCAGGCCCGGGTAGGCCTTGTACCAGACCTGGGTGGGGATCTGGTGGCGGCGCTGGTAGTACTTGAAGACCTGCTCCTGCCGCGCGCCACCCAGGATGAGCCAGCGTGTGCGCGGCCAGCCCAGGCCGTTGCTGAACACCAGGTTCAGGCCCCAGGCCACCTTGTTGATGAAGTCGTCCATATAGCCCTGGTGGCTGCCGTCGTAGTTGCTGGTGAAGAGTACACGGCTTTTGTCGTCCAGAAACACCCAGCGTGCGAAGTGGATGGTCTGCACGCGCGCCAGATGGCCACGGGTGAACACATGGCGGCAGGCGTAGTCAATCAGCACCAGCAGCAGCGTCACCAGCCAGCGGCGGAACAGCCCGGGCTTGACGGCGCCCAATGCGGTGTACTGGTTGCTGGCGTCGAAGTCCTCCAGGTCTTGCAGTGCCTGCAGGTCAGCCGGGTCGGGGCGGGGGCAGATTTCCACATCGGTTTCCTCGCGGCTGCGCAACTGGTAGACAAGCCAGGGTGCCAGCAGCACCAGTAGGGGCAGCAACGCCAGCCCTGCCAGTGGCACGGCCAGCAGATGCAGCAGCTGGCCCAGGCACCAGGCCAGCGGTGTGGGCGGTGGCGGCGTCAGCGTGAGCCGGCCGGCCTGTATCTCGGTCTCGACCACCGACTGAAGTGCACGTCGCACGGTTTGCGCATCGGCAGCGCTGGTGCGTGGCAGGCGTGCCGACAGGGCGCGCTGCAGCGTGCTTTCCTGCTGGATCTGCTGCACGCTGCGCCCCAGCCAGTGGACGTAGCGGGCGGCAATCGGGCGGTCATGTGCCAGCATCCAGCCCAGCAGGTCAGCGGTGGCGTCAAAGCCGGCGCAGTGGGCAAAGATGCGCCGCAGCCCGTCGCCCGCGTGCTGCACCAGATCGGCCAGGCAGTCCTGTGCCGCGCCGTCGCAGTCGCCCATGAACGCCAGGTAGGTCGGCAGGCGCGGGCGTAGCAGGCCCAGTGTCTCCAGGTCTATCTGCAGCGCGTCATCCAGCAGTACCAGGCGCGCAAAGTGCAACTGCTGGAAACGGGCGAACGGCAGCACCGGGTTATGGGCATCGGCCATGCCGGGGCTAGCGTTCATGCCATCCAGCAAGTTACGCAAGCTGATCTCGCGCCCCTTGGCCAGCGGCGCCACCACGGTGAATTGCGACTGTGGGGTCACGGCGACCTTTAGAACTGCAGGCAGAAGTCGATGAGCCGCTCCTTGCCCCAATACACCTTGCCCAGGTAGAAGTTGGGGCCGATCAGGCGGATTTCGTCGCGGATGTAGTGGGCGATGACCGATGTGTCGGAGTAGTCCAGCACGATGCATTCCTGCCCGTCCAGCCAGCTCTTGTCCTTGTAGACCTTGGCCAGCACGGCCTCGAAGCCGAACACCAGCACCTTGTTTTTCAGCAGGCCTTTTTCGGCGTCAAACACCTTGCCTTGCCAGCCGAACATATTGATCAGATGGGCAATATGTTCGGTGTACTTGGTGCCGGGCGCAATGATGGCCGTGCCGTTGGCCGAGCCATTGGGGATGTCGCCTGCCGGGCTGGCCCGGAACAAATCGTCTAGCTGCACCTGGCTCATCGCCAGCAGTTGTTTTACGTCGTAGGCCATGCTTTCTCCTTGTGCGGTTGCCCGCTGTAAAAAAACTAGGTGGGCGCTTGCGCGGCGTCTTGCAGCATCACATCGGCGGCTTTTTCACCCACCATATAGACCGCCGACGCGATGAAAAAACCGGGTATGCGCGGGAACACCGATGCGTCCACCACCCGCAGCCCTTGTGTGCCGTGCACGCGAAAGCGGCTGTCCAGCACGCCGCCATCCTTCGCTGCACCTATGGGGCAGGAGCAGGATGCGTGGTGGCCCCAGGCCGTGTTGCGCACGTAGTCGGCCAGGGCAGCGTCGGTTTGCACCTGGGGGCCGGGCAGGCACTCCTCGGCGACCAGGCCACGGGCCAGTAGTGGCGCGGTCAGGCTGCGCACAAAACGTATGGCCTGCACCACGGCCTGCAGGTCGCTGCCCGTGGCATCGCTGCCTTCTTCAAAGTAGTGAAAGTTGACCTGTGGCGTGTCGCGCGGGTCGGCCGAGCGCAGGGTGATGCGGCCGGCGCGGTTCAGCGTGTGGGCCTTCAGCACGGCCCAGGTAAGCCGGTCGCTGTGCTGGCGTATCAGCTGCGAGAAGCCCGGCGCATAGCCTTCGAAGCGGGCGGGTAGGGCCATGCAGAAGATGTCTGGCTCCGGCTGGTGGCCGGACGAGCGGCGCACCAGGCCTACGGCGGCCCCATTGGTGGCGTACATGCCGCTGCGCTGGGCATGCCATTCCTGCCACTGCGGGTCGCCCCGCATGAAGCGGGCGCCGGCCAGTGCCTGCCAGGGCCTGGCCATGCGGTGGGTTACGGCTATCTCGTAGCGGTCTTGCAGATTGCGTCCTACGCCAGGCAAATCCACCTGCAGTGGAATGCCGTGGGCCTGCAGCCCGTCTGCTGGGCCTATGCCCGAGAGCATCAGCAGCTGCGGTGTGTTGAAGGCCCCGCCACACAGCACCACTTCGCGCAAGGCGCGTACCTGCTGGCGCCGGCCCGGGCTGCTGCTGGCCTGGCTATGCGCGCGGTACAGGCGCGCACCCTTGAGGAATTCCACGCCTTCGGCCCTGCCATTCGGCCCCAGCAGCACCCGTGTGGCCAGGGCATCCAGCTCGATGTGCAACTGGCCCGGGTGCTTTGCGGCGACCAGCAGCAGGCGCTCGCGGGTGCCGAACCGGCTGGCTTGCACCGTGCTGGTGGGGGTATAGCACAGGCCTTCAAAGCTACCGCCGCCCCAGGGCCGCGCATTCGGGTCGCCCTTGCCACGCAGCCAGCGCAGGGCGCTACGCAGCGGATGGGCCAGGCCGCCAGTGAATGTGCGCGCGGTCTGTGACACCAGGCCCACCATTTGCGCATCGCCCAGAGCCTCCAGCGGGATGGCGCGCTCTGTGTGCAGCCAGCCGTTCCAGCCGTGGCCGGTGGGGTTGATGCCCAGGTGGCGCAGGGCGCGCCACAGCGGGCGGTGGTGGCAGGACTCCACGCGTTCGGCATAGCGCTGCATGTGGCGGGACTGCCAGCTGCGGTCGCTGGTCAGCTCGGCGATGTGGTTCCAGTCGGAATCGTGCGGGCGCATGAAGATCATGGCGTTGTGCGCAGTGCAGCCGCCCAGGCCGGCCGCGCGAGGGTAGAGCACGCCCTGGCGGCTGGCGTTGTACTTGGGGTCGCGCAGCTGGCGGGCCTCGTCGCCGTAGTGGCGTACCTGGAAGTTCCACGCCATGGCCTCGTTCTCACAGGCAAAGCTGTGGAAGGCGGGTACGTCGTAGTCATCGGGCAGACGCGGCCCCGCCGTGGTACGCGGGTCACCGCCGGCCTCCAGTAAAAAAACCCGCATGCCGGCTTCTACCAGGCGCGCTGCCAGCGTGCCGCCGCCTGCCCCCGATCCGACGATGATGTAGTCCCATGGTCGTCTTTCGGCGTCGGTCATTTGGTGGTGTATGGGCGCTTAGAAGGTCTTGATGAAGGCGATCAGCGCGCGCTTGTCGTCGTCGCTCAAAACCGGCTCGGTCCCGAATGACTTCTCGTCTGCGCTCAGCCCTTCCTGCTCGTTGAATGCTGCGGTGCCAAAGTAGTGACCGCGGTTGACCACAAAGTCCGGGCATTTGCTCAGGCGCAGCATGGGCGCGCGCAGGTTGGCGAACTTGTCGCGCAGTTGCTCGTCCGTGGCGTTCTCGGGCGCGGTCAGCAGGTCAGCCTTGAGCTTGACTACCATCTCGGTCACGTCGCGCACCTGGGCCGCCTTGTCGCCCAGGTCGTCGCTCTCACTGCGCAGCTTGAGGTTGGCGATCAGGTTCACCGGCATGCCCTTCGGGATAGGGCCCAGCACCACGTCGCTGCCCGAGCCGACCAGTTTGGGGAACCAGCGGTGCAGCATGCCTTGCAGCGGCTGCAGCGCATCGGGCATGAAGCCGTCGGGGATGATGACCTCGCTGCGCTGGGTGGTGCGGTCAATGGTGCCGGGTACCTTGTTGCCCAGCACGCTGTCACGTTCGCGCTTTTCGGGCCACAGCAGCTGCTCGATGGAGGCGTCAAACACCTTCATGCGGCTGGCTACCGACGGGCTGGAGTCAAATGGCCCCAGGCTGTTGTTCAGCAGGAATGGCGCGGTGGACCAGATGCTGATCAGCGACGGCACGCGGGTATAGCCGCGCCCGCCGGCCGGCATGGCATAGGGCACCAGATCGCCGGTGAACGGGTCGTTCAACGTGACTGTGCCCACCGATGGCAGCTGCTTGTACGAGGTGGACGAGAAGTCGTTCCAGATATTGCCGCCCAGCGCATTGGTGGCCAGTGGGCTGCAGACATTGGTGCGCAGCAGCGTGGCCGGTATGCGCGCCTCGGTGGACAGGTAGTTGCCCTGCAGGAAGTCAGGGGCCTGCACGATCTGGCGCATCTGCGACTTGTAGCCATCGGTCTGCGTCCAGCCCCAGTAGCGCTTGAAGCAGGCCAGGTAGCCGGCGCCGGCACACTTGTCCGGGTCCAGCGCCAGCTCGGGCGGTGGGGTGGGGGCCTTGCTGGAGTGGCAGCGCGCGCAGGTGTCGGCAAACACCTCTTTGCCGCGTTCTACCGTGGTGCTGTCCTCGGCCAGGTAGGTTGCGCCACCGGGGGCGTCTTTCAGATGATCGGGTTGCGCGGCTTTCAGGAAGAACAGCGCGGTATTGGGTGTGCCGGCCTCGGTGGCCTGCCAGTAGCCCGAGTTCTTTTGCGCCACCGCGATCTGGATCGGCGTGATGGTCTTGCCGCCGACCACGGGATTGAAGTGCAGCAACCATTCCTCGCTGAACAGGCCGATGTTCAGGTACACGCGGTTCAGCGCGCCCAGCAGGCCGACCGAGTCGGCACCGTCTTTCAGCACATGGGGTGTACGTGTGGTGCCGCTGGCTTTGTCATAGAACTCGGTCAATGGGCCGCTGGTGAAAAAGTCGTTGAACTGTTTGTTGTCGCGCTCGCCGCCGGTCAGCTTTTCATGCCACAGATTTTTGGCCAGGCCCATGCGGGATGCGAAGTCGTATACCGCGTTCATGGTGCGCGGGTTGTTGATGCTGTCGGTGGAGATCAGCGAGGTGTCCATGGCGCCGGGGCGGAATGTATGCGCCAGCTGGAACATATAGTTCTTCTGCCCCTCGGGTTTGTTGGCGTTGTGGATGAACAGCCGGTCCACCCACATGTACTGCGCGCCGACTGACGAGCTGAGGTTGGCGAACTTTGGGTGGGCCGGGTCGTCCGGCGGGTTTACCGGGCTGGGCCCCACATGGCAGAAGCCGCAGGACATGCCCACGCGGTAGGGGCGCACCAGGTCCTGCCGGTTGTAGTAGCTGGGGTCGGTGTAGTACTTCTCGGCGTTCCATTCCTTGGCCGCCTTTTCGTCAAATGCCGGGTTAGGGAACAGGCGCAGGCCCATGATGCCGGTGGCTTCGCCGTAGAACGAGCCCACGGGCAGCGGGTTGCCGCGCGCGCCTATGGCTACGCCGGGGTACTTGCTGGCGTTCTCGAACGGGTCGGGGGTGCAGCCCTTGCTGCGCTGGTCCAGCCACAGGCCCTGGTGCTTGGGGTCGGGGCCGGTAGCCTTTTCAAAGCAGGGTTCGTTCACCAGGCCCAGGTAGTTCCACCGGCTGTCGCGGGTGTAGCCCTGGCTGGGGTGGGAGCTGACCATCTTCAGCAGGTCGAAGGCGCCAAAGGTGTAGTTGGTCAGCTGGTTCCACATACGGTCATTGCCACCGGTCCAGACCAGCCACATATTGCGCCCGGTGACTTCTTCGGGCGACAGTGCCACGGCGCCGTCCATGTCGTGGAAGTAGTCCTCGCTGGCATGGGGAAAGCTTTTACCGTTGCGCCCGGCCAGTAGGGCCTCGTCCAGCACGGTGCCCGGTTCCTGTCCTTTGGAACAGGCCGCGAGCAGCAGCGCCAGTGCCAGCAGCCAAGGGATTCTTGTTTTACAGCCATTCGATGCCATTGCCATCTCCCGTTGACTCTGCTCAGAACAAGCCAGCCGCAGCTGCGTAAAAAATGCAGCTTTTGCCTACTAGTTATCGAATTCGCAAGTTGTAAACATTGCGCCTTCTTTGTCGAAAAGTAAAGTTCTGGTAAGCGCGGAGGTAGTCTAGGCCGAGATGTGGCAGCAGGCATCCCTTGAAAGATGGATAAAGCCACGCCGGCCAAGCTGCGTGTGGCGTGGCTTACAGGCGGGGCTGTACTCAGGCCGGGGTGTTGTCGGTGCCGCTAGGCCAGACCATTACGGCCTTGGCGGGCTGGCCGGACTTCACCACGACCTGCTGGTGCAGGGTTTTGCCGTCCAGCGTAGCGTCCACGTTGTAGGCGCCGGGCGCCAGCTTGGCCAGCAGGAAGGGGCCCTGGGCCTGGGTGTCCAGCGCGGTCTGGCCATGGGTGTCGCGGACTTTGACGGCCACGTCGGCCGCATATTCGGCACCGTGGCGGGTCTTGATGGCGAACTCCAGCGTTAGCGGCCATTGCTTGCTGGCGCTTTGGATGGCGCTGGCCTCGCCGTCGCCGATGCCGCCGCTGAGGTACTGCACAGCTCCGCTGTGGTGTACAGGTGGTAGCAAGGTTTCGGCATGCAGATGGCCCACGCCCAGGGCTAGGGTGGTCAGGCCAGCGGCCAGGGCCGTGCGCCGGATGCGGCGGGTGGTGGCGTGCATTGTGGCGAATGTCATGGGGTTTCTCCAATCCTCAAAGTTGGTGCGGCGAGGAATTGCAGTGCGCCGCACCTTGCACTGCTTGGGTGTGGCGAAATCTTTGCGCTGCAGACTTAGGCGGCGCTTAAAAACCTCAGCCTATGCCGCACTGCGAGGCTTGGCATTTGCTATCTTAAAAATAGCTACTTGCGCAGGTTATATGCGCGCTGAGGCCTATTTCTTGTGAGGCGAATGGTGGCATGCCGGCCCGTGTTTCCGTGTGGTAAAGCCGGCCAGGCGGGACGGGCTAGCTGGCGCTTGCGTGCGGTGTGTTGAGTTGCGCCAGCAGCCAGGCCTGGAATGCCTGCAGCTTGCGTTGCTCCGCGCGGTGGGCCGGGTAGGTCAAAAAGTAAGACATGCCACTGGGCACCTGCTGCGCAAACGGCATGGCCAGCACGCCGTCATCCAGGCTCTCGCGTAGCAGGGCAGGGTCGGCAATCGCCACGCCCAGGCCCCGTGTGGCCGCGGAAAGTGCCATGTCCAGCGTGTCGAAAACCTGGCCTTGGCCCGGCGTCGGTATGGGCTGGCCCACTGCCTGCAACCACAGCGCCCATTCGCGCAGCCGTGGGTCGGGGTGCAGCAGCGTGTAGCGGGCCAGGTCGCTGGGGCTTTGCAGCTGCGGCAGCAGGGCGGGGGCGCACAGCGGCGTCAGCTTTTCCTGCATCAGGGCCACCTCTACCAGTTGCGGCCAGCCGCCACGCCCATGGGCCACGATGGCATCCACGCCGGGGCTGCTGAAGTCCGGTGCGTCGCCCCAGTGCGTGGCAATGCGCACCTCCAGGTCGGGCAGGGCTTGCCGCAGCTTGGGCAGCAGCGGCAGAAACCAGCGCGATGCAAAGGTGGGCGGCAGCTGCAGCGTCAGCACGCCGCGGGCCTGTGCTAGCTGGGCCGTGGCATGTTTGAGCGTGTTGAAGGCTTCATGCACGGCGGGCAGCAACTGGCTGCCTTCGGCGCTGAGCGCCAAGCCCTTGGCCTGCCGCACGAACAGCGGGCAGCCATAGAAGTCTTCCAGCAGCAGGATCTGCCGGCTGACCGCGCTTTGCGTCAGGTGCAAGGCCGTGGCCGCGCGGGTAAAGCTGCCCAACTGCGCGGCGCTCAGAAAAGCCTGCAATGCATACAACGGTGGGAGTTCGGATGGCATGGTTAAGGCATGCGTTGAACGCATGGGGTGTCGGCGAATTTTTCGTTAGGTTATAGCAGGCGTTATTCCTAGAATTTCACAAAACCCATCGCGAAAGCATTCCTATTTTGCATGGAATGGCAGCGGTTGGGCTGGTTGGGCCGCAGGCCCAGGTTTCGTTCCACCACCAGAAAGAAGACCACATGACCCCCTCCACATTGAACAGCCCCTACGTTGACACCGTGGCCCAGTACCTGGCCCATCTGGAGCGCGGCGACGTGGACGCGCTGAGCGCGCTGTTCAGCGCCGACGCCCAGGTGTTTTCACCCTTTCTCGGGTGGATGGCGCCGCACCCGTTTTTCACCAAGGTACGCGACGCCTCAGGCCAGAGCCGTATCGAGACGCTGGATATCCTGGTCAGCGCGCAGGGTGCGGCACGGGCGGTGGGCTATTTCGTCTACCACTGGCAACTGAAGGATGGGAGCATGGTGCATTTCGACTGCGCCGACGTGTTTGACTTCGACCCCGAGGGCCGTATCGCGCGCATGACCATCGTCTACGACACCCATCCCATCCGCGCCGAGGTGGGTGATAAGTACGCTTAACGGTTTTACACGCAGGTTTACGTGCTATTTAAATAATAGCTTGCTGTGCATGGTTTGTATACGTCGAATGCATATTTGATGGGTTATTCCTGTGTTAGCGCAATGCCTGACGCCTGGAAGCACGTGCACCCTCAAGTAGACTCTTGGGATGTGGCGGTCGCGCAAGCGACTCCGCTTAACCGCTGCGAGCGGCTCACACATTTGTTAAATGCACTAGAGGACGAACCATGGCTGCCGAAAAATCCAAGATCTTTTACACCCTGACCGACGAAGCGCCGCGTCTGGCAACCTACTCGTTGTTGCCCATCGTTCAGTCTTTCACGGCGGCAGCCGGCATCGAAGTGGTGACCAGCGACATTTCCGTGGCAGCCCGTGTGCTGGCCGAGTTTCCCGAGTTCCTGTCCGACGACCAGAAGGTTCCTGCCACCTTGGCCGAGCTGGGTCGCCTGACCCTGCTGCCCGATACCAACATCATCAAGCTGCCCAACATCAGCGCATCCGTGGGCCAGCTGCAAACCTGTATCAAGGAACTGCAAGCCAAGGGCTACGCGATTCCTGACTTCCCCGAAGATCCCAAGACCGACGAAGACAAAGCCATCCGTGCGCGCTACTCCAAGTGCACCGGCAGTGCGGTAAACCCCGTGCTGCGCGAAGGTAACTCCGACCGCCGCGCCCCCAAGGCCGTGAAGGAATACGCCCGCAAGAACCCGCACAGCATGGCCGAATGGAGCCAGGCTTCGCGTTCGCACGTGTCGCACATGCACCATGGCGACTTCTACCACGGTGAAAAATCGCTGACGCTGGACAAGGCCCGCGACGTGAAGATGGAACTGCTGACCAAGAGCGGCAAGACCATCATCCTCAAGCCCAAGGTTTCGCTGCTGGACCGCGAAGTCATCGACAGCATGTTCATGAGCAAGAAGGCGCTGGTCGAGTTCTATGAGAAAGAAATCGAAGACGCACACAAGACCGGCGTGATGTTCTCGCTGCACGTCAAGGCCACGATGATGAAGGTGTCCCACCCCATCGTCTTCGGCCACTGCGTGAAGATCTTCTACAAGGACGCGTTCGAAAAGCACGGCGATCTGTTCAAGGAGTTGGGCGTCAACGTCAACAACGGCATGGCCGACCTGTACACCAAGATCGCCACCCTGCCGCAAAGCAAGCAGGACGAGATCAAGCGCGACCTGCACGCCTGCCATGAGCACCGCCCCGAGCTGGCCATGGTGGACTCGGCCAAGGGCATCACCAACTTCCATTCGCCCAACGACGTCATCGTTGACGCCTCCATGCCGGCCATGATCCGCGCTGGCGGCAAGATGTACGGTGCCGATGGCCGCCTGAAGGACGTGAAGGCCGTCATGCCCGAATCCACCTTCGCCCGCATCTACCAGGAAATCATCAACTTCTGCAAATGGCACGGCGCCTTCGACCCCAAGACCATGGGCACCGTGCCCAACGTCGGTCTGATGGCCCAGCAGGCCGAGGAATACGGCTCGCACGACAAGACCTTCGAAATCCCCGAAGACGGCGTGGCCAACATCACCGACCTGGCTACCGGCGAAGTGTTGCTGAGCCAGAACGTGGAGCAGGGCGACATCTGGCGCATGTGCCAGGTCAAGGACGCCGCCATCCGCGACTGGGTCAAGCTGGCTGTCAGCCGCGCGCGTAACTCCGGCATGCCCGTGGTGTTCTGGCTGGACGCCTACCGTCCGCACGAAGCCCAGCTGATCACCAAGGTCAAGATGTACCTGCACGAGCACGACACCACCGGTCTGGACATCCAGATCATGAGCCAAGTCCGCGCTATGCGCTACACCCTGGAGCGCGTGATCCGCGGCCAGGACACCATCAGTGCCACCGGCAACATCCTGCGCGACTACCTGACCGACCTGTTCCCCATCATGGAACTGGGCACCTCGGCCAAGATGCTGTCGGTTGTGCCTTTGATGGCCGGTGGCGGCATGTACGAAACCGGCGCGGGCGGCTCGGCCCCCAAGCACGTGCAGCAGCTGGTGGAAGAAAACCACCTGCGCTGGGATTCGCTGGGCGAGTTCCTGGCCCTGGCCGTCAGTCTGGAAGACCTCGGCATCAAGGCCGGCAACGCCAAGTCCAAGGTGCTGGCCAAGACGCTGGATGCCGCCACTGGCAAATTGTTGGATAACAACAAGAACCCCTCGCCCAAGACCGGCCAGTTGGACAACCGCGGCAGCCACTTCTACCTGGCGCTGTACTGGGCCGAGGCCTTGGCCGCCCAGACCGACGACGTTGAGCTGCAAACCCGCTTTAGCCCCTTGGCCAAGTTGCTGGCTGAGAACGAGCAAAAAATCGTAACCGAACTGAATGCGGTGCAAGGCCAACCGGTGGACATCGGCGGCTACTACCTGCCTGACGTGTCCAAGACCGATGCCGTGATGCGCCCCAGCGCCACGCTGAACGCAGCACTGCAAACCGTCGCCGCCTGATAGCCCGCTGCGCAGACCGCGCAGTGCCGCCATGCGTATACGTGCCACACGCCAGCCCAAGCTGCCGTGTGGCATTTTCTTGTGTGCTATTGAATTGGTAGCTGCTGGCGCAGGTGGAATCTGCGCCAGAGCCTGATTTTGCTTAAATGGATTTCAGTGCAGCTTGCCGTATTGCGTGCCACCCGTCATGTTGCCGCCTTCCAGTGGCATCAGGTCGGACTGGTATTCCTGCTCGCCCACGCGTATCGCAGGCGGCGCCTTGCCGCGCTGCAGGGCTTCCATGAAGGCTATCTGCTCGGCGGGCGAAACGGGTTGGTAGGTGCGGCGCGATAGTATCGGCATCGATTGGTGGCCGTTGGCGGCTGTGGCGGCGCTAGTCGCCACCGGTTTGGGCGGCTCGAAACTGCCGCTGCGCGCCGGGTCACCCGCGCGGGTGCGGCGCTCAAACTGGTCCTCCGTCTCGCTGACGCGCCAGTACACGCCGTCTATCAGCACGCCGTAGCGCTTGAAGGCATCGGTGCGTAGGCTGTGTTCCATGGCCGCAAAACTTTTGCCCTTGCCGTGGGCCCCAGCGGCGAACGACTTCGCCACATCCACCATGGCGATGAAGCGGTGGTGCCGCTCGTCCACCGGCATGAGCTTGAAGCGGTACATATTCGACACCACTTCCATCGACAAAAACGACTCGCGGATCGACTGGTACAGCCGCTCCTTGCGGTAGGCCTTGCGCTCCTCCAGATCCATGCGCCGCAAAGACGGCTCTGCCAGGGGCTGGGCGGTCACGGCTGCGGGGCGCTGGAATCTTTTGAGAAATGCAAACATGTGGCGTGCTGCTAGTCCTTGGATGGAAGTACCCGTGCTCTGGTAGCGCGGGGGCTGCCCCATTATGTGGATGTCCGGGGCTGTTTGGGGAAGCGGCTTGCTTCGTTTTAGGGACGCAAAGCTAAAACCCAATTGCTCTTCAATATATAGCAGCTGGCGCAGATTTTGAAAGTGTAGGAACACTATTTTGCGTGTGACTTTTGCGCTAGGCGGCCGTACGCATGGACCCGCCTGGCGCTTTTGTCTACGTGCATGCATGCCCTGTCATCAGACCTCCCCGCAGAGTGCACAAATCGTTACACTGTGTAGTACCTGCACGCGATTCACTTCGATGGAGAGCCATTGTGAAAGGTATTGTTTTTACCGAGTTTCTTGGCTTTGTGGCCCAACGCTATGGCGAAGATATGGTGGACGACATCATCGACGCCAGTGCCTTGCCCAGCGGCGGCGCATACACATCCGTAGGCACCTATGACCATGGCGAACTGGTGGCGCTGTGTAATGCACTGGCGCAGCAGACGGGGGCGGCTGTGCCCGAGCTGGTACAGGCTTTTGGGTTCCATCTGAGCGGGAGTTTTGCCAGGGGTTACCCCGCATTTTTTGCCCGCTGCAGCCATTTTTTCGACTTTCTGGAAAGCATAGAAGAGCACATTCACAAAGAAGTGCAAAAGCTTTACCCAGACGCCGAGCTACCCACCTTTACCGCGCTGGAACGTAGCGCTTCGCGCCTGGTGCTGGACTACCGCAGTCCACGCCAGATGAGCGATCTTGCCGTGGGGCTGATCCAGGGTTCGGCCCAGCAATTTGACGTCCGGGTCCATGTTCAACCCCAGGCCTATGACAGTGAGGACGGGCCCGTGGTGCGTTTCGTGATCGACGTGGCGGGCGACACACCTGACCATGCCTAGCGACACCCTAACGCCCGACCCAAGCGTTGCCGCGCTAGCCGAACGTGTGCGTCGCATGGAGGCGCGGCTGGACCGGGAGCGGCGTGCCCGCGTCGAGGCAGAGCACCTGCTGGAAGAAAAATCGCGGGCCTTGTATGAGGCCAATCTGGCACTCAGCGCCCTGGCCAACGATCTGGAGCAACGCGTGGAGGTGCGTACCGAAGAGCTGCGCACCGCGCGCCAGGCCGCCGTGGTGCAGGCCGAAACCGATGCCCTGACCGGCATTGCCAACCGGGCCGCATTCACCCGCAGGCTGGACGACACCCTGAGCAATACGCATGCGATGCGGGCCGGCGTGGCGCTGCTGCTGATCGACCTGGACAACTTCAAGCACGTCAACGACACCCAGGGCCACCAGGCCGGCGACGCCCTGCTGGTGGAGGTGGCGCACCGCCTGTCCGAGGCCTTGCGGCCGGACGATGCGGGTCGCACCGGCGACTTGGTCGCCCGACTGGGCGGGGACGAGTTCGCGGTCATCGCCAAGAACATAGGAGCCCAGCAGAACGGGCTGCGGCTGGCGCAGCGGCTGCTGGCCGTGCTGTGCCGCCCGGTGCTGTTCAACGGTGCCAGCATTCCATGCTACTGCTCCATCGGCTTGGCGTCGGCCGAGCTACCCGATGAGCCGGCCGGCACTCTGCTGGGCAATGCGGACCTGGCCTTGTACGCGTCCAAGCGCATGGGGCGTGCCCGCGTGACCTGCTACGAGCCCAATCTGCGCATCGAGGTGGAGCACCGCGCCCGGCATGAAAACGAGGTGCGTGAAGCCGTGCTGGCCGACCATATCGAGCCCTGGTTCCAGCCCGTGTTTCGCTGTGACCTGGGGCGCCACAGTGGCGTGGAGATGCTGGCGCGCTGGCATGTCTCCGGTGGCGAAGTGCGGTCGCCCCAGGCCTTTTTGCGCACGGTGGAAGAGCTGGGCCTGCTCGACGTGATGATGGAAAACATGTTGCGCCGCGCCTTGTCCGAAGCGTTGCCCCTGGTGATCAGCGGCGCCTTGGACTACCTCGCGGTGAATGTGTCGCCCACCCAGTTCAACGCGGGCTGGGCCCTGCGCGCCTTGCCTCTGCTGCTGGCCCAGATCGGGTTCCCGGCCCGGGCCTTGGTGATCGAGCTGACGGAAACCGCGCTGCTGCAGGACACCGACCTGACCCGCTCCATGCTGTTTGCGCTCAATGCCCAGGGCATGCGCATTGCGATAGACGATTTTGGTGTGGGCTATTCCAACTTCTCGCTGCTGCGCCAGCTACCGTGCGACTTCCTCAAGCTGGACCGTACGCTGAGCGTGGACGTGGAGCGCGACGAGTCCGCGCGGGCGCTGACCGAATGCATTCTGGCCCTGGCGGCGCGCCTGAAGATCCAGGTGGTGGCCGAAGGCGTGGAAACACTGCAGCAGTCGCGCTATCTGCTGGAGGCCGGCTGCGCGGCCCAGCAAGGCTATCTGCACGCGCGGCCGCAGCGCGATCTGGCCGCCTTGTTCACACCCGCTGCAGCGCTTTAATGCTTCCAAAATAGTAGCTGCTAGCGCAGGGTTTATCTGCGCTGCAGGTACTTTCAAGTGGAGGCCATCGAACTTTGATCAGCGTGGCCAGAGTTGCTTGAGGAACCGCTCGATCTCGCTGGGCCGTGAATGGGTGATATGGGCCCTAAGCAGTCTCTGGCGCAGCGCTTAAGCCGACACTCAAGGTGATGGCAGCTTTTGAATGTCCTCAAGAACGAACCCCATCAGACTCTGCGTGTAACTGACTAAGACAGGGTCGCCCACCCTTAAAGCACTCCAAAGGTCCTTGGGCACACAGGTAGTCATCGATTCCTTCAATGCATCGCCCCGAAGTTCCACACGGTAATGACAACCGCGTCCACTACGTTCTTTGAGTACGTAAGCTACAGACGATTGACCTGTTGTTGATTTAAGGACAACCCTCGAGAAAATCGTTGGCAACCCGAGCAAAACGGAAAAATAGCCAAAAACAGCGAAAAAAAGACAACCGAGTGCAAGTCCTAACCAGCGTTTGACAGGCCCCGAACTATTCAACTTACTCGACGGATTCCGGTCGCCGGCAAGCAAGCACCAACCAATAAATCCACAAAAGACTGCAGCTCCGAGAGACCAATATTTCAATAGAGGGTCAGGCGAAACATTTGAACTATTAATGAGGCCGAGTATCGCCATAACGCCCAATGCACAGAATGCCAGATTTGGTAGCCTGGGGGACACTTTTCGGAAGTTGAAGTTCATGCAGATACGGGTCGAAACGCTAGTAGCTGAGGCTACCAAATGTCGGCAATTGGCCGACTGCCGTCTACCGCGGCGAGGACCATCGAACGGTGAGTATGCATGCCGGCTGGACGCCAAATGCCCGATGAAACACGCCTGGTCCCCATACGACAAAGTCACCATGGCGGCGCAAAGTGTGCGACAAGATGTCCTGCGACGGGAAGTCAGCGTTCACAGAGAACTCGATTCTGAATTCGCTGGTTGGGCTCACCAACATAGACATCGTCCGCCCCTCGCTTAACGGCTTGGGTTCGCCGTTCGGATTTCCTTCCGGATGAGAGAACCATTTCACGCACAGCCCGGCAACAAGCTCGTTTGCGGGCACATGGCGCAGTTCGCCAGGTGGTTCCTTGGTCCAAGCGCTGAATCCGACAAACCAGCCTGTTCCGCTCGTGTCCAAATCGCCGGCGTTGCCGAACTCCACGTTCTGCTCAAGAAACTGCTTCGAATGCATGCCGAATTTTGCCCTCGTGTTGTACGTCCAGTTTTGGCGGCGGATTCAGCCGTATAGGGCGCGGCTGAACAGGGTCCGAAGCCGAAGGTTAACTTTACCCAGAGCTGACATGTTAAATATCGTCAGCATAACCAAGTAGCTTCGCTGTCCAGGCCACGACTGCGCAACAAAAGTGGGTGGTTTGCCTCGGACCTTATTCCCTATAGCGTCAACGCAAACCCCTCCACAATCGCCCCAGGCGCGGTAATGCTTTGCAGCTGCCGCGCGCCATAGGTGCCGTCGGTTGGCACCAGCTCGGCGTGGTCGGTCAGGGCGACCAGGCCGGTGCCGAACATGCGCAGGAAGGAGTCGTCAAAACGCATCACCGGAATGGGCGCGACGATCTGGCCGTTTTCCACCCAGAAACAGGCGAAGCGGGTCATGCCGGTCATACGGCAGGCCTGGCGGTCGCTGTAGTTCAGGTAGTGCAGGTTGCTGATGTAGACGCCGGTGCCCAGCGTTTGCAGCACTTCGGTCTCGGGCAAGTGGCCGGGGGCCATGGCCAGGGACTCGGGGCTTTCGCCGTCGCTGCTGCCGTTGGTGGCATGGCCATATTCTTTGGCGCTGCGTGGGCTGGTGAGCGATGTGCCCATCTGGCCGGCGCGCACCAGTTCCACCGCGTCGGGTTTGGTGAAACCGTCGGCCTGGAAGCGCGGGGCGATGCCCTCTGCCGTGGCCTCGGTCAGCGTGAGCTGTGGGCTGAGCCAGGCCTGGCCCTTGTGGGCCAGCAGCAGGCTGGAGGTGCCGGTTTGCAGGTCTCTCAGGCCAAAGCCGCCCCAGGACAAGGTGCCCAGTATTTCGGCCACGGCCACCGGGCTGAAGTAGACGCGGTAGGCGCCCGGGGCCAGGGTTTTGGGCGGCAGCGCCAGCAAGGCGATACGGCTGCGGCCTTCGGCCACGCGCTGGGCAAAGTCGGCCTCGCTCCAGGCGGTGCCGGCGTAGCTGGATTTCACGGCCTGGTCCTTTTCCCGATACAGGCACCAGTCGAAAAGGAAGCTCTCCACGCTGTGCCAGTTGCGCTGACCGCGGCTGTCGGCAAAGGCGCGTACCACGCTGCCGCCGGCGTAGAAGCCGACCAGGTCGCTGCCGGCCGCGTGCTCGGCCACGGCGGCGATCAGTTGCTGCGGCGTGGGCAGGCTACCGGCGGCGCTGCGCCCGGTGTCGACCACTGCATCGGGCAGCAGCAGGTAGGCGTCGTCGGGCACCAGGGGCAGCTGTTCCAGCAGGGCACTGCGCTCGGTCAGCAGGGCTGCAGTGTCGGCCACCAGGTCGCCGCCCAGGCTGATGCTGCTGGAGGCGCGCTTCAGGCCGCAGACGACGCTGACCGTACCGTAGCGTTGCTCCACATGCGTGGCCTGGCGTACCTGGGCGTGGTTGAAGCGGATGAAGTCGGATGCCTCGGCGCTGAAGTACAGGGTGACGCGGTCCGCGCCCGGTGCCGGGGCGCAGACGGCTGCGGCGAGTTGTTGAAAGTAGCTGTGCATCATGCGGCTCCGCCAAATACCGACACATCTTTGAACAGGCAGGCGGGTGCCGCGTGGCCTACGCGTATCACCTGGTTGGGCTCACCCTTGCCGCAATAGGGCGTACCCATCACCTTGAAGGTGGATGCGTCGCCCACCATGGACAGGGAGCGCCAGAAGCTGGCCGAGATGCCGCGGTAGTTGGGCCGCTTCACCACCTCGGCCAATTTCCCATTGCGCACCATCTGCCCCCATTCGCAGCCGAACTGGAACTTGTTGCGCGAGTCGTCGATGCTCCAGGAGGCATTGGTGCGCAGCAAGATGCCGTAGTCCATGCTGGCAACCATTTGCTCCAGCGTGCTGTTGCCGGGCTCGATGTTCAGATTGCTCATGCGGTCTATGGGCGCGCGGTTCCAGTTGCTGGAGCGCGTGGTGGCCACGCCGTTGATACTTGGCCGCAGCCTCTGTGCCCGCGCCTGCGACAGGCTGCCGCCCAGCGGCCGCTGCAGTATGCCGTGGTGGATGATCCATTCCCGTTGCGCCGGCGTGCCATCGTCGTCGAAGGCAAAGCCGGCAAATTCATGTTGCTGGTCGGGAGCGAAGCTGACGTTCAGCAGCGGGCTGCCGTAGGCGTAGTGGCCGAACATGTCCAACGTCACAAAGCTGGTGCCGGCGAAGTTGCGCTCATCACCCAGGATGCGGTCCAGCTCCAGCGGGTGGCCTATGCTTTCGTGGATCTGCAGCATCATCTGGTCGGGCATCAGCAGTACGTCCATCACGCCGCTGGGGCAGTTGGGGGCGTGGGCCAGCTCCAGGGCCTCACGCGCCACGCGCGGGCCGTCCTGGACGAAGCCGGCGCGCTCCAGAACCTCCAGGCCGCCTTGCTGGCAAAAGCCGTTGTATTGGCCGGCGGCAGAGCGGGTTTGCGTGTCGCCATTGGCGCTGGCCACGGCCATGATGTTGGGCACCACAAAGTCCCAGCTTTGCGTCATGTGGCCGCCGTCGCTGGTGACCAGCAACTGCTCGGTGTGCGTGGTCCACAGCGAGGCTGTGCGGTCCTTGATGGCCTCATTGATGTTGGCGCTGGCGCAAACTTCTTTGAGTAAATCAAAGCGCTCGGCCAGCGAGGTTTGCGCGATCGGTCGCGTGGTGGCGGAGCGGTAGTCGCCTTGGTCGCCGGGCCGTGGTGCCTTGCGAAAGTCGAACACGCTGTGCGTGGCGCTCGCCGATGCCAAGTCTTGCGCCTGCGCAAACGCTAGGCGCAGGCCGCGCTCCGACACATCGCTGGTCGCCGCATAGCCCAAGCCCCCTCCGTGCTGCACTGACACCATCACGCCGGCATCGCGCTCACGCGAGGGCGCCTCGGCCACGTCGTTGCGCACCGTCAGGCGCTCGGCACTTTCCACTACGTGGCGGACGGACCAGAAGTCTAGGCCGGCGGGCGCGGCGGATGGGGCGAGTTGTTCTATGGTCGGCATGGTGCTATGGAATATGTAGCTTCTAGCGCAGGTGGAATGTGCGTTAACTCAGGCTAAAGGCATTTGGGTTTGCGTGGCTTGGCACATCGTATCGTGCAGCTCCTGCACGGCTTGGATGTCCGGGTGGATGACGCCGCTGCCCAGGGTTTCCACAAATCTGCAAGCAGCGTAGGCAGGGGCTTGGGCTTCGTATTGGGCGATCCAGGCGTTTCTGACGCCCAGTTGCTCCGGCTTGATGGGCCAGACGCCGGGACGGGGTCGCATATTGGTCTGTATGCCGATGCGCCAAGGTTTGGGACTCACCCGGGCGCGAAAGCATTGCTGGTTGTGGCACATGGCGGCGTACACAGCATCTGCTTGTATCGCTTTGAAGAACGCGTCGACGATTGGGTCCGCGGGATCAAAAGGCTGGTGGGTTGCCAGTACGCGCAGGCCGGCGGGCGTACGGTACAGGCGCAGGCCCCAGTCGGTATGTTCTTGCGCGAACTGTGTAACCCGGCTGCGTGCCAAAGTCTCTGCGGCATCTGTTTCGTCGGGGCGGCGGCGTTGAATCCACCGCGTGATAGGCCCTGACGC
This sequence comes from Rhodoferax sp. GW821-FHT10B06, assembly GCF_059415605.1. Classification (NCBI taxonomy): domain Bacteria; kingdom Pseudomonadati; phylum Pseudomonadota; class Betaproteobacteria; order Burkholderiales; family Comamonadaceae; genus Rhodoferax; species Rhodoferax sp. GW821-FHT10B06. Next base: position 282,878 of record NZ_JBWKNO010000002.1, on the reverse strand, counting down.
AATGAATGCCAGCAGGGCAAAGGCAATGCCGGCAAACGGCGAGTGCGTGAGCCAGCCGATGGCCGCTGCCATCAGCAGTATGGCGACACAACCGCGCAAGCCAATCCGCAAGTAGGACTTCTCCGGAAAGTCGATATCGGCGAAGAGGGCGTGGGGCGTATTGAGACAGCGTGCGCCGTAGGCATTGCGCGTGATGATGGTGCTGCCGTGGCGGCTGACGATCTCCTCACGGATGGGTACGCCAGACGCACCGTTGTATGGTGTTTTGGGCTCGCGGCGCTCCAGCTTTTCGCCGGCCAACAGGCGGAACATGGCTTCTTGGGCACGCATGTCTGCGCTGGCTTGGGCGCTGGCCTGGTCGGTGTCCGACCAGCCAAAGCGGCGCACCGTGATCTGCTTTCCTTGGTGCTTTTGTTGTAGACGGGCCTCAGCCCAATACTGTGGAACGATCATAGGTATGGCACTTCAAGGGCGATGAACATGTGGCGCTTTCGTTGTTGCAGAAGGTGGCGTCTGTAGCGTGCTCTTCAGTGTGCAAAGAAGAATCGCACCAGTGCGAATGCCAGTGCAAACAAGTAGCCGTATGAAAAGCTGTCAATCCGCAGCGCATCTTGCCCGCGGCGCGCGCGCCAGGCGCCGAGTATGGCCATGGCCAGGCCTGCGGCTACCGGGGCCAGCAGCAGGTTGGCCAGCTGGCCCAGGTGGTTCAACACCAGGTGGGAAGGAAATACCAGCAGGCTCAAGCCACCGAAGGCCGCGCCAAAAACTGCGTAGCCCGCTGCTGCCAGCCAGGGGTTGCGCTTGCGTCGGAAAGGTTCTGCCAGGGTGTGCAGGCCCAGCTCAAAAAGCGCCTCCACGATGATCTGCAGCAGGAACTCGCCAAAGATGGAAAAGAGGAGCTCGAACATGCGCGTAAGGGAATGGGCGACCTGTTGCGGGAAGACGGTGGGCCACTATAGCCCAGCCCTTGCCAGCCCTCGCCAGCCCGTACCGGTGCGCTGCGTACAGCATCAATTCCTATTTTGATAGCGGCTGGCGCAGGTTCTGCCTGCGCTAGCGGCCGATTTTATTTAAATTTTGGTAGGCAAATTCTTAGACTGGCTGCAGCGCACCGCTCCATAGGCCGGCTTCACGCATGGCCAGTAGCAGCAGGTCGCCAGTGCCGGGTGCGGCCACCACCAGCTGCCCGCCGGGGGCCCAGAAGCTGCTTTTGCCGGCGCTGGTATAGCCGCCGGTGGGGCCGCCATGGTTGGCCAGCAATACGCCGACATTGAACTGGTGGGCGTATTGCTGCACCTGGCGCGCGTCGCCGTCAAAACCGCCCACCGACACCAGCGAGCTGGCCAGGTACAGCGCTGCACCAGCAGCGGCTGCGCGCTGGGCATGTGGCGGGTGCATGGAGTCGGCGCAGATGGCCAGGGCTGCGGCGGTATCACCCAGCATGTAGCTATTCGGGTTGCTGCTGTCCACCGGGCCCGGTGTGGCAAAGCCTTCTTCGCCGGGGTGCAGATGCTGTTTGCGGTAGACGCCGTGGCTGCCGTCCGGGTAGAAGCTGATGGCGCCGATGAATGGCTTGTCAGCCACGTGGCTGGTCAGCGGCGCACCGACGATGATGGTCATGCTGGCTTCGCGTGCCAGGTCTTTTATCGGTGCCAGTTGGTCGTCGTGCGGCTCCAACAGGCAGTGGCGCACCAGCGCGGGTTCATAGCCGCTGAGCGACAGCTCGGGGAACAGCAGCAGTTCGGCCCCGGCCTGACGGGCTGCAGTGATGAAGCGCAGATGCGTCTGCAGATTGGCGGCAATGTCGCCGGGTACGGAGCAGGATTGGGCGGCGGCGATGCGCAGGGGGCGGTGCGTGGTCATGGAAAGCTGAGGATTTATTTGCTATCTAAAGTGTAGCTTCTGGCATAGATGAAACCTGCGCCAGCGGCCTTTAAAGCCTTGGAATATGGACACCGCTACGGTGTGCCGTAGGCGATATGCTTTCATCTATAGTGATGAAAGCATAGTCTGGGCACGACCCATGCTAAGCACCGGTCTGCTAGTTTGCTGCAGCCAGGTGCTGGTCATGCCGAATAGTGTTTCTGCCCATACACAGGAGTGAAAAATGGCTTTTGCAAATCTGAAGATCGGTGTCAAGTTGGCGGTCGCCTTCGTGGCGATTTTGCTGTTGACGGTGATCACCGGCGTCTACGCAGTGACCCAGCTGGACAGGGTCAACGGCAGCACCAAGGAGATCGCCACCGACTGGCTGCCTAGCACGCGCAGCCTGGGTGAGATTGATGCCGCACTGAACGAATACCGCCGGGCCGAGATTCAGCATGTGCTGGCCGTGGACCCGGCCGGCGTGGAGGACAACGACAAGCGCCTGCAGACGGCCCGCAAGCGCATTGATGATGCCTTGGTGGCCTATGAGCCGCTGGTGAGCTCCCCTGACGAACGGGCGCTGTTTGATGATCTCAAGCGCATGGCCAGTGCGCACTACGCCAGCAATGCGAAGTTGATTCCGCTGTCCAAGGGCGGCGAGGCGCAGCACGACCAGGCCAAGGCGTATTTGAATGGCGAGTCGCGCACCACCTTCCGCGTGATGGCCGGTGCGATAGCCAAGCTGGTGAAGCTGAATGGTGACGGCGCCGATGCGGCTTACCAGCTGTCGCAGCAGGTGTTCAGCTCGGCCCTGCGCTGGGTGATTGGTTTGCTGGTGGTGGCGATTGGTATCGCCAGCTTTCTGGCGGTGTGGATTACGCGGTTGATCACTGGGCCGATAGGCCAGGCCGGCGCGGCTGCCAGCCAGATTGCCGGCGGCGAACTGTCGCAGCCGTTGCACGTGACCGGTGCCGATGAAACCGCCCAGCTGCTGCGTTCGCTGGAGGCCATGCGCAGCAGCCTGTCGAGTGTGGTCACGCGCGTGCGCCATGGCTCGGATGCGGTGTCCATTGCCAGTGTGGAAATCGCCCAGGGCAACCAGGATCTGTCGGCGCGCACGGAGAGCCAGGCCAGCGCGTTGGAGCAGACGGCCGCTTCCATGGAGCAGCTCAGTGCCACGATGCGGCAGAACGCCGACAGCGCGCGTGAAGCCAACCAGTTGGCGCAGCGGGCCAGCACGGTGGCGGTGGATGCCGGGGACGTGGTGGGCCAGGTGGTGGAGACCATGCAGGGCATCCACGAAGCATCGCGCAAGATATCCGACATCATCGGCGTGATTGATGGCATCGCCTTTCAAACAAACATCCTAGCGCTGAATGCCGCTGTGGAAGCGGCCCGTGCCGGCGAGCAGGGCCGTGGCTTTGCGGTGGTGGCCAGCGAGGTGCGCAGCCTGGCCGGCCGCGCTGGCAGCGCGGCCAAGGACATCAAGCAATTGATCGCCACCAGCGTGGAGCGCACCGAGCGCGGTACGGCGCTGGTGGGCAAAGCCGGGAGCACGATGGCCGAGGTGGTGACGGCTATTCGCCGCGTCAGCTTGATCGTGGGCGAGATCAGCACCGCCAACAACGAGCAAAGCGCAGGTGTCACGCAGGTGGGCGAGGCGGTAACGCAGATAGACCAGGTGACGCAGCAAAACGCCGCCTTGGTCGAGGAAATGGCGGCCTCGGCCAGCAGCCTGAAAGCCCAGGCGCTGGAGCTGGTGCAGGCCGTGGCCGTGTTCAAGCTGTCGCCGGGCGCGGGCGGTGGCTTGCTACTTGGGCGCGCGGCCTAGCGCGGACGGCTCAGCAGGCAAACGACTCCGCAAACTGCGCGCCGCCGTCCAGCAGGCAGACCAGCGACTGCGCGCTGGCTTCGAGTTGCGCGCCGTTGGAGAAGCGCAGCTCCAGCCGCACCGGGCCGGTCGATGCATAGGGCAGGGGCAGGGTGGTTGGCCGCAGTGCGCCGTCCCACAGCCGGCCCTCCGATAGACGCCCCACGCATTCGGCGAGAGGCCCGCTCCAGACCACATCGTGTAGCTCCATGCGCAGGGGCTGCAGGTAGCCCATGCGCACGTCCGCCAATTGCACGGACGCGGCGGAGAACACGATGGTCAGCGCTGTGGCCTGCGGCGTGCAGCTGCGCACCTCGGAGTCGTGAAAGCTGAATTGCATGGGGGCGGCTGGGTGTGTGCTCATGGTGTTGTTGCTACGGGTTTTCGCCAATTCGAGTTTTGCAATTGAATATCGGAAAAACGCTATTGGCTTCGTATCGTTTATTTCCCTAGTATGCAAGGACCGCTACCGGTGCTCGCTGTGCTGCCGGACCAATAAGGCGGATCTATTAGGAGACAAACAGAGTGAACCTACGCGGAAAACCCCTTTCGGCGCTGCTTGCCAGCGCCGCAGTCTTTTTGTCAACCACGCTTTTGAGCGCCTGCGGCGGCGGCACGGATACGGTGGCAACTGCCAGCTCGGAGGTCACGGCCAGGGCCGGTGCCGGCGATATCGCACCCGACACCGCACCCGATACCTCGGTGGCCTGGGTGCTGAGCTATTTCGGACCCAGCCAAGACCTGCCCAACGACTCGCTGCACCTGGCCTACAGCACCGACGGCCTGCACTGGAGCGGCCTGAACAACGGCAAGCCGGTCTACCAGGCGCCGACCACGATTGGCGGAATCGCCGGCTCCGGCCATATCCGTGACCCGTTCATCCTGCGAAAGAACGACGGCAAGTTCGTCTACATCGCTACCGACTGGACGCTGGCGGTGAACGACTCCAATTACTGGAACCGGCCCAGCTCGCGTATCTTCGTGGCCGACAGCGACGATCTGATCACCTTCAAAAATCCACGTTTCCTGACCATGGCGACCAGCCTGGGCAGCAACACCACGCCGCATGCCTGGGCGCCCGAGGCCTATTACGACCCGGACCGCCGCAACTACGCCATCGTCTGGTCCGGCAACGCTGACCGGGGCCGGACCTATGTGAGCCACACCAAGGACTTCGTCAGCCTGACCAACCCCACGCCCGACGTGCTGTTCGACCCCGGCTACGACGAAATTGACGCCACGGTGGTGCCCTATAACGGCCACAACTACCTTTTCTACAAGGACGAAACTAGCGCCGGCAAGGACATCCAGGTGGCCAAGTCCACTGGCACGGCGCTGGCAGCGGGCACCTTTACCCGCATGTCGGCCAACTACCTGACGCGCGGTGCCAACCAGAGCGTGCAGCAGGGCACTGAAGGCCCGCTGGTCATCAAGATCCCTGGTCAGAACCGCTGGTACATCTATGCCGACTACTACGGCAAGGGCGGTGTATTTGGCTGCTGGACCACCGACAACCTGGACGCCGACCCGTCCAGCTGGACCAAGCTGACGAATGGCGTGGACTTCACCCTGCCGGCCGGTGTGCGCCACGCCAACACCGTGCGCGTCACCCAGGCACAGCTGGACGCGCTGAAGGCCGCTTACGGCGTGACGCCACCGGCCACGCAGATCAAGACCACCTACTCTGAAGGTGGTGTGCCCTTCTACGTGGCCCACGCCTGGTTCCACGGCATGATCACCCAGCTGAGCGACACGGCCAACGGCCAGTTGCCCACCGATTTCAAGTGGAATGCCGTGCCCGGCCTGGCCAACCCGTCGGACCCCAGCCTGGTGTCCTTCGAGGCCCAGGGCTTTCCGGGGCGCTACCTGCGCATAGACAGCGCCAACCCGACGCGTTGGCCCACCGGCGGCAGTGCCACGCAAGCCAACCGCGGCTACGGCCTGGGCTGGATCGCCACCGCCGACCAGAAGAACCTGACCTGGGTGGACACTTTTGCCGACACCACGGTGTTCAAGAGCGACGCTACTTTCCGTAAGGTAACCGCGCTGAATGGCGACAGCAGCATGGTGTCGCTGCAGTGGTATGGCAACAGCAATCTGTACCTGCGCCACATGGCCTACCAGCTGCTGGGCCTGCCCAGCACGGGGACGACGCAGCAAAAGATTGATGCGTCCTTCACGCTGGAAACCCAGTAGGACTCTGCCAGTTTCTCCGCCGGTGCCCGTCTGCGGGCGGGCACCTCTTTTTTCATTTTTGCCAATACGCTATGACGCTATGAATACCTATCTTTCCCGCATGATCGCCGGCTTGGGGCTGCTGGGTGTCACCGCCCTGGTGCCCCATGTGGCGCAGGCCGTGCCCGTGACCTCACTGGCGGTAGCGTCTTCCATCACCATGCCTGTGCTGAATGTGTTCGGCGGTGGCCCACAGACTCTGGCGCCCGGCATGACCTGGACCAGCACCAACAGCGACGCCGTGTTTGGCTATACCGACGGCTATGACTTCAATGGCAATGGCGCCTGGGACTACACCAAGACCATGGTGGGCACCAATGACGCCAGCTCCAGCATGACCATCACCTTCGACAAGGCGGTGACGGCCTTTGGTGGCTTCTTCAACTGGGCGCCGGGCGAAGGCTTGGCCAGCATCGCCGCCTACGACGTGAACAATGTGCTGATCGAGTCGCTGGACCTGACGTTTCTGACCGACGGCAGCCTGAACTCGGGCGCCTTCTTCGGCTTCCAGGAGTCGGGCACGAGCATCAAGTCCTTTGTGATGACCGGCGCCTACATCGGCGCGGCCGACTTCCAGGTGCAGACCGTGCCCGAGCCCGGCACCGTGGCCTTGTTGCTGGGCGGCCTGGGCTTGCTGGGCCTGGTGTCGCGGCGTAAGTCCCGCGGCGGCTAGCCTGCCGGGCAGGCAGCCAAGGCGCGGCTGCCTGGCTGCTGCCTATACTGGCCGGTGGATACATTGGTAGGAGACACACATGCCATGGACCACCCACGACGTGAGCAACGTGGTGCCCGAGCTGAAGGACATTCCGCTCTACCAGCGCGACCTGGCGCTGCGGGAAGCTTTGCAACGCGGCGGCGCCCACGCGCAGGAGGCGGCCGTCTCCGCCTATGGCACAGCACTGGGCCGTGAGCAGACTATCCGCTGGGCCGAAGACGCCAACCGCCACGAGCCCGAGCTGCAAGCCTTTGACCGCAACGGCCAGCGCATCGACGTGGTGAGCTTTCACCCGGCCTGGCATGCGGTGATGGGCTTGTTGCGCGGGCAGAACCTGGTGTCCCAGCCGTTCTCCGACCCGCGGCCTGGCTGCTGGAGCGCCTACGCCGCCGGCTTTTACCTGCATGCGCAGGCCGAGGACGGTTCGCTGTGCCCGGCGTCCATGACATTTGCCAGCATCCCGGTGCTGCAAAAAGAGCCGGCGCTGTTCGCTCAACTGGGGCCCAAGTTGTATTCCACCGTGTACGACCCGCGCGACCTGCCGATTCCGCAAAAGCAGTCCATCTGGATCGGCATGGGCATGACCGAGAAGCAGGGCGGCAGCGACGTGCGCAGCAACACCACCACGGCCACGCCCATCGCCAGCGCGCAGGGCCGGGGCGCTGCCTACAGCCTGGTCGGACACAAATGGTTTTTCTCGGTGCCCATGAGCGATGCGCATCTGGTGCTGGCGCGCACGTCGGCGGGGTTGTCCTGCTTTTTCGTGCCGCGCTTCCAGCCCGATGGCACCAAGAACGCGGTGCGCATCCAGCGCCTGAAGGACAAGCTGGGCAATAGCTCCAATGCCAGCAGCGAGGTCGAATTCCACGGCGCCTGGGGCCAGATGGTGGGCGAGGAGGGGCGCGGCATCCCGACGATCCTGGAAATGGCCGGCTACACCCGGCTGCACTGCGTCATGGGCAGCGCCGGTCTGCTGCGTGCAGCCACGCTGCAGGCCATCCATTACGCACGGCAGCGGCAGGCCTTTGGCAAACGGCTGGTGGATCAGCCGCTGATGCAAAGCGTACTGGCCGACATGGCGCTGGAGAGCGAGGCCGCCACGCAGCTGATGATGTCTCTGGCCCAGGCTTTCGAGCAAGGTGACGCCCCGCTGGCGCGGGCGATTCAGCGCATCGTTACGCCAGCGGCCAAGTTCTGGGTCTGCAAGCGCGGCGTGGCGCTGGCCGGTGAGGCGATGGAGGTGTTCGGCGGCAACGGCTACGTGGAAGAAAGCCCCATGGCCCGGCTGTTCCGCGCCATGCCGGTGAATTCGATCTGGGAAGGTTCGGGCAATGTGATGTGCCTGGATGTGTTGCGTGCCATAGGCCGCGAACCGGCGGCCTGGCAGCTGCTGTTGGATGATCTGGCGGCGCGCAGCCAGGGCGATGTGCGGCTGCAGGCGGCGCTGCAAGCATTGCGCAGCGCGTCGACGGCCGAAGCTGATGGCCGGCGCCTGGCGCAGACCCTGGTGCTGCTGGTGCAGGCAACGCTGCTGCGTCAATATGCACCGGACTATGTGGCCGAGGGCTTCATCGCCTCGCGCTTCAGCGCCGACTGGGGCCGCGTCTGTGGTGTGCTGCCAAATACGTTGGCACGCGACGCCATCATCGCCCGCGCCTGGGGCGATGTGCTATGAAATAGGGCGTCATTCCTGCGGATGAAAAGTGCCGCTGGCGCAGGTAATATAAGCGCAGGCTGCTACTTTTATCGTAGCAAAAATGCTTGAAAGCTCTCCCCGTCGCCGCTGTCGGTGCCGTATTGGCCCGTTTGGCGGATTGGCTATGCTGCAGCCTGTTACCTCTTTCGCACCCTGGCATCCATGCACATCACCTTCCGTTGCGACCCCGCGCTGCTGGACATCCTGCCGCGCCCGATTCCGGCCAAGCAGGCCTTGCCGGACTGGCTGCGCGCCATGCCGCCCAAGGCCTTTTCCGAGCTGCATGGCCGCGACGTCCGTACAGTAAAGCAGTGCCCGCCATTCATCGATGCCATGTCGCATGGCTTCATGGTGCTGCTGCCCTGCGATGTGCGGGTGGAACAGGGCCAGTTCAGCTGGGACTGGGAGCTGCCACCGCTGACGGTGCAGGCGCACCCGCGCGCGCCGCTGAGTTTTCATGTGCCGGCGCAAATTGCCGGGGCGCCGTTTTTTGACGGCCATAACTCTGCGCTGAAGTTCAACAGCTTCTGGACCGTCGAGCTGGAGCCCGGCTGGTCGCTGTTCGCCACCCATCCGGTGAACCGGGACGACCTGCCATTTCGCCTGCTGACCGGCCTGGTGGATGCGGACCGGTTTACCGATGCCGGCATCAATTTCCCGGCGGTGTGGACCGCGCCCGACTTCAGCGGTGTGCTGCCCAAGGGCACGCCAGTGGCCCAGTGCTTTGCCGTGCCGCGTGCTGCGCCTACGCTGGTGTGTGAAGGCTTTTCGGCCGAACGTACAGCCCGCTACGACGCTCTGGTGGGCGAGGTGCTGGCCGCCCCCGGCATTTACCGCAAGCGCTTTCGCGCCAAGCGCGGCGGCTCAGCCGGCTAGCGTAGCTTTCAAAGCATTCAGGTCCAGCCACAGCGCGCCATGCGGGCTGGAGGTGAGCGCATTGGCGATGCGGCCAAAGGTGTCGGCGCGCAGCCTGTAGGCCTGGCCATAGGCGGCCATGGCAGCGGGCAGGGCGCCGGTCTCCTGCAGCGCGATGCCCAGATTCACGGCAGCCTCCAAATAGCCGGGTTGCAGCTGCAGCGTGGTCTGGAATGCCGCTACGGCAGCCGCCATCTCGCCCAGGTCTTGCCGCGCCACGCCCAGCTGGAACCAGGCAGCAGCATGTTGCGGGTGCTGCCGCACCAGGCTTTGCAACACCGGGGCGGCGGCTGCGTTCTGCCCCTGTTCGCACAGGCTCAGGCCCAGCAAATAGGCGGATTCGGGATGCGCCGAATTGAGTGTGCAAGCTTGTGCCAGGTAGGCCGTGGCGGCGGCCAGGTCGTTCTGGGCCCGGGCAATCTTGCCCGCCAGCAGCAGCGTGGGCGCATGTTGTGCACGGGCTTGCAGGCTGCTGTGCACATGGCTGCGGGCCAGGTCCAGTGCGCCGGCCTGCAGCTGCATCACGGCCAGCAACTGGTGGGCTGCGGGCTCGGCTGGTTGCCGCTGCAGTATGTCCTGGCAGATGCGCATGGCCGTGTCTGACTGCCCGGCGTTATAGGCTGTGATGGCCGCGCCTATTGCCTGCTCAAGTGTCTGCGGTGTTGCGGCCATGGTGCATGGATTCCAGATATGAAAATAGCTACTGACGCAGGCAGAACCTGCGCGAGTAGCTATTTATTTAGGAGCGGTCTGGTTTAGACCACTTTGGCGATGGACGCGCAGACGTAGTCGATGTTCTTGCTGTTCAGCGCGGCCACGCACATGCGGCCGGTGTCGGTGCCGTACACGCCGAACTCGGTGCGCAGGCGCACCATCTGGTCCTTGCTCAGGCCGGAGTAGCTGAACATGCCGATCTGGCTGGTGATGAAGCTCATGTCTTGCTTCACGCCGGCAGCCTTCAGGCCGTCCACCAGCTTCTGGCGCATGGCCTTGATGCGCACCCGCATTTCACCCAGTTCGCTTTCCCACTGGGCGCGCAACTCGGGGGTGTTCAGCACCGTGGCCACGACGGTGGCGCCGTGGATTTGCGGGTTGCTGTAGTTGGTGCGGATGCAGATCTTCAGCTGGCTCAGCACGCGGCTGGCTTCTTCCTTGGATTCGCAGAGCACGCTCAGGGCGCCCACACGTTCGCCATACAGGCTGAAGCTCTTGCTGAACGAGGTGGAGACCAGAAAGCTCAGGCCGGCGGCGACGAACTTGCCGATGACGGCACCGTCTTCCTTGATGCCGTAGCCGAAGCCTTGGTAGGCCATGTCGAGGAAGGGGGTCAGGTTGCGGGCCTTGACCACGGCAACCACCTGGTCCCATTCGGCGGCGGTGATGTCGTAGCCGGTGGGGTTATGGCAGCAGGCGTGCAACACCACGATGGTGCCGGCAGCGGCTGCGTTCAACGATGCCAGCATGCCTTCGAAGTTGACGCCGCGCTTGGCTGCGTCGTAGTAGGCATAGCTGTCGACTTCGAAGCCGGCGTTCTGGAACAGCGCGCGGTGGTTTTCCCAGCTAGGGTCGCTGATCAGCACCTTGGCGCTGGGGTTCAACTTCTTCAGGAAGTCGGCGCCGATCTTCAGGCCGCCGGTGCCGCCAATGCCTTGCACGGTGACCGCGCGGCCGGAGGTGACGGGTTCGGAGTCGGCACCGAAGACCAGGCCTTTGACGGCGCTGTCATAGGCGGCCACGCCGTCGATGGGCAGGTAGCCACGTGCCTTGGGCGCGTCGGTCATTTGCTTTTCAACGGTTTGCACGCAGGCCAGCAGCGGCAGCTTGCCGTTGTCGTCGAAGTACACGCCCACGCCCAGGTTCACTTTGTTGGGGTTGGTGTCGGCAGCGAATTGCTCGTTGAGTCCCAGGATCGGGTCGCGCGGTGCCATTTCGACGGCGGTGAACAAAGACATGGAAAAAGTCCTATGGAGTTGGTCGGGGAAAGAGCTGGCCCGCTGCGCGAATCTGCGCGGAGGGCAGCCTTGAATTTTAGCCGCCAGCGCAGGGGGCGCCCTTGCCAATCCGGCATGGCCGCATGTGAGGCTGTATGTGAATACTACGTATTTGATAGCTGCTTGCGCACGTGTTGTCTGCGCTGGCGGCCAATTTCATGTGGAATTTGCGCTTGTTGGACAATCCTGCCATGCGTTATCTACGGCTTTATGCGACCACCCGGCGCCACCCATCTGCCATCTTGCTGCTGGTGCAGTTGCTGGGCATGGTGCTGTACCCCTTTATCGAGAACACGGCGGCCGGCCATATCGCCTTCGGTGTGTTTGGCATCGTGGTGCTGGCCATCACCACCCGCATGGTGCGGCGCACACCGGGGCTGGCCTGGGTTAGTGCCTGCATTGCGGCACCTGCGGTGGTGTTGCTGGCGCTGCAAGCCATGTTCGGCATGCCCCATCTGCTGCCTTGGTCGGCCGGGCTGGAGGCGGTGTTTTATCTGTATGCGGCGGGTAGCCTGATCGCCTACATGATGGCCGACCGGCACGCCAGTACCGACGAGTTGTTTGCCGCCGGCGCCACCTTCACCTTGCTAGCCTGGGGCTTTACCTATTTGTTCGTGATGGTTCAGGCGCTGCAGCCAGGCTGTTTCTCGGCCATGGTCAACCCCGGTGAGCCGCGCAGCTGGACGGAGTTGATGTTTTTAAGCTTTGCGCTGCTGTCCAGCACCGGCATTGGCGACGTGATTCCCATCACGCCGCATGCGCGTGCGCTGGCCAGCGTGGAGATGTTCACCGGGGTGATGTACCTGGCGGCCGTGGTTTCGCGTCTGATTGGTCTAACCCTGGTGTCGCGCACCTGAGTTTGATTTACCCCTGGATTATTCAGGTTTGAATAATTCAGCTGCTACGGTTTTGCCTGTATTCCTATACAGTATCGGGTTTTGCCGCTTTTGTTGCGATGGGAGCTTGCGCGCCATGACCGAAACCGTTTCCCTGTATCCATCTACCTCCCCCGAGCCGCCGGCGGGCGAGTTTGTCAGCTTCCCCGATTCGCCGTTTGAGCTGTTCATGCCCTACCCACCGGCCGGGGACCAGCCAGAGGCCATCCGCCTGCTGGTGGAGGGGGTGAACGATGGCGAGGTGTTCCAGACCCTGCTGGGCGTGACCGGTTCGGGCAAGACCTACACCATGGCGAATGTGATTGCCCGCCTGGGGCGGCCGGCCATCATCTTCGCGCCGAACAAGACCCTGGCGGCACAGCTGTATAGCGAGTTCCGCGAGTTCTTCCCGAAGAATGCTGTGGAGTATTTCGTCAGCTACTACGACTACTACCAGCCCGAGGCCTATGTGCCGCAGCGCGACCTGTTCATCGAGAAGGACAGCGCCATCAACGAGCACATCGAGCAGATGCGCCTGAGCTGCACCAAGAGCATCATCGAGCGGCGCGACGTGGTCATCGTCGCCACCGTCTCGGCTATCTACGGTATCGGCGAGCCCGAGAGCTACCACCGCATGGTGATGACGCTGCGCACCGGCGACAAGGTGGGCCAACGCGACGTGATCGCCCAACTGATCCGCATGCAGTACCAGCGCAACGACATGGAGTTCAGCCGCGGCAAGTTCCGCGTGCGCGGCGACACCATCGACGTGTTTCCGTCCGAGCATTCCGAGCTGGCCATCCGCATCGAGCTGTTCGACGACGAGATCGAAACCCTGCAGCTGTTCGACCCGCTGACCGGGCGCATTCGCCAGAAGATTCCGCGCTTTACCGTGTATCCCAGCAGCCACTATGTGACGCCGCGCGACAAGGTGTTGGCTGCTGTGGAGACCATCAAGATGGAGCTGTCCGACCGGCTGAAAGAGCTGGTCAGTGCGGGCAAGCTGGTGGAGGCGCAGCGGCTGGAACAGCGCACCCGTTTCGACCTGGAAATGCTGACCGAGATCGGCCATTGCAAGGGTATCGAGAACTACACCCGGCACCTGAGCGGCGCGGCACCCGGCCAGGCGCCGTCCACCCTGACCGACTATCTGCCCAAGGACGCGCTGATGTTCCTGGACGAGAGCCACATCCTGATTGGCCAGTTTGGCGGCATGTACAACGGCGACAGGGCGCGCAAGACCACGCTGGTGGAATACGGTTTTCGCCTACCCAGCGCACTGGACAACCGGCCGCTGAAGTTTGAAGAGTTCGAAACCAAGATGCGCCAGGCGGTGTTTGTATCCGCCACGCCCGCGCAATGGGAGAAGGACCATACCGGCCAGGTGGTCGAGCAGCTGGTGCGGCCTACCGGCCTGGTGGACCCGAATGTGGAGGTGCGCCCCGCCACCCACCAAGTGGACGATGTACTGCAGGAGATACGCATCCGTGTCGAGAAGAACGAGCGCGTCTTCATCACTACGCTGACCAAGCGCATGGCCGAGCAACTGACCGACTACCTGACGGAAAACGGCGTCAAGGTGCGCTACTTACACAGCGACGTGGACACGGTGGAGCGGGTGGAAATATTGCGCGACCTGCGCCTAGGTACCTTCGATGTACTGGTGGGCATCAACCTGCTGCGCGAGGGCTTGGATATTCCCGAGGTGTCGTTGGTGGCCATTCTGGACGCGGACAAGGAGGGCTTTTTGCGTTCCGAGCGCTCGCTGATCCAGACCATTGGCCGCGCCGCACGGAACTTAAATGGCCGTGCCATCCTCTATGCAGACAAGGTGACCGATTCGATGCGCAAGGCCATCGACGAAACCGAGCGCCGTCGCGCCAAGCAGATCGCCCACAACCTGGCGCAGGGCATTACCCCGCGCAGCATCGTCAAGCAGGTGAAGGATCTGATCGACGGGGTGTACAGCGAGAAATCTGGCCGCGAGGCCGAGAAGCTGGAGCAGGACGCCATCCAGCGCGCCAAGGTGGAGGAGATGGGCGAGAAAGACATCGCCCGCGAAATCAAACGCCTGGAAAAGCTCATGCTGGAGCATGCGCGCAACCTGGAGTTCGAAAAGGCGGCCCGTGTACGCGATCAGCTGTCGGTACTCAAGACCCAGGCTTTCGGTGCTTCCGGGCACGACAGCGTGGCGCTATAGCCGTAAAAAATACCCATCGTTCCAAAATAAGACTGATTGGTCTGCTTACCCGACGGATTCGATTGGGTTCTCTGCTACAATGGCACCTGTCAATAAAGAAAAACCAGCAGTTGAGGGCTCGCAATCGCTATGAAAGGCGATTGATAGCTGGAGGAAGAGGGGGTCAGGTTTGCGTTGTGCAGGCCGGCCCAATGTCAACACCAGTACAGCCAACCAGAAGGAGCTTGCGATGCGACTCACCACCAAAGGCCGTTTTGCGGTCACCGCGATGATTGATCTGGCCCTGCGCCAGAATAACGGCCCTGTCACCCTGGCTGCCATCAGCCAGCGCCAGCAGATTTCCTTGTCTTACCTGGAGCAGCTGTTCGGCAAGCTGCGCCGCCACGAGCTGGTCGAATCCACCCGCGGCCCCGGCGGCGGCTACACCCTGGCCCGTAAGGCCGCAGACATCACCGTTGCCGACATCATTGTGTCGGTGGACGAACCCATCGACGCCACCCAGTGCGGCGGCAAGGAAAACTGCCTGGGCGATGCCGGCCGTTGCATGACCCACGACCTGTGGGCCTCGCTGAATACACGCATGGTCGAATTCCTGGATTCCGTCAACCTGCAAAAGCTGGTCGACGACCAATTGGCCAAGGGTGTGCAGATCGAGACCAAGCCCATGGTCAAGCGCGCCATCTCCAGCCTGCCCGTGGTCAAGCCCATGCGCATCACCGGGCCTAATTCGGTATTCGCCCTGGGCAATGTATTTGCCAAGTCGTGATGGCTGACATGTTTTTGCAGCCCCATTTTTCAACCGTGCTTTTTCAAGCCAGCCGCCACTGAGAGCTAGCCAATGGACACCCCACATTTCCCGATTTACATGGACTACAGCGCCACCAACCCTTGCGACGAGCGGGTAGTGGATGCCATGATTCCCTGGTTGCGCGAGCATTTCGGTAACCCGGCCTCGCGTAGCCACGCCTGGGGTTGGGAGGCCGAAGCCGCCGTGGAAAAGGCGCGTGAGCAGGTCGCCGCGCTGATTGGCGCCGACCCGCGTGAAATCGTCTGGACCTCGGGTGCCACCGAGTCCAACAACTTGGCATTGAAGGGCGCCGCCCAGTTCTACAAGACCAAGGGCAAGCACATCATCACGGTCAAGACCGAGCACAAAGCCGTGCTGGATACCTGCCGCGAGCTGGAGCGCCAAGGCTTTGAAGTGACCTATCTGGATGTACAGCCCGACGGCCTGATCGATCTGGAAGTCTTCAAGGCAGCGATCCGTCCCGACACCATTCTGGCCAGCGTGATGTTCGTGAACAACGAAATCGGCGTGATCCAGGACATTGCCGCCATTGGCGCCATCTGCCGTGAAAAAGGCGTGATCTTCCACTCGGACGCGGCGCAAGCCACGGGCCGTGTCGAATTTGATTTGTCGAAGCTGCCCGTCGATTTGATGAGCCTGACCTCGCACAAGACCTATGGCCCCAAGGGCATTGGCGCCTTGTTCGTACGTCGCAAACCGCGTATCCGCCTGGAAGCGCAAATGCACGGCGGTGGCCATGAACGCGGCATGCGTTCCGGCACCTTGCCCACGCACCAGATCGTCGGCATGGGCGAGGCCTATCGCATTGCCAAGGAAGAAATGGCCGTGGAGAACGTCCGTATCAAAGCCTTGCACGACCGCATGCTGGCCGGCCTGAAGGGCATTGAGCAGGTGTTCATCAACGGCCATGAAACGCAACGCGTGCCGCACAACCTGAACATGAGCTTCAACTACGTCGAAGGCGAGTCGCTGATCATGGGCATCAAGGGTCTGGCCGTGTCCAGTGGCTCGGCGTGCACTTCGGCCAGCCTGGAGCCCAGCTATGTGTTGCGTGCCCTGGGTCGCAGCGACGAGTTGGCCCACAGCAGCCTGCGCATGACCATCGGCCGCTGGACCACCGAGGCCGACATCGACTACGCCGTCGATACCATCAAAGTCAATGTGGCCAAGCTGCGTGACTTGAGTCCTTTGTGGGAAATGTACCAAGATGGTGTGGACATCAGCACCATCCAATGGGCTGCCCATTGATTTGAATTGAAGAGGTAAACACCATGGCTTATTCTGAAAAAGTGGTAGACCACTATGAGAACCCCCGTAACGTGGGTTCGTTCGAAAAAGGTGACGACAGCGTAGGTACCGGCATGGTCGGTGCCCCCGCTTGCGGCGACGTGATGAAACTGCAGATCAAGGTCAACCCCGTGACCGGCGTGATCGAAGACGCACGTTTCAAGACCTACGGCTGCGGTTCAGCCATTGCCTCCAGCTCGCTGGTGACCGAATGGGTCAAGGGCAAGACGTTGGACCAGGCCGCGGCCTTGAAGAACAGCGAAATCGCCGAAGAACTGGCCTTGCCGCCAGTGAAGATCCACTGCTCCATCCTGGCCGAAGACGCCATCAAGGCAGCGGTCAACGACTACAAGCAGAAACACGGAGCCGCCCAGGCCCACTGATATGGCTGTGACTTTGACAGAGGCCGCCGCCCGACACGTGACCCGCTACCTGGCCAAACGTGGCAAGGGTGTGGGCGTGCGTCTGGGTGTCAAAACCACCGGCTGTTCCGGTCTGGCCTATAAGCTCGAATACGTGGACGAGTTGGCTGCGGAAGACGTGATTTTCGAAGGCCACGGCGTGAAGGTGCTGGTCGATCCCAAGAGCCTGGCCTATATCGACGGCACTCAGCTGGACTATGTGCGTGAAGGCCTGAACGAAGGCTTCAAGTTCGAAAATCCGAACGAGCGCGACAAATGTGGCTGCGGAGAAAGCTTCCGGATTTAACGGCTGCGCTCCGAACACCAACCGCCCGTGCCCTGTGTGCTGGCGGTTTTTTCTTGGCACCTATGAACCTCCAATCCAACGACTTCGAGCTGTTTGAAATCCCCGTGCAGTTCGCGCAGGACCATGCGGCCATGCAGGCGCGCTGGCAGGCCTTGCAGCGCGAAGCGCACCCGGACCGCTTTGCTGCCCAGGCCGGTGCCGCGCAGCGCGTGGCCATGCAGTGGTCGGTGCGCATCAACGAAGCCTGGGCCCGGTTGAAGGACCCGCTGAAGCGAGCCGCCTACCTGTGTGAGCTGCATGGCGCACCCATCCAGGCCGAAAACAACACAGCCATGCCATCCGCCTTTCTGATGCAGCAGATGGAGTGGCGTGAAGCCTTGGACGACGCCGATAGCGCTGCAGCCCTGGGGGCCTTGAACGCCGAGGTGCTGCAGGCTCGGCGCGACATCCTGGCCCGATGTGCGCAGTTGTTGGATGTGGCGCATGACTATGCGGCGGCCGCCCAGCAGGTGCGGGCGTTGATGTTCATAGAGCGCTTTGCCAGCGACGTGGACGACCGCCTCGACGCAATGGTTACAGCTCCCAAGGGACAATAAGCGTCCCAGATCCCCGCGAACAGATTACAAAAATTCCATGGCGCTTCTTCAAATTTCCGAACCCGGCCAGTCGCCCGACCCGCACCAGCGCCGCCATGCCATTGGTATCGACCTCGGCACCACGCATTCCCTGGTGGCTACCGTGCGCAGCGGCGAGGCCGTGTGCCTGCCCGATGAACAAGGCCGCATCATCTTGCCCAGCGTGGTGCGCTACCTGGCGGGTGACAAGCGCCAGATCGGTCATGACGCCCTGGCCGCGCAGGCCACGGACCCGGAAAACACCATCGCTTCCGTCAAGCGTTTCATGGGCCGCGGCCTGGCCGACATCGCCCAGCGCGAAAAGCTGCCCTATGCATTCATCGACAAGCCCGGCATGGTCAGTCTGCAGACCGTGCATGGCGAGAAATCGCCGGTCGAGGTCAGTGCCGAGATCCTGGCAACGCTGCGTTTTCGTGCCGAAGACAGCTTCAATGACGATGTGTATGGCGTGGTGATCACCGTACCCGCTTACTTCGACGATGCCCAGCGCCAAGCCACCAAGGACGCGGCCCAGCTGGCTGGCCTGAACGTGCTGCGCCTGATCAACGAGCCTACAGCGGCGGCGATTGCCTATGGTTTGGACAATGCCAGCGAAGGCATCTATGCGGTGTACGACCTAGGCGGCGGCACCTTCGATATTTCCATACTGCGCCTGAGCCAGGGTGTGTTCGAGGTCATCGCGACCGGTGGCGACGCGGCCCTGGGCGGTGATGACTATGACCGTGCCTTGGCCGACTGGGTGCTGGCGCAAACCGGCCAACAGGCGCTTACCGCATCCGACAAGGTGGCGATGCAAGTCGCAGCCCGGGCCTGCAAGGAAGCCCTGTCTGCTACAGATTTGGTAGCTTTCAGCGCAGATATTTCCTGCGCCAGCGTGCGATTGGACGTAAAGAAATCAGACTTCGAAGCAGCTACCGCGCAGCTGACCGCGCGCACCATGGTTGCGGTGCGCAAGGCTTTGCGCGATGCCAAGCTGACCGTGGAAGAAGTGCAGGGCACGGTGATGGTTGGCGGCTCCACCCGTATGCCGCAGGTGCAGCAGGCGGTGGCCGCTTACTTTGGCCGCGCACCCCTGACCAACCTGAACCCGGATGAAGTGGTGGCCTTGGGCGCCGCCATCCAGGCAAACCAGCTGGCCGGCAACAGCGGCGCCGATGATTTGTTGCTGCTGGATGTGATCCCGCTGTCGCTGGGTATTGAAACCATGGGCGGTCTGGTCGAGCGCATCGTGCCGCGCAACCAGACCATCCCCACCGCAATGGCACAGGACTTCACCACCTACCAGGACGGCCAGACCGCGCTGGCGCTGCACGTTGTGCAGGGCGAGCGCGATCTGGTGGCCGATTGTCGCAGTCTTGCCCGCTTCGAGCTGCGCGGCATTCCGCCGATGGCGGCCGGTGCAGCGCGCATCCGCGTTACCTTCACCGTCGATGCCGATGGCCTGTTGAGCGTGGCCGCGAAAGAGCAGGGCAGCGGCGTGGAAGCGCAGATCACCGTCAAGCCGTCCTACGGCCTGAGCGACGAGCAAATCGCCCAGATGCTGCAAGACAGCTTCAGCACCGCCGCACAAGATATGCAGGCCCGAGCCCTGGTCGAAGCCCGTGTGGACGCCGACCGCATGCTGCTGGCCACGCACAGTGCGCTGGCCGCCGATGGCGATTTGCTGTCGGCCCAAGAGCGCGCGGAAGTGGATGTACTGCTTGCCGAGCTGGTGCAGGCCAAGGCCCTGAGTGATGCCAAAGCGGTTGAAGCCGTGACCAAGCGCGTGGCCGAGGGTACCGAAGCTTTTGCCGCAGCCCGCATGAACCGGGGCATCCAGCATGCCTTGTCCGGTAAGAACATAGAAACGATCTGATATGCCCGTCATCAAAATACTGCCCCACCCCGAATACTGTCCGCAGGGCGCCGAAATCAGCGCGCCGGCTGGCACGTCCATCTGCGAAGCGATGCTGGACAACCACATCAACATCGAGCACGCCTGCGACATGAGCTGCGCCTGCACCACCTGCCACGTGATCGTGCGCGAGGGCTTTCAGTCGTTGGGCGAGCTGGACGAGAACGAAGAAGACCTGTTGGACCGCGCTTGGGGCCTGGAGCCGAATTCGCGCCTGGGTTGCCAGGCTTTGCTGGCGCAGCAAAATGTGACGGTGGAAATTCCCAAGTACACCATCAACCACGCCAAAGAAAACCATTGATGAAATGGGCTGCTGGCGTAGTTTCTATCTGCGCCAGTAGCTATCAATAGAGTAGCACCTACCGCCATGCGCCAGATCATTCTTGATACCGAAACCACCGGCCTGTCTGCCGCAGGTGGCGACCGCATACTGGAAATTGGTTGCGTCGAGCTGCAGCACCGCAAGCTCACCGGCAACCATTTCCACCAGTACATCAACCCCGAGCGTGACAGCCATGAGGATGCACTGCGTGTGCACGGCATCACCACCGAGTTCCTGCGCGACAAGCCCAAGTTTGCCCAGATCGTGGATGCGTTTCTAGAGTACTGCAGCGGTGCGGAAATCATCATCCACAACGCGTCCTTCGACGTGGGCTTTCTGAACAAGGAGTTGGAGCGCCTGGGCAAGCCGCCGCTGAGCCATTACGTCAGCGGTATCGTCGACACCTTGGCCATGGCCAAGGAGCTGTTCCCCGGCAAGCGCAACTCACTCGATGCCTTGTGCGACCGCCTGGAGGTAGACAACTCGGGCCGTACCCTGCATGGCGCCTTGCTGGATGCCGAGCTGCTGGCCGATGTCTACATCAACATGACGCGCGGCCAGAACGCGCTGATGATCGATGTGGGCAGTGAAGAGACCGAAGTGGGCGTCGCAGCCATACCGCGCATGGACTTGAGTGGCTTTGTGCTCCCGGTACTCGACCTCAGTGAAGAAGAGGCCGCCGCCCATCAGGATGTGCTCAAGCAAATCGATAAATCTAGTGGCGGGAAAACAATTTGGCGAAACCTCGAAAAAGATGTTGTATAATTTGAGGCTTACCTGATAAGAATAAAACATAAGGTTTTAAACGGTTTCAGGGCGATTAGCTCAGGGGTAGAGCACTGCATTCACACTGCAGGGGTCGCAAGTTCGAAACTTGCATCGCCCACCAGATCAAGCCTCCCAAGTCAATGACTTGGGAGGCTTTTTTTATTTCCGATGGAGGGCGTTTTTTATGATGCGATGCTGCAAGGGCCATCAGAGAACTCCCCCGTTGCTCACTCATGGATTGTGCTGACAGGAGCCGGGATGTTCCGGGCGTCCAAGTCACGGTGGGCGCTATTTTTTAATGCCGCAAAGCTTCAGCGCAGTGTTTCCAGCGGGTGTGGGCCATGAAAACGCGGTTGAAAATGCGCTTCTATCCATGGCGGCGTGATGTCTTCCAGCGTGGCGGGTGTCCAGCGCGGGCTCCGGTCCTTGTCGATCAACAAGGCGCGTATGCCTTCCGCCAAATCCGGGTGGGCGCAGCAGCCCAGGGATACGCTGTACTCCAGCCTGAACACTTCTGCCAATGACATGTGGCGCACGCGCTGCCACAGTGCAAAAGACAAGGCGGCGGACGTGGGTGAGCCGTGGTTGAAGCTGCTTGCTGCCTGGTCCAGCCAGGTGTCGCCGCTGCACAGCGTGCGCAGACGGGCGGCAATGTCCAGCAGATCCTCGCCCGCCATGAGTGCCTGGATGCTGTCCCAGTGCGTACGAACGTGCGAAACAGGCAGGCTGTCGCGAGCATGTTCGGCCAGGCTGGTGAGCAGGCGCGACAACTGGCTGCGGTTTTGTGCAGCGTCGTTGCTCCAATGGCTTGCGGCGATGCTGGTTTGTAGTTCATCGCGCGTATGCGGTCCCACATGGAAGTCGGCCAGTCCACAAAACAGTGCATCGGCCGCATTCAGGTGTGCGCCGGTCAGCGCCAGGAACAAGCCTACACGTCCAGGCATGCGGCGCAGTATCCAGCTGCCACCCACGTCGGGGTAGAGGCCAATGCTGATCTCCGGCATGGCCAGTTTGCTGCTGCTGGTGATCACGCGGTGCGAGGCGCCGGCCATCAGCCCAATGCCGCCGCCCATGACGATGCCCTGGCCCCAGCAGAGCAGAGGTTTGGGGTAGGTATGGATGGCGTAGTCCAGCGCGTATTCCTGGGCGAAGAAGGCCTCTGCATGCGGATTGGCACCGCTGCCGCAGTCGCGCAGAGTCTGGTACAGACCGCGCAGGTCACCGCCTGCGCAAAAGGCTTTTTCACCGCTACCTTGCAGGATGACGCCTACGACCTTCGGGTCACTGGCCCAGTGCTGCAGGGCAGGGGCCAGGCGCTGCACCATGGCCAGGGATAAGGCATTCAAGGCAGCAGGCGTGTTCAGTGTTGCCACGCCAAAGCTGCGGCCATCGGCGGTGGGCAGCGTGTCCAGCAGAACGACTTCGGAGGGGTTGGGTGTCATGGTTGGGGCCTGGAAATAGGGGTTTCGTGCCAGTGGCTGCAGGCAGAGCATGCCGAGGTATGGATTTTGCTCATTTGTGGCGCTGGGTGCTCAGCCTACCTGCATGCCCCAAATTCCACGCCAGGCTTGGCGGATATGGCGATTTCTAGAATAAAGTTCGGTATATGAATCTACCCCCATGGACCCGATTGCTGCCCGGTGCCCGCTTTGTCATCGGCGTGCCGTATTTTTGGCTAGCCCTGTTTTTTGTGGCGCCGTTTTTGATACTGGTACGTATCAGCATGACCGATATGGGCAATGGCATTGATCCATTTGCCCCGTTGCTCAGCGCGGTGGACGGTGTTTGGCACATCGTCCTGAAGTACCAGAACTATCTGTCTATCTTCGGTGAACCATCGGAAGACGGGCACATGGTGTGGGGCCAGACCATCTACATCGAGGCCTATGCCACATCCCTCAAATACGCGTTCTGGACCACGGTGCTGTGCCTGTTCATCGGCTATCCGTTCGCCTATTTCATTGCCCGCGCCAAGCCCGGCGCACAAGTGCCTTTGCTGATGATGGTGATGCTGCCGTTCTGGACCTCGTTCCTGCTGCGTGTCTATGCCTGGAAGGGCATCCTGGCAGACCAGGGCGTGCTGAACAATCTGCTGATGTGGCTGGGCATTACCCACGAGCCCATCCAGATGCTTTATACCGATGTGTCCATGCTGGTCGGCATGACCTATGTTTACATCCCGTTCATGATCCTGCCGCTGTACGCCACGCTGTCCAAAATGGATACGCGACTGCTGGAGGCCGCCTATGACCTGGGCGCCACGCCGTGGAGCGCCTTCTGGCTGGTGACCGTGCCGCTGAGCAAGGCGGGCATCATCGCCGGTTCTATGCTGGTGTTCATTCCCGCGGTGGGCGAATTTGTCATTCCGTCGCTGCTGGGCGGCGCAGAAAACCTCATGATTGGCCGCGTGGTGTGGGACGAAATGTTCAGCAGCAACAACTGGCCGCGCGCTTGCGCGCTGGCGATCGTGATGATCCTGTTCATTCTGGTGCCCATGGCGGTCTACAACCGCTACAGCGATGCCCACAACCCGACCGGAAAGGCCTGAGATGCACGCGATGACCCGGCCCTTTCAGCGCCTCATGCAACGCCATTTCGGCCGCTTCTGGCTTGCGGCGGTATATCTTTTTCTGTACCTGCCACTGGTGTTTTTGATCGTTTTCTCGTTCAACAGCACGCGCCAGGACGGGGTTTTCACAGGATTTTCCTTGCGCTGGTACACGGCTTTGATGGGCGATTCGCGGCTGGTGGACGGCTTCTTTCTGTCGCTCAAGGTAGCGGTGATCACCGGCACCCTGTCTACCGTACTCGGTGCTTTTGCGGCCTTTGTGATGGTGCGCTTTCTGCGCTTCAGGGGGCGCACGCTGTTTGCGGGCTTGGTCAGCGCTCCCCTGGTGATGCCGGAGGTGATCATCGGCCTGTCGCTGTTGCTGCTGTCGGTGGCGGTGCAGCGCAGCCTGGGCTGGCCCGATCGCGGCGCTGTCACCATCGTGCTGGGCCACACCTTGCTGGGCATGGCCTATGCCACGGTGGTAATCAGCGCACGCCTGCGTGAAATGGACCGTTCGATCGAAGAGGCGGCCATGGACCTGGGTTGCCGTCCTTCTCAGGTGTTTTTTCTGGTGACGCTGCCGAACATCGCGCCTTCGCTGATGGCGGCCTGGATGCTGACCTTCACCCTGTCGTTTGACGACGTGGTGGTCTCGGAATTTCTCTCTGGCCCCGGCGTGACCACCTTGCCGCAGGTAATCTTTGGTTACGCCCGGCGCGGCGTGAACCCGTCCATCTACGCGGCTGCCGCGATTCTGATCACCGTGGTGTCCATCGGCATCATCTTCTACAGCGCCTATGTGGTGCGCAAGGAAGCCCGGCGTCTGCGCGACATCCAGGCGGCTTCCGCTGCCGGCTAAGTCTTGCCCTGCGGGGCAAACAACCTGGGCGCCATGTAGTCCACAAACGCCCGTAGCTTGGGCGACAGCTGGCGGCTGGACGGCCAGAGCATCCAAAAGTCGCCGCCGTACTGCGTGTGTTCCGGCAGCACGGCTTGCAATGCGCCGCTCTGCAGGGCTTCACGCGTCAGAAAGTCCGGCATATAGGCAATGCCCATGCCGGCAATGCAGGCCTCCAGCATGGCCTCCATGTTGTTGCACACCAGCGTGGCCGGCGCGGTGGCGGCCTCGTCCCTGTTGAGTTGCCATTCCTGCAGCTTGCCGCTGGTCGGGAAGCGGTAACGCAGGCAGGCATGGCGTGCTAGATCGTCCGGCTGCTGCGGTGTACCGGCTTGTTGCAAATAGCTGTCTGCGGCGAACAGCAGGTGGCGAAACGGCCCCAGTTTGCGCGCCGCCAGGGCAGAGTCTGGCATCCCGCCGCTGCGTATCACCACGTCCAGCCCGTCTTCAATCACATCCACCATACGGTCGTTGAAATCCAGCTCGAGCTCGATTGCTGGATAGCGCCGGCCGAACTCGGGCATGTGCGGAAGCAGAAAGCGGTAGCCGATCACTGGCAGGCTGACGCGCAGCCGGCCCTGGGGCTCCTGGGCCGACTGCAGCATCATGGCGCGCGCGTCGTTCAGGTCGTCCAGGATGCGCCGGGCCCGCTCGTTGAACACCTCGCCCTCGGCCGTCAGCCGGATGTGGCGGGTGCTGCGGTGGAACAGGCGCACGCCCAGTTGCGCCTCCAGCTTGGCTACGTTCTTACCCACCGCAGACGCGGAAATGCCCAGCAGACGCCCGGCTGCCACAAAGCTGCGGGTATCAGCTGCCCGCACGAACGAGGTCAGGCCGGCTAGATTGTCAAAACTGTTATCGCTCAATTCGCAACTTTCACTCCGTAAATAGCGGAATTTCAAATGGTTTATCTCTGATTAGAACGCAAATACGATGGAGTTCACTTTTCACTTGCGAACACCATGGCATCTTCAGTACTTTCTTCCATTCCTGTGCGTCAACGTTTGGCCCTGTTGCTCAGCGTCTGCCTGGCGGCATTGGCCATGCCCTTGTCCTTTACCGGCCCGGCCCTGGCGCTGGGTGCTATCCACCAGGACCTGGGCGGTAGTCCGGTGGCCTTGAACTGGGTTACCAATGCCTTCATGCTGGCCTTTGGCGCCTGCCTGATGGCCATGGGTGCGCTGGCCGATACACATGGGCGGCGGCGCGTGTTCCTATGCGGTCTGGCGCTGTTTGTGCTGGCCTCGCTGGCCTGGACCGTGGCCCCAGGCATCGCCAGCTTCAACCTCCTGCGGGCCTTGCAGGGCCTGGGTGCGGCGGCGGCATTGGCCGGTGGTGGCGCCGCACTGGCACAGGCATTTGACGGCCCGGCCAGAACCAGGGCGTTCAGTTTTCTCGGCACAACTTTTGGCGCAGGCCTGGCGTTTGGCCCCCTTCTGGCGGGCCAGCTGATGGCGATGGCGGGTTGGCGCAGCTTTGGGCTGTTGCTGGCCCTGGTGGGCGGGTTGGCTGCCAGCCTGGCCGGTAGATGTATGCCCGAGTCGCGCGACCCGCAGGCAGCGGGGCTGGACCTGCGAGGCGCTATGACGTTTACCGGTGCTTTGGGCCTGTTTACCTTGGCCGTGCTGCAGGCTCCGGCCTGGGGCTGGGCCGATGGCGCGACCTTGGCGTGTTTTGCCGCATCGGCCCTGCTGCTGTATGGTTTTGTGCGCACGCAGCAGCAGGCGGCGCGGCCCATGCTAGATCTGTCGCTGTTTCGCTACCCGCGTTTTGTGGGGGTGCAGTGCCTGGCTGCTGCGCCGGCCTATGCCTATGTGGTGCTGCTAGTCTTGCTGCCGTTGCGCCTGGTCGGTATCGAAGGCCATAGTGCCGCCGACGGAGGCCGTATCTTGATGGCCTTGTCCGCGCCCATGCTGCTGGTACCCCTGCTAGCGGCGTACCTGACGCGCTGGTTCTCGGCCGGTGCGCTGTGCGGCAGTGGGCTGCTGGTGTGCGCTGCCGGTCTGCTGTGGCTGGGCCACTGCCCAACGGGCAGTACTGGGCTGGCGCTGGCCGCGCCATTGTTGTTGATCGGTTGCGGCATCAGCCTGCCCTGGGGCTTGATGGACGGCCTGGCCGTCAGCGTGGTACCCAAGGAGCGGGCCGGTATGGCCACCGGCATTTTCGGCACGGTGCGGGTGGCGGGCGAGGGCGTAGCTTTGGCTCTGGTGGCTGCCGTGCTGGTCGGTCTGGTGGAACATCAGCTGACCCCACTGGTCGGGTCGATAGCGGCATCGTCAGCGGTGGCGCAGCAGCTGGCGACTGGCAATTTGGCGCAGGCCCAGGCGGCTTTGCCGGGCGTGGCGGCAGACGCGCTGGTGCAGGCCTATGGCCAGGCCTTCAGCCTGCTGCTGTACGGCCTGGCAGGGGTGACGGTGCTGATGGCCGGGGTGGTGTTTGCGTTTTTGCGCGAGCCAAGGACTGTTGCAGTGCCCCAAGTTCTTGTAAGCGATTTAAGCCGCTAGCGCAGGTAAATACTGCGCTGGCAGCTATCAATTACATAGTGGCATAGTGTTCGCGTCGTGTTCACATGCGCAGCGTGTCTGCGTAGCCCGTCATCTCCAGATAGCCACGCCCGACCAGCCGGCCTTGCGCGTCCAGCAGGCGGCTCAGGCCTTCCCAGTAGATGGCGCCCGTGGACCCACGGCTGTCTAGTTCCTGGTCGTCCAGCATGGCTTGCACGGTGAAGCGGGCTTGTGGGGTTTGCAGCGTCCATTCCACCGGGTAGCTGGCTTTGCTGTGCGGGCTGGTCCAGCGGCGCAGCGGGCTGAATTGCACCTCGCCAGGCTGGAAGATGCTCAATACCCCCTGCGCCGTGCGGAACGAGCCACCGTCCCACAGCGTGCTGCCGTCCTTGCGGCGGATGCGGAAGGCGGTGAGGGCGCTGCCATCCTGCAGGTTCATGCCCAGCCAGTCCCAGCCGGCGGCCTCGGGCGCCAGGTAGGCCTGGCTCCACTCGTGGTCCAGCCAGGCTCGGCTGGCGTCTGTGTCGATGTCAAAACGCTGGCCTTGCAGCTGCAGATGGCCGCTGACAGCCAGCTGCGGCTGGCTGACGTAGTAGCTGGCCTGGTCGGGCTGCGGGCCTTTGCGCGACAGGCCTTGTTGGCCCTGTAGCAGCAGCGGCTGGGTAGGCGCCAGCTGCAGATGCAGGCCAAAGTCCTGGGCCGGCAGTTCGGCATGGTATTGCTCTCCGGTGCGGACCAGCGACCAGTCGCGCAGGCGCACGGCGGTGTCGGTCTCGCTGGCTTCGGCAATGCCGAAACCGGCGCGGGCAATGCGCTGGTCATGCCAGAGTTTTTGACCCTGCACGTCGGTGATGGCGGCGTGGGCAAACAGCAGCTGCTTGGCTGCGAAGCGCGAAGCCATGCTCTGCGTGGCGGCCACGCGGCTGCGGAAGAAGGTCAGCTGAAAGCCGAATTCGCGTGTGCCTGAGATAGCCCGGCCGGTGATGTACCACCACTCGGTGCCGAAGTCCGGGTGGTTGCCCAGGTCGCGTGGGAACTGCATATGGGCCGGGGGCAAGGCCCAGGCTGGATGGGCCAGGCCCGCCAAAGCCAGGGCGAGAAGATGGCGGCGCTGCATTACCAGTCCTCCTTCACGGCCAGCACCGCGTCCTGGCCGGCGGCGGCGCGCCCGGCCAGCCAGGCCGTTACCGTACCGGCCAGCACCACTGCGGCGCACAGGGCCAGCAGGCGCAGCCAGGGCACCCACAGGTCCATGGTCCAGTGGAAGCTTTGCGGGTTGACCACGAACACCAACACCATGGACACCGCCAGCCCCAGCGCCAGGCCGGCGATGGAGCCTATCAGCGTCCAGGCCGCGCCCTCACCGGCGACCACGGTCAGGATTTGCGTGCGTGTCAACCCCAGGTGGGCCAGCAGGCCAAATTCCTTGCGCCGGGCCAGCACCTGCGCGCTGAAGCTGGCAGCCACGCCGAACAGGCCGATGCCAATGGCCACCGCCTGCAGCCAGTAGGTCACGGCAAAGCTGCGGTCGAAGATCTTTAGCGAGATGGCGCGGATCTGGCGGGCGGACGAGAACTCCAGCGCCTCAGCCACGCTGGCAGGTGCCAGCGCGCGGATGGCCTGCTGCACCGCTTCGGGCTGCGCGCTGTCTTGCAGCCACAGCGCCATGTCGTTGACCTGGCTGTCGCCGCCCAGGCGGATGTAGTCGGCCTGGTCCATTGCAATGGCGCCAAACTGACGCGCATAGTCGCGCCACACACCTGCTACAAAAAAAGTAGCTGCTGGCGCAGATGATTCCTGCGTTAGCGCCCCAAAAGACTTTGAAAGTGGGGCGAACGCCGTGCCCGGTCGCGCGCCGTACAAATCCACCATGGGCTCGCTCACATAGATGCCGATTTGCCCCGCAGGCACGGGCAGGGCCGGGCCTACCAGCGGCAGGCTGCGCGCCGGGTCGCCGATGCTGCGGGCCAGCAGCGTCACGGTGGGTTGGCCCGGTGCCAGTAGCAGGGAGCGTATGCGCAGGCTGCTGGCGCGCTGCACGCCGGGTGCTTGCGCCACGGCCTGCACAAAGCTGGGCGGCAGGGCCAGCGCGTCGTTGCCCGCACCGCTGCTGCCGCTGCGCAGGTACAGGTCGGCCGGCAGCACCACGTCCAGCCACTGCACCATGGAGTCGCGGAAGCTGGCGACCATCACCGTCAGCGCCACAGCCAGGCTTAACGATGCCACCACGCCGCTAACCGCCACGGCCGCGCTTTGGCGCACCCGGCGCGCACGTTCTATGGCCAGCATGGGTAGTAGCCGGTGCGCCAGCAAAGGCGCCAGCCGGTCATACAGCGCAGCAATCAGCCAGGGCAGGGCGGTAATGCCACCCACCAGCAATAGCGCCACAGAGACGTAGGCGCCTAGCGGGATACCGAACATCGGCGGCAGGCAGGCCAGCAGCAGGCCCAGGCCCAGCAGGGCCAGGCTGACCCAATGTGTGCCGCTGCGGCCCAGGTCGGCACCCAGGCCTTTGAGGGTTTGCGCCGGCGGCAGATGCTGGGCCGCGCGGGCTGGCCACCAGCCGCCCACCAGGGCTGCGGCAACGCCCAGGCTGCCATAGGCAAGTGCCGCCCAGGTGTTCCATTGCAGTGGTGGGGCCACCCCAGAAAAGTAGCCACCGCCCAGGTCGCCACCCAGCCAGCGCAGCGCCAGCGCGGCCAGGCCGGTGCCCAGCGCCAGGCCTGCCAGGCTGCCGATAATGCCCAGCACCAGCGACTCCATGAGCACCAGCTGCAGCCGCTCGCGCCCGGTCAGGCCCAGCACGCCCAGCAGCGCGAACTGCTGTGCCCGCTTGGCTACGCTCAGCGATAGCACTGAAAACACCAGAAACGCCCCGGTGAACAGCGCCACCAGGGCCAGCACCGTCAGGTTGACGCGGTAGGCGCGCGAAAGGTTGTCCACCTGCAGGGCTGCATCGCCCGGCTCGGCGGTGGTGATGCCCGGCGGCAGCGCCAGTGTGCGCAACAGGGTCGCCCGGTCGGTACCGGGGCGCAGGCGCAGGTCGATGCGCGACAGCTGGCCCAGGCGCTGGAATGTTTGCTGGGCCGCGCCAATGTCCATCACCACCAAGGCCGGGCCGGTGGCGTTCACTGTGCCGGCCACGGTCAAGGGCGTGGCAGCGCCCGCCAGCTGCAGAGTGCGATGGTCCCCCAGGGCCTGGCGGGCGGCGGGGTTCAGAAAGATGGTGTCAGGCGCGAACAGGGCCAGGCGCTCCGCCTGGGCTGCGGGCACGGGCATCAGGCCCGGCGCGACCGTGCTGACCACCAGGGCATCCACACCCAGCAGCTTGATGGGGATGCGCTGGCCGCCGGCATCCATGGCAAAGGTAGACAGCTCCAGCACCGGGCTGGCCACGGCCACATCCGGGTGCTGGGCTACGCGGGCAAAAATGGCCTCGTCAAAATGGCTTTGGCTGGCGCGCAGCTCCAGGTCGGGCTGGCCGCCCACCGAGCGCACCGCGCTGGAAAACTCGCTCAGGGCCGATGCATTGATGAGCTGTACCGAGAATGCCAGCGCCACGCCCAGCATGACGGCGATCACGGCGGCGGCATTGCGCCAGGGGTGGTGCTTCAGCTCCTGCCAGGAAAAGCTTTGCAGCAGTGCGCGCAGCGGCGAGGAGAGGGTTGACGGCGGGTGGGCTGGCATGCCAGCCATGATAGTAGCCGGGCCCGTCAAGCCGGGCCGACCAATGCCTGCAACTGCGTGCGCAGCCCGCTCCAGCCCTGTAGTGCCGGTTCGGCCTGGCCGGTATGGCAGAGGTTCTCCACGGCCCAGGCCTGGGCCGACAGGTCGGCATAGCCCAGGGTTTGCAGCACGCTTTTCAGGCTGTGGGCCACACGGCGCAGGGAGGGCAGGTCCAGCGGCGCGCAGGCCGCGTTGCCGGCTTGGATATCGTGCGGGAACTGCAGCAGGCAGGCGGCGCGGTAGCTGTGGAACAGCTCCAGGTCACCCGCGAAATAGGTATCGGCGGCGTGCTGGTCGTCTGGCGCTGGAGGATTGGCAGGCGGTGGCGGCGCCGCGCTGTCGGCAGGCGGTGCGTCGTTCAGGGCCTCCATCACGCTGTCTTCCAGCAGTTGCAAAGACACGGGTTTGGACAGCATGCGCCACACATTCAAAGGGGCCAGCTTGGCGCGGACTTCCGGGGTCAGGCCGGCACTCAGAACCATGGTCCTGGCCTGGGCCAGCAGGGCAGGCGTGCGTTGCAGGTATTGCAGTAGGTCAACGCCGGAGGCGCCCGATAGCATCAGGTCGGTAATGATGAGCTGGACCTGCGTACCGGCCAGTATTTCCAGTGCGGCTGGTACGCCATCGCATTCCAGCAGTTGGAGCGGCAGCTCTTCCAGGGCCATGCGCACAAAACGCCGCAGCAGCGGGTCGTCTTCTACCAGCAGTACGCGCGGCGTGTCCATGCCGTTGGTCAGGGCGCCAGCTGCTGCAGGTTTTGCAGGCACTGCGTGAGCAGCGGCGGCAGTTCGGCGACCAGGCGGGGTTTGTG
This sequence comes from Rhodoferax sp. GW821-FHT10B06, assembly GCF_059415605.1. NCBI lineage: Bacteria > Pseudomonadati > Pseudomonadota > Betaproteobacteria > Burkholderiales > Comamonadaceae > Rhodoferax > Rhodoferax sp. GW821-FHT10B06. The sequence goes on along the minus strand of NZ_JBWKNO010000002.1, from coordinate 251,603 downwards.
CACCACGGGTACGCCATCCAGCGCAAAGGCGTAGGGCGTGAGTTCGCTGGGGTCCAGCGAGGTGATGACGATGACCTGCAAATTTCTGAACAGCGGGTTGGCGCGCAGGCCGGTCAGCAGGGTGGCACCGTCAATGCCAGGCAGCAGCAGGTCCACCATCAGCACGTCGGGCTGGAACTGCCCGGCCATGATCAGCCCGGCAATGCCATCGGATGCGGTACGCAGCTCCAGCGCCGGGAACTGCCGCTGCAGCAGCAGCGTGACCAGGTTCTGGAAGTGCATCGAGTCTTCAATCAGCAGCACCTTGGTGGGCACGTTGCCACCATGGCGGGGGGCGTCCTGTACTGGGGTGGCCGTGCTGTCACCTGTGCGGGCGGCCTGGCCACCAGCCCGCCAGCGCTCTACCGATTGGCGGGAGATGCGGCGGTGGCCGCCGGGCGTTTTCCATGCCTGTAGCTCGCCCCGGTCCACCATGAGTTGCACGGAGCGCACCGCTAAGCCCAGCATGCGCGCCACGTCCAAAGTCGTGAGGTTGTCACCGGGGGGGAGGGTGGTAGTAGTCTGAATATCAGTGTCCATTTGCGGATTCTAACGAATGCATCAGCTTTTGTTAATTAATTCACTTGAAAATGATAATTTCGGAATATATGATATGTTCATCGCGTTTTTAATCTTTCTATCGTTTCAAGAGCCGCAAAATGAAAAAAATACTGATCGTGGATGACCATGCTGATATCCGTCGGTTGATCCGTATGACTTTGGAATTTGAAACCTACAACGTTTTCGAGGCCGAGGACGGCGAGAGTGCGCTGATGATGGCCATGCAGGAGCAGCCCGACCTGGTGTTGCTGGACGTGATGATGCCTGGCTCGGTAAACGGCTTGGAGGTATGCGGTACGCTGAAGTCGCTGCCCAAGGCACCGCGCATTCTGCTGCTGACGGCCCGTGGCCGCAGTGAAGACCTGGAGGCGGGCCTGAAGGCTGGCGCCGACGCTTATATGGTCAAGCCCTTCAGTCCACTGAAATTGATGGAAACGATAGACCAGCAGTGGGAAGCATGAGTCCGCTGGCCGTGTTGCGAAAGAGTACAACATGACTACCCTGGGCGGAAACAGCTTCTCTGACTCTGCAAGTCTGCAGATGCAAAAACTCATCGAGGATTTTGGCCGCATGTACCGGGAGCGGAATGAAGCCTTGGAAGAGGTGGCACGTGCCCACCACGAGGCCTTGTTTCGTTTGTCATTGGCCGCCGATCTGAAGGACGACGACACCGGGGTGCACATCATCCGTATGGGCTATCTTTCCGAGGCCTTGGCCTTGGTGCTGGGCCAGAGTCCGGCCATGGCCCGCATGTTGCGTAAAGCAGCGCCCATGCACGATATTGGCAAGATCGGTATACCTGACGCTGTGCTGAAGAAGCCTGGCACATTTTCTCCGCTGGAGCGCGCCTCCATGAACCAACATTCGGAAATGGGGGCCGACATTCTGGGGCGTTCGCGTATCCCGCTATTTCAACTTGCGGCTGAATTGGCCTTGGCCCACCATGAGCGTTGGGACGGTACGGGCTATCCTGCGGGCCTGCAAGGTGAAGCCATTCCATTGACGGGGCGTATCGTGGCGGTAGTCGATTTTTTTGATGCGCTGACCATGGACCGTTGCTACCGCCGTGCTTTTGCCGACGATATTGCATTGCAGATGCTGAAGGAGCAGCGCGGCCTTGCGTTTGACCCCCACATCGTGGATATATTCCTTGCCAATGCGCAGACCTTCATCAGCCTGCGCGACGACATCAACCGTACCCGTCCTACCTTTAACCAACTGGTCGACAACGTCTGAAATCTGGATTTAGCACTATGCGTCGTATTTGTTTCCAGCGGATTCTGAGATTGGCTCTGGTGGCTGGTCTGAGCCTGGCTTGGATGGCCAGTCCCTGGGCCGGCACGGTGGTGGAGCGGGTCAGATCCAGCGGCAAGATACGGGTTTGCATCTGGCCCGAATACTATGGCGTGAGCCATCGCAACCCGAATACCCAGCAGCTCCAGGGTATCGACATCGACCTGTCCGCCGAGCTGGGCCGCGACCTGAAGCTGCGCGTGGAGTATGTGGATTCCTCCTTTCCCACCCTGGTGCAAGACCTGCTGCAGGACCGCTGCGACGTAGCCATGTTTGCCGTGGGCATGCTGTCCCAGCGCCTGCAACAACTGAGGTTTACCCAGCCCTACCTGCAAAGCGATATTTACGCCGTCAGTACCCAGAGCAACCGCACGGTGCGCCAATGGGCCGACATCGACAAGCCCGGCGTACTGGTTGGCGTACAGGCGGGCACCTTCATGGAGCCGGTGATGATTGAAAGCCTGAAAGCGGCGCAGGTTGTTTCCATTGCCCCGCCGACCACCCGCGAACGCGAGCTGGAGGCTGGCCGGGTGGACGTGTTCATGACCGACTACGCCTACAGCCGACGCCTGCTGGACAACGCCGACTGGGCCCGCCTGATTGCCCCGCCCAAGCCCTTTCACGTGGTGCCCTATGGCTATGCGGTTAAACCGGGTGACCCCGTCTGGCTGGCGCAGCTGAATGCATTTGTCACCCGCATCAAACACGATGGCCGGCTGAGCGCCGCGGCGGCTCGGCATGGTCTGTCGCCCATCGTGGTGCCTGGCTGATGTCCGTCATTTTGGCGTCTGCCGCTGCGTCAGCTCCCTCGTCACGCAAGGCAGGCCGCCGCCTGTCCAGCAATGTGGTGCTGGCCGCTGGTGTGTCGCTGACGTTGATGACTTGGCTGCTGCTGTGCTTGCTGGGCTGGTACGAATACCAGGAGGTGGTGCAAGGCTTCCAGGACCGGGGCGAGCTGCAGGCCCGCGTGCTGGAGGACCAGGCCACGCGCTCGGTGGAAACCGTGTCCGTGGCCTTGGGCTACCTGGCGGCAGAGACGGCGAATGTTGAGGCCATCGGCAGCGCAGACAAAAGCCATTCCCTCCTGTCCCAGGCTCTGGCCGGCCTGCCCCTGGTGCGCTCGCTGGCCATGGTGGATGCCAGCGGCATGGTACAGGCCAGCACCGTGCCCAAGGACGTGGGGCTGCGTATCGTGCTAGACCGGCTAGGTACCCTGCCCACGCCAGGACAGGAAAAGTTGGGCAGCTTTATCGCTGGCCGCAGCCTGGCAGCCCTGGCCGCATCCGACGTGGCGCCTACGGCCGGCGTCGGCTTCATTCCCCTGCTGCGCGCGCAGCAGCACAACCGCTCACACCAGGCTCTGTACCTGGTGGCGTTGATGAACGCGGATGCGTTCTCCAACTTTCAGCTGCTGACGCTGGATAATCCGCAAAACGCGGCCTATCTGCTGAGCTACCAGGGCAGCGTGCTGGCCAGCAGTGGCACGCTGGCGCCGGCCACCTCGCTGGCCCAGCACCCGGTTTTTAGCCATTACCTGCCCGCGATCGAGCATGCCAACTATGTGGGTGAGGGCGCCGTGCCGCAGCGGCAGGTAGTGTCGTTTCGCCTGTCCAAAGGTCGGCCGCTGGTGGTCTTGGTTGAGCAGCCCTATGCCAGCGTGGTGGCCGAATGGGTCAAGACCATGCGCTGGTTTGCCGTGGTGGCGGTGTTTACCAGTCTGTTTCTGGGCTATATGACCTGGGCGGCGCGGCGTAGTCTGCGCGCCCGGGAGAACGCCTATGTCCAGCTGGGGCTGGCGCGCCGCGAGGCAGTGCACCGCGAGCGCGAGCTGCAGGTTCTGGTGAAGAGCGTGCAGGAGCTGATCTTCCGCACTGACACCCGGGGCATCATCACCTACACCAATGAACGCTGGCTGGCCCTGCGTGGCGACGTGACGCAGACCACGCTGTCAAAGACCCTGGCCGAGGTGGTTGAGCCTAGCGACCGGGAGGCCGTGCAGGCCCTGTTCACGCTACAGGGCGATAGCGGTGTGCGCACTGCCACCGCCAGCATCCGTACGGTGGACGGTATGGCCCGGCGGCTGGACTTTGCCGTGGTGCCGCTGCGCAGCAAGTCAGAGATCGTCGGTTTCGCCGGCAGCGCGGTGGATGTGTCGGAGCGCTATTTTGCCGAGCAGGCCCTGAAGCACCAGCTGGCGTTTGTGGGCACCCTGCTGGAGATCAGTCCCACGCCGGTGGCCACTTTCAACCAGCGGGGCCAGTACACCAGCGTCAACCGCGCCTGGGAGGAGTTCACCGGTCACGCGCGGCAGAAGGTGGTGGGGCAGTACCCCGAGGCTTTTATGTCGCCCAGCGAGGCCGCTCTGGTGTGCGAACGAAACTCCCAGCTGTGGCGCGAAGGAGGCTCCGTACGTTACGAAGTGAAGGTGCTGCACCGGGATGGCAGCCGCCGCGATGTGGTGGTGAACAAGGTGCTGGTGCCCGGCTCGGGCGACGGCGGCGCCAGCCTGCTCAGCAGCATGATGGACGTGAGCGAGTTCCGCCAGGCCGAGCGCGCCACCCGTGAGGCGCGCGAGGCGGCGGAAGAAGCCTCGCGTGCCAAGTCGGAGTTCATAGCCAACATCAGCCATGAGCTGCGTACGCCGCTGCAGTCCATCCTGGGCTTTTCGGAGCTGGGCGTGATGCGCGGGCGCGAGAACCCCAAGCTGCAAGGCATGTTCAACGATATCCACGCCTCGGGCGTGCGCATGCTGGCGCTGGTGAATGATTTGCTGGACGTGTCCAAGATCGAAAGCTCGGTAGGCGGCATCAACCTGGAACGGGCCGATCTGCGCGGCCTGGTGCACGCCGTGCTGCACGAGCTCAGCCCCCTGCTGCAGGCCAAGCATGTGCTGACCGTGGTGGAGCTGGGCGAGCGCCCGCTGATCGCCAAGGTGGACCCGGTGCGCTTCCAGCAGGTGGTGCGCAATATCGCGGCCAACGCTATCAAATTCTCGCCCGTCTGGAGCGAAATCGTGGTGCAAGGCAAGATCACCGAAGACCGCCGCATCTGCATCAGTGTGCGCGACCACGGTGCGGGCGTGCCGCCGGCCGAGCTGGAAAAGATCTTCGACGCCTTTGTGCAGTCCAGCAGCAGCAAGGACGGCTCGGGCGGCACCGGCCTGGGCTTGACGATCTGCAAGAAGATCATCGAAGCCCACGAGGGCAGCGTGGTGGCCGGCAATATGCCCGATGGCGGCGCGATCTTCTCCATTTACCTGCCCGCACGCCAAAGCCTGCACGCTGAAACCACTTTCTAAGCTCACCCCCAGGCTACAGTGCTTCGCACTTTTCGCCACCCCCCTTGCAGGGGGCAACACCAGCAGCCTGGCAAAGCCAGTTCTGCGGTGTTTCTGGACGGCCTGCGTTCTGTCTATAGACTTGGCTTGGAGTTATTTTGCTATTGAATCAATAGCTGCTTGCGCAGGTTCTATCTGCGCTAGCGGCATTTTTTATTCGGATATACCGTCGACCCGCAGATGCAGCACACGGTCGGCCCGCGCCGCTGCAGACTCCGAATGGGTGACCAGCACCAGGGACGCGCCCTGGGCTCGGGTCTGGGCCAGCAGCGCATCCATTACCTTGGCGGCGGTGGTGGGGTCCAGGTTGCCGGTGGGCTCGTCAGCCAGCAGCAGGGCCGGGCGGTGCACCAGGGCGCGTGCAATCGCCACGCGCTGCAACTGGCCGCCGCTGAGCTGCTGCGGCAGCCGTGCGCCCAGGCCACCCAGGCCCACGGCTTCCAGCAGACTTTCCACCCGCGCCGCATCGTTCTGGCCCAGTAGCATCAGCGGCAAGGCCACGTTTTGCGCCACGTCCAGATGTGGCAGTACATGGAAGGCCTGGAACACAAAGCCCACCTGCTGGCGCCGCAGCAGGGCGCGCTGGTCGTTGCCCAGCGTGCCCAGGTCAGTCCCGGCGATATGTACCGTGCCACTGTCCCAGCTGTCCAGTCCGGCCATGCAGTTCAGCAGCGTGGATTTGCCCACGCCAGATTCACCGACGATGGCGACAAACTCGCCTGGCGCCACGCGCAGCGACACATTGGTGAAGACCGTGCTGTCGCCATAGCGCTTGGCCAGGCCATTGATGACCAGGCTCATACCGCCTGCTCCACGATGTCGAGTACCTGCTGCAAAGCGTCTGGCGCCTCGCAGGCCACGATGCGCCGCTGCGGCATGGAGCGCAGCCAGGTGATCTGCCGCTTGGCCAGTTGGCGGGTGGCGAAGACGCCTTTGTCGCGCAGCTCAGCCATGGGCCAGAGTCCATCCAAGGCCTCCCAGGCCTGGCGGTAGCCCACGCAGCGCATGCTGGGCAAATCCAGGTGCAGGTCACCGCGCGCACGCAAGGCTTGCACCTCGTCCAGAAAGCCACCGGCCAGCATCTGCTCAAAGCGCAGGGCGATGCGCGCATGCAGCCAGGCGCGGTCCAGAGGTTCCAAAGAAATAAGGGTTGTGGCGCAAGTTCTATCTGCGCTGGCAGCTGCGTTTTTTGTAGCATGAAAGCTGGACAAAGGTTGACCGGAGATGCGGTATACCTCCAGCGCACGCTGTATGCGCTGGCCGTCCAGCGGCTGCAATCGGGCGGCGGTGATAGGGTCGACCAGGGCTAACTGGGCGTGCAGTGCGGGCCAGCCGTGCGCGGCGGCTTCGGCCTCCAGTTCGGCGCGGATGGCGGGGTTGGCGGTGGGCATGGGGTCTATGCCGTCAAACAGCGCCTTGAAGTACAGCATGGTGCCGCCCACCAGCAGCGGCAGCTTGCCACGCGCGGTGATGTCGGCCAGCAGGCGCTCGGCATCCACCACGAATTCGGCCGCGCTATAGGCCTGCAGCGGGTCGCGGATGTTGATCAGGTGGTGCGGCACCTGGGCCAGCTCGGCTGCCGTGGGCTTGGCCGTGCCTATGTCCATGCCCTGGTAGACCAGCGCGGAATCGACGCTGATGATCTCCACCGGCATGCGTTGCGCAATCGCCAGCGCGGCGGCGGTTTTACCCGAGGCCGTGGGACCTGCCAGGGCGATGCAGCGGGGAAGAGGAGTGGGGGCGGCGGGTGTGGCGGAGAGGGAGGCAGACGGCGCGGACATGCGCCGGAGGCTACCAGAAAGTCAGCAGTGGCTTATCTTGGCGCTGCCACGGCGCCCGCAGGGCGTGGCCAGGCTGGTGTCGGGGCTGGGCGTGCCGTCGGCGTCCATGCGTACGGCCACGGTGTTCCAGCTGCGAATGCCTTGCTTGTCCACGCTCAGACGCAGCAGCCAACCCAGCTTGGCGGCGGGCAGTTCGAAGCCGTCGAACACCAGATTGCCCAGGCTCCAGATCACCGGCTTGCCCAGCACCACATCGGCGCCCTGGGTGACGTGCGGGTGGCTGCCCACCACGGCATCGGCGCCGGCCTGGACCATGAGCCTGGCCAGTTGGCGCTGGCGCTGGCTGGGCTCGGGTTCGCGCTCCCAGCCCCAGTGCATGAAGGGGATGACCACGTCGGCGCCAGCGGCCTTGGCGGCGCGGATATCGGCCACCACCAGGCTGTCTTCGCTCCAGGCCACGCCGGGCCAGTTGGCACCGGCCTCGAAAGAGCGGGGCTTGAATTCGTCGTAGCCCAGCACGGCGATGCGCAGGCCGTTCTTTTCAATCCAGTAGGGCTTGTGCGCTTCGACCAGGTTCGCACCGCCACCGAAGCCGGCGATATCTGCGCTGCGCAGATGCGCCAGCGTTTCCATGAAGGCTTCGCGGCCAAAGTCGCCGCTGTGGTTGTTGGCCACCGACATCGCGGTGAAGCGGCCCTTGAGCACATTTACCGTGTTTGGCTGGGCGCGGAAGGTGTAGATCTTGTTGTCCAGCGGCGTACCGGTGGTGGTGGCGGCAACCGAGGTTTCCAGGTTGCCTATGGCCACGTCGGCCGCCTGCAGGATGGGGGCGATGGCTGCCAGCGGGTCGCCGCCGGCGGCGATCAGGCGGCCGGGGCCGTCGTCCAGCATGACATCGCCGCCGAACAGCAGCTCGACTTTTTTCGATTCAGCGGGCGCGGCAAAGCCCAGCAGGGGGACGCAGAGCAGCGCGGCGAGCAAGGTATGTTTCATCATTTCTTCCAGCCGCACCAGTATTGCAATTCACCGTCGCGTATGGGCTCATACACGCGCTGTAGGCCGGTGAAGCCATACTGCCCTTGCGCTGGCGGCGGCGGATACAGGTAGTCGGCCTGGTGCAGCATTACCGCGCCTTGCGGCGGGTCGCGGTCGGCATAGGTATAGAGCTTGATGGCGGCCAGCCCGGGTGGCTGGCGTTCAAACACCAGGCGGAACATGAAATACGAGCCGATGGAGGTCGGTGCGACGGTGTAGGGCGTGGCTGCGGGCTGGGCCGAAATGATCTGCGTCTCGCCACCGTAGCTGACGTGGCAGTCCACGCTTTCGGCCTGGGCAGACTTGGAAAACTGGCATGCCAGCAGCGCCAGCAACAGGAGTGTGCGCTGCATGGTCACCGGCCGCGCATGAACAAGGTGTCCAGCTCTTTCACTGTGATTTGTCGCCATGTGGGGCGCCCATGGTTGCATTGGTCGGATCGTTCGGTAGTTTCCATCTGGCGCAGTAGGGCGTTCATTTCGTCCAGGGTCAGGCGGCGGTTGGCGCGCACGGCGCCGTGGCAGGCCATGGTGCCTAGCAGTTCGTTGTGCGCGCGTTGGATCACGGTGCTGGCTTCATGTTGTGCCAGTTCAGCAAGCACGCCACGTGCCAGTTCGGTCGCGTCACCCTGCACCAGGCTGGTAGGCACGGCGCGCACGGCCAGGGTTTTGGGCGAGAACGGGCTGATCTCCAGGCCCAGCGTGGCCAGTGTGTCTACATGGGCTTCGGCGGTGGCGACTTCTTGTGGCGTGGCGGCGAAGGTGACCGGGATCAGCAGCGGCTGGCTGCTGATGCGCGCATGCTCTGTGTTCGCCAACTGGGCCTTGAGCCGCTCGTAGACGATGCGCTCGTGCGCCGCGTGCATGTCCACCACCACCAGGCCCTGGCTGTTTTCGGCCAGGATGTAGATGCCTTGCAACTGGGCGATGGCGCGGCCCAGGGGCCAGGCCTCCTTGGGCTGGTCCGGCTGGGTGGTGGGGGCGCTGGCCGCGGTAACCGGGGCTGCGGTGGGTGTAGCGGCGTATGTATGGGGCGCAGGGCTGGGCACGGGCGCCGCAACGGTCGTGGTCACCGGCCACAGGGCTTCGAAGTCCGACACCTTGTGGGGTGTGGGTGCTGCGAAATAGATAGCTGCTTGCGCAGGTGCTACCTGCGCTGGAGCCTTGTTTTGTATAAATTCTTGCGGCGGGCTGGTGGTGGGTGTCGTGGCGCTCGCTGCCGCAGCAGCGGCTGCGCGCGGTGCCGCCAAGGCTGCATCCACGGCGCGGCGCACGGCCTGGTGGACTTCACGGCTGTCGCGGAAGCGCACTTCGATCTTGGTGGGGTGCACGTTTACGTCCACCCGGGTCGGGTCGATCTCCACATACAGCGCATACACCGGCTGGCGCTGGCCGTGCAGCACGTCCTCATACGCGCTGCGGGCGGCGTGGGTGATGACCTTGTCGCGCACAAAGCGGCCGTTGACGTAGGCAAACTGCTGGTCGGGCCGGGCCCGCGCCGCGTCGGGAATGCCGACCCGGCCCCAGACGCGCACGGCCTGGCCGCCGTCGTCGCGCATGGAGCTGCGGTGGTCTACCGCCACCGAGCGCTCGGTGAAGTCATCGCCCAGCACGTCGCGCAGGCGCTCGGACAGCGCGTCAATGCTGTGGGGTGCAGGGCAGGCGAGCCATTGCTCGACCAGTTTGCCCTCGTGCCAGATGGCAAAGCCTACGTCGGGCCGGGCCAACGCATGTCGGCGCACGGCTTCCACGCAGTGGGCCAGCTCGGTGGCATCGGTCTTCAAGAACTTGCGGCGGGCCGGGGTGCTGAAGAACAGCTCTTTCACCTCTACCGTGGTGCCGGTGCTGCGCGCCACGGGCTTTAGTTCGCCGCTGCGGCCATCCAGCAGAAATGCATTTGATTGGCCGCTGGCGCGCGAGGCGATTGCCATGTCAGCTATGGAGTTGATAGCGGCCAGGGCTTCGCCACGGAAGCCCATGGTGCCCACGGATTCCAGCTCATGCAGGTCGCGGATCTTGCTGGTGGCGTGGCGCTTCAGGGCGATGGGCAGCTCTTCCATCGGGATGCCTCCGCCATCGTCTTCCACCGCAATGAGCCGCACGCCGCCGGCCAGCAGGCGCAGCGTGATCTGCGTGGCGCCAGCGTCCAGCGCGTTGTCGACCAGCTCGCGCACCACGGATGCCGGGCGCTCCACCACTTCGCCTGCGGCGATCTGGCTGATGAGTTCATCGGGCAGCTCGCGGATGACGCGGCGGGGACTGGGGGACAGCAGGGGGGGGGAGATGGGGGCGTTCACCGGGTGATTTTAGAGGGCGGCGCAGATCGGCCGCAGTCACTGCGCGACCTGAGGGGCGCTGGCGGGTTTATAGCCACAAGTCCTGGCTGCTAGCCAGTTCCAGTCCGCGCCTTTGCATGTCCTGCAAAAACATTTCGTGCTGCAGCTGGAAGCCGCCCACCGGGCTCATGCAGTCGGTCAGCAGCACGATGCGCTGGGGTTTGTGGCGCGCCAGGTGGTCCACGATGTGCTCGGTGGTGGCGCGCACGCAGTGGCTGCTGGCCTCGCCGGCAATCAGCAGGGTGTCGGCCTGGTCCATGGCGGCCATCAGCGTGTGGTTCAGGCCGGTGGCCTCGTCCTGCGCATCGGGCACCTCGGCCATGACCGCGCTGTAGTGTTCGGTCCAGGGGTTGCTCCCCTTGCTCAGCTTGGTGACGCTACGGCCCTGCTGGTCTTCCCAGGCGCTGTAGGCGGCGTGCACATCGGCGTGTACGTTGTGGCCCCAGGTGCCGATCTCGCAGTGCACCGGCCAGACCATCAGGGTGTAGCGGCCGCGCGCCTCCAACGCATCCAGGTAGGCCAGGCTGCGGCCCAGGTGGGCGGGGTTGCGCGGCCGATACAGGCCGGCGTTCACATCCGCCGCCGTGATGGTGGTGAAGGGAGTGACGGCGCTGCCGTCGCCTTGCAGCCAGAAGGTGGGGTGGGCGATGTCCAACCGGTGGTGCGAGTCCAGCGTAATGGTGATGTCGGTCAGCCGGGCCGCATATTCGCGGATGAAGGCTGCCAGCCGCTGCATGTCGGCATGGGCGCCGGTGACCGGCAGGGCAGGGCTGCCGCCAGCACCTGGGGGGAGATCGCAAAAATCGTTCTGGGGGTCGATGATGAGCAGATGGGTGTGGCGTGTCATGGCTGTCTTCCGTTTGTCTTGCGATGCTGGCGATAATCGGTGCCCATGGACATTCTCATGCAACTTCTCGACTTCATTCTGCACGTGGACAAGCACCTGCAGGCTTTTGTAAGCAATTACGGCTTGTGGGTTTACGCCCTGCTGTTTCTGATCATTTTTGTGGAGACCGGCGTTGTTGTGATGCCGTTCCTGCCGGGGGACTCGCTGCTGTTTGTGGTGGGCGCCATGTGCGGTGTGGGGCTGATGTCCTATCCGCTGTCGGTCGGGCTGCTGCTGGCCGCGGCGATTTTGGGCAACCAGAGCAATTACGCCATCGGCCGTTATTTAGGCCCCAAGGTATTCCAGTGGGAAGATTCGCGCTTTTTCAACAAGAAGGCCTTCAACCAGGCCCATGCGTTTTACGAGCGCTATGGCGGCCTGACCCTGGTGGCTGCACGCTTTATGCCGTTCCTGCGCACTTTCGCGCCGTTTGTGGCGGGCGTGGCGGTGATGAATCGGGCCAAGTTTGTGTTTTTTGACGTGCTGGGGGGCGTGCTGTGGGTGGTGGGCATCGTCACCATCGGCTACTTCTTTGGCAATTTTCCCTGGGTCAAGCAGAACCTGGACAAGATCATCTGGGCCATGATTCTGGTACCCACGGCCCTGGTTGCCATCGGCGCCCTGAAGGGCCGTATGACCGCCAAGGCTTAGTATTCCACTTGCCTAAAAAATAGGCGCTGTAAGCTTTGTCTTTGTAAATCAAGGACTTAGCCTGCATATACAAACGCTTGCCCGGGTTATCCACAAGTTTGTCCAGCGCCAGCAGGGAGAACTCTACAATCCCACGCTTCACCGGGGGTGCCTGCTTTGAAGCGGGCTGAGAAATACCCCACACACCTGATCTGGGTCATGCCAGCGTAGGGAGCGTGATGGGGCTGCGGCCTTCCATGCGACCCGCGCCGGCGCATTGAAAGGCAAGCATGTTCCACCGCCGCGCTTCTAGTACACGCCGTACGCTCACCTGGGCCGCCACTGCGCTGGCCGCACTCTGCACCTTCCCCGCCCTGGCGGCCGACAAGGAGCTGCGTGTGCTGGTGCACAGCTCTTTTGATTTGCCCAAGCCCTTGCTGGCCCAGTTCGAGGCCGATGCCGGCGTCAAGCTCAGCCTGATCAAGGCCGGGGATGCGGGTGAAATGCTGAACAAGCTGATACTGACCCGCGCGCAGCCCATTGCCGACGTGGTGTTTGGCCTGGACAACGCGCTGGTGGCCAAGGCCCAGGCCGCCAAGGTGCTGGAGCCCATGACCTATACCCAGGGCTCGCCGGTGACACAGGTAGGCACGAATGTGGTGGCGGTGGACTACGGTTTCGTCACGCTGAATTTCGACAAGGCCGCCTTTGCCAAGAGCGGCCTGGCCTTGCCCAAGACGCTGGAGGATTTGACCCAGCCGGCCTACCGTAACCTGCTGGTGGTGCCCAACCCCGCCACCTCCAGCCCCGGCTACGCTTTCTTGCTGGCTACCGTGGCCGGCATGGGCGAGGAGAAAGCCTTTGACTGGTGGGGCCGCATGCGTGCCAACGGCGTGAAGGTGGTTAAGGGCTGGACCGAGGCCTACTACACCGAATTCAGCCGCAACGGCGGCAGCCGCCCGCTGGTGGTCAGCTATGCCACCAGCCCGGCGGCCGAGGTGTTCTACAGCAAGGAAAAGATCAGCGAGTCGCCCACCGCCAACCTGTTCCTCAAAGGCGGCGTGTTCCGCCAGGTCGAGGGCGTGGCCTTGGTCGCGGGTGGCGGGCAGCGCGAAGCCGCCGCCAAGTTCATCCGCTTCATGCGCGCTGGCACGGTGCAGCAAGCCTTGCAAACCAGCATGTGGATGTACCCGGTGGAGGCCCACACGCCCCTGGCCGATGTGATGCGCCATGCGGTCGAGCCCACCGCGTTTGAAAGTCTGCCCGCCGAGACCATTGCCGACAAGGGCACGGCCTGGATCGCACGCTGGACGCAGGTGGTTCTGAAATAGTGGCCATCACACGCCGCCAGAGTGTGCTGGCAGCGCTGCCGCTGCTGTGCCTGGCGGTGCTGCTGGTGGCACCGGTGCTGCGGCTCGGGTTTGAAGGTTTTTGGGGTGAGCTGGCCACCGGACCCACGCCGTCGCTTTGGGCGGTATGGACCGACCCGTATCTGCGCTGGCGCGTGCTGTGGTCGCTTTTGCAGGCGGGCGCCACCTGTGTCGCCGCTTTGCTGCTGGGCTTGCCCGTGGCCTGGGTGCTGGCGCGTTGGGAGTTTGCCGGGCGCCGCCTGGTGTTGCGCCTGCTGATGCTGCCGTTCGTGGTGCCCACCCTGGTGGCGGCAGTGGGCGTGCTGGCGCTGTGGGGGCCGCGTGGTCTGTTGAGCAATGCCTTGGGGCTGGAGCTACAGGACTCGCCCTGGCTGCTGCTGTATGGCAATTTGTTTTTCAATCTGTGCGTGGTGGTGCGGGCTGGGGTGGAGGCGCTGGAGCAGGTCAATGCCCAGCGTGTGGCCGCCGCGCGCAGCCTGGGTGCCAGCCCGTGGCGGGCCTTCTGGCGGGTGGAGTGGCCGGCGATCGCACCCTGGCTGGCGTCCAGCCTGTGCCTGGTGTTCTTGTATTGCTTTGCCGGTTTTGGCCTGGCCCTGGTGTTGGGGGGCCAGCGCTATGCGACGGTGGAGGTGGAGATCTACAGCCTGGTCGCGCACGAGCTGCAGCTGGCCCCGGCGAGCTTGCTGGCGCTGTGGATGCTGCTGCTGACCGGTGCCGTGGCCTGGGGCTATGCCGCCATCGAAAAGCGCCTGGCCGTGCCCGGCCGTGTGCAGCCCATCGCGCGCCGCCGCCCCAATCGACCCGTGCATTGGCTGGGCGTGTGGGGCGCATGTGCTGTGCTGATTTTTTTCTGCGCTGCACCTATCGCGGCGATTCTGTGGCGGGCGGTGCACGCGGGCTGGCAGATCTGGGCCGTGCTGCTGGAGGCCGATACCCTGGTCGCGCTGTGGAATACCTTACGCTTTTCGGCTGTGGCCCTGTTACTGGCCAGCGTGCTGGGGCTGCTGCATGCGCTGGCGGCACAGCAGTCGCTGGCGATGCGCGCGGCGGCCTTTTTGCCGTTTGTGGTGTCGCCGATCACCGTGGCCTTTGGCCTTTTGTTGCTGTACCCGCAGTGGACTGCTAGTCTGGCACTGCTGCTGTGCGCCTATGCCGTGCTGGCTTACCCCTTTGTCGCCAAGTCCCTGGCAGCCGCTTTGGACAGCCTGCCCGCGCATGTGTCCCAGGCGGCGCGCAGCCTGGGCGCCAGCCCCTGGCGGCTGTTCTGGCGTGTCACGCTGCCGCTGGTCGCACCCGCGTTGCGCCGCGGCATGGCATTTGCAGCCGCCACGGCGCTCGGCGAGTTTGCGGTCACGCTGTTTTTATCCCGCCCCGAATGGGCCACGCTCACCACCCTGGTCTACCAGCGCCTGGGCCGGCCCGGTGCTGCCAATGGCGACGCGGCGCTAGTGCTGGCCTGCCTGCTGATGGCGCTGGCCTTGGCGGCGTTTGCGTTGATCGAAGGCCCGCGACGGGCGGAACCCACCCATCCTCCCCATGCTTGAACTGCGATCCATCACCAAACATTACGGCTCTCGACTGCTGGCCGACCAGCTCAGCCTGCAGGTGGCCGAGGGCGAAATCGTGGCCCTGCTGGGCCCGTCCGGCAGTGGCAAAAGTACGCTTTTGAAAATAGCGGCCGGGTTGGAGGAGGCCGAGTCCGGCAGCGTCTGGTTCGATACGCAGGACATCACCCGGCTGCCACCCGAGCGGCGCGGCTTCGCCCTGATGTTCCAGGACTTCGCGCTGTTTCCACACCTGGACGTGCGCGACAACGTGGCTTTCGGCTTGGTGGAGCAACGAGTGAAAAAGGCCGAGGCCCGCCAGCGCGCCGAGGCCATGCTGGCGCGTTTCGGCCTGGCCAGCCATGCCCGCCACCGCGTATGGACCTTGTCTGGCGGAGAGCAGCAGCGTGTGGCCCTGGCCCGTGCCCTCATCACCGCGCCGCGCGCCTTGCTGCTGGACGAGCCGTTTTCCGCGCTGGATGCGGCCCTGCGCCAAAGCCTGCAGGCCGAGTTTCGCCAGCGTATCTTCGAGGCCGGCATGGCTGCCGTGTTGGTAACGCACGACGAGGGCGAAGCCCGTGCCATGGCCACACGTGGCCTGCGCCTGGTGGACGGGCGTCTGCAGAGGCTTTGGTAGTTGCTATTGATTCAATAGCTGACTGCGGAGTATCTATCTGCGCTATCGGGCATTTTCACCACTGGTTTTTAAGTGCCTTGCAGGCTGGATCTAGGCGGCGTTGGGTGCGGCTGTGTGTGCCGGTCATGCACCTAAAGTGTGACTTATCGCAAACAAACTCGGCTTATGCGCACATATTCGTGCACGCGCGCACCCACTTTGTGCGATACTAGGGTTAACCCTAGAAAGGGTAAACCTCTAAATTTGGAGTTCTAGCTATGAACATCGCTCTCTTCTTTTTGTTGTCCGCTCGGCGTGCTGCCCAGGCAATTGGCCGTAGTTTTGAACAGCACGAATCCAGCGATGTTGAGAGCTATCTCAGCAAATCCCAGTCGCTAGCCGACCTGGAATCCCGCCAGCGGGACTGGCTGCAGTCTCACTAAACCACCACGGCCGCTGTGCCGGCAGCCCCCCAAGGGTCTGAAACATTCAGGATATTTACCATGCAAGTTCTGTTCTTTTTGAAATCTTTGTTCACCGTCGCTGCTGCCACGTTTGTTCCAGGCGAGCGCGTCAATTTGGTGCGTCGCGGCAGCATCTTGCGTACCGACGGTTATGTGATCGCCCAGACCGACAAGGGCGTGCTGGTGGAATGGCCACGTGCCGGCACCGGCTTCGTCAATTCTTCGGAACTGACCGCCATCGTCTGAATCCAGCCGCCGTCTGCGTGACGGCGCTATGGAATAAATAGCTGCTAGCGCATGCGGAATGTGCGCTAGCAGCTATTTTTTTGTCTTTTTTACCGGCGCTTTATGCGTGGCTGGGCGTTGCAGTCTTGCCAAACCGTTCCAGCACGTGCCTGCCCATGCTATGGGCCAGCTCGTCTTCACCCAGGAAGACACGGCCGATCTTTTCCTGCTGCAGCAGTTCGGCCTCGGTTTCGTTGTGGGTACGCACCACGGTTTCTATCGCAGGGTTGAGCATGCGGGCGTTCTCCACCATCTGGCGCACATTGAAGGCGTCGGGCGTGGCCACCACCAGCATGCTGGCGTGGGCAATGTGCGCCTGTACCAGTACGGCAGCATCGGCCGCGTCGCCAGATACGGCGCTCAGGCCGCTGGCGCGCAATTGCTCCACACGTTCGCGGTTTTGCTCGACCACCACAAACGGGATGCCCTGCACACCCAGCTCCACAGCCAGACGCTTTCCAACCCG
Organism: Rhodoferax sp. GW821-FHT10B06; assembly: GCF_059415605.1. Taxonomy (NCBI): domain Bacteria; kingdom Pseudomonadati; phylum Pseudomonadota; class Betaproteobacteria; order Burkholderiales; family Comamonadaceae; genus Rhodoferax; species Rhodoferax sp. GW821-FHT10B06. The sequence goes on along the minus strand of NZ_JBWKNO010000002.1, from coordinate 234,961 downwards.
GCCGTAGCCCACGAGCACGACCTGGCGCGACAGGTATTTCTCATGTGTGTCCATGGGCAGCTCGGCCAGATGGTCGGTGCTGCGTGCGAACTGCTGCTTGAGCGACGGGTGGGCTTCCACCCACTGCTCCAGCCAGTCCGCGCCCTTGAACACCAGCGGGTTGACGGCGATGGACAGTAGGGCACCGGCCAATATCAGGCTCTGTCCCTCGGGCCGCAGTAGCCCCAGGCTGGCCCCCAGACCGGCCAGGATGAAGGAGAACTCGCCAATTTGGCCCAGGCTGGCGGACACGTTCAGCGCCGTGTTCAGCGGGTAGCGGAACACCAGCACCAGAGCTGCAGCGGCAATCGACTTGCCCACGATGATGATGGCCAGCACCGCCAGGACTTGTAGCGGCTGCTGGACCAGCACCATCGGGTCGAACAGCATGCCCACTGACACAAAGAACAGCACGGCAAACGCTTCGCGCAGCGGCAGCGAGTCCTCGGCGGCGCGGTGGCTGAACTCCGACTCGCGCATCACCATGCCCGCAAAAAAGGCGCCCAGCGCAAACGACACGCCGAACAGCGTGGCCGCACCATAGGCGATGCTGACTGCTGCAGCGATCACGCACAGGGTGAATAGCTCGCGCGAACCGGTGCGCGCCACCAGCCACAGCAGCTTGGGGAACACGCGCCGGCCCACCACCAGCATCAGGCCGACAAAGGCCGATACCTTCAGCAGCGTCAGTCCCAGGCTGAGCCACAGATTGCCACCACCGCCGTGGCCGTCGCCGGGCACGGTGCCACCCAAAGCGCCAGCCAGCGGGGGCAGAAGCACCAGCACCAGCACCATGGCCAGGTCTTCCACCACCAGCCAACCCACGGCGATCTTGCCGTTCATCGAATCCAGTGCGCCGCGCGACTCCAGCGCGCGCAGCAGTACCACGGTGCTGGCCACCGACAGTGCCAGGCCAAACACCAGGGCCTCGCCGATGGGCCAACCCCAAAAATGCGCAACACCTGCGCCCATGGCTGTGGCCACCGCGATTTGCAGCACCGCGCCGGGCAGGGCGATCTTGCGCACCGACATCAGGTCGTCCAGCGAGAAATGCATGCCCACGCCAAACATCAGCAGCATCACCCCGATCTCGGCCAGCTCGGCGGCGATCTGGCCGTCTGCCACGAAGCCGGGGGTGAATGGACCAATCAGCACCCCGGCCAGCAGATAGCCGACCAGTGCGGGCAGCTTCACCCGCACGGCCAGAAAGCCGAACACCAGGGCCAGTCCGAGCGCCGTGGCTATGGTGGTGATCAAGGGGGTGCTATGCAGCATCTACGGGTTCCTTCAGGGTGTTGAGTGACAGCAGGCACTGCACGATGGGGGTGAAAAGAGGGCGTAGCGCGGGCTGGGGCTGCAGGCAGCTGTCGCGCAACGCGGTCAAGGCAGCTATTGCCGGACTGTCTGCATGGGCCAGAAGTTCCTCCAGCAGGCAGCCAAAGGCGCGTACCTCCAGGCGTTGCAGGGCTTGGGACAGGCTTGTGTCGGCGGGCAGGAAGGCTGCGGCACCCATATCGCCCAGCAGGCAATTGCCGTCTGCATCGCATTGCAGGTTATGGGCGTACAGGTCGCCGTGCAGCAGGCCCCGTCCATGCAGGTGTTCGGCGGCGCGGGCTACGCCCAGCGCGATGCACAGAATTTTGTCCAGCGTGAACTGTGTGCCGGCCGGGTACACATCGCGGGTACAGCTCTGCAGGCTGGGCGGTCCGGCCAGAGTGCAGAAGTGCTGCGGTATGTATTCCAGCACCAGGCCGGCCGTGCCATCCGGGTGCCCGGCCAGCGGGCCAGCCACTGGAATGATGTGCGGGTGTGCGCCTGCGGCCAGGCAGGCTGCCATTTCGCTGTGCGGCCAGCCGTCGCTGGTGACTGCGCCCTTGAACAGCTTCACTGCCACGGTGCGAGGTGCATTGGCATCGTTTAATGCGGCCTGGTGGATGACGCCGGAGGCACCTTCGCCCAGGACGTGCTGCAAGCGCAGCCGCTGCCAGTCAATGGGCGGAGCCGGGGAGGGCGGGCGGTCGGCATCCAGCGGATTGCCGGCATAGGCCAGCCAGGCCAGGCGGGGCAGCTCCAGCAGCCAGTCGGGTAGGGCGGTCAGCTGGTTGGCCGAGATGCGTACCAGCTCCAGTTGTCGGCAGCGCGCCAGCTCGGGCGGCAGCTGCCGCAGCCGGTTGCCGGCCAGCATGAGCTTTTGCAATTGGCCGCACTGGCCTATGGTCGCGGGCAGGCTGTCGATCTGGTTGTCCGTCAGGATCAGCCAGCGCAGGCTGGACGGCAAAGCCGAGGCCGGCACCTGGCGGATCCGGTTGGATTTGAAGCCCACCATCTGCAGGCTGCTGCACTGGCCCAGCGCGGCGGGTAGTTCGGTAAAGGGGTTGTTGGAGCAGAACAGTACGCGCAGGCGGTGCAGCCGGTGCAGATCGTCGGGTAGCTGGGTCAGCGCGTTGCCTGACAGATTGAGTATCTGCAGGCTGTCGGCCAGGTCAAATATTTCGCGCGGAAACTCGGTCAAACCGCAGGACAGGTCCAGCCGTTCTATGCCTTGCAGCTGGCCCGCGCGCAGTTGGGAATAGGTGTCCATGGGGTCATGCATCACTCTATTGTCGGTGCAGTGCCGCGGGGGGGGCGGCATCTGGGGGGGTATCTGTTTGAAATGGCTGTGATGCAGGTATATTGTGCGCAAGCAGCTATTTATTCGATAGCAGGCCGGTGGCCACGTGCAGTGGCTGCGGATAGCCGAACCAGTAGCCCTGGGCGATGTCACATTGCTTGGCGATCAGTATCTGGCTTTGTTCTTCGGTCTCCACGCCTTCGGCCACCACTTTCAGGCCCAGGCCGTGGGCCAGGGCGATGGTGGCGCGCACGATGGCGGCGTCGCCCTTGTCGGTGGCGATGTCCATCACAAAGCTGCGATCGATCTTCAGCTCGTCTATCGGGAAGCGTTTCAGGTAGGCCAATGAGGAATAGCCGGTGCCGAAGTCGTCCACTGCCAAGCCTACGCCCAGCGCACGGATTTCATGCAGCAGGCTGATGACCTGGTCGGCATCGGCCATGGCCGTGGTTTCGGTGATTTCCAGCCGCAGCATGTGCGGCGGGATGCCTGTCTCTTGCAAGGCCAGGCGGACCACCTGGACGATGTCGCGGTTCATGCACTGGCGTGCCGAAACGTTCACCGCCAGCGGTACCGCCGGCAGGCCGGCACGCAGCCACAGCGCGACCTGGCGCGCGGCCTGCAGCACGGCCCAGGCGCCCATGTCCACGATCAAATCGGACTCTTCGGCCACGCCAATGAATTCGCCGGGCATGACCAGTTGTTGGGGGGTGCGCTGCCAGCGCATCAACGCCTCCATGCCGACCAGCCGCCTGTCGTTCAGCGCGAACTGGGGCTGGTAGTGCAGCACGAACAGGCCGTCGCGCAGGCTGCGGCGCAGGTCGATCTCCAGCGCCAGGCGGTTGTGCATGCGGCTGTTCATGTCGTTGGACCAGAACTGGAAGCAGGCCCGCGGTTGCTCCTTGGCGCGGTACATGGCCATGTCGGCTTTGGACAGCAGGTCTTCCAGGTCCGATCCGTCCTGCGGAGCCAGCACCACGCCCACGCTGCCCGAGCTGGGCAGGCGCGCGTGGTTGAAGTCGGCGCCCAGCTCGATGTCGCGCGCCAGCGCGTCCACCACCTTGGCGGCGGCGCTGGCGGCGCCCTCGTGGCCGTCTACATCCTCCAGCAGCATGACGAATTCGTCGCCGCCCCAGCGGGCGACGGTGTCGGTATCGCGGCACATGTTCAGCAGGCGCTGGGCCAGGATCTTCAGCACCTGGTCGCCAGTGCGGTGGCCCATGCTGTCGTTGATGTGCTTGAAGCGGTCCAGATCCAGAAACAGAATCGCCGTGCTTCCGCCGCGCCGCTGCGCGCGCGACAAAGCCAGGGCCAGGCGCTCGTGCAGGGTGCCGCGGTTGGGCAGGCCGGTCAGTTCGTCATGGCTGGCGGCGTAGTCCAGCTTGCGGGCGGCGGCCACGGCGTCGGTGACGTCAGAAAACACCAGCACCGCGCCGTCCAGATGCCCTTCCGGGCTGGATAGTGGGCTGGCCGTGGCTCGTAGTGCCCGCATGCCGCCGGCCTCATGCAGGCTCAACAGCTGGGGCACATGGATGCGCTGGCGCGTTTCCAGGCAGGTTTGCACGGCCTGGCGCAGATGGGCCTGGCTGTCCTGGGTGAGCGGGTAGGTGCTGAGCAAGGGTTGGCCTTGCAAGTCTTGTTCGCCTGCTTGCAGCAGGGCTGCGGGGTTGGCAAAGCGCACGCAGCCGTCGTGGGCATTGATGGTAACGACGGCTTCGTCCAGCGCCTGCAGGGTGGCCTGGGCATGTTGGCGGGCACGCTGCAGACGCCGGTTGGCGGCTTGCAACTGGCCCGCGACCCAGACCAGCAGCGCCGCCGCCAGTGCCAGCTGGGCCATGGCTGGAGGTAGCCAGACCTGGGCCGTGCGCAGCAGTACGGCACTGCACAGCAAGGGTAGCAATAACAGGCTGCTGGCCAGCAGCGCACGCCGGCCGGAGTGCCGAGGCCAGGCCGCCAGGCTGCTGAGCATCAGCACGGAAAACAGCATGGTGGCCAGCAGCGAGGCGCGTTGGATCAGCCCATGGCTTTCCAGCGCCGCGTAGGCTTTGGCATGGAACACCACCGACGGCAGAGTGCTTTGGCGGCCCGCCAGCGGGCTAACCAGCTCGCCGCCCAGGCCGCTGGCGGTCAGGCCGATGAAGGCCACGCGGTCATGCACCTCGGACAATAGCTGCGGGTTGTGTAGCGCCGCCGCAAAAGACACGGTGGGCAGGTCAGGCACACGCGGTAGCAAGGCTTCCTGGGCGCGGACCCAGGTGGTTTGTGCCTTGAATGCCGGAGCCGGGGCACTGCTGGCGGCTTGTTGCACCGCCAGCGCCAGTGCGGGCCAGACTGCATCACCGTTACCAGCGTACAGAAACAGGCTGCGCGAAGCGCCGTCGGTGTCGATTTCCACGTCCACATGGCCCAGGCTGGAGGTGGTCAGCGCCCCGCCCAGCGCAGGCAGCAGAGGCTGCGGGCCCATGCCGCCATCGGCCTGCTGGCTGGGCGCCACGGCCAGCACCACATGGCCGTAGCGCTGGATGGCTTCGGCCAGCGCGGCGTCGCTGCCCGGGTGTTCGGTGTCTGGTTCGGAAAACAGAATGCCCATGCCCACGGCGCTGGCCCCCGCCTCGTGCAGGCGGTTGACCATGTCGGCATGTACCGAGCGCGGCCAGGGCCAGCGGCCCAGCTCGGCCAGGCTGGCGTCGTCAATCGCCACCACCACCGGCGGCCGTGCCGGCAGAGCTTGTACGGGTAGCAGCAAGTCGTAACTGAGCAGGTCCAGGCGACGCACGCTGCTGGGCTGCAGCCAGGCCAGCAGCAGAATCGCCAGCAGGCCAGCCCCCCACCAGCCGTGGCGCAGCATGCCCCGCCTCCAGCGCTGCCGGGGTGGGCTGGCAAGAGGCAAAAAGGTGCTCAGAGAAAGCCCAGAAGCGGTAGCAACAAAAGCAGCACACGCCAGGGGCTGGGTGCATCTGGCACAGTGAAGGATTGGGTGCCGCCCCAGGGGCCGGTGTAGCCGTCTTCACCTATGGCCTGCACCCGTACATAGTGGGTGCCAGGTGCCAGGTCCTGTAGGGCGTATTGGGTGGCATCGGTCTGCGCATCGGTCTGCGGGCTGGCAAAGGTCTTGTCAATGTCGACCTGTAGCCGGTATTTGGCGGTCTGGGGCTGGGCGGTCCAGCGCAGGCTCAGGTTGCCGTCCTTGGGGGGCGGTATGTCTACGCCCGGGCCTGGCAGTACGCGCCTGAAGCTTTGGGCATCACCCCAGGGCCCCTGGCCTTGTTGGGGGTGGATGGCCGCCATGCGCCATTGGTACTGGCCAGGGGGTAGGTCTTGTTGGGTTGTGGTGCTGGCGGTATTGGCCAGCTCCTGGTCTTCCAGCGGCGCTGGCTGGTCCTTGGCGTTGACTTGCAGGCGGTAGCGCCAGCTGGGGTCGGCCAGGGTCCAGCGGAAGCTGGGTTGGGTGGCGGTGGTGGCGCTGTCGGCTGCGGGCTCTATCAGCAGTGGCGGCTCGGGCCTGGCATGTACGACCAGGCTGCGCTCGGTGCCCAGGCCTTCCAGGCCTTGGGCGTCGATTGCGCGCACGCGCAGCACGTAGCTGCCATCAGCCACGTCGCGGGCACGGATGCGGGCTGCGGGCGAGGTTTCGTCCGACTCGGCCACCACGAACTGCGTGCCTGGTGCCAGCTGGGTGCGGTAGCTGCTGGCACCGGCGACCGGGGGTAGCGGCCAATCTATGGGCAGGCGCTCTATGCGCTCGGGCAAGCTGTCCAGCACCGGTGCGGGCAGCAGCGTCACCGGCTGGTCGGGCGACTGGCCGGCCTGGGCTAGGCTGCCCTGGGCGGCCGAGGCGGTGACCTGGCCTGCCGGGTTGCTTACCTTGACAGCGCCCTCTATCACTTCGGTGCGCAGGCTGTCTTTTTCGGCGTAGACGCGGAACTGGGTGCCGCGCACCGCTGCCACGGCCGCCGGGGTGCGGATTTCAAAACGGCCGCCTGAGGTTCCCATGGGCGTGACCTGGTTTTCCAGGCTGCCTTGCAGCAGTTCCAGCTCCACCATACTGACCTGGCCCAGCACGCGCCGCTGCGTGCTGCGTAACTGCAGCGCGGTATCGCGGCGTACCAGCACGCGTGAGCCGTCGGCAAACTCCAGGCTGGCGCTGCCGGTGGGGCCGGTTTGCAGGCCGGCGGGTGCTTGCAATAACTCGCCCACTTCCGGGCTACGGGCTGCGGCCTGGCCGGATACCAGGCGGGTATCGCCTACCACGGCGGCCACGCGTACCTGGGCCGATTCCAGTCTGAGCCAGTCTGTGGGGATGTGCAGGCGGGTTCCCGGCGGGATGCGGTGATCGTCTGGAATATGGTTGCGCTGCCGCAGCGCCAGGGCCAGGGCGGGTTTTTTCAGATAGCGCTGGGCCAGGTTCCAGGGATGGTCTCCAGGCTGTACGGTATAAACGAAGTCAGCGGCCGAGGCGCTGCCAAAGGCGCCTGACAATAAAAGCAGCGCTAGGCCGTGGCCCAGTTGCGTAGAGCGGTGGATGTGCAGTTTCATCGTGTCTTACATTTCGGTTGCTGCCGTTGTGCTGGGCGATGGCAGCTTGTAATAATGCCGTTACAAGCTGCATTGGACAACATTTAGATGGGTCTGAACCGCCAAAGGGCGTCGCTGCTAGCGCATTTTTGAAATACGTCGCTTGAGGCTGCGTGTAACACGGTCTTAACACGACCTTAGGCTCCGCTCCCCAGGGGCAATTATCCTTTGTAGCTTGGCGCCGCGCGCCAGAAAGAAGTACATGGACAGATCGAGGACCTGGCTTCAGCGCAGTCTGGACAGCTTGCTGGGTGTAGAAAAGGCCATGCGCATCCGCACCAGCCAATTTGTGCTGGCGGCGGTGCTGATGCTGGCCTGTATTGGCGAGCTGTACTGGCTGGCGGCATTCGGCATCGCCAATATGCAGGATGTGACCCACTGGTCCATCCTCTCCGGCGCTGGCCTGGTGCTGGTGTTTGCGCTGATTCGTAGCGGGTTTTCTCTGCGCTGGAGCGATCCCTCGCTGGCGCTGCCGCAGATGCTGTATGCGATTGCCTGCAACGCCATGGCTTTTGTGATTGCGGGCGATGGCCGTGGCGTGACTTTGCCTTTACTGTCGGTGATCTTGACCTTTGGCATGTTTGGCATGTCCACCCGGCAGGTGACGTTTGTAGGGGCCTATGCCTTGGTCCTGTTTGCCTGGGCGATTGTGTATGTACGTGAGACCATGGGCAGCCTGGTGCCGGTCGAGGTGCACATCGCTTATTTCTTCATGTTGGCGATTGTCGTGGTGGGCTGTTCTTTTCTGACATGGCGATTGACCACCATGCGCCAGCATATTCGCGACCAGAAGGACCAGTTGCAGTATGCGCTGGAGAAAATCCAGCGCATTGCTACCCGCGATGAACTCACGGGTACGGCCAATCGCCGTTTCATGCAGGAGCAGATGCGGCAGGAGTTCCAACGCTCCAGCCGCAGTGGAACACCGGTGATGGTGGCGATGCTGGATATTGACTATTTCAAGCGCGTCAACGACACCTACGGCCACCAGGCAGGAGACCGCAGTCTGCAGATGTTTGCCCAGGTGGTGCAAAACAGCTTGCGCTCCACAGACCTGCTGGCGCGTTGGGGCGGCGAGGAGTTCCTGGTGTTGTTGCCCGATACCGACTTCAGCTACGGCATGGCCTGCCTGGAGCGCGTGCGCACCCAGGTGGCCGAGACCATGGTGGCCTTTGGCAGTGTGGAAATCCAGTTCACCGTGTCCATCGGTGTGACCCAGTACCTGGAGGGTGACTCCATAGAAAGTACGGTAGACCGTGCCGACTTTGCGCTCTATGCAGCCAAGGCCCAGGGCCGTAACCAGGTGGTTAGTGCATAGCTACACCGTGCGGTTGCGGGCCAGCGGCGGGTTCTTCGCAAAGTAGCTGCGGATGCCGCGCAGGATGGCGTCGGCCAGCTGCTCGCGGTAGTCGCTGCTTTTGAGCTTGGATTCTTCTTCGGGGTTGCTGATGAAGGCAGTCTCCACCAGCACGCTGGGGATGTCGGGCGCCTTCAACACCGCAAAACCGGCCTGTTCCACGCTGCCTTTGTGCAGGCGGCCAACACGGCCCACTTCGCCCAGCACCGCACTGCCTAGTTTCAGGCTGTCGTTGATCTGCGCGGTGGTGCTCATGTCCAGCATGGCGCTTTGCACCTGTGAATCCTTGGCATGCACATTGATGCCGCCAATCGTATCGGCGGCGTTTTCCTTGTTGGCCATCCAGCGGGCAGCACTACTGGAAGCCGCGCCGTGGCTGAGTGCGAACACGCTGGCGCCGCGTGCGGCGGGGGTGAGAAAGGCGTCCGCGTGGATGCTGACGAACAGGTCGGCCTGCACGCGCCGGGCTTTTTGCACCCGCACCTGCAGCGGCACGAAGAAGTCGGCATCGCGCGTCATGAAGGCGCGCATGGGGTTGCCGTTGACGGTGGTGGCGTTGATGCGCTCACGCAGCAGATGCGCCACCTGCAGCACCACATCTTTTTCGCGTGTGCCGCTGGGGCCGATGGCACCCGGGTCTTCGCCGCCGTGGCCGGGATCCAGGGCGATGATGATCAGGCGGTCAGTGCGCTGCGCAGCTGTGGCCGAATTATTGGCATCATTTGAGCCTGTAGCGCTGGGCGGCTGTGCTGGGGGCGCTATTGAATTGCTAGCGGAATCCTTGTTGGGCGCACCACCGGGTACCGGCGGGCGCGCGATGCCTGTAATGGCCGGTTTGGTTTGCTGCTTGGCGATCAGCGCCTCCAGTGCGTCGGCCTCGGCGGCCTCGCTGGGCTGCGGAGCGGGCGTGCGGTCCGCCAGGCGTTCGGTGATCAGCGCCTCCAGCGGGTCTTCTTCCTGGGCCGGGTAGAGGTCAAACACCAGCCTGTGCTGGTAGGCCGCCACGGGGGCCAGGGTGAACACCTGGGGTTTGGCAGCGCGCTTCAGGTCGATCACCATGCGCACGATGCCGGGTGCGTTTTGGCCCACGCGGATGCCGGCGATGTTCGGGTCATCGGCTTGCACACGGCCCACCAGTTCGCGCAGCGCCGGGTTCAGGTCTATACCCTCGATGTCCACCGCCAGGCGCGGTGGGTTGGCCACAAAGGTTTGCTTCACCGCCAGGGCGGTATCCGATTCGATGGTGACGCGTGAATAGTCGGGCGCCGGCCACACGCGTACCGCCACGATGCTGGCGCCGCGCGCAATGTGCTGCGCACCCAGCAGCAGGGCCAGGGTGCTGCCTTGTACAAATTCGCGCCGCTTCATGCGCCTACTCCTTGCAGCAGGCGCAGGCCTATGGCGGTGGCGGCTGTGATGTGCACCTGGCGGGACTCGTCGGCCAGGGCTTCCAGTGTGATGGCCAGGTCGGGCGCGGGCAGCAGGCCGCCAGCGTTTTGTGGCCACTCGGCCAGTTTCAGGCCGGGGCTGGCGAAGATGTCGCGAAAGCCCGCGTCTTCCCATTCGCGCGGGTCGCTGAAGCGGTAGAAGTCAAAGTGCCAGATATTCAGGCCGGGCACCTCGTGCGGTTCCACCACGGCATAGGTGGGGCTTTTGATGCGGCCGGCCACGCCCAGGGCGCGCAGCAGGTGGCGTACCAGTGTGGTTTTACCCGCGCCCAGGTCGCCGTGCAGGGTGATGAAGGCGTGGGTAATGTCGGGCTGGGTGGCCAGGGCCTGGGCAAAGGCGGCGGTCGCGGTCTCGTCGGTCCAAAGCAAGGTGCTGTGGGTTTCTACAATCGGCGAATGGTGTTGAACGGTGCTCAGAACAATGGTCTCCAATGGGTGTCGCAGATACAGGCATGGGCGCGCGAACTCGGATTTTCCCAAATTGGCGTGGCCCCGGTGGATTTGTCGTCTGCCGAAGCGGGTCTGATGGCCTGGCTGGCCCAAGGGTTCCATGGTGACATGGCTTATATGGCCAGCCACGGCCTGAAACGAGCCCGCCCGGCGGAACTGGTGCCAGGGACCGTCAGCGTCATCACCGCCCGCATGGATTATCTGCCTCGCAGCACGCCCGAGGGTTGGCAAGTGCGGGAATTCGACCGTTTGAACCGGCCGGGCGAGGGCATCGTGTCCGTTTACGCCCGGGGGCGGGACTACCACAAGGTGCTGCGCGCACGCTTGCAAAAGCTCAGCGATCGCATCGCCGCCGAGCTGTGCCCGCTGGGCTACCGTGTGTTCACCGACTCGGCGCCAGTGCTGGAGGCCGAGCTGGCCGCGCGCAGCGGCCAGGGCTGGCGCGGCAAACACACCCTGGTGCTGAACCGCGAGGCCGGGTCGATGTTCTTCCTGGGTGAAATCTATGTGGACATTGCTTTGCCGCCGTCCACGCCTACCAGCGGCCATTGCGGCAGCTGTAGTGCCTGCATTGATATCTGCCCCACGCAGGCCATCGTGGCCCCGCACCGGCTAGATGCACGCCGTTGCATCTCTTACCTGACCATCGAACATGCGGGGCCGATTCCGCTGGAGCTGCGCCCGCTGATGGGAAACCGCATCTATGGTTGCGATGACTGCCAGCTGGCCTGCCCCTGGAACAAGTTCGCCCAGCGCAGTGCCTTGCCCGACTTTGACGAGCGCCGTGGCTTGAGCGGTCAGCAACTGGCTACGCTGTTTAGCTGGACCGAGGACGAATTCCTGCGTTACACCGAAGGTGGCCCGATACGCCGCATAGGCCATGAACGCTGGCTGCGCAATGTGGCGGTGGCGATGGGCAATGCGTTGAGGGTGTTGGACGATGTGATGATCCGCAACGCGTTACAGCAGCGAGCCCAGGACCCAAGTCTGCTTGTGCGCGAACATGTGGCGTGGGCGCTGAAAAGTTAGTACATTCCTGAATTTAAAGTAGGGTCCTAGGGTATTTACTGTGCTTGCTGATCTTGTAAACGTGTAAGAAAAACTATCTTTTTGCTGGTTGTAATTAATTAATTAATGCAATCAGAGGTAATATTGGCTACGAAATGTATCCAGTATTTCAAAGGGATTAGCGTGAACAATCAGTTCGGGAAAAAGAAGAAAGCGCTGGTTATCGGCGGTGGCGCTCCGAATTCGCCTTTGATTGCCGGCGCCTTGGCCGCCTTCCTGGATCAAGGCATTGAATTCGATGTGATTTCTGCCTCGGGCGCTGGCGTACTCATGGGCTTGCTGTACCAGGCACCCAAGAACTACACGCCCCGGGAGGCCTTGGTCCGCTGGGCTGAGGTTGGGGTTGCGGACACGATCTACAAGCTGTTCCCGGTCAACTACAAGATATTCCAGAAACCAGGTGCCGAGGCCATGCAGTACCGAAGTGCCATGCAGCCTGCTGCAGCGCCGATTGCGAGCAACCCGTTCCTGGATGCCATCACCAAGAGCTTTACACACAATTTCAGCCAGACCTCCGGTACTTGGAAAGACTGGATGCAACTGGTGCAGTCCAGTCTGTCGCCATCGGATTTGAGTAGCAAAAGCCTGGGCTTGTGCGCGCATCTGCCGTTCTTGGAGCAGTCGGTTGACTTCAGTGCTGTAGCGAATATGCGGCCGGCGTTCTACATCAATGCGTACAACATGACCCAGGGTCGCATGCAGATTTGGGGTAAGGATGAGATTCAGCCAGTGCACGTTCGGGCGGCCTTGTCATTCCCTTTTCTGTACCCACCGACCGAGATCGATGGGGACGACTACATAGAGGGTGCAGCGCTGGATACGCTGAATTTTCAACCCTTCGAGTCGAACGCTGATGGGCAGTCTCTGCATGACGACGTGGATACGCTGGTCGTGCTCGACATCCTGGGAGACGAGCGTTTGATTCGCAAGCCGCGCAATCTGTACGACGCCTGGGTTCGTTCTGTCATCACACCGCTGGTGAAGATATCCAAGGCTGAAACCCGGCTGTTCGAGCTCGAACACAACACCGACCCGGCCACCGGCCAGCCCAAGCGGCGCATGCTCAAGGTGGACTTGATGCAGGGCATTCCGGATGGGCACTGGCCGGAAGTGCTGGAGTGGTCTGCATCCAATATGCAACTGCTTTTCGAAGTCGGCTACCGGGCAGGGCAGGCATTCTGCTTGGAGCATGCAGCTCTTTTGCATGTCACACATTCCGAAGACGACGAGGCCGTATCCGCTTGTTGAGCAAGTCGGCAGAACGATGGCCACCTAATGACATTGACGAGGAACATCTATGACAATCACCAAACGCTTGCTATTGACACTGTCCACCGCGCTTGTTGCGTTGATTTTTGTGGGCGTGGATGGGCTGTGGCAGCTACAGCGTTCCCAGGATCGCTTTGACACGGTGCAGAACCGCATCATTCCCAGCATCCATGGTTTGAATGCGGCCAAAGGCTTTTTGGCGGACACCCGGCTGGCGGGTTACCGCTTGTCGGTGTTCTCCAATCTCAGCGACAAAACGGCTCTGGAAAAAGCCTTGGCCGACGCCAACAAGAACTTTGATGACGTGATCGCGACCTACGAAAAGGAACGCATTTACGACGACACCGACCGCAAGATGCTGGCCGCCGACCGTGCCAACATGGAAGCCTATCGCCAGGCCTTGGTGCCGTTTTTCAGCGCCGCACGCGCGGGCGACATGGACGGTGTGCGCGCAACGCTGGTCGCCGGCTCGCCTTTGGCGCTGTCAGCTGCCGGTGTCAAAAAGGGCATAGACGAGCACATCGTCTACAACAACTCCTTGGTAGAGGCGGTGCGCCGGGAAAGTGCCGACGCCCATACGTTTGCCCAGCGCAGCATGCTGGCCGTGATGGTGGTGGCCTTGCTGCTGACGGGTACGCTGGCCTTGCACCTGTACCGCACCATTACCGGCAGCTTGGCCAATCTGCAGAAAGACTTTGAACGCGTCAGCGTGTCGCTGGATTTGTCGAAACCGGTGAAGATTGAGCGCATGGATGAAATTGGTCAGGTAGCGAATGCGTTCAACACCTTGTTGGCGCGCATTGCCGACGTAGTCGCAACGGTGCATGCTTCAGCCGATGCGGTCAGTGTTGCGTCGCAAGAGATCGCTGCGAGCAATGCCGACTTATCGACCCGTACCGAACAACAGGCATCTTCGCTGGAGCAAAGCGCGGCAAGCCTGGAGCAATTGACCGCCGCAGTGCAACAGAACACCAGCAGTGCGCGCGAGGCGAGCCAACTCGCGGTGACAGCATCGCAGATCGCATCGCAGGGTGGCAGTGTGGTGAACCAGGTGGTGAGCACCATGAATTCGATCAATGATTCCTCCAGCAAGATCGTGGACATCATCAGCGTGATTGATAGCATTGCATTTCAAACGAACATCCTGGCGTTGAATGCTGCTGTCGAGGCTGCACGTGCGGGTGAGCAAGGGCGTGGCTTTGCCGTGGTGGCCAGTGAGGTGCGCAGCCTGGCACAACGCTCGGCGGCTGCAGCCAAGGAGATCAAGGCACTTATTGGCGACTCGGTTGACAAGGTTGGGTCTGGCAGCAAGCTGGTGGAGCAGGCTGGTGAAACCATGCAAGATATCGTGACCAGTGTGCGCAAGGTAACGGAGATTGTGGGCGAAATCGCATTGGCCAGCCAACAGCAAAGCGACGGCATCGGCCAGGTGAACGTTGCGATTTCTCAAATGGACCAGATGACCCAGCAGAATGCTGCATTGGTGGAAGAGGCTGCGGCCGCGTCCCAGGCCCTGCATGAGCAGGCACAAACGCTGGAGCAGGTGGTGGGTGTGTTCCAGGTGGACGCGAACCCGTTGGCGTCAAAGCCTGCTCCCTATAAAGCCGCCTCGCGCTTGGCGGTCGCTGCACAGCCTAGTTCACCCGCACCGCGTTCTTCGGATAGGAAAATAGCTCTGAACTAGGTTGCTCTTCGAAAGCCTATTTCTCTACTGAGCGTGCTGCGCGCTCTATCAGCGCAACCACCGCGTCTGGGTGGCTGACAAGCGACATATGGCTTGACTTCACACTGACGGTCGTTGCGCCGATGGCCTGGGCTAGCGTGCGCTGGACCCGGGGCGGAAGGGCGTTATCGTTTTCCGTCACCAGATACCAACTGGGCTTGCTGTGCCATGCGGCCATCGTCACTTTGTCGCCAAATGCGCGGGCGCCCATGGGTTGCTGGGCCGCTGCCAGCAGCGCTGCCTGCGCCACGGACACATCGCCCGCCATGACGTGCCGGTAGGCCACGGGATCGTCGAGCCAGATCAGTCCGTCGTTGTCGGGCGTGACGCCTTCCATGGGCGCGGCCAGGCGGGTCAATATGTCGGCGGTGGATTCACCCGAGTCCGGCACCAGGGCGGACAGATAGACCAGGCCCAGCACATTGCTGGTGGTGCCGGTCTCTGTCACCACGGTTCCCGCCCAGGAATGGCCAACCAGGATCACGCCGCCTTTCTGCCTTTCCAGAACACGGCGCGTGGCGGCAACGTCATCGGCCAGCGAAGTCAGCGGGTTCTGCACCGCCGTCACGTGGTAGCCCTTGCGCTGCAATCGCTGGATCACAGGTGTCCAGCTGGAGCCATCGGCAAAGGCACCATGCACCAGCACGATGTTGCGCACCGTGGCTGGGGCCGCGCTGGCCGAGGCGAATGCGCAGCTGGCCGCCAAGGCCAGGGTGCCGCTGAACCAGCGCCAAAAACGGGATGTCGCCAAGATGCCGCTCCTCACTGGATGGCCTTGGCACCGGGCGCCCAGTCGGCTGGGAAGGCAGCGCTGCGCATGGCGGCGTCAAAGCCGCGTACCTGGTAGTCCACTAGCTTGTGTACGGCAAAGGAATCCAGTGCCAGCATGCGGTCCAGATCGTCGCGGCTATTGCTGCGTGCCAGCACAAAGCCACCGCTGCGGTCTTCCAGTGGCCCGGCGACCAGTATCTGGCCGCTGCGTGTATGTGTGACCAGCCAGTCACGGTGCGTGTCGAGGTGCGCATTCACCTCCTGGATGGGGCGGATGTAGTTCAGTGTGACAAGGTAAAGCATGGGTTTCTCCGAATAGTGGGGATGGTGATCAGGCAGCAGCTTGGCGTACGACTTCGGCAACCGCTGCGTGCGCAGTGCGCATGGACAGTTCCTTGACCTCGTTGCCTCGGGACAGGTTCTCTGCACGTATGAAGCGCACGTCGGTGATGCCCATGAAGGCGAAGACAGCCTTCAGGTAGTCCTCCTGGAAGTCCATGGCCGTGGCCGGGCCGGAGGTATACGCGCCGCCCCGGGTGGACGCGACGATCACGCGCTTACCCGTAGCCAATCCCACCGGGCCGGTGGCGGTGTACTGGAAGGTGCGCCCGGGCTGCACCACGCGGTCTATCCAGGCCTTCAGCTGGCTGGCCACCGAGAAGTTATACATGGGTGCGCCGATGACGATGGTGTCGCTGGCCAGCAGCTCGTCCACCAGAGCTGCCGAGCGGGCGTGCTCGAGCGCCACGCTGGCGCTGGTGTAGTCGCTGTGCACGGGCCGGAAGCCGGCGGCAATCGGGCCGTCCAGGTGCGGAATGGCGTCTTCCACGAGATCGCGGTAGCTGACCTGGGCGCCTGGGTGTTCGTGGCGTACGTGGCTGATGATGGCGGCTGTCAGTGCGCGCGATGCGGATGCGTCTGTGAGGATGCTGGAATCGAGGTGGAGAATTTTCATGTGATGCTCTTTAGTGGTAGTGCCTTGATGATCGGCAAATGGGCGGTGTCTGTCCAAGACGGAATGTGCGACAGTTGAGACCTGAAAGGACTCAACCATGCTCGACCTGCGCCAGCTCCGCTACTTCATTGCAGTCGCCGAAACCGAGAACGTGGGCCGCGCGGCCGAGCTGCTGCACATCTCGCAATCTCCGCTGAGCCGGCAGATACAGCAACTGGAAGAACAGCTCGGCGTACTGCTATTCGAGCGCAGCAAGAAGCGCCTGCGCCTGACGCAGGAAGGGCGCGACCTGCTGGGCGAGGCGCGGGCGCTAATGGCGAATGCTTTGCGGGTCGAGGCCTTTGGCCGCCGGCTGGGCTCCGGCACCGCGGGGCGGCTGGCAATAGGCTATGTGGAAGGCGCCATGCATGCGAACCTGCTGGGGCCGGCGCTGCGGCGGTTTCGGCGTGCCAGTCCGGCAGTGGCCTTGTCCTTGCAGGCGCTGGGTACCGCCGTGCAGTTCGAGCGGCTGCGCCAGCGCACGCTGGACCTGGGTTTTGTCTATCGGGCGCCCGAGCCTGGGTCTGACCTAGCCAGCGTGGCGGTGGTGGACGAGCCGCTGCTGCTGGCCATCCCCAAGGATGACCCGCTGTGCAAGCTGAAAAACATCCAGCCCGCGCAACTGGACCAGCGCCCCTGGATCGCCGTGGCCCGCCAACCGGTGGACACCGTACGCCCCGCGCTGCTGGCCGGCTGCCAGCGCGCCGGCTTCACGCCCGACATCGCCTATGAAACCTCCGACCCTCTGTCGTCGCTACAGCTGGTCAGCGCGGGCGTGGGGCTGACGGTGGTGCAGGCCTGCCTTGGCACGGCCAACGCTGTGCCCGATGTGGTGTTTCGGGAGCTGCCCTGGCTGAACCTGCGGGTCAACGTGTACCTCGTCTGGCGTAGCGACGAACAGCGCCCGCTGGTCAGCCAGTTTCATAACGCGGTTCTCAAGATTTAGGCCCTTGGCGCAGGCAATACCTGCGCAGTCAGCTATATTTTGAATAGCAACATCAATGCGCTAGCCCCAGGGCAAAAGGCAGGCTGAGTATGGCCAGCAGGGTAGACAAACTCACCAGGCTGGCCGTCAGCGCGCCGTCGTAGCCCATTCTGGACGCCAGCACATAGCAGCTGGATGCCGTGGGCAGGGCTGAGAACGCCAGGAGCACGGTGGTGTAGAGGGGCGACAAGCCCATGGCACGGGACATGCCCAGCGCCAGCAGCGGCAGCACGCAATGCCGTATCCCCAAGATACAGACGGCCAGCACCTTGGCCCGGGCCAGCGGCCCGAAGCGCATGCCCGCGCCCGCCGCCATCAGACCCAATGCGATGGACGCGGCGCCGATGCGGTTTACCGTGGGCTCCAGCCAGACCGGAATGGCAAAGCCCAGCAGGTTTGCCGCCAGGCCCGAGGCCGTGGCCAATATCAGCGGGTTGCGCAGCAGCTCGCGCGCAAAGCCCCGCTGCGCGTGCCGCGCCATGGGCCACACCGCCGCCACGTTGTAGATCGGCACGCAGATGCCTATCAGTACCGCCACCAGCTGTGGGCCCTGCGGGCCGGCCAGGCGTTCGGCCAGTGCCAGGGCGACAAAGGAGTTGAAGCGAAATGCCACCTGGGCCGTGGCTGCATGCTCGCGCCGGTCTATGCGCTTGCCGATGAAAGGCAGCCAGGGCAGGGAGTAGGACAGGGCTATGGCCAGCAGCCCGGTCGCCAGGCCGGCCAGTATCAGGCTGGAGGTGGCCTGCAGGTCCAGCGGGGTGCGCACAATCGACTGGAACAGCAGTACCGGGAACAGAAAGTAGTAGGTCAGGCTTTCCACCTGTTCCCACACCGTGCGGTTGAGGGCGGTGTAGCGGCACACCAGGTAGCCGCACAAAATCAGCGAGAAGTCAGGGAACAGCAGTTGCGCGTAGTACATCGCACCGAGAATAGCAGCCACCTTTTGTCCGTATTAGAAATTCACCATGATCCGTTCCACTGCCGCCGCCCGGGGCCTGCCCGCGTGAGCACCGACCGCATCGACGCCTTCATCGACGCCATCTGGCTGGAAGAAGGCTTGTCCAAAAACACGCTGGAGGCCTACCGGCGCGACCTGACGCTGTACGCCACCTGGCTGGCACCGCAGCAGGGCGGGCTGGACGATACGCGCGAGCAAGACCTGCAGGCCTACTTTGCAGCCAAGCACGCCAGCACCAAGGCCACCTCGGCGAACCGGCGGCTAACCGTGCTCAAGCGTTATTTCCGCTGGGCCTTGCGCGAGCACGCTATTCACGTCGATCCCACCTTGAAGCTACAGCCGGCGCGCCAGGCTTTGCGCGTACCCAAGACCCTGAGCGAAGCCCAGGTGGAAGCCCTGCTGGCCGCGCCGGACACCGACACCCCACTGGGCCTGCGCGATCGCGCCATGCTGGAGCTGATGTATGCCAGCGGCCTGCGCGTCAGTGAGCTGGTGTTGTTGAAGACCTTTCAGCTCAGTCTGGGCGACGGTGTTTTGCGCACCATGGGCAAGGGTAGCAAGGAGCGCCTGGTGCCGTTTGGCCAGGTGGCTGCTGAGTGGCTGGAGCGTTATGTGGCCGAGGCCCGGCCCGAGATACTGGACGGCAAGCAGACCGACGACCTTTTTGTTTCCTCGCGCGGCAACAAGGCCGGCCGCGCCATGTCGCGCGTCATGTTCTGGATGCTGGTGCGCAAATACGCGCTGGCGGCAGACATCCATGTGGCCCTGTCACCGCACACCCTGCGCCACGCCTTTGCCACGCATTTGCTGAACCACGGCGCCGACCTGCGTGCGGTGCAGATGCTGCTGGGGCATGCGGATATTTCTACCACCACCATCTACACCCACGTGGCGCGGGAGAGGTTACATAGTCTGCATGCCAAACACCATCCGCGGGGGTGAGGACGGTTTGCGGGTGTGCCGTTTGGAACAGCTTGTTTTGGAGGAGGCTGGTGGTTCGAATGTTTAGAGCTTGCGCTAATCAAGTTAGCCTAATCCATTCCCCTTTCCCCTTTGCCGGCGAGGCTATTGAATCGGTACTTAAATCTAAGGTCTGAAAGAAGAGAATGTACGAATCAATCTTTTCGGGTCTGCAGCGAGGGGAGAATCTTAAAAGCATCTATAAATCTGCCGAATGCTCGCCATTCTTCTGAGCCAGGTGCCGGCGTTTTGAAATAGCGTGCACGACGAAATAAAGGAATGAATTTGGAATACTCGGGCTGCTGGGCGAGTGTTCTCGCTAACTCATGGTGCCATTCTGTTCGTTGCTGGTTAAACACTTGCACCGCAGTTATGTCGTCTATACCCGCTGATAGACGGCCGGGCAGTGATCCTGCAAATACTTGAATACTGGACTCGTGTCCCGGTATACCAAGATAAGACCAGATAAAAAGAATGCTGAATTCACCGAATGTGTGTTGGCTCCAGTTGAAATTGTCTGAGTGTCGAGGGCGACGCTTAAACTTGCGGTCGTGAGGTGCTACGAATGCCATAAGGCAAAGGGTGCTCTTGCTCGGGGAGTATTCGATATCAATATGAGCGTCCGCCTTCTTGGGATCGTAATTTGAATCAGCAAGATTCGAGAATCTCCAACCGAACAGAATTTCGAATTGGTGTGTCTGCTTAATTGCGCGAGTATTGATGACGTATGAAGTGGGGCCGCTATCGCCAAGCTTTGAGACCTTAATTACGTTGATGTTCTCAGGGCTTTCGCGACTTACATGCACGGAAATTTTTGTCATGGTTATTTCGGAACCATGCTGCGGGTCGGCCGAGGCAGAGTTGATCAGAGTTCCGTGGGCGCGGTGCTTGAGCTTGGATCGTAGAGCAATGGTGAGATTGCCCATCGTTTTATCTTGATGGATGACAGAAAAAAGCGAGCGACGGCTTCCTTCGTGTATGGCATTGATACGCGTGGTTTTGGTCATGTGAATTTCCCTTGCATACAATTCTCGCACCGGATTTTCATCGCCTTGATGGAGTCCGGTACCGAGAACGGTGGGCGAAAATCCACTCGCCAACGTTTATATCGATGATGTGACAACCGGTAGATCCAATATCCTCTGACCGGGAAGCCCCACGCCTGGCCGGTGAGGATGGGATTTCGCAAGTCACCTTGGCGTCGCATTTCTCTTGGCCGGTGTACGCAGAAAGGGCCTACTGCCATAAGCCTTTAAGTTTCTGACGTAGTCCTAAATTGATAGCTTGTGGTGTATGTGATATCTGCGCTGGAGTCATATTTTCTTTGTAATCATTTGGCATGGCTGATAGAGTCGTGTTTGCAGATGCCGTCCGGGGCCTGCATGTTTGCACCGCTTAGGGCGTGAGAGTTCACCGACATAGGGGGGCTTGCACTGCATCGGCATACACTGGCGCCAGCTTGCGCGTAACAACCCGTGCAATACAGGTCCCATCCGACCGCCGCTGCAACACACTGTTGTGACATAGCCCACCCTCATCCGCTGCCCGCGGCTGCAGCTGGATGCACACGCTATCCCCCAGATCCAGATTGCCGAAGAACACCAGCTCACGTTCCCGCAGCGCTGCCGGCCGGCCCGGTGGCTGGGTGAGCAGCATCCAGGCCCACTCGGCGCGGTCCACCATGGCCTGGAAGGTGCTGAAGTACAGCAGGTCGGCTCCGTTGAAATCGTTGTTGGGGCAGGGGGTGAAGTTCAGCGTGTAGGCGGGCTCATTTGCAAGCGTGGGTTCCATGGCCCGGTGCGCATGGCCCCGCTGCACGAAGGCTTCGGCGGCGGCCCATAGTTCGGGGTCTGGCGCGCACCTGCCTGCATCGGCCATGGCGGCGCGCACCACGCTGCGGTTGCTGCCCGATTGGGCACGGCGCACAAACACGGACAGCATTTCCACCCGTGCTGCAGTTTGACCCTGCGCATGTAGCACATGGCGGCTGTAATGCTGGGCTCGGCCCACGGCCAAGCATTGGCTGGCGATGGTGAATACATCGTTCTCACCGATCTGCTCCAGCTTTCCACCTGTGATACGCACCAGGGTGAAGGCGGCGTAGACCTTGTGGCCCTGCGTATTGCGGAACTCCGGCCGCGGCAGGCCCTGGGCTTGGGCGATACCCTGCCAATGGCGGTCGCCGCATTCTTTGAGCAGCCAGTTTTCCGACAGTCCGTTGGCGTTCAGCTGCGGCATGCCGGCGGTATAGCGCCCGACCTGCGGTGCTGTAGATGCATGGACGGTCATGAGAGTAGTTCGGCCATTTCGGGTGTGTGGTGCGGCTCGGCGGTGCGCGCTTCGATCTGCTCCGCCAGGTACAGCGCATCGCGCGCCACACCTGAAAAGCGGCCCGAACCCCAGGTGTGCAGCCAGGGCAAGCCCAGAAAGTACAGCCCAGCCTGGGCCGTGACGCCACGCATATGGCCGGGCTGGCCACGGCCGTTGAACACCGGCAGGTCCAGCCAGCCAAAGTCCGGCTGGAAGCCTATGCACCAGATGACCGAGCGGATGCCGGCCTCGCGCAGGTTCAGCGCCGGGCGTTCTTTGCTGGGGTGCCATGGGGCGGTGTAGACCTCGCCGGGCGGCGCGCTGATGCCGGCCTTGGCGATGAATTTGTCGATGCTGGCGTTGATGCCGTTGTAGATGCGGTCGGCGTGGTCCAGGTTCTCGGCCAGGTTGGACTCGAATTGCAGGGTCTCACCGTCCAGTCCGGTCAGCAGGCCATACAGCTCCATGCCCTCAGAAGCGAATTTGCGCAGGTCGATATCGCGCCCCCCGTCGCGGCCGGTGACGTAGTGGTTAGTGTTGTCGCGCACGCCCTCGCGCAGCGGGTGCTCGTGTACCGGCATGTCGTAGTAGCCCATGTCGGCCAGCCAGTCCACCACGTCCTTGCCCCGGTAGAAGCGCGCGCAGCGCGGGGCGTTGCCGGTGGCCAGCACCACCTTGCGGCCGGCCAGGTGCAGGTCTTCGGCAATCTGCGCACCCGACTGGCCGCAGCCCACCACCAGTACCGCACCCTCGGGCAGGGCCTGCGGATTGCGGTACTGCTCGGAATGCAGCTGCAGTATGTCGGCCGGCAGGCGCTCGGCCATGCGCGGGATGATGGGCTGGTGGTAGCCGCCCGAGGCCACCACCACCTGGTCGGCGGTGTAGCTGCCGGCCGAAGTTTGTACCTCAAAGCCCTGCGAGCCGCGTCGGCTGACGCGCTGCACTGCCACGCCTTCGCGCAGCGGCGCGTTGACGTGTTTTTTGAAGCCCTCCAGATAGGCCAGGATTTCCTGCTTCTTCATGAAGCCATGCGGGTCCGGGCCGGCATAGGGCCAGCCGGGCAGGGCGCATTGCCAGTTGGGCGTGACCAGGCTGAAGGCGTCCCAGCGCTGGTTGCGCCAGGCGTGCATGGGGGTCTGCTTCTCGATCACCAGGTGGTCAATGCTGCGCTGCTGCAGGTAGTAGCTGAGCGACAGACCGGCCTGGCCGCCGCCGACGATGACGACGCTGTGGTGGGGTGTTTGGGACATGGAGTTTCCTTTGGATTTGGGGGTTATTCGTGGAAGGCCAGCACTTCGACCTCTGCGTCTGGCGTGGCTTCAAAGCGGGCTGCGGTTTGCTCCAGCTGGGCCAGTTGGTCCATGGCGGAGGAGCAGCTGAAGCCAAACTTGGCGCGTACCCGCTCGGAGGCAATGTTCAGCGCCTCGC
Organism: Rhodoferax sp. GW821-FHT10B06; assembly: GCF_059415605.1. Classification (NCBI taxonomy): domain Bacteria; kingdom Pseudomonadati; phylum Pseudomonadota; class Betaproteobacteria; order Burkholderiales; family Comamonadaceae; genus Rhodoferax; species Rhodoferax sp. GW821-FHT10B06. The sequence goes on along the minus strand of NZ_JBWKNO010000002.1, from coordinate 212,015 downwards.
GCACCTGTGCCATGAACTGCGGCAGCGGGTAGCGCCTGCCGGGCTGGAAGTAGTCCTTGATGACCAGCGACGGTGAATAGCAGTGGCTTTGCGTGGCGTCAGGCCAGCGGATATCGAAATGCATGGCGGGCATGGGGGTAGGGCTCCAGGTCGGGGTTAAACAGAAAATGCGGCCGCCGTGGCATCGCGGGCCAGGGCCAGGTGGGCGCGGTACAGGTCGGCATGGCGTGCGGCGCTGGCCGCCCAGCTAAAGCGCAGGCAGACCGGAGGGGTGCGGGCCAGCTTGTGCCGCCACTGCGGTGCGAGCGCGGCTTGCATGGCCTGGGCAATGGACGGGGCGGACATGGGGTCGGCCCAGCAACAGTCGGCGTCCGCCAGGTATTCGGTGAATGGCGCCTGGCGCGACACCACCACAGGTGTGCCGCTGGCCAGTGCCTCCAACACCACCAAGCCAAAGCCTTCGCGCAGCGATGGCATCGCCAGCGCATCGGCGCGGCGAAACAGCGCGGGCATGTCGGCATCCGGCAGCGCACCGGTCAGCACCAGCTCGCGGCCCGGTCCAGCCTGCAGGCCATGGCTGGCGGCCAGGGCCTGGAACTCGCGTGCATAGCCGCTGTGGTCCAGCAGGCTGGAGCCGCCTGCCAGCACCAGCTGCGCCTGCGGGTGCTGGGCGCGCAGCAGCACAAAGGCCTGCAGGATGCGCAGCGTGTTCTTGCGTTCTTCCACGCCACCCACGGCCAGCAGCAGCGGTGCGGCCGGGCCGCCGCGCAGGCCCCAGCGGGCGGCCAACGTAGCGTCGGTGGCGTTCGGGTGGGGCGTGTAGCGGTTGCAGTCCACGCCGTTGTGTACCAAGGCGGCGTCCACGCCATGCTCGCGGCGCAGCAGGTCGCACCACAGCTGGCTGACGCACAGCACCTGCTGTGCGGCCAAAAAGCCGCGCTGCTGCCAGGCCACCAGCCTGGCATCGTCAAACTGGTCAAGGTGGTGCACGGTGCGTAAAAATCCGTTCACCAGGCCCTGTGCCTGCAGGTCGGCCAGTGCATTCGCGCCCAGCGGGTCCTGGGCGTGGAAGATGTCGAACTGTTCTGCTTGCAGCAATGGCGCGAGGTGTGCCTTGAAGGCTTCAATACGCGAAGCCACCATATCCACCATGCCACCGGGGGCGAGGGCCACTGGCACCAGCTGCAGTCGGCACGGCAGCGGGCGGAACATGGTTTGGCCGGGCAGGGCGGGCGCGAACACCGTCACCGCGTGGCCGGCCCGGTGCAGCGCATGCGCCAGCTCCAGGGTGTGCACCACGCCGCCGCGCGGCAGCACGGAATGCGTCAGCAGCGCAATCTTCAGCGGCGGTGGCGAGCCGATGTCACGCATGGGCCAGCTCCTGCGGCGGCAGGATGAAGCTTTGCTGCGCCACGTTCCATAGCAGGCAGCGCTCTTCGCCCTGGTGCAGCCAGACCTCGGGCGCGGCGTGCACGGCGCCCACGTCAGCACAGGCAATGCCCCGGGCGTGGAAGCGTGCGCATACCGCCTCGGCCTGTTCGGGCGCTACGCTCAGCACAAAGCCGTAGCTGGGGAAGGACTGCAGCCAGCGCAGCAGCGGCACGCCATCTGGGCGGGGAATGGCGTCTAGATCGATATGCGCGCCCACTCCCGAGCATTCCAGCAGCATCAGTGCTGTGCCTATGGCTCCAGCCATGCTGATGTCTTTGGCTGCGGCGCACAGGCCGTCTTCGGCCAGCAGGGGCAGCAGCTCCAGGTCGGCGCGCAGGCGCTCGGCCGGGGCGCTGCTGGATGCATTCCAATAGGGGTGCGGTTCCTGGTAGGCACCCCGCAGGTCCACCGCCATCAGCAGGCGCTGGCCGGGTAGTGCGTCAAAGCTGGTCAGCAGTTTGCGCGCCCGACCCAGTATGGCCACGGCCAGCTGGCCTTTGTCGCTGCGGTGGTTGGTGTGGCCGCCGACGATGGGCACGCCGTAGCGGCGCGATGCCTCGGCCATGCCGGTCAGTACTAGAGCGCTGTTCTCCTGCCCCTGGCTCCAGATGGCATCGACCACCGCGATGGGGCGGCCACCCATGGCGTAGATGTCGCTCACATTCACCATCACGCCGCAGTAGCCAGCAAACCAGGGCATGGTCTGCACAAAGTCTTCCACAAAGCCTTCAATGGCGAACAGCAAGTAGCCGTCGCCATCAGGTATGGCCGCACAGTCGTCGCCCAGGGCCACGGCGGTTTTGGCCGGCAAGCCCTGGCGCAGCAGGGCCATGGCGTCGCCGATGTCGCGTTTGTGGGCAAAGCCGCGCCCACCGCGCAGTGCTGCTGCCAGTTCGTGCAGCGTCATGCCACTCTCCGGCTGGGCACGGCATAGCCCCACAGTGGGTCGTAGCAGGGTGGATAGTGGGCCAGGTCGGCCTGCATCAGGTCGTGCGGCCGGCCGTGCAGGGTCTCCTGCTGCAGCACCTGCCAGTGCAGGCGTTTGAACAGCGGTGTGTTCTGGCTTTGCACATGGGCCAGAAAGATGCGGCAGCCGCGTGCATGCGCGCTGCTGACGGCCAGGCGTATCAGCGCCGCGCCCAGGCTGCCGTGGCGGCGAAAAGCCGCGTCCACCGCCAGCCGCGAGCCCCACCATAGGCCGGGTTCGCTGCTATGGATGCGCACCGTACCCACCACCTGGTCGGGCATGCCGCCAAGCTGCGACACCGCCACCAGGGTTTGCGCCTGGGTGTCTATGGCATCGGTGTCGTCGTCTACAAACACGGCTTGCTCGGTACAGAACACATCGCGCCGCACACGCCGGGCCTGGGTGATCTCCCAGGCGCTGTCGGCCCACTTCACGCGGAAGGCACGGGGACGGTAGTCTTGCGGCAGATCGCACAGGGGCTCGGTGGTCAGCATGGCGTGGCCTTTCAGGCGGACTCAAAAACGGACAGGGATGAGCAGGCGCCGCATTTGCCGCAGCCGGCCTTGATGTCGGTCGAGCGCAGCCCGGCCTGCGCCACCATGGCGCCCAGCGGCTTGAGCAGGCCCTGCATGAACTCGGCCGATGGCGCGGGGTGGTCTTCCAGCGGCGTGCCGCTGATGGGTACAAAAGGTACGACGAAGGGGTACACGCCCAGCGCCAGCAACTGCGCAGAGATGTCCAGAATCGCCTCTTGGCTATCGCCCAGGCCGGCCAGGATGTAGGTGCTGACCTGGCCCCGGCCGAATACGCGCACCGCCGCCTCAAAGGCCTGCATATAGCGGCTGATCGGCACCTGGGCCTTGCCGGGCATGATCTTCTCGCGCAGCGCGGGTGTGACCACCTCCAGGTGCATGCCCAGCGTGTCGATGCCGGCGTCCTGCATGCGCTGGAACCAGCGGTCATCGTCCGGAGGCTCGCACTGGGCCTGCAGCGGCAAATCGACTGCGGCCTTGATGGCCACGGCGCTGTCGCACAGCACCTGGGCGCCGCGGTCGGTGGCGTTGGGTGTGCCGGTGGTCATCACCATGTGCTTCACGCCGTCCAGCCGCACGGCGGCGGCGGCTACTTCGGCCAGTTGGGCCGGGGTTTTGTGGGCAATGGTGCGGCCTGCCGCCAGCGATTGGCCTATGGCGCAGAACTGGCAGGTCTTTTTGCGGCTGGCGTAGCGTATGCACTCCTGCAGCACGGTGGTGGCCAGCACGTCCGAACCGTGCAGGGTGGCGATGTGCGAGTAGGGCACGCCCTCGGCGGTTTTCAGCGCGTAAAAGCGCGGTGCGGGCGGGAAGGCGATCTGCGCGATGGGGATGCTGCCGCGCGTCAGCGCGCTGCGGCCTTGCGCATCGGGCGCCTGGGCCACAAAGGGCGAGTTCCATGCGCTGGAGGTATGCACGGGCACCATGATGGTGTGGCCGTCCACCACCACCGCCTTGTGGTCAGATGGGCCGGCGCCTCCCTTGCGGCTGGCCACGCCCGCGTGTTCGGCGCTGGGGTCAGCCAGCCGCAACCCGAAGGACTGCAGCTCGGTCATCAGCTGCTTGCTGGCGGGCGATGGGCTCTGGGTGGGCGTGTGCATGGTCGGGACTCCGGGAGGTAAAAGAGGTGGCGGACGTGGCATGCATGGCATGCGTGGGTTCGGCTGGCGTGGCATTGATGGCCAGGCTCAGCAGCTCGGGGCGGGCGTAGTGACCCACCGAATCCATCATGCGTTTGCGCTTGGTGATCAGGGCCATGTCCAGGTCGGCGATCACCATGCCTTCGCCCTCGGTCAGCGGCGGCGCCAGGTGCTTGCCTTCGGGCGAGATGATGGCCGTGTGGCAGCCGCCGCGCAGCGCCTTCTGCAGGCCCGCGTCGGGGGTGATGGACTGGATTTGCGCGTCCGTCAGCCAGCCCGTGGCGTTGATGACAAAGCAGCCGGATTCCAGCGCGTGGTGGCGGATGGTGACTTCCATCTGCTCGGCAAATATCGGCCCCACCAGCGAACCGGGGAACTGCGCGCAGTGGATCTCTTCATGCTGCGCCATCAGGCTGTAGCGGGCCAGCGGGTTGTAGTGTTCCCAGCAGGCCAGGGCGCCAACGCGGCCGACGGCGGTGTCCACCACCTTCAACCCGGCGCCGTCGCCCATGCCCCAGACCATGCGCTCGTGGTAGGTGGGGGTGATCTTGCGCCGCTTGAGTGCCAGGCTGCCATCGGCGTCAAAAATGAGCTGGGTGTTGTACAGGCTGCCGTGGTCGCGCTCGTTCACGCCCACCACCACGACGATGCCGTGGGCCCGGGCCCGCTCGGCCACGGCGGCCGTCACCGGGCCGGGCACCACTACAGCTTGCTCGTACAGCTTGAGGTGGGGTGCGCCCTGCAATACCGGCGGCAGCACGAACGAGAAATAGGGGTAGTAGGGCATGAAGGTCTCTGGGAAGACCATGATCTGCACGCCCTTGGCTGCGGCCTCGTCGATGGCCCCGCACACACGCTCCAGCGTGCCCTCGGGGCGCTCCAGGTCCGGCGCGATCTGCACCGCTGCGGCACGGACGGTACGTGGTGTGGATGCCATCGTCATATGTCCTTACAGCGTCCAGGTGTCCAGAATGACCGCGTTGGCCTTCTTGTGCAGCAGCACAACGTCCAGCACATCCAGCGGGTTGATCGGGCGTATGCCTTCAATTAGCGCGCCTTCGCCATGGCCGTACAGCGCCTGCAGCGCAAAGCGGCAGGCGTAGACCTTGCCGCCCTCGGCCATGAACTTGGTGATCTGGTTGTTGAAGTTCTGGTGGCCAGGGAAGGCCTCGTCGCCCAGTGTGGGGAAGCCGCGCTGCACACCCAGCGTGACGCCGGGGCCATACAGCAGCACCGAGGTCTCAAAACCCTTGCGCAGTAGGCGAGTGGCCTGCAGCAGGTTGACGAAACCGATGGAGCCTTCAAACGCCACGGTGTGGAAGGTGACCAGGGCTTTCTGGCCGGGGTCGGCCTTCACGTCTTCAAAGACTTTTTCTTCGTAATCGACCAGGAAATCGCCTTTGGCGTTTGCGGGCTTGGTGACTTTGGGCATGGAAATACTCCGTTAAAAGCGGGTGGATGAAAGGGAAGCGCCCCCAGCTTTTTGCACGCTCTGTGCCACCGGAAATGCAGTGCCATGCGATCAAGTCGCCATCAACCAGGCCAGGCGCATGCGGGCCGTTCGAAATATTTTTTTCAAGCACCCGGACGGCGGTTTGTGGGTAAAAAAGGCGCACTGCTTTGATGCGATTTCCGTGCAATCAATGCACCCGATAAAGTGGTTTTGTGCACCGCCAGGATGCGCAATCGGCGCTCGTGCCGGGTGCGAAACTTGCGTCATTGATTGCACAAATATGCGATCAATGCATGCGATCAAGTTGAACTAACCAGTCACTAAACCTAGGTCCCTCAGTTGACCGCTTGTCATCCTCAATAGAACCCTATGTCCATGAAATGCTGTCAACTGCAAACACTGCATCTTTTGAATGAACCACGCTACACACCCGATTGCGCCATTGGAGCCACGCCTGGGGTCGTTGCTCCGCCTGGCGGGCATGAGTCCGCTGCGTTGTCGCGCCTACCCAGCCACACCCCCAACGGCACACTCGGGCGTGTCCAACTAAGGAGCCTAGGTTGAGCAAAACCCCTGTCCACTGGATCAAGAAGCTGCAAAAGAGCGACAAGCCTGCCTATCTGTTGATGGCCGACTTGATCGCAGACGATGTGCGCACCGGCCGCCTGGTGGCGCGCGACCGCCTGCCCACGCTGCGCGAGCTGGCCGAAGACCTGGGCCTGAACTACACCACAGTGGCGCGCGGCTACAGCGAGGCGCGCAAGCGCGGCCTGATCGACACACATGCGGGCATGGGTACCTTTATCCGGGGCAGCAGCCCCAGCCTGCCGCTGCGCGGCGGCAGCGCGGCCGAGATGACCATGAACCTGCCGCCCGAACCGCAAGACCCGGCGCTGCTGGCGCATATGCACGACACCGCCGCCGGTGTGATGGCCAGCGCCGACCTGTACGCCTTGCTGCGCTACCAGGACTTTGGCGGCAGCACGCACGACCGGGCCGTGGCCGCTCACTGGCTGCGCCGCCGCCTGCCAGCCTGCCGGGTGGAACAGGTGCTGGTCTGCCCGGGCATTCACAGCGTGCTGACGGCGCTGTTCTCGCAACTGGCCCGCCCCGGTGAACTGGTGTGCGTCGAGGCGCTGACCTACCCGGGCGTGAAGGCGATTGCCGCCCAGTTGGGGATACAGCTGCACGCGCTGCCGTTGGACGACGACGGTCCGAGTGCCGAGGCCTTCGAGCACGCCTGCAAAACCTTGCACCCCAAGGCCCTGTATTGCAACCCGACGCTGCTGAACCCGACCACGGCCACCGTCAGCCGCTCGCGCCGCGAAGCCCTGGCCGATGTGGCGCTGCGCTACGCCATCCCCATCATCGAAGACGATGCCTACGCCATGCTGCCGCTGGACATGCCGGCGACCATGGCCGCGCTGGCCCCGGGCCTGACCTACTACGTTACCGGCTTCGCCAAATGCTTTGGCGCCGGCCTGCGCAGCGCCTATGTGTGTGCACCCGGTGACCGCCAGGCCCAGCGCCTGGCCGGCGCCATGCGCGCTACCACGGTGATGGCGTCACCCTTCACCAATGCGCTGGCCACATTCTGGGTGGAAGACGGCACGGCCGAGGCCATGCTGCAGGCTATACGTGCCGAGTGCACGGTGCGCCAGGCGGTGGCTGAGCGCTACCTGGCGCCCTACGGCATGCTGGGCCATCCGCAGTCCTTTCACCTCTGGCTGCCGGTGAAAGAGGGCTGGAGCCCGGTCGAGTTCGCAGCCCATTTGCGCAGCCAGGGCGTGGGCGTGGTCGCCAGCGCAGCCTTCTCCACCGATGGCGACCCGCCGGATGCCGTGCGCATCTGCCTGGGCGGGCCGACCAGCCTGGACGATTGCGAGCGCGGCATGCACCTGGTGGCCGACACCTTGCTGCACCCGGTGCACCACCACGCTACCAACCTTTGACTTCTTGTAGACGCCTATACCGTCACCCTGGGTGCTATGGATTTATGGAAGAAAGTTAAGTGTCAAATAGTCCACTGGCGCTTATATCTTCTGCGGTAGGTGCTATAAAAAAGATACTTTTTCATCCATCCTCAGCCAGGAACAAGCGCCTGCCGTACAGGGCTTTTTGAGGCTTCTGGCGGGTGGGTGGGTGCCTGCTTTCCGCTAAGCAGGGGCGGGGTCACGGTGCGCCGCCACCCTGGGTATCCTCAGCATGAAGACGGTACCTTGCCCCAGGCTGGATTCCACATCGATGGTTCCGCCGAGGAGGCCTGACAGCAGGCTATACACAATACTCAGCCCCAGGCCAGATCCCCCGGCGCCCATGCGGGTGGTGTAGAAAGGGTCAAAAATCCGGGACACGTTCTCAGGCGCAATACCCGCTCCATCATCCGATACGGTCAAGATGATCTGCTCGTCGGCCTGTGCCGCACTGATGCGCACCGTACCTTTATGGTGTTCAGAGAAAGCATGCAGCACGGCGTTTTCAAACAAGTTGCTGACGATCTGTCCCACCGCGCCTGGATAGCCTTCCATCTCAATGCCTTCGGGCACATCAATCTGCAGTTGTACCGACGCGTATTTGCGAACCACCGATACGGATGCCAGGGTTTCTCGGATCACTTCCTTCAGGTCGAAGCGTCTGCGCCGCAGGCTTGTCTGGTCTACCGCGATCTGCTTGAAATCCTGGATCAGACTGGCCGCCCGGTTGAGGCTGTTGATCGCAATTTCGGCGCCTTGCGCTACCTGCTCCAGGTATTGCTTGAGCTGGGTTTTGGTAAGGCCTTGGTCCATGCTTGCGAGAAACTCCTGGGTCTGCCCAACAATCGTGCTCATCACCAGCAGGCCATTCCCGATGGGTGTGTTCAGCTCGTGGGCTACGCCGGCCACCAGTGAACCCAAGGAGGCCAGCTTCTCGGACTGGATCAGGCGATCTTGCGCCTGCTTCAAATGTTGCAGGGCTTCCTCCAAATGGGTATTGGCCAGGCGTACTTCGGTGGTGCGCAGAAGCACCCGTTCTTCCAGCGCGTCTACCGATTGCGCGAGTGCTATTCGCATGCTGTCGAGCTGTAGGCTTAAAACCCCGAACTCGTCTTGGCGCAGCGCGGGCACGGCCGTGCTGAGGTCACCTGTCGAAATTGAGGCGGCACTGGAGCGCAGCAAGTTCAACGGCCGGTGAACCCGCCGGTTCAACCATATGCTGATGAGCAGCAGAGACGCCACAAATTGACAGCCCACCACAGCCGCCAGCAACCAGGACGAATTGAGTGCCTCGCTTTGGGCTGAATCTGTGGCATAGGCGAGGCTGACTTCGCCCAGCGGGGTACCCTCTTTGTCAATTTGCCTGCTGACTTTGATGGCAGTACTGCTGGGGTTCTGCGGACGATGAAACTCCAACAACATCGCGCCCGTGGCGTCATGCACCTCCACCCAGCTCACTGAGGTATCAGCCAGTACGGCCTGCAGCAAGGGATGTGCGGTATCCAGCGCCACATTCCAGAGAGGCAACACCAGGCCAGCTTGTAAAAGATCGGCAAACTTCTCTGCCTTGGCCCGCGCATCGACGTCGATGGCTTTTTGCCAGTTGAGGGTCAATAAAACCAGAATGGCGATCGCACCCGGAATCACCAAGGCCAACATCAGGACGACGAACAAATCGCGCCGAAGACTGCTGGTGGGCTTGCTGTCTACCACGAGCGGCTGCGCCGGACCCATGTCAACAGCAGCCCCAAGGGCATGTGTTTTTCACAGTGTTTTTAACGGCTGTTGCCGGCTGGTTCGGGCGCATCGGCAAATTGTCGGGCACTCCTACCAGGGGGTCAATTGGACTACTGGTTTATCCTGCCTTGCCAAAACACAAGCCCCCGCGTTCAATGAAAAAGTATCTTCTGCAATATCCTTTGACGGCGCGCAGTTCTACTTGGATGGCTGCATGAATACATACCGGAAGCATTTTTTCTCGCTCGCCATCTTGGCTGCCAGCATGGCAGGCGAGTGCGCCCCTTGGGTGCTGCGTGCTGCGGCCCAAGAGGGGTCAGCTCCAAAATTCATTGTGTCGAATGGCACAGCGACCGGCCATTGCCCCGATATCTTGCATGCGATCGAGCAGGTCGATAAGGACCTGCGTTTCAGCATTGCACCCATCGCCATGCCAATCAAACGGATTGAGAAAGAGATCCAAGCGGGGACTCAGGACATTATGTGCGCCTTGCTTGAGTCTCCGACCCGTAACGAGATTGCCCAGCGAGTTTCCACTCCGGTCTATACCGTGCGTGAACGCCTGGTTGGTTTGCGTGACGATGAACAGGCCATCTTCGGATTTGATGATCTGGCCCGCGTTGGAGGCTTGGTGGCGACCCAGAACGGAGCCAGCTACGCCCAAAAGTTGCGAGAGCACCAGGTCAAGGTCGATGAATCCAGCAGTTCCGTGGCTCTGCACAATATTGTCAGGAAGCGGGTTCGCTATTTCTACATCAATGAACTGACGGCCATCTACTACATCAAGGCCGAAGATCTGGAGGACAAACTTTATCTGTTGCCGGTCATCATGGGACGAACCCAAAGTTATCTGTGGGTCGGGCGGCAGGTAGACCCCGAGGTGTTTCAAAAGCTGGATGCCGCGCTTGCCAAACTCAAGAAAAATGGCACGCTGGACCGCATCTATCGCAGCTACGGCGGTACAAATTGATGGGTTTTCTCTTGCTTGGCAATCGAGTAGCTATCGAAAAACCGAGGTTGTCAAAATGACCAGCTTGTTTTCACATTGCAGTGGGTTTGCACTTTTTTTGCTGTGCCATACCGCTGCCGTAGAGGCCCATTGCAGCAAGCTCATCGTGACCGCCGATCCGGCATATCCACCCATGCATTGGTATGACGGCGAGCACCTTCAGGGTGCCAGCATAGAAATTGCCAAGCGCGTCCTGGACGAATTGAAGATACCTTACGAAGTGCGCTATGTTGGCCCTTTTGCGCGGCTCGTCAAGCTCGCTGAGCGCGGCGAGGTCGACATGGTTGCCACGCTTAAAAAAACACCCGAGCGCGAGCAGTTTCTGCTGTTCACCAAGACGCCCGCTCTGTCCAATCCGGTGGCGGTGTTCCAGTCGCGCGAGCACCCATTTCCCTTCCAAGGTCGGGGTGACCTGATCGGCCGCAAAGGCGGTATCACCCGTGGCAATATGTTTGGTGATGATTTTGATAGTTTTCTCAGCACCAAGCTCAATGTGGAACCCGCAGACAACCCGGAAAGCAATTTCAACAAACTGAAACTGGGGCGCATCGACTATTTCATTACCGGCTACTACGTGGGCATGGCCTACCTGCTCAAACGTGGCGACGAGCAACGCTTTATCCCAACGTCGCCGTATGTGGTGGACACCCCCAACTATCTTGCGCTCACGCAAAAAGGCAATTGCAGCGACAAGCTGGATGCCATCGATGGCAAGCTTGCCCAGCTGGCGAAGTCCGGCGTGATTGACGAACTGGTCAAGCTGAGCTTTGCGCGTTGGAAAGCCCATCCGACGGTGGTTGAGAAATAAGAGCGCCTATGGCGATAGTGCTATTTATTTTGATGAAATTCATAAATGTTGAATAGCCTGCCAGCGCAGGTAATACCTGCGCTGGCAGCTATCAAAAAGATACCAATTTCTTCAAAAAAATCGCGCTGCGGGTAAGCCCCGCGTTGACCAGCCAGTGCGCGCTTCGCACAATCCGGCCCATGGTTACCGTGGAATTCGCTCCCAGCCTGCGCCGGCACATTGACGTGCCGGCCCAGCAGGTCGCCGCCGGCCCGCTGCGCGCCGTGCTAGAGGCGGCGCTACAGGCCGCGCCGGCGCTGGGCCACTACGTGTTTGACGACCAGCGCACGGTGCGCAAGCATGTGGCGGTGTTCGTCAACCAAACCCTGGTGCACGACCGCGTGCGGCTGGACCTGCCCGTGGCAGCTGGCGACAAGGTGCTGGTGGTGCAGGCCCTGTCCGGCGGATGAGCGCCTTTTTTTGAAAGCCCAGTGATGCATACCTTGCTTGTTGGCACCCGCAAAGGCCTGTTTACCGTGCAAGGCACGGGCAAGGCCTGGCAGATACGCGACCACCACTTTGCAGGCGAGCCCGTCAGCCAGGTGCTGGCCGACCCGCGCGACGGCAGCTGGCTGGCCGCGCTGCGTATGGGGCATTTCGGCGTCAAGCTGCGCAAAAGCTTGGACCACGGCGCGCATTGGACCGAGATCGCGGCTCCGGCATTTCCAACCAAACCAGTCACTGGCTCTGACGCGGACGACCCCACGCCCTGGAGCGTGGACACCATCTGGTCCCTGGCTGCGGGTGGCGCCAGCCAGCCCGGAACGCTCTGGGCCGGCTGCCTGCCGGCGGGCTTGTTCCGTTCGGACGATGGCGGCCAGAGCTGGGGGCTGAACCGCCCGCTGTGGGACGAACCGCGCCGCCGCGCGTGGTTTGGCGGTGGCTACGACGTGGCTGGCATCCACTCCATCCTGGTGGACCCGCGCGATGCGCGGCACATAAGCCTGGGCATTTCCTGCGGCGGGGTCTGGCAAAGCCGTGACGGCGGCGCCAGCTGGAGCCTGACGGCCGACGGGATGCGCGCACCCTATATGCCCGAGGGCAGCCAGGAAGACGGCAACACGCAGGACCCGCACCGTATGGTGCAGTGCGCCAGCGCACCCGACGTGCTGTGGGTGCAGCACCATGGCGGCATTTACCGCTCGACCGACGGCGGCCAGCAGTGGCAGGCCATCGCAGCGCCCGCACCCTCGGGCTTTGGCTTTGCCGTGGCCTGCGACCCGGGCAATTCGCAACGCGCCTGGTTTGTGCCCGCTCAGGGCGACTACTGCCGCATACCGGTGGATGGCCGCGTGGTCGTGACCCGAACCGACGACGGTGGCCAGAGCTTTCAAACCTTTGACCAGGGCCTGCCAGGCGCACATGCCTACCACCTGGTGTACCGCCACGGCCTGGACGTCAGCGCCGACGGCCAAACCTTGGCCATGGCGTCCACCACCGGCGGCCTGTGGCTGAGTGCGGACGCGGGGGAGAGCTGGCAGTGTGTGTCGAACGATTTGCCGCCGGTGGCCGTGGTGAGGTTTGCGTAGGTCTTGTTTTTGCTTGCAGTGTGCTTGCTATGGATTTGCAAGCGAAATTCATAGATGAAAACCGCTGCTGGCGCAGAAGATATCTGCGCTGGCTGCTATCAAAATGGATGCAAATTCTCAAAAGGACGCCATGAACCGCAACGACATCACAGAGAAGATCATCACCGTCAAGGTCGCCAAAGGCATCCAGTGGGCCGCCGTGGCGAAGAAGGTGGGGCAGTCCAAGGAATGGACGACAGCAGCCTGCCTGGGCCAGATGACCTGCACGCCCGAGCAGGCCAAGGTGATAGGCAAGATCTTCGGCCTGAACAGCGAAGAACAAAAGTGGCTGCAGGTGGTGCCGTACAAGGGCTCGCTACCCACGCCCGTGCCCACCGACCCGCTGATCTACCGCTGGTACGAGATCGTCAGCGTCTACGGCACGACGATCAAGGAGCTGATCCACGAAGAGTTTGGCGACGGCATCATGAGCGCCATCGATTTCAGCATGGACATCACCCGCGAGCCTGACCCGAAAGGCGACCGGGTGAAGGTGGTGCTGTCGGGCAAGTTCCTGCCGTACAAGACTTATTGAGGCCTATTGAGGCCGGGAAGCGGTGCTGCATCCTGCAGAATGCGGCACTACTCTGAAAACGGCTTATGGACCCCTGGATTGTTTACTGTGATGGCAGCGCCGTGCCCAACCCCGGCCGCATCGGCCTGGGCGCCGTGATGGTCGCACCCGATGGCACGCGCCACACCCTGTCCCAAGCGGCGCACACCCATGGCTGCAACAACGAAGCCGAGCTGCGCGCGCTGATGGCGGCGCTGCAGGCGCTGCAAGCCTTTGGCGCCCACGCGCTGCGTATCCATTGCGACAACAGCGTGGTGGTAGAGCAAATCTGCAGCCCCCAGGCCAAACCTATCGTGCGCCTGGCCGCCTTGTTTGACGCGGCGCGGGCGCTGTTCCTGTCGTTCGAACAGGCCGAGCTGCTGTGGATACCGCAGCACCGCAACGCCGAGGCGGATGCCTTGGCCCGGGCTGCATTGGGAATCACGGCGCCGCGCGTGGTCAAGACGGCGAAGAAGCGACGCTAGCAGCGGCATCAAACGATGGCCGCTACGTGCCGTCCGTGTTGAATCTCCCCGCAACTTGTTTGCGGAATTGGGTCGGTGTCATGCCCTTGACTTCCAGAAAGCGGCGGTTGAAGTTGGCCACGTTGTTGAAGCCAACGGCATAGCACACGCTGGATACATAGCTGTCGCGTTCCATCAGCAACTGGCAGGCTCGGTTGACGCGCAGGCGGTTCACAAAGTTGGTGAAGGTCAGGCCCGTGGCCTTGCTGAAGAAGCGCGAGAAAGCACTTTCGCTCATGCCAACCAGGCCGCTGACTTCACCTACCGACAGCGCCTGGGCGTAATGCTCGTTTACATGCGAAATCACTTTGTTGACCACCGAGAGCGTGTCGTCCGAGCCGTTGAACGTCACATGGTCGGACGACAGCAGCCGGTAATCCTGGCAGCGGTTCAGCAGGCACAGCAGGCTCGCGAATTCGGCAAAGCGCTCCAGGCCGTGGCTTTGCTTGATGCGGTAGAAGCGCTCGCGCACTGCCTCGCTCAGCCCGAAGAATTCAATGCCATGAAGGGCCCGTTCCAGCAAGGGCAGGGTTTCTTCGAGTTCGCTGATGGCGCGCATGCCGTCGCGCAGCGGCGCCTCGCGGAACTGGATCACCAGGCTGCGCACCGCCAGGCCATCGGGCGGCAGATCCGTCGAAACCCAGTTGTGTGGCACGCGCGGACCGGTCAGCACCAGGTGGCCAGGCTCGAAGAAGCCGACGTAATCGCCCACAAAGGCCTGGCCGTGTGCGCCCACGATCAGTTGCAGCTCGTATTCGTCATGGCAGTGCCAGCGCTCCAGCGGGGTGGGGCTGCCGTGCTCGACGCAGCGCACAAACTCCTTGCCAATGTCCGCCTCGTAGCCCAGACGCGGATCGCGCAGCAGATCGTGCTCGACCTCGGGCGATAGGTTTCTACGGGTAGACAGGACTTGTTTCATCGCGGACGGACAGGGGCCTGAAGGGCTGTTGCAGAGGTGTGCTCTTTTCTTTATACGGCACGGGTGGGTGCATCGGCACGCACCAGGCCCGCGGCCTTCAGCTCATCCCATAGCGCGACTGGTATCGGCAAAGTCATCCAGCGCGCGTTCTGCTCGGCCTCGGCGCGGGACTTGGCCCCGGGGATCACCGTGGCTACCGATGGATGGCCCAGCACGAACTGCAGTGCCGCAGCGGCCAGCGGCACCTGGTGGGCGGCGCAGATTTGTTCAATCTTGGCGACCTTGGACTTGATCTCGGCGGTGGCTGGCAGGTAGTTGTAGCGTGCATCGGGAGTCGCGCCGGTCACCAGAATGCCGGAGTTGAACGGCGCCCCAAGGATCACCGAGACGCCTTCCTTCACGCAGCGTGGCAGGAAGCTATCCAGCGCGCCCTGTTCCAGCAGGGTGTAGCGCCCGGCCAGCAGAAAGCAGTCGAATGGGCCCAGGTCCATCAGGTCTTCGCAGGCTTCGAACTGGTTCACGCCGGCGCCATATCCACCGATTACACCGGCGCTTTTCAGCTCCTGCAAGGCCTTCAGCGCGCCGGTTTCCACGGTCTTCAGCGCGGTACGGTAGTTCTCGCCCTGCGACCACTCGTCGCAGTCGTGGATCAGAAGCAGGTCGATGCGGTTCATGCCCAGGCGCTGCAGCGAGTCCTCGAACGAGCGCATCGTGGCGCTGTAGGAGAAGTCAAACTGCGGCGCGAACGGCAACTCGTCCACAAAGATGCCGCCCTCGGACGGCTTGAGCTTGGCCGGCGGCACGCGGCCATGCGGCTTCAACAGCCGGCCAACCTTGCTGGACAGCACGATGGATTCACGCGGCAGCGCCCGCAGTGCGTCGCCCAGGCGACGCTCCGACAGGCCGTGGCCATACAAAGGCGCGGTGTCGAAGTAGTTGACGCCGGATTGCTGGGCCGCCAGCACCGTGTCTTTTGCCACATCGTCGGGTACGGCGGCATAGAGGTTGCCCAGCACATTGCCGCCGAAGCCGAGGGTGGTGATATGAACGTCGGTATTGCCGACTTTGCGTTGTTGCATGGCGATGGTCATGGTGTGAGTCGTGAGAATGAGGCAGGCGAGTGCACCAACGATAAATAAAAACAGGGCCGCGCCCGGTACGCATCTGCGCGATGCTGGTACGTATCTGCCGTCGTCGGTGCAGGAATACCCCAGCTTGAAATAGCCCACCCAGGACGAGACGGTACGATGTCAGGCATCGGCAAGATGCCGGCATGCGAGGACGGACATGGCAAAGAACCTGGCGAACCCAGGCGAATCCGCCGCTGAGTTGATAGACGCGCGGATCGCGGCACTGGACGGCTGGCGCGGCCAGATGCTCGCGCACATGCGTGCGCTGATCCTGCAGGCCGCCCCTGGCGTGGTGGAGGAATGGAAGTGGAGCGTTCCGGTCTGGTCCCTCGCCGGCATCATCTGCACTGGCGAGGCCTACAAGAGCGTAGTAAAGCTGACTTTTCCCAAGGGCGCGTCGCTGCCAGACCCTGCTGGTCTGTTCAATTCCAGCCTGGACGGCAAGGTCCGGCGGGCCATCGATTTGCACGAGGGTGACGCCATCGACGCAGAGGCCTTCAAGGCGCTGGTGCGCGCAGCTGCGGCGCTGAACCAGGCCCAGGTCCGGTAGCCGCCCTCCGAGCCTGCAGCCATGTGCGAACTACTAGCCTTGTCCACCTCCGAGCCGGCGCAGCTGACGTTTTCATTGAAGACGCTGGCCTCGCGCGGCAGCGCCACGGGCGGCGTGCACGATGGCTGGGGCGTGGCCTTCTACCAAGGTGTGGATGTGGCGCTGTTCCGCGAGCCGCTGGCCGCGGGGGATAGCGCACTGGTGCGTTACCTGGAAACTCAAGGGCCCTGCACCTACCTGGGTATCTCGCATATCCGCCACGCCACCCAGGGCAGTGTGGCATTCGTCAATACCCAACCGTTTGTGCGCGAGCTGGGTGGGCGCACCCACAGTTTTGCCCACAACGGAACCTTACGCCAGCTGGAAAGTGGCACCATGTTTCCGCTGGCTGGGCACCACCCGGTGGGCCAGACAGATTCGGAATACGCGTTTTGCGCGCTCATGGCACGCATGCAAAATCTGTGGGCCGCTGGCAGCGTGCCCAGCCTGGAGGCGCGCATGGCGCTGCTCACGGAGTTTGCGGCCGATCTGCGCAGGCTGGGGACGGCCAATTTCATGTATTCGGACGGCGATGCCCTGTTTGCCCATGCCCACCGGCGTATCCATGATGGCGCTGATACCGCAGACCCCCCCGGTTTATGGATGCTGCAGCGCCACCGCATACCGGCCGAACCTTCCACCACGCACGAGCATGGTGTCGCCATCGACGCAACAGAGCACAGCGCCTTGCTGATTGCCAGCGTGGCGTTGACCGACGAGGCCTGGCGCCCATTGGAGGAGGGCGAGCTGGTGGCGGTGCGCGAGGGCATTTTGCTGGCGACGCAGCAGGGCATGCGGTAACGCGCCAGCGCGGGCGGTGCTGTAGTTGTCCAGGCAGGTATCGCCGGACGGCTGTAAATGCGTTAAGGTAAGCATATGGAAATATCTACACACCAGTTTCATGGGCTTTTTGCACAGCTGGGACTTCCCTCGGACCCGCAGGGCATTGCCAATTTCATCGCCACGCATAGCCCCTTGGCCAGCCATATTGCTTTGCCGGATGCGCCGTTTTGGTCAGCAGCCCAGGCCACGTTTCTGCGCGAAGCCTTGTTGCAGGACTCCGATTGGGCCGAGCTGGCCGATCAACTGAGCGAAGCCCTGCGGGCGCCGGGCGCCTGAGTCACCAAAAACGCACAAGAAATAGGCCGCTAGCCTATATGCTGCCTGCGTGGGCAGCAATCATATTTATAGCGTTTTGGTGACACACTTTGCATATGCTCCGGCAAACTCGCCGGAACCCGGCTTGGTTTAGCGTGCCGGTAGTCAGCATTGAAAATACAACCCCATGAAGAAGAATTTGCATCCTGCCCATGCGCCGTGCCCCTGCGACAGCGGCAAACCTTACGCTGAATGCTGTGCGCCTTGGCACAAGGGCATGGCAACCGGCGACTACGCGCCCACGGCGGAGGCGCTGATGCGCTCGCGCTACAGCGGTTACGTGCTGGGTTTGCTGGAATATTTGCTGTTTACCTGGCATCCGTCCACCGCACCGGGCGATTTGGAGCTGGCCCCCGTCAAATGGCTGGGGCTGGAGGTGCGCCATGCGATGGAGTCTGGCGACGCTGGCGTGGTGGAGTTCGTGGCCCGTTGCCGCGACAACGGCCGAGCCCAACGCATGCATGAAACCAGCCGCTTTGTGCGCGAAGACGGGCGGTGGTACTACATCGACGGGCAAATGCACGGGCCGGCAGACTAGCGCGGGCAGATTTCCGGGTATTTGCTATGCTATTGATAGCGTTTGACGCACGCAGCATTTGCGCTACACCTCGATTTTTTCCAAACTTACAAGGCGTACAAAAGTCGCCAATGTGACAAAAAAGCGGCTTTCCTGACTTCGCCGCTAAGATGATAGGCAGATGGCGGCAATCTGGCACGGTGGATGCTGGACTGAGGGTCATACGCTAGGTAACATCCGTTTACATATGAACTGGGCCTCTTTCAAACGCCGTAATTTCTGTCTGACGCTTGCAATGCTGCTTCCGGTGGTGTCACGTGCAGACCACACTTTGCGCGTACTGGCCTGGCCCGGTTATGCCGACCCGGACATCGTCAAACAGTTCGAGCAGCGCGCCCAGGTGCGGGTCGAGGTGACCACCATTGACTCCGATGCGGACATGTGGCAAAAGATCCGCACCAACAACGCGCAGGACTTTGACCTGTTCGCCGTCAATACGGCCGAGCTGCAGCGATACATCAAGCAGGATCTGGTATTGCCCATCCCCCTGCAGGACGTTCCTAATCTGTCGCGCCAGCTGACGCGCTTTCGTAACCAGGATGCCATACCCGGCCTGCGGCGCAACGGCAATACCTATGCCATTCCGTATACCTATGCGGAGATGGGCTTGATTTACGACCGCAAGCAGATGCCGCAGCCACCGGATTCGCTGACTGCACTGTGGGATACGCGCTGGAAGGGCAAGGTCGTGGGCTACAACGGCGGTGCGCACAGCTTTTCTCTGGCAGCGCAGATGCTGCGCCTGAAGTCGCCATTCCAGATTGATGACAAAAGCTGGGGACCGGCGGTAGAGCAATTGGTGGCTCTGCGCCGCAATGCAGCGGGCTTTTATACCCAGCCTGAGGAGGCCATGGCGCTGTTCAAGGCGCGCAAAGCCGCCTTGCTGTTCGCCAACTTTGGCCACCAGCAGCTGCAGCTAATGCAAAAGGCCGGCATGGACGTGGGTTACGTTATTCCCAAAGAGGGGGCCCTGGCCTGGCTGGACTGCTGGGCCGTGACCCGCGGCGCTCGCAACCCGGCGCTGGCGGCTGCCTGGATCAACTACATGCTGGAGCCCGAGCCTGGCCAGGCCCTGGTCAGTCGGCAAGGCCTGGCCAATACCACCACGGCCTCTGCCGGCGAGCGTGCCGAAGACCGCCTGGTATGGCTGGAGCCGGTCGAGAGCGAGGAGCGGCGGGATCTGCTATGGACCCGCATCATGGCGGGCGACCGCATCAGCAAGGTGTTGGCTCCATGAGGTTTGGCATCGCCGCCAAGCTGGCCCTGCTGTTGGCGTTGGTGGGTTTCTTGGCGGCGGGTGTGACTGGTTTCTACGCCTACCGAGCCAGCCGCGACCTGCTGGTGGATGCGGCCCAGAACAAGCTGCTGACGGCCACCCAGGTGCTGGCGCGCCGCATCACCCTCACACGTCAGGAGATTTCACGCACCCTGGAGGTGTTGGCCCACCACCCGGCTGCGGTGTCCACCCTGCAGCACCCGGATACGGCGCTGGAGGACCAGCTCGCCACCCTGTTCCAGTTGCAGATGCAGGCCAATCCGGCCTACAGCCAACTACGGCTGATTTCTGCCAGCGACTTTGGCTTGGAGCGTGTGCGGGTAGATCGCAACAACGGCACGGTGGCGCGGGTGCAGGGCGACAACCTGCAGGAAAAGGGCCACTACACCTATGTTGCAGAGACGTTGAAGCTGCCGGCGGGCTCCACCTATCTGTCGCCTATCACCATCAACCGCGAAGCCGGCAGCGATGCCGGGCGGGACCTACCCATGCTGCAACAGGCCATGCCGGTGGTGGATGCAGAAGGGAACGCCGTGGGCGTGGTGGTGGTGAATGTGGATTTGAACGGCATGTTCGCCCTGCTGTCGGCGGATCTGCCAGCGGCCTACAAGGTGTTTCTGGCAAACAGCGAGGGTGATATCCTGGTCCACCCAGACAGCAGCAAGACTTTTGGCTTCGAGCGCGGCCGGCGCACGCTGGTACAGGACGAGTTCTTGCCAACCCGGACCGTTGTGCAACGCGAGCAGGAACACGTGGTGTTCGAGGATCGTGGCGGCGACTATGCGGGGGCGCCAGTGGTGGCCGCGTTCATCTCCCAGTCCACCCGGCTCTCGGCCAATGAGAGCCGGCTTATCCTGGGCTTGGCCCAGCCGCTGGAGCAGGTACTGGCGCAGTCGCAGCAGCTGGGCTCCACCGTGGTGAAGATCGTGGTGGGTTTGTGCCTGGCCTGCCTGTTGCTGGCGATTGTGCTGGCCCGTATCTGGACGCGGCCCATCAACCATATGACGGTGGCTGCGCAACGCATTGCCAACGGCCTGCCGCCGGAAAAGCTGCCCCTGCAAAGCCGTGACGAGATCGGTCTGCTGGCGCGTAGCTTCCACAAGATGCATACCCAGATCACCCAGCAGCTGGCGGACCTGAAGGACAACCAGGAAGAGCTGGAGCATCTGGCCCAGCATGACATGCTGACCGGCCTGCCAAACCGGCGTCTGTTCCAGGAGCGGCTGGAGCAGGCCCTGGCCCATGCCCGCCGTTACCAGCAGCAGGTGTGCCTGTTCTTCATCGATCTGGATGCGTTCAAGGCCGTCAACGATCGCCACGGCCATGAAGCCGGTGACGTGGTGCTGGTGAACCTGGCGCAGCGCATGCTTTCCCTGGTGCGTGAAGTGGACACCGTGGCCCGCCTGGGCGGCGATGAATTCGTGGTGTTGCTAGGCGCTGCCGTGCCCGATGAAGGCCTGATCGCCATCGCCGAAAAGTTGCTGAACGGCATCAAGCAGCCCATGACGGTGCGCGGCAAGGTGCTGCAGCTGACGGCCAGTATCGGCATCAGCCGTTACCCGCAAGACGGGCAGACGGCCGGCGAGCTGTTGTCCAGTGCAGACAAAGCCATGTACGAGGTCAAGGGTTCCGGGCGGAACAGCTTCCACCAGTCATCCATCCTGCCCCTTTGATTCCGTGGGCAGTGCAGCGCACTGGACTGCGACAAACTCGCGCAGCAGGCGCAGGGCCGGGGTGAGCTGGCGTCGGTCGGGCAGCACCATGTACAGGGGGGCGGCCTCGGTATCCCAGTCGGTACACAGAGCCTGCAGCGTGCCGTCTGCCAGTGCCAGGGCCATGTCCAGGCGGGACTTGTAGGCAATACCGCGCCCGGCAATGGCCCAGCGGCGCACCAGATCTCCATCGTTGGCCACATGGCCGCCGCCGACCCGTACCGTGGTGGGATGGCCGTTGTGGCTGAACTCCCAGCGGTCGTTCACGTCTTCACCCAGCAAAAAGCACAGGCAGTCGTGCTGGGCCAGGTCGGCTGGCGTGGTGGGTGTGCCGTGCCGTTGTAGGTAGGCCGGCGAGGCGCACAGTACGCGCCGGTTGTCCAGGGCGACGGGTAGAGCCACGAGGCTGGAGTCGGGTGGCTCGCCGTAGCGGAAGGCCGCGTCCACCGGTTCGCTGAAGATGTTTGCCATGCGGTCGGATACCTGCAAGCGAAAGCGCACCTGCGGGTGCTGGTCCTGGAAGGCATCCAGCCAGGGCAGTAGCAGGTTGCGTCCCAGATCGGACGCAACGGCCAGGCGCAGCATGCCCTGTACCTGCTGGCGGCCCGTGGCCAGGGTCTGCTGGCCTTCACGCAAGGTGTTCAATGCCAGGCGGCAGTGCTCCAGGAAAACCGCGCCCTCGGGCGTTAGGCGCAGGCTGCGCGTGGAGCGCACCAGGAGTGCCGTCTGCAGCTCGGCCTCCAGCCGCTGCAGGGCCGCACTGGCAGCTGCGGGGGTGATATCCAGAGCCCGGGCGGCGGCGGACATGCTTCCCGCATCCACGGTGCGCACAAAGATGTCCAGGTCTTGCAAGGCTTTCATTTGCAAATTTTATTTGAAACTGAATTCAATCAATGGGCTATTTATCTGCAATTTAAGAAAGATGAAGATACGTCCCGTACCAAACATCTTTGAAGGAATCTCCATGCGCGCCATAGGCTACCAACGTCCCCAAGCTATTTCTGAACCCAGTGCCTTGCTGGACATTGAGTTACCCGAGCCACAGGCCCAGGGGCGTGACCTGCTGGTCGAGGTGCAGGCGGTATCCGTCAACCCGGTGGACGCCAAGGTTCGCGCCTCTGCAGCGCCAGCGGAAGGACAGAGCCACAAGGTGCTGGGCTGGGACGCCAGCGGCATCGTGCGTGCGGTAGGGCCGGAGGTGCTGCTGTTCCAGCCCGGCGACCGCGTGTACTACGCCGGCTCCATCACCCGACCCGGCAGCAATAGCCAGCTGCACCTGGTGGACGAGCGCATTGCGGGTCATATGCCCACAACACTGGGCTTTGCCGAGGCCGCCGCCTTGCCCCTGACCAGCATCACCGCCTGGGAGTTGTTGTTTGACCGCCTAGCCATCCCGCAAGGGGCGCAGGCCCAACCCAAGTCGCTGCTGGTGATTGGAGCGGCCGGTGGCGTGGGCTCCATCCTGGTCCAGCTGGCGCGGCGCCTGACCGGGCTGACCATCGTGGGCACGGCCTCGCGGCCCGAAACCCAGGCCTGGGTGCAGCAGCTGGGCGCCCACCATGTGATCGACCACAGCCAGCCCCTGGCGCCGCAGCTGCAGCGCATTGGTTTGCCTCAGGTGGATTACATCGCCAGCCTGACCCATACCTGCGACTACCTGGCGCAGATACAGGAGGTGATTGCTCCACAAGGCAAGCTCGGCCTGATCGACGATCTGCCGGTGCTGGACGTGGCGCCATTCAAGCGCAAAGCCGTGTCGGTGCACTGGGAGATGATGTTCACCCGCCCCATGTTCGGCACGCCCGATATCCAGGCCCAGCACGAGCTGCTGGAGGCGGTGGCACAGCTGGTCGATGCGGGTCAGGTTCGCACCACATTGGCGGAGCACTTTGGCGGCATCAATGCCCACAACCTGCGGCGTGCCCACGCACTGATCGAGTCCGGCCAGGCGCGTGGCAAGGTGGTGCTGGAAGGTTGGGGCAGCTGATCTGACTGCCGAGTCGGGGCATATTTGGAAGTGTGCGCAGATGTATCTCATGCATCTGCTCTGTTACTTTTTTGATAGCGTTCTGTGCAGGTGTTTTGTGCGCTGCAGGGCGATGGGGCTTAAATGGGCTGCGTGTATAAAGAAATGTATATGTGGTCAACGGGCTGGATTCGTTCGCGTTGTAGGTACAGGTCTGAACGCAATTCGGACTTGCTCGACGAAGTCGGAGCCCATGCGACTATTGTTTTAGGAACCCTGTAATGACCACGATCAAATCTCTCTTCGCTGCCGCCCTGATTTCTACGGTTGCTGCTGCCTCGTTTGCCCAGGCGCCAGCTGCTCCTGCCAAGGATGCAGCTCCTGCTGCTGCCGCAGCAGCACCTGCAGATGCCGCATCCAAGCCCATGAAGAAGCACACCAAGAAGCACGTGAAGAAGGCTGAAAAGGCTGCTGCAGCGACCCCTGCCACACCAGCAGCACCAGCTGCCTCCGCCGCCAAGTAAGCGCATCCGCCATTGCAAAAGGGGGCTGAAGAAATTCAGCCCCCTTTTTGTTTTATAGGCTTACGGCGCAGGAGATACCTGCGCGTGAAGCTCCTGAATTTATAGCGTGTCGATTGTTACCACGACGGGTGCATGGTCGCTGGGGCGTTCGTTCTTGCGCGGCACTTTGTCGATCACGCAGGCGCTGACGAGCGGTTTGAGCGCGGGGCTGACCAGGATGTGGTCGATGCGCATGCCCCTGTTGCGGCGAAAGCCGAAGTCGCGGTAGTCCCACCACGAGTAGCTCTTCTCGGGCTGCGGGAACATGCGGTGCGAATCGGTCAGACCCAGCGCTACCAGGGCTTGCAGGTGGTAGCGTTCTTCGTCGGTGCAGTGGATGGTGTCCTTCAGGCCCACTGGGTCCCAGACGTCAGCATCGTCGAAGGTGATGTTGTAGTCGCCCATCAGCACCAGCTGCGGGTGTGTCAGCAGTTCGGTCTTGATCCAGTCGCGCAAGGCCTTCAGCCAGTGCATCTTGTAGTCGAACTTGTCGGTGCCCGGCGCCTGGCCATTGGGAAAATAGGCGCCGATGACGCGCACCCCGTTTACCGTACCGGTGATGACGCGCGATAGCTCATCGCTGAAGCCCGGGATGTTTTTTACGACATCGGTCGCTGGCGTTTTGCTCAGCAGAGCCACGCCGTTATAGGTCTTCTGGCCAAACCATTGCGCCTGGTAGCCGGCTTCGGCAAAGACCGTATGCGGGAATTTGTCGTCGGTTATTTTGGTTTCCTGCAATACCAGTACATCGACCGGGTTGGCGGTCAGCCAGTCAAGGACCTGGGGCAGGCGCACGGTGAGAGAGTTGACGTTCCAGGTGGCGAATTGCATGGCTTGGCAGGGAAGAAGAACAGGGCCTGAATCTTATTCTGTCTTGCGCCATGCAAAGTGCTGTGCTCCATGAAAAGCGCCCCGGGACGCAAGCGACCAGGGGCGTTGAAAGGTTGCGGCCTTAGCAGGCATACAACCGAGGGCACAGGAAACTATTTGAACCAGGAATCATTGGCCTGCTTTTCCCAGGCTGAAAGCTGCTTCTCTGCTTCGTCTTTGGCAACGCCATAGCGTTCTTGGATCTTGCCGGCCAGTTGGTCACGTTTGCCCGCGATGACCCTCAGGTCGTCATCGGTCAGCTTGCCCCATTGCTCTTTTACCTTGCCGGTGGCTTGTTTCCAATTGCCTTCGATACGGTCCCAGTTCATAGCAGTTCCTTTCAGGATAGTTGGGGATTCAGGCAGTGGCTGGGCTTAGGGGCGCACAGCGACTTCGTTTTTCACGGCCTTCACGCCGCTGACGCTACGAGCAATACTTTCCGCAGCAGTCTTTTCACGCAAGCTCTTCGCGAAGCCGGAGAGCATCACGGTGCCGTTCAGTGTTTCGACACTGATGGCGCTTGCGTCCACATCTTTGTTTTCTACAAAGCGGGCCTTGATGCCGGTCGTGATGGATGCATCATCGACATAGGCGCCTACGGTTTGTTGGCCACGGCTGACGGCGCATCCGCCCATGGTGAGCAGGGCTGCGGCGGCAACGGTGGTGGCGATAGTGGTACGTAAGTTGAAGTACATGGTGAAGCTCCTGTGGTGAATAAATTGGTTGGAATCAACCGGGGGATCGTGACGATTGCTCTTCCACCCGAGGGTGGATGCGCTCTGCTCGGTTAGGCGCCGAGCCAGTCCTTGAGTTCTTCGGCGTGCTCTTGCTCGTCGCTCAAGATATCTTCGATCAGGCGCCGGGTGGTGGAGTCTTTGTCTCCAATCATGGCGATGATTTGGCTATAGGCTTCAATGGCGACGCGCTCGGCAACCAGGTTGGCGCGGATCATGTCGCTCAGGTCCGAGGAGTCGTCGTAACCCGCATGGCTGCGTTGGCTGAGTGAATCGGGTGCGAAGTTTGGTTCTCCGCCCAGTTGCACGATGCGTTGGGCCAGGCGGTCAGCGTGTGCAGATTCTTCGTTGGCATGTACCAGGAATTCTTCTGCAATCTTGGCCGATGCCCGTCCCTGGGCTGTGAAATGGTGGCGCTTGTAGCGCAATACGCATACCAACTCAGTGGCCAGTGAGTCGTTCAGGAGCTGGATGATGTCTTCGCGCCACGGCCCATAGTGGGGCGTGATGGAGCCCTGGTCCAGGCTGTGTTTGGCGGCTTCCATGGCAACCGTATCGAGTTCCATGCGGCCAGGCACGGCTGCAACTGCATGGATGGTATTTGTCGATTTTTTCTGGTTGGCCATGAAAGTCCTTGGTTGTTCGTCTTGGCGGTTGGTGATGGCACCAAGCCGATGACTGAACTTTAAAACCAGGGACCATGGCCAACCATCGGTCTAGGCCGGCTGCCCGTGTAGGAAATTACCCCGCGATACTGTCGGACCTGCGGGGGCGAATGGGGCAATCAGCGGGCAGAGAATCGGTAGTGGATGCTGTGCCGATAGACCTGCCCAGGCAATAGCCAGCAAGAAGGCTGGGGCCACTCTGGGTGGTTTGGGCTGTCGGGCAGGAACTGCGGCTCCAGTGCGATGCCGGCACATGCGGCGTATGCGCCACCTTCCCGGGCCGGCACGCCGGTCAGAAACTGCCCGGCATACATCTGCAATGAGGGCAGGGTGGTGTGCACGCGCATGCTCAAAAGGCCGTCACTGGCCTGTAGTACGGCAGCTGGTTCCTGCATATGAGCGCATGCTGGATCGAGCAAAAACGCGTGGTCGTAGCCTGCGCCAGCTGCTTGCTGCTCATCCTTGAGCCAGTCCTGCGCCAGAGTTTTGGGCTGGCGAAAATCGAAACCGGTGTCTTGTACCGATGCCAGATGCCCGAGGGGAATCAACTCCTTGTCTACGGGCAGGTATTGGCTGGCAGCGATAGACAGCTTGTGCGCCCGCGCATCGCCAGGTGCGGCGTCCAGATTGAAATAGCTGTGATTGGTGAGGCACACTGGACTGGGCGCGGTGACACGTGCTTCGAACTCCATGTCGATGCCGAGGGACTCCGTCAGGCGTACGACGAGCTGTGTTTGCAGTTCACCAGGAAAGCCTTGGTCTCCATCGGAAGATTCCAGCGTGAAGCGCACCTCGGTGTCGCTGCTTGATGCAATTGTCCAGCGGCGCTTGTCAAAACCTTCCGGTCCACCGTGCAACTGGTGTGGAGACCCGGCATTCGGTGTGACGGGGGTGACTTGGCCCGCGTGGGTGATGCGGGCTTGGCCAAGACGATTGGCATACCGGCCAATCGTGGCGCCAAGATAGGCGGTTTGTTGTGCGTATGCTGCAGGACTGGGGCAGCCGAGCAAAACTTCGCGACGGGTCCCATTGGACAGTGGAACCTGGCAGGACAGCCAGGTTGCGCCCAGGTCCATGAGAGTCAGGCTCAGGCCGTCGCGGCTGCGGAGATGCAAAAGGGTAGGGGGGGTATCGTGCATGGTGTCTGATCATGCCACTGCCTCGTGCTGAACGCGTTTACCCTCAGATGGAGTGACGGTGCGGCGCGCTACACTGTGCACAGTATTGCATTTGTATGATGATTAATCGGCTCCGAGGCATTCTATTTCGTTTCATTCCATGTTTGATCGCAACGACCATTCCCACCGCCGCTATAACCCCTTGACTGACCAGTGGGTATTGGTGTCTCCACACCGATCCAAGCGACCTTGGCAGGGGCAGCAAGAGGCTCCCGATACGGCAGAGCGCCCGGCCTATGACGCTCAGTGCTATCTGTGTGCTGGCAATGCCCGCGTCACTGGCGAACACAATCCGGCCTATACGCATACCTATGTGTTCACCAACGATTACGCAGCGTTGATGCAAGAAGTACCCGATGCACCGCCAGCTACCGATGCGTTGTTCACGAGCATGTCGGCACGCGGGACCAGCCGTGTGATATGTTTTTCGCCCGACCACAGCAAGACCTTGCCCGAGCTGTCGCTGGAGGCAATAGGCCATGTCATTGGCACTTGGGCTGAACAGAGCGAAGACTTGGGGGCGACCTATCCCTGGGTGCAGGTGTTTGAAAACAAGGGCGCTGCCATGGGTTGCTCCAACCCGCATCCCCATGGGCAGGTGTGGGCCAGCAGCTTTTTACCCAACGAAGCCTTGAAGGAAGATACGCAGCAGCGGCACTACTTTGCGAAGCATGGACGGGCACTGCTATTGGACTATGCCGAGCGCGAAGCACAGCTGGGCGAGCGTACGGTGGTGCAAACCGAGCACTGGTTGGCCGTCGTGCCGTACTGGGCAACATGGCCGTTCGAGACGCTACTATTGCCGCGCTTTGAAGTGCAGCAACTGCCGCAACTGAATGCAGCCCATCGCCTAGACCTGGCCTTGGCTTTGAAAAAACTGACCAGCCGCTACGACAACTTGTTCCAATGCTCGTTTCCCTATTCCATGGGCTGGCACGGAGCACCGTTTGACGGCTCTGATGCCCGGCCATGGCAGCTGCACGCCCATTTTTATCCACCACTTTTGCGTTCGTCCTCTGTGCGCAAGTTCATGGTCGGCTATGAAATGCTGGCCGAGGCGCAGCGTGATCTCACACCTGAGCAAGCCGCAGAGAAACTGCGTGCCGTATCCGATACCCATTACTTGAGCAAGCAACCATGAATTCCGCCTTGATAGAGGCTGTGACAACAGCATTTGAAAGCAGCTTTGGCGCAACCCCAACACTGTTTGTGCAGGCGCCAGGACGCGTTAATTTGATCGGCGAGCATACCGATTACAACGACGGCTTCGTCTTGCCCTGTGCCATCAACCACGGTACGGTCATCGCCGCTACACCGCGCAACGACGGCCTGGTGCGTGTCGTGGCGGCAGACTATGGCAACGCAGTGGATCAGTTCCGTCTGGATGCACCCATCGTGCCGCATGCCACTGAGCTTTGGCCCAACTATGTGCGGGGCGTCGTCAAATACTTGCAGGAGCATGGATTGGCTTTGCAGGGAGCAGACTTGGCGCTGTCTGGGGATGTGCCCCAAGGCGCCGGACTGTCTTCATCTGCGTCGCTGGAGGTTGCCGTGGCCCAGGCGTTCAAGAGCCTGCAGGGCTGGACGGACTTGCAACCCACGGATATGGCTTTGATCGCCCAGCGCGCTGAAAATCGCTTTGTCGGTTGCAATTGCGGCATCATGGACCAGCTCATTTCAGCTCGCGGGCAGGCAGGCCATGCGCTGCTGATCGACTGCCGCTCGCTGGACGCCCGTGCTGTGCCCATGCCACCCGGCGTGGCGGTGATGATCGTCAATTCACGCGTGCAGCGCGGCCTGGTGGAGAGTGCCTACAACATCCGCCGTCAGCAATGCGAGGCCGCTGCTGCCCATTTTGGCGTGCCGGCGCTGCGCGATGCCACGCCCGAGATGCTTGATGCCCGCAGCGCCGGAATAGACTCCGTGGTGCTGCGCCGGGCTCGCCATATCGTGACCGAAAACCAGCGTACGCTGGACGCCTGCGAGGCCTTGTCACGTGGAGAGATGCAGCGTATGGGCGTGCTGATGGCCGAGTCGCATGCATCCATGCGTGATGATTTCGAGATCACAGTCCCTGCGATTGACCAACTTGTGCAGTTGCTACAAGACGCAATCGGTGCGCATGGCGGGGCGCGTATGACCGGTGGTGGCTTTGGCGGCTGTGTGGTGGCGCTATTGCCCGAGGCCATGGTGGCCCAGGTGCGAGCCGTGGTCGATGCGCACTACCGCTCTCCTAACGGATTGCCGGGAGACGTCTACGTGTGCTTGCCGAGTGCGGGCGCAGGTGCCATTGCTTAAAAATTTAAACCATGAGCCCTATCTACCAACCCAGCCCCCACCGCTATGAGCAAGTGCCTTATCGCCGTTGCGGCCGTAGTGGGCTCAAGTTGTCCGCTGTATCGCTGGGCTTGTGGCATAACTTTGGTGGCGTGGATGCCATGGACAATGCGCGCGCCATCGTCCGTTGTGCGTTTGACCATGGAATTACCCATTTCGATTTGGCGAACAACTACGGTCCCCCACCCGGCTCTGCGGAGGAGTGCTTTGGCCAGCTTTTGCGTAGCGATTTAGGGCGCTACCGCGATGAATTGGTGATCTCCACCAAGGCCGGCTATACCATGTGGCCGGGGCCCTACGGAGACTGGGGTTCGCGCAAATACCTGCTGGCCAGTCTGGACCAAAGCCTCAAGCGCATGGGACTGGACTATGTGGACATTTTCTACCACCACCGGCCCGATCCCGATACACCCCTGGAAGAGACCATGGGCGCGCTGGCCCATGCGGTACGCACTGGCAAGGCGCTGTATGTGGCCGTGTCCAATTACCCGGCGGAGCTGGCACGTCGCGCTGCTGGAATGTTGCGTGAGATGGGTGCGCCTTGTTTGATTCACCAGCCACGTTACAACATGTTCAACCGTGCGGTGGAAGAGGGGCTGCTGCAAACCCTGGATGCCGAAGGTGTTGGGTGCATCGCTTTTTCTCCGCTGGCGCAGGGACTGTTGACCGACAGATATCTGGATGGTGCAATTCCGGCGGATTCGCGGGCAGGTCGTTCGGGTGGATTTTTACGGCCAGAGCATTTGACGTCTGAGCGTTTGGCGCAGATTCGCCAGTTGCACCAACTCGCCCAGGAGCAAGGTCGTAGTTTGGCGCAACTGGCATTGGCTTGGGTGCTGCGCCATCCGGGTATGAGCTCGGTGCTGATCGGTGCAAGTCGTCCCGCCCAAATTCTGGACGCAGTGGCCGCAATGCAAAAGCCCAGCCTGGATGCGCAAGTTTTTCCGGCCATTGACCGCATTCTGGCAGGTGCCTAGCAGTAAGCGGTTTTGGCGGTCGCTGCCTTGTGGCAACGTATTCGATAGAATAAGATACGCGGCTTAATGTTTGTTGGCATACGCTCTTTGAAAGCATTCTCATGATGGCTCTGCGAACTACACCGGTAATTTTTAAAAGCCCCTAAAGGTCGTAGTCTGCGCGCCTTAGGCGTCGAAGAGCTATCAACATGAAAAAGCGCGGTCTGTGAACCGCGCTTTTTGCTTTCTGTGACTCCTGTTTCTCCGATTACCTATCCAATTCTTATGATCCAAATCACGCTCCCCGATGGCTCCGTCCGTGAGTTTCCTGGTCCGGTCACTGTGGCCGAAGTGGCTGCCTCCATCGGTACTGGTCTTGCCAAAGCGGCGTTGGCAGGCAAGATCAATGATCAGGTGGTAGACACCAGCTACCAAATCGTGGAAAACAGCCCTCTGGCGATCATCACGGCCAAGGATTCTGAGGGGCTGGAGGTGATTCGCCACTCCACAGCGCATTTGTTGGCGTATGCGGTGAAGGAGTTGTTCCCGGATGCGCAGGTCACGATTGGACCCGTGATTGAAAACGGCTTCTTTTATGACTTCTCTTACAAACGCCCGTTCACGCCCGACGACTTGGTAGCCATCGAGAAGAAAATGGCGGCTCTGGCGGCCAAGGACGAGCCAGTGGTGCGCCGCGTTTTGCCACGAGACGAGGCCGTGGCTTATTTCAAGGGCCTGGGCGAGCACTACAAGGCCGAAATTATTGCCAGCATTCCAGTAAACGAGGATGTGTCGCTGTACCGTGAAGGTGCGTTTGAAGATTTGTGCCGCGGCCCCCACGTGCCGAGTACGGGCAAGCTCAAGTTCTTCAAGCTGATGAAGCTGGCCGGTGCCTACTGGCGCGGTGACCACAACAATGAAATGCTGCAGCGCGTCTACGGTACGGCCTGGGCCACTAAGGACGAGCTGCAAAATTACCTGACGCAGCTAGAAGAAGCCGAAAAGCGTGACCACCGCAAGTTGGGCCGCGAGTTGGACCTGTTCCATATTGACGACCATGCGCCCGGCTTGGTGTTCTGGCATCCCAAGGGTTGGACTGTCTGGCAGGGCGTTGAGCAGTACATGCGCAAGGTTTACCAAGATAACGGTTACCAGGAGGTCAAGGGGCCACAGGTCATCGACAAGACGCTGTGGGAGAAGACCGGTCATTGGGACAAATACCGTGAAAACATGTTCACGACGGAATCAGAAAAGCGTGAATACGCGCTGAAGCCGATGAACTGCCCAGGTCATATCCTGATCTTCAAGCAAGGCATCAAGAGCTATCGTGACCTTCCGCTGCGTTTTGGCGAATTTGGTCAGTGCCACCGCAACGAGCCGTCGGGCGGCTTGCACGGCATCATGCGCGTACGCGGGTTTACGCAGGATGACGGTCATATCTTTTGTACCGAAGACCAGATTCAGGCCGAGTGCGTGGCCTTCACGACGCTGCTGCAAAAGGTCTACAAGGATTTTGGTTTCACCGACATCATTTACAAGCTGGCGACTCGACCCGAGAAGCGTATTGGCTCCGAAGAAAGTTGGGACAAGGCCGAGAACGCCTTGATGGCCGGCTTGCGTGCGTCAGGTTGTGACTTCCAGATTTCGGCGGGCGAAGGTGCGTTCTATGGTCCTAAGATCGAATACACGCTGAAGGATGCGATTGGCCGCGAATGGCAGTGCGGCACGATGCAGGTGGATCCCAATATGCCTGAGCGTCTGGATGCCGAGTACGTGGGCGAAGATGGCGCGCGCCACCGCCCCGTGATGCTGCACCGTGCGATCGTGGGTAGTCTGGAGCGTTTCATCGGAATTTTGATCGAACAGCATGCCGGAGCGTTGCCAACATGGCTGGCGCCGATCCAGGTTTCCATTCTGAATATCACGGAGTCTCAGGATGAATACTGTCGTGAAATTGCCAAAATGCTGCAGAATCAAGGGCTTAGGGTTCAACTGGATCTGCGTAACGAAAAAATTACGCGTAAAATACGCGAGCATTCGATGCAAAAGCTTCCCTATATCCTAGTGATAGGAGACAAGGAGAAAGAAGCTGGTTCCGTTGCAGTGCGCGCCCGGGGCAATATTGACCTCGGAGTCATGTCTCTCCAGGACTTCCTGTCCAAAGTGGCAGATGACATAGCCTCTAAAGTTTAGTTTTAATAGAACGCAGCTTTAGCGCCCGCGCTGATTGCGGTTGTCGCTATAATATTTATAGCATTGATTTTGAAGGATTAAAGCCATCGCTACTGAATTTCGTGACCGCCGTCACCGCGAAGAACGCAAGCACCGTCTCAACCGTGAAATCATGGCGCCGGAAGTACGACTCTCCGGTCCAGACAACGAGCCATTGGGTATTGTTAGTCTGATGGAGGCTTTGCGCCTTGCCGGTGAGTACGACGTCGACTTGGTTGAAATTGTTGCTACAGCGAATCCACCGGTGTGCCGGTTGATGGACTATGGCAAGTTCAAGTACCAGGAGCAGAAAAAGGCGGCAGACGCGAAGTCCAAGCAAACGGTTATCGAGATCAAGGAAGTCAAGTTCCGTCCCGGTACCGATGATGGCGACTACAACATCAAGCTACGCAATATCAAGCGTTTTCTGGCCGATGGCGACAAGTGCAAGATCACTTTGCGTTTTCGGGGGCGAGAAATCACCCACCAGGAAATCGGTATGGCTTTATTGCAACGTATTCGCACGGATTTGCAGGACTTGATCATCGTTGAGCAATTCCCCAAGTTGGAAGGCCGCCAGATGATCATGATGATCGCTCCAGGTAAGAAAAAACCTGGTTCTAGCAAGCCAGCGGCGGAGGCTGCAACTGCTCCGGCAGCAGCGGCATCTTAAAGATTCGGTTTGCAGGTTTACCTGTAGGCTGTTTGCAAGGAGGGTAACCTCTTTGTCCAAAACGGTGGTTTTTCCATCGTTTTGAAAAGCGAAAGGTGGAAGCTTTTCGCTAAGAAGTGGCTCGGGGCCAACAAGTCTGGGATCGGTTCCCAGCGCCTCACGAGCACAATGAAAAGGAGCATTTAAATGCCCAAAATGAAGACCAAGAGCGCGGCCAAGAAACGGTTCCGCGTTCGTCCAGGTGGCACCGTCAAGCGCGGTCACGCCTTCAAACGTCACATCTTGACCAAGAAGACCACCAAAAATAAACGCCAATTGCGTGGTACTGCAACCGTGCATGAGACCAATATGGGTCACATGGCACAGATGCTGCCAGGCCGTGGCATTTAATTTAACGACGAACAAGGAGTAAATACATGCCTCGCGTCAAACGTGGTGTAACGGCTCGCGCCCGCCACAAAAAAGTTCTCGCCCTTGCAAAAGGTTTCCGCGGTCGCCGCGGTAATGTTTACCGCATCGCCAAAGAAGCGGTAATGAAGGCTGGGCAATATGCCTACCGTGACCGTCGTACCCGCAAGCGGGTGTTCCGTCAGCTGTGGATTGCCCGTATCAACGCCGCTGCGCGTGAATGCGGTCTGACCTACAGCCAGTTCGCCAATGGCCTGAAGAAGGCTGCCATCGAGATCGACCGCAAAGTGCTGTCCGATATCGCTGTGCACGACAAGGCGGCTTTTGCCAGCATCGTGGAGCAAGTCAAGGCCCGTCTGGCTGCTTGATTCCCCACGCTGGGCCGCTATTCTTTGGATAGCGGTCTGTGCAAGTAATACAAGGGCTAGAGCTTGAAAAAGCACTAGCCCTTTGTCATTTCAAGACAAGAGATGTTATGAACGAGTTGGACGCAATCGTCAGTGCCGCACAAGCCAGTTTTCAGGGGGCGAGCACGCCTGCCGATCTGGAGAATGCCAAGGCCCAGTTTTTAGGTAAATCCGGCCGCATCACCGAGTTGATGAAAGGCATGGGGGCTCTGAGCGTAGAAGAAAAAAAATCACGCGGCGCCTCCATCAATCTGGCCAAGCAGGCCATCGAAGCCGCTCTGACGGCGCGCCGCAAAGCCTTGGCCGATGCCGAGCTGGACCTGCAATTGAAAGCTGAAGCCTTGGACGTGAGCCTGCCAGGCCGCCAGCGCGGGCAGGGCGGTCTGCACCCGGTGTCGCTGACGCTGGAGCGTATTGAGGCCATCTTCGGCTCGATGGGATTTGAAGTCGCCCAAGGCCCCGAGATCGAATCTGACTGGTTCAATTTCACCGCACTGAACACGCCGGAAGACCATCCAGCGCGCTCCATGCACGACACCTTCTATGTGGAAGGCGGCACCGCCACCGCGCCGAATCTGCTGCGCACCCACACCAGCCCGATGCAGATCCGCCATGCGGTCACGCATGTGAAGAAACACCGCGCTGCCATCGATGCAGGCCAGGTGATGCCCGAGATCCGCGTAATTGCGCCCGGCCGCACCTACCGCGTCGACAGCGACGCCACGCATTCGCCGATGTTCCACCAGTGCGAAGGCCTGTGGATCGGCGAGAACGTCAGCTTCAAAGACCTGAAAGTGGTCTTTACTGATTTCTGCCGCACCTTCTTCGAGTCGGACGACCTGGTGCTGCGTTTCCGCCCCAGCTTCTTTCCGTTCACCGAGCCCAGCGCCGAGATCGACATCCAGTTCCAGAGCGGCCCGCTGTCCGGCCGATGGCTGGAAGTGGCCGGCTCCGGCCAGGTGCACCCTAACGTGGTACGCAATATGGGCCTGGACCCCGAGAAATACATCGGCTTTGCCTTCGGCATGGGCCCCGACCGTCTGACCATGCTGCGCTATGGTGTGAACGACTTGCGACTGTTCTTTGATGGCGATATCCGCTTCCTCAGCCAGTTTCAATAAACCTTCAGCAGAACTAGACCATGCAATTTCCTGAATCCTGGTTGCGCGCCTTCTGCAACCCCGACCTGACCACCGAGCAACTGGCTGAAACCCTGACCATGGCCGGGCTGGAAGTCGAAGAACTGAAGCCGGTCGCGCCACCGTTTACCGGCATCGTTGTGGGCGAAATCAAGACCGCTGAGCAGCACCCGAATGCCGATCGCCTGCGCGTCTGCACCGTCGATGTAGGCCAGGCCGAGCTGCTGAACATCGTCTGCGGCGCCCCGAATGCCCGCGTCGGCATCCGTGTGCCCTGTGCCACGGTGGGCGCCGAGTTGCCACCCGGCGAAGACGGAAAACCCTTCCTGATCAAGGTCGGCAAACTGCGTGGCGTGGAAAGCCAGGGCATGCTGTGCTCGGCGCGCGAACTCAAGCTGTCCGAGGACCATGGCGGCCTGCTGGAGCTGGCGGCCGATGCACCGCTCGGTCAGAACATCCGCGAGCATCTGGCGCTGGACGACACCTTGTTCACCCTCAAGCTCACGCCGAATTTGGCGCATTGCCTGAGCGTGTATGGCGTGGCCCGTGAAGTTGCCGCATTGACCGGTGCGCCACTGCTGCCGCCTGAGTTTCCTGCGGTTGCTGCAAAGAATGCCGACCGCTTGCCAGTAAAGATCAGCGCACCCGATCTGTGTGGCCGCTTCTCCGGCCGCGTGGTGCGCAAGGTGAACCCCAAAGCCAAGACGCCGCAGTGGATGGTCGACCGCCTGGCGCGTTGCGGCCAGCGTAGCGTGACCGCACTCGTGGATATCTCGAACTACGTGATGTTCGAGCTGGGCCGGCCCTCGCATATTTTCGATCTCGACAAAATCCACGGCGGACTCGATGTGCGCTGGGGTCAGCCAGGTGAGCAGCTCAAGCTGCTGAACGGTAATACTGTCACCGTCGACGAAAAAGTCGGCGTGATTGCCGACGACCGGCAGGTTGAATCGCTGGCCGGCATCATGGGCGGCGACGCGACAGCCGTGTCGGACGATACGGTCAACATCTATGCCGAAGCCGCTTTCTGGTGGCCCAAGTCGATTGCAGGCCGCTCGCGCCGCTACAACTTCTCTACCGACGCAGGCCATCGCTTCGAGCGCGGTGTCGATGCCAGCCAGACGGTGGAACACCTGGAGCGCATTACCCGGCTGGTTCTGGACATCTGCGGCGGCGAAGCCGGTCCGATGGACGATGTGCAGGTGAATCTGCCCCAAGCCCAGCCCGTTACCCTGCGCGTGGCGCGTGCCGCCAAGGTGATCGGCATGCCGCTGACCCAAGCCCAGTGCGCCGATGCATTGAAGCGCCTGGGGCTGCCGGTGGTGGAGGGCGATGGCGTGCTGACCGTGACGCCGCCGTCCTACCGTTTCGATCTGACCATCGAAGAAGACCTGATCGAAGAAGTGGTGCGCATGGTGGGCTACAACCAGCTGCCGACTACGCCGCCGCTGGCGCCGATCACCGCCAAGATCCGTACCGAATCGCAGCGCAGTCCATTTGCCGTGCGCCGTGCGCTGGCCGGCTTGGGCTACCAGGAAACCATCAATTTCAGCTTTGTTGAAGAGCGCTGGGAGAAGGAGTTGGCGGGCAACCCCAATCCGATCCAGTTGCTGAATCCGATTGCAAGTCACATGAGTGTGATGCGCTCGTCCTTGCTGGGTTCCTTGCTACAGGTTTTGAAGTTCAACCTGGACCGCAAGGCCAGCCGCGTGCGGGTTTTTGAGCTGGGCCGCGTGTTCCTGCGCGATGCCAACGCGGTGAACTCCGACACCACCGTTGCCGGCTTCCACCAACCCATGCGCGTCGCCGGCATTAGCGTTGGTGCGGCCGACCGCCTGCAATGGGGGCGTAGCGAGCAAGGCGCCGACTTCTTCGACATGAAGGGCGATGTGGAGGCGCTACTGGCGCCACTGCAGGCACAGTTCGAGCCTGCCGAACATCCCGCTCTGCACCCCGGCCGTTGCGCGCGGGTACTGGTCAACGGACAGGCGATTGGTTTTATTGGCGAATTGCATCCCCAGTGGCGCCAAGGCTACGAGCTGGCGCAGGCGCCGATGCTGTTCGAGTTGGATTTGGATGCGG
This sequence comes from Rhodoferax sp. GW821-FHT10B06, assembly GCF_059415605.1. Lineage (NCBI taxonomy): Bacteria > Pseudomonadati > Pseudomonadota > Betaproteobacteria > Burkholderiales > Comamonadaceae > Rhodoferax > Rhodoferax sp. GW821-FHT10B06. The sequence continues at coordinate 174,731 of NZ_JBWKNO010000002.1, read as the reverse complement.
TGCTGCAACGCCCCGTGCCGGTGTTCGCGCCGGTAGCCAAGTTCCAGGCCGTCGAGCGCGATATTGCGGTGATCGTTGCAGAAGCCGTGACGCATGCGGCCTTGCTGGCGGCCGCGCAAGCGGCGGTAACCAACGGTTTGTTGCGCGATACCTTGGTCTTTGACATCTACCGTCCCAAGCCCACACCCAAGGGTGTTGAAGTCCAGCCGGTGGCGGCTGGTGGTCTGGCCCAAGGCGAAAAGAGTGTGGCTCTGCGCCTGACTCTCAACAGCGCGGACGCCACGCTGACCGAGGCGCAGATCGATGCTTCGGTACAGGCAGTACTGGCCCAGTTGACGACCCAATGCGGTGCACGTTTGCGTGCTTGATGAAATCGGTTTGACGCGACACGACATACTGGAGAACGCCGTGGAAATTGCGGTAGAGAGCCTGGAAACCCCGACCCTGACCAAGGCGCAACTGGCCGATTTGCTGTTCGAGCAGATCGGTTTGAACAAGCGTGAGTCGAAAGACATGGTGGATGCATTTTTTGACTTGGTCAATGCCAGTCTGGTTGAGGGCACGGACGTCAAAATCTCCGGATTTGGTAACTTCCAAATTCGTACTAAGGCACCTCGCCCTGGCCGCAATCCCCGCACCGGAGAGGCAATTCCGATCGATGCCCGCCGTGTCGTGACCTTCCATGCCAGCCACAAACTCAAAGAGCAAATCCAGGGTTGATGGCGGTTTAAAACACAGTCGTGCCCAGGGCGTGGCTGGTTAACGCATGTGATATTTGTCACGGCCGGTATCTGACCCGTTGAAAGTTATTTTTCCTTGGCATGAGACTTGGGTTAACCTTGTGGATTGATCCTGCACTCCATCCAATCCTCTTGATTCCCATGGGAAATTTACTTCCTAGCATTCCCGCAAAACGCTACTTCACCATCGGTGAAGTTGGCGAGCTATGCGGTGTCAAGCCGCATGTTTTGCGTTACTGGGAGCAGGAATTCACACAGTTGCGTCCGATGAAGCGTCGCGGCAATCGGCGCTATTACCAACACCATGAGGTGCTGATGATTCGGCGTATTCGGGACTTGTTGTACGACCAAGGCTTCACTATCAGCGGTGCCCGCAATAAGCTGCAGGAGTGGGCTAGTGGCGACCGCGACAAATTGCGCGAGTATGTGCCGGCGCTGGATGCCCTGGATGAAACCGAATCGTCGTTTGAGCGATTGGAAGACGTGGTTGCTTTAGAGGGAGATGATCTCGTGTCGCATCATCTGCTGTCTGTGCGTCAAGAATTGTTCGAAATTCGTGACCTGCTTTCAGAAGTGCTCTGAATTCGGGCTATAATTCAAGGCTTGATCGGTGTGTGGCGCAGCCTGGTAGCGCACTTGCATGGGGTGCAAGGGGTCGAAGGTTCGAATCCTTTCACACCGACCATTACGAACGACAAAAGCCGCTAAGGAGCAATCCCTAGCGGCTTTTCTCATTGGCCGCTCAGCAGTTCGGGTGGCAAGGCAGCATTGCTCGGCGGCGTACTGCGAGCCGATCTGGATATCGGGTGAGTGGTTCATAAATTGTTTAATGTTGCGTGCCTGAATTTGCTATGAAAGAAGTAGCTATTCGTGCAGGCGCAATATGCGCCAGTGCCTTGTTTTCTATAAACTGGCGACTTTGCCGAACACGCGTTTGCATGCCCATGCCCCATCCACTTGTACCAGTCCGCACTGAAACCCACGGGGTGGTGATCGAGCTGGCCTACGCCAGCCATAACAACATCGCTGGCCGGCCGATTTATGACTTCCCCCATTGCCTGCTGCACCGTGATGCTGAGCGCTGCCTGCGCCAGGCGGTAGACCTGGCAGCGCAGGCCGGCTACCGGTTGAAGATTTTTGATGCCTTTCGCCCGCATGAGGCGCAGGTATTGCTGTGGGAGTCCGCCCCCGACCAGGCCTACGTGGCCGACCCACAGATCGGCTCCAACCACACACGCGGCACGGCCATCGATCTGACGCTGGTGGATGCCCAAGGCCGCGAGCTGGACATGGGTACGGGCTTTGACGATATGACCGTGCAGTCCCACCATTTCAGCGAACAGGTTTCACCCGAAGCGCAGGCGAACCGCATGTTGTTGCTGAAGATCATGCGAGATGCCGGCTTTGAGCACATAGACCACGAGTGGTGGCACTATGCGCTACCCGACCATTACGCCTTGATCGACAGCGCGGCACTCGGCGATATGAGTCCGATGCGCAAGCGTTAGCACGCTTCTTGCTCGGGTTGATGTAGTGTTTGCACCATGGATGTGGTTTGTTTGGCAGCTTGTTTTAAACCGGAGAAACGACTGATGCGAATTTCAATACCTCTTCTGTCCCGCCGCGCCCTGGTCGCGTTGGCCGCCTCCGCAGTTGTCGCCGGGACGGCCATGGCCGCTACGCCCAAAGACACCCTGGTGGTAGCGTTTGCCTTCGACGACATCATCACCATGGACCCGGCGGAGCTGTTTGAGATTTCCGCCAGCGAAGTTGCCAACAACATCTATGACCGTCTGGTGCGCCTGGACCTGAGCGACCCGTCCAAGCTGGTGTCTGATATCGCCAAGTCGTGGACCATTTCTGCGGATGGCAAAACCTTCAGTTTTGAGCTTAAACCGGGGCTGAAGTTCGCCTCTGGCAACCCCTTGACGGCCGAGGACGTGGCCTTTTCCTTCCAGCGTGCGGTCATCCTGGACAAGGGGCCGGCCTTTATTCTGGGGCAGTTTGGCTTCAACAAAGGCAACGTCAAGGACAAGATCAAGGCGACCGGTCCGCTCACGCTGACGCTGGAGGTCGACAAGGCCTATGCACCTTCGTTCGTGTTGAACTGTCTGACTGCCGACGTAGCTTCCGTGGTCGATAAAAAGCTGGTGCTGGCCAACGAGGTGTCTGGCGACATGGGCTACGCCTGGCTCAAGTCCCACTACGCCGGCTCCGGTCCGCTCAAGCTGCGCGAATGGCGTGCCAACGAAGTGGTGGCGCTGGAGCGCAACGACAACTACTACGGCCCCAAGTCGCCGATGGCCCGTGTGCTGTACCGCCATATCAAGGAGTCTTCGACCCAGCGCCTGCTGCTGGAAAAGGGCGACGTGGACATGGCGCGCAACCTGTCGCCGCAAGACATTGCCGCCGTGGCTAGCAACAAGGACATCAAGAGCACCTCGTCCCCCAAGGGCACGGTGTACTACATCAGCCTGAACCAGAAGAACCCCAACCTGGCCAAGCCTGAGGTGCGCGAGGCCCTGAAGTGGCTGGTGGACTATGCAGCGATTGGCGATACCGTCATCAAGAATATCGGTGTCGTCGACCAGAACTTCATGCCCGTCGGCCTGCTGGGCGCCGCCAAGGACATGCCTTACAAGCTGGACGTGGACAAAGCCAAGGCTCTGCTGGCCAAAGCCGGCTTGCCCAATGGCTTCAAGGTCAGTATCGATATGCGCACCGTGCAGCCTGTGCAAGGCATTACCGAAGCCTTCCAGCAAACTGCCAAGCGTGCCGGTATTGACGTCGAAATCATCCCCGGCGACGGCAAGCAGGTGCTGACCAAATACCGTGCCCGCAGCCACGATATGTATATCGGCCAGTGGGGTGCCGACTACTGGGACCCGCACAGCAACGCTACCTTTGTGCAAAACCCCGACAACAGCGACGACGCCAAGTCCAAGACCCTGGCCTGGCGCAACGCCTGGGAGGTGCCCGCACTCGACAAGATGGCAGATGCCGCCGTGCTGGAGCGTGACACTGGCAAGCGCAAGAAAATGTACGAAGATATGCAGGCTGAGTTCCGCAAGACCAGCCCCTTCATCATGTTGTACCAGCAGGTCGAGGTGGCGAACGTGCGCAGCAATGTGCAGGGATTCAAGCTGGGGCCGACGTTCGGCACGAACTACATGTTTACCGTTAGCAAGCGCTAGCCGGTTTGCGCGCGCCTCAACAAGTGTCCGCTGGTGCGGGCACATCGCTGCGCTTATGGCTACGTGCTGCAGGTCGGTTTTTGTTGGCCATGGTGCTGACCTATCTGGGCCTGCTGGCGGTTACTTTTTTCATCGGCCGGGTCATGCCCATCGACCCGGTGCTGGTCATTCTGGGCGACCATGCCTCGGGCGACGCCGTGGCCCGGGTGCGTGAAGAACTGGGCCTGAACAAGCCGCTGTGGGAGCAGTTCATCATCTACATGGACAAGGTGCTGCATGGGGACTTCGGTATCTCGGTGCTGACCTCTAACCCGGTGATGCAGGACATACGCCATGTATTCCCCGCTACGCTGGAGTTGGCCACCCTGGGCATCCTGTTGGGCGCCGGCATAGGCGTGCCGTTGGGCGTGTGGGCGGCGGTACGCCGTGGCGGTCTGGTGGACCAACTGGTGCGGGTCATGGCCCTGGTCGGCTATTCCGTACCTATCTTCTGGCTGGGGCTGATGGGCCTGCTGCTGTTCTACGCCAAGCTGGGTTGGGTCGGTGGGCCGGGCCGTGTGGACGTGGCGTTCGAGTACACCCTGGAAAATGTTTCGGGCCTGTTGCTGTTGGACGCGGCCATGGCCGGGCAGTGGGATGCATTTGCCAATGTGCTGTCGCATCTGGTGCTACCGGCCTCGCTGCTGGGTTATTTTTCGTTGGCCTATATCAGCCGTATGACGCGGTCCTTCATGTTGCACGAGCTGTCGCAAGAGTATATCGTGGCGGCGCGTGCCAAGGGCTTGTCCGAGGCGCGCATCATCTGGCGCCATGCATTGCGCAATGCCGCCGTGCCGCTGGTAACGGTCATCACACTCTCGTACGCCGGGCTGCTGGAGGGCTCAGTGCTGACCGAAACGGTCTTTGCCTGGCCGGGCCTGGGCCTGTACATCACCAACTCGCTGCAGAACGCCGACATGAACGCGGTGCTGGGCGGCACGCTGGTGGTGGGCTCGGTCTTTATCGCCTTGAACCTGCTGTCGGACCTGCTCTACAAGACGCTGGACCCGCGCACCCGGAGTAGATGATGGAGTTATTGCAACGCTGGCACGGCTGGCTGATGAGTGAACAACCCAGCTCGCGCAAGCAGGCGGCCTGGGGCCGGGCCTACCACGCCTGGCGGGTATTCCTGCGCAACCGGCTCGCGGTACTGGGCCTGCTGACGATTCTGGCCCTGGTGCTGGTGGCCGTACTTGCGCCCGTATTGGCGCCCTATGCGCCCACGGTGGGCGACCTGCGTACCATGCGCCTGCTGCCGCCGTCCGCGCAGTTCTGGCTGGGTACGGACGATCAGGGGCGTGACATCCTGTCGCGGTTGATTTTTGGCGCACGCATCACCCTGGAGGTGGTGGTGTTGGTGGCCGTGCTGGCAGCGCCCATAGGCTTGCTGGTGGGCACAGTGGCGGGCTACGCAGGCGGCATGGTGGATGCGGTGCTGATGCGCATCACCGACATTTTCTTGGCCTTTCCCCGGCTGATACTGGCCCTGGCTTTTGTCGCGGCGCTGGGCCCGGGTATTGAGAATGCCATCATCGCCATTGCCATCACGGCATGGCCGCCGTATGCGCGCATGGCCCGCGCCGAAACCCTGACCATCCGCCAGGCCGATTACATCGCCGCCGTGCGCTTGATAGGCGCCTCGCCCTGGCGCATCGTGCTGCACCACATCATGCCGCTGTGCATGTCGTCGGTGATCGTGCGCGTCACGCTGGACATGGCCGGCATCATCCTCACCGCTGCCGGCCTGGGCTTTTTGGGCCTGGGCGCCCAGCCGCCCACACCCGAGTGGGGGGCGATGATCGCCAATGGCCGCCAGTATGTGCTGGACCAATGGTGGGTAGCGGCGGCACCCGGGGCGGCTATCTTTCTGGTCAGCCTGGCTTTCAACTTGGTGGGTGATGGCTTGCGCGACGCATTGGATCCAAAGGGCAACAAATGAGCGATCCCGTCTTGGTGGTGGACGATCTGCGCGTGTCCTTCCCCAACCGCGACGGCGGCTGGGCCGAGGTGGTGCGGGGTGTGTCCTTCACGCTGGGGCGCGAGCGCCTGGGTATTGTGGGCGAATCGGGCTCGGGCAAGTCGCAGACGGGCAGGGCGATTCTGGGCCTTACGGCACCAGAGGGTCGGGTGACGGCCCAGCGCCTGGCCTTCCACGGCACCGACCTGCTGGCGTGTTCGCCCAAAGAGCGGCGTGCATTGCGCGGTGGGCGCATTGCCATGGTGCTGCAAGACCCTAAGTTTTCACTCAACCCGGTGATGCGCATCGGCGACCAGATTGTGGAAACCTTGCGCGCCCACAGCCCCATCAGTCGGGGCGAGGCGCGCAACAAGGCGCTGGCCGCGCTGGAGGCGGTGCAGATCGACGAGCCCGAGCGTGTCTACCGCCTGTACCCGCACGAGGTGTCGGGCGGTATGGGCCAGCGCGCCATGATCGCCATGATGCTGATTGCCGAACCTGAGTTGCTGATTGCCGACGAACCCACCTCAGCGCTGGACGTGACGGTGCAGCTGCAGGTGCTGTCTATTCTGGACGGCCTGGTGCGCCAGCGCGGCATGGGCCTGGTGTTCATATCGCACGACCTGCGCCTGGTCTCCACCTTTTGCGACCGCATTCTGGTGATGTACGCGGGGCGCGTGGTGGAAGAACTGAGCGCTGGTGGCCTGGCGCAGGCCACGCACCCGTACACCCAAGGCCTGCTGAACTGCCTGCCGCAACTGAGCGCCCAGCGCCACCCATTACCTACGCTGGACCGGCAGCCGGAGTGGGCGCTATGAACCCGTCCATAGGTCTGCAAGTCGACAAGCTGCGCGTGGTCTTTGATGGCTTTGTGGCCGTGGCGGACACCAGCTTTGCCGTGCAGCCGGGCGAGAGCTTTGGCATCGTGGGCGAGTCCGGCTCGGGCAAGTCCACGGTCCTGCGCGCCATCTGTGGCCTGACGCCGCGCGCCGCCGGCACAGTGCAGCTGCTGGGTGCCGATACCTTGCCACAGCCGGGCAGCAAGGCATTCCGGCGTAGCGTGCAGATGGTGTTCCAGGACCCCTATGGCTCGCTGCATCCGCGCCACACGGTGGACCGGTTGCTGGCCGAGCCGCTGGCCATCCACGGCATGAACAACGCCGAAGCGCGCATCGCGCAGGCGCTGGACGATGTGGGCCTGGGGCAGGGCTTTCGTTTTCGCTTCCCGCACCAGTTGTCGGGCGGGCAGCGCCAGCGTATCGCCATTGCCCGGGCGCTGATACTGGAGCCGCAGATTTTGCTGCTGGATGAACCTACCTCGGCGCTAGATGCGTCCGTGCAGGCCGAGGTGTTGAACCTGCTGGAGGCCCTGCGCGCACGCCGGGGTTTGACGTTCATCATGGTCAGCCACGACCTGGCGGTCGTCACCCACCTGTGCCAGCGGCTGATGGTGATGCAGCGCGGCCAGACGGTGGAGATGCTGTCCGCCGCCGACCTGGCGGCCAGCCGCGTGACCCAGCCCTATACACGCCAACTGATGGAAGCCTCCAGCGGCTTTCGCCGAACCGGAGTTGCCGCATGATCCATTGGGAATCCCACGCCTGTTTGCCCTTGCACCCGCAGGCCAGTTTTGAACCGATCGAACAGTTGCGCGCCGCCGGCGTGCACTACGTGTCGATCAACGTCGGCATGGACATGAACCCGCTCAGCCAGGTGATGTCCGTGCTAGCCGGCTTCCGTGCCAGCATCGCCGCGCAGCCGGGTCGTTACCGGCTAGCCGCCAGCGTGGCCGACATCCAGCGCGCCCAGGCCGGCGGCCAGATCGCCATAGGCTTCGACCTGGAAGGTGCCATGCCGCTGCTGGAGCAACCGGAGATGGTGGCTTTGTACGCATCCCTGGGTGTGCGCCAAATCCACTTTGCCTACAACCGCAACAACAGCGTGGCCGATGGCTGCCACGATGTGGAGCGCGGGCTGACGCCGCTGGGCCTGCGCATGGTGCAGGCGGTGAACGCGGCCGGCATGCTGATGGACTGCTCACACACCGGGCGGCGCTGCAGCCTGGACATCATGGCGGCCAGCAGCCAGCCGGTGACCTTCAGCCATGCCAACCCCTTGGCCCTGGTGGAGCATGGCCGCAATATCACCGACGAACAGATACGTGCCTGCGCAGCCACCGGCGGTGTGGTGTGCGTGTCCGGCGTGTCCTTCTTCCTGGGTACGCAGACGCCATCGGTGCAAGACGTGGCGCGGCATGCCGCTTATGTGGCGAATCTGGTGGGTGTGCGGCACGCTGGCATTGGGCTGGACATCAGCTTTCGCCAGCCTGAGCTGAACGACGACCCGCCTGGCGACTACGACCCGAGCTACTGGTGGCCAGCGTCCATAGGCTATGACCGTGCCATCACCCGAGCCAGCTATGTACCGGTGTCCGCCTGGCAGCAACTGGACCAGGCGCTGCAAGACCAGGGCATGACGCCGGCCGAGACCGCGCTGGTCCTAGGCGGCAATATGCTGAGGGTGGCGCAGCAGGTCTGGCACTAACTGGATTTGCTATGCAAATAATAGCTGCTGGCGTAAGTATTGCCTGCGCTGGAGCCCTATTTTCCTAAATTGTGCAGCTGCTGCGTGACCCGGCCATGAAGTCCCTGGGGAATACCCGGTTGGCAGGTCTAGTCCCCAAATCAACAATACGGACATTTGTTTAAATTGGTCTTACCACTAGACCAATAATCCCACCCAAGACATTGCCATGACGACTGCTTTCACCGCCACGCTCACACCTTATACAGGCACCAAGCCTTTGTTTGGAGCTGCAGCATGAGGGTTGATGCACACCAGCATTTCTGGACCTTGGCGCGGCCCGACTACGGCTGGCTGACCCCGGCACTGGGTCCCATCTACCGCGACTTCCAGCCGGCCGATTTGCAGCCCTTGCTGGCCCAGCAGCAGGTGTCGCGCACCGTGCTGGTCCAGGCAGCGCCCACGGTGGCTGAGACCGACTACATGTTGGCCCTGGCCGCGCAGCACAGTTTTGTGCAGGGCGTGGTGGGCTGGGTGGATATGCAAGCCGCCAGTGCCCCGGCCGAGCTGGAGCGCCTGGCCGCCAACCCCGTATTCAAAGGCGTGCGGCCCATGCTGCAGGACCTGCCGGATGCCAGTTGGATCGCCAGCGCACCCATTGACGTGGCGGTGCAGGCCCTGTTGCGCCTGGGCCTGTCGCTGGATGCTCTGGTCAAGACCGCGCATTTGCCGCATTTGCTGCGCTTTGCCCAGCGCCACCCAGCGCTGCCCATCGTGATAGACCACTGCGCCAAGCCGGTGGTGGCACGCGGGCCGGGCCATATGGAGTTTGCGCAATGGCGCGACGGCATGGCGGCGCTGGCGCAATTGCCCCAGGTCTGCTGCAAGCTGTCCGGCCTGGTGACCGAGGTAGGCGTCGGCTGGCAGCCCGACATGCTCAGCCCCTATGTTGATACGGTGCTGGAGCTGTTCGGCCCGCAGCGCCTGATGTGGGGCAGCGACTGGCCGGTGCTGAACCTGGCCGCAGACTACCCAGCCTGGGTGGCCTGCAGCGAGCAGCTTTTGCAGCGTCTGGACCCGGCCTCAGCGCAGGCCGTGTGGGCGGGCACGGCGGAGCGCTTCTACCGGCTCAGTCCGGCCTAAACACAAGCTAGCGCGGCACGTCGAACGTCAGCGGCCCGCCATCGCACATGCCATCTGATAGCACCAGCAGTTGGTAGGCCTGTGGAGTCTCGGCCAGCAGGGTGATGGCTTCGGGTTTGAGTTCCTTGTCGCAACTGCGCAGCTTGACGGCGCGCAGGTCCAGTGTGGCCAGCACGCGGGGCGCCACTGGGCTTCTGCTGGGCCGGCCATCCCACCAGGATACGGTCCAGTCCACGCTGTTTTGGTGGCTGGGGTCGTCGTCTGGGCCGGCCAAGACCAGAAATCCGTCACTGACGGCCAGCATATCGCGTATGCCCAGGCCGCTGCCGAGCACCAGCTGTGTGAGCGCAGGGTGGCTATCGCCGCCCTGGAACAGCGCCTGCGCATCGACTGCCAACACGCCGGCCAGGCCGTCCTGGGCCGGCCCTCGGAAGCCGAAATACAGGCGCCCAGCATGTACTGCCAGGCCTTCGATGTTGATGCCGCGCTGGCCCTGCAGCTCGGGTGCATCGGGCGGTGGCTCGGCTCCCAGGCATTTGCGTTCGCCCACATGGGCTGCCAGGGTCGGCTGGGCCTGCAGGATGTCCCACAGGCGGCTGCTGTCGGCATAGCCGGCCAGGCTGCCATCGGCGGTGCGCAGGGCCAGGCCGGTGGCGGGGTCGCGTTGGAAGCGCAGCACGTGCCGGCTGTCGGGGTTGCTTTTGCAGCTGGAGCGCTTGGCCGAGTGCGAGCCGGTAACGTAGAAGTACTGGCCATCGGTGGCGGCGCCCTCGGCGTCCAGCTCGCCATCGCCGCTGCGCAGCACGATGGGCTCGGACAGCGGCTGCAGCTTGTTGTTGCCAAGTTTGGCAAAGCGCGCCTGCTCGCCTTCGTCAAACGCCATCAGGCATACGCGTTCCTGTGCGGCATTCAGGCTGCAAGCGATACCGCTGAGGGACTGGCGGGTTTTGACAGCCTTCTTTTTTGGCAGGTCAAACGCAAAAACCGGGTCGCTGCTCCAGAGAGCGCTGCTGGGGGCGATACGGGGTGCAACGTGGGGCGTGGTCTGGCCCATAGCGCTGGACAGCGCTACGGCCATGGCTGTGCAGGCCAGCAGGAGAGGGTAAGTGCGCATGGTTCGGGCTCCTGGTTTGCTATTGAATTAAGAGCTGTCTGCGCAGGTTTTATCTGCGCTGTAGCCATAAATCTTATGAATATTCAGAGGTCGCGAGCGGCAACGCGGGTCAGCTGTTCCAGCAGATCGCTGCGGTATTTGCGCCAGCGCGCATCGCGCACAAAGCGCGGCTGGGTGCCCAGCAAGTCCACGTCGGCATCGGCGGCCGGTGTTACCGATGGGTCGGCGCTGGGGCAAAGCCAGCGCATGGGCGGGCGTTCGCCACGCATTTCCTCCAGCGAGATGGCTTCCATCATGGCGATGGATTTGTCTTGCGCGCTCATGCGGTCGATCTTGGCTAGCAGCGGCTGCAGATAGGTCTGGGCGGGGTACCAGTCGATCAAATGCTCGGCCTTGCTGCGGTCGGTGCAACGGTTGCCGTCCAGCGTCAGCGCCAGCTTGGCGTGCAGGAAGAAGATGACAGCTTCCTGGCCAAAGTCGCCGTCCTGGTCGCGCAGATGGCTGAGCTCGTACGCGTAGGCAAAGGAGTAGCGGGCGTCTGCGTTCTGCGACAGGATGCGCCAGCGCAGCCAACTGGTATGGGCGAGCAACTGGCTGGCATTGCCGGTGTCGAGTGCGCCGACGATGTCCTGCAAAGGGGCTTTGCCGGTGACGGTGTCAGTTTGCTGGTCCAGCGCTTGCCAGATGGCCAGGACGGCGGTGTCGGAGCTTGTATCGTGCTGGGCCTTGGCCTGGGCGGCAGCTTCGCGCCAGCGGGGTATGGCGTCTTCTGTCTTGATGCGCTGGATTTGCTCGAAGTCCGCGGCGGGCGCGCTTGTGGCCGCGCAGCCCATCGCTGCGGCCAGCAAGAGCGCCGCGAGTGGGTTCACGTGGCTGCGGGTAAGGCCGTGTCGGCCCAGTGTTGTACCGCGGCAATATCGTCTGGCGTGGTGCGGCAGCAGCCACCGATCAGGCGGGCGCCTCGCGCATGCCAGCCGCGTGCCTGTTCGGCAAAGTGCGAGGCGCTGGGGTCGCCGTGCCACTGCTTGTGGGCCGCGTCGTAGTGCTCACCCGAGTTGGGGTACACCAGGATGGGCTTGCGGGTGCGCACATGCATCTGGTCCACCAGCGAGGCAATGTGCTCGGGGGCGGTGCAGTTCACGCCCACGGCAACCACCTGGTCAAAGTCTTCCAGCGAAGCTACGCAGTCGCCCAGCAGCTCGCCTTCGCTGGCGTGCAGGCCGTCGCGGCAAGAGAAGCTGATCCAGGCTGCCGCGCCCGGGAATTCTGGCAACAGGCGCGCAATGGCGCGGGCTTCGGCCAGGCAGGGAATGGTTTCGCAGGCCAGCAGGTCAGCGCCCGAGTTCACCAGCACCTGCAGGCGCGGGCGGTGGAAATCCATCAGCTGCTCTTCGCTCAGGCCGTAGTGGCCGCGGTATTCCGAGCCATCGGCCAGCATGGCGCCATAGGGGCCGACCGAGGCAGCGATCAGCGGCTTGATGCGGCCCACGCGGTTTGCGGGCTCGGCCCAGAAGGCGTCGCGTGCTTCCACGGCCAGGCGCACCGAGTCGCGCATCAGCTGGGCCGAAGCCGCCGTGTCGAAGCCGCGCTTGGCAAAGGCTTCAAAGGTTGCCTGGTAGCTGGAGGTGGTGGCCACGTCGGCGCCAGACACAAAGTAGTCCAGGTGCACCTGGCGTATGAGTTCGGGCTTTTCGATCAGCAGCTTGGCTGACCACAACGGGTCGTTCAGGTCGGCGCCGCGGCGCTCCAGCTCGGTGGCCAGCGCGCCGTCAAGTATCACCAGCGCGCGCCGGGCAAAGAAGTCGTCAAGGGGAGAAGTTTGCATGGTGGTGTGCGTATGTTCAGCGCCCGCGCGCATGCTCGGGCACTTCAAGTTTCTTGGCCAGTTTCGACAGGGTCCAGGTCAGTACCAGGTACATGGCCGAGATGGCCAGATAAGGTTCCCAATAGCGGGAATAGGCGCCGGCCACGGTGCGGGCGGCCATGGCCAGCTCCAGCAGGCCGATGGCGGACACCAGTGATGTGTCTTTGATCAAGGCCACGCTTTCATTCACCAGCGCAGGCACCATGCGCCGGAAGGCCTGGGGCATGACGATGTAGCGCATGCTCTGCCAGGGCGTCATGCCCAGGCTTTGCGCGGCTGCGGTCTGGCCGGTGTGGATGCTCTGGATGCCGGCGCGGAAGATTTCCGAAATATAGGCCCCGGCGTTCAGCGTCAGCGCCAGGGCGCCAGACAGAAAGGCGCCGTGGTTTTGCCGGAACTCGCGTGCCGCGTCACCGCTGAGCAGCCAACCGCCGTCCGGGTGCACCAGCACCGGCATCAGCGCAAAGTGCACCAGCAGAATCTGCACGAACAGCGGCGTACCGCGAAAGAAGGTGACGTAGGCGGTGGTCAGCGCGCGCAGCAGTTTCAGGCACCAGGCCAGCGGCCAGGGCGGGCTGGCGGGCAGCAGGCTGTTGGTGTTGACCAGGCCGACCGCCGCCCCCAGCAGCATGCCAGCCGCTGTGGCCAGCACGGTGAGCTGCACCGTCATCCACAGGCCTTCTGCGAACAAGGGGCCGTAGCCGGCCAGAATTTCCCAACGAAACTGCACTGCGCCCTCCTTGTCTATTTTTGCCCGCTTACTTCGCGGCAGACTTGAAGTACTGCTCGTAAATCTTCTGGTAGCTGCCGTCGGCCTTGATGTCGGCCAGACCCTTGTTGAACTGGCTTGCCAGTTCGGTGTTGCCCTTCTTGAAGGCCAGGCCATAGAACTCGGGCGCGAAGCTGGCGTCGCTGACCGACTTGAACTTGGCGTTGGGGTTGTTGGCCAGGTAGTGGATGACCACGCCGTTGTCGGCCACTACAGCATCTACGCCGCCAGCCGCCAGTTCGGCCAGGGCCAGGGGGGTGGATTCGAAACGCTTGATGTTGGGGCTGGTCTTGCCCAGCAGCTTGACTACGACTTCTTCGCCGGTGGTAGAGGTCTGCACGCCGATCTTGCTCTTCTTCAGGTCGTCCAGCTTGGCGACCTTGGAGGATTCGCTCACTGCAATCAGCTGGCTGGCTTCGAAGTAGGGCTCCGAGAAGTCCATGGTCTGCTTGCGTTCGTCGGTGATGGTGATGGCCGATGCCAGCACGTCGCGATCGCCTTGTGCCAGGGCGTTGAATGCGCCTTCCCAAGGCGTGCTGACGAACTTGACTTCCAGGCCGGCCTTCTTGGCGGCGGCGGTGGTCACGTCCATGTCGAAGCCGACGATGTCGCCTTTTTCGTTCTGGAATTCAAACGGCGCGTAGGTGGGGTCCGTGCCTACGGTCAGCACGCGGGCTGCGGGTGCCGGGCTGCTGGCAGCGGGCGCGGCAGGTGCGGCTGCTTCGGGCGCTGGCGCCGATTTTTGGCAAGCGCTGAGGAACAGGCCCACGGACAGGGCGGCGACGGTTTGGAGGAATTGGCGCTTGTAGGACATGGAATAAAAGGAATAAGGGCCGCACACAGGGCGGACTTGGGTTTTAGACAAGGGCTGGATTATGCGTGGGTTGTTACGTTTGTCCCGGCATATGCATATGCCTGTGAAGCTCAGTGCTGTGCGTTGACCTGTTCTACGGTGCGCCGCAGCAACTCCAGCGCGGCCTGCTGCGTCAGTGTGGACGGACGCAGCGAGCTGGTGGCCAGGGCCAGCTTGGTACGCAGGGCCGGCTGCTGGATGCAGCGCACGGTAAAGGCCGAGGGGCGGATGAAGCTGGCTACCGCGTTGCGCGACAGTACGGCGCAGCCCACGCCATCGGCCACCAGGTCCAGGATGGCGGCCACACCGTCGATCTCCAGCACCACCTGTGGGCGGCAGTCGATATTCGCCATTTCGGCTTCCACGTGCATGCGTATGGCATTCGGCCGGCTGGGAATGACCAGGGGCAGGGCGGCCACCTCGCGTAGCGTGATGGCGGCCGGTGGCGGGTCTTCCGGCAGGCCTGGCGGGCGGGCCTGCACCAACAGCAGTTCTTCCTCCATCAGCGGGCTGATATCCACTTCGGCACTGGGCTGGGCGTTGTACAGCACGGCAATGTCCAGCCGGCCGGCCAGCAATGATTCGTGCATGGCGACCGACAGGCCTTCTCGTATGGACAGGGCCGCGTCCGGCATTTGCTGGCGGAAGGCCCGCGTCAGGGGTACGGTCACCATGCGCGCCAGGCTGCTGGGCAGGCCAATGGCCACGCGCCCGGCCAGCGAGCCCCGCACCCGGCCCAGCTCTTCGCGGGCCCGCTGTACCTGGTGCAGGATGCCGCGCCCATGCTCTAGCAATAGTTTGCCGGCCTCGGTAGGCGCCGCGCCGCGCCCATTGCGCACCAGTAGCGTTTGGCGCAACTCCACCTCCAGCAGGCGTATCTGCCGGCTGAGTGCTGGCTGGGCAATGTTCAGCGCGGTCGAGGCACGGGTAAAGCTGCCCAGCTCGGCCACGCGCACAAAGTATTCGATCTGTTTTAAGTCCATGGTGTTGCTATATATGTGTATAGCTGGTCATTCATTATGCCGTTTTGCGATAACTGATAGTGGAGGCCCTGTCTTAACAAAGGCCTGGTACGGGTACAGAATGCCCGGCATGCAAAGCCAGATCAAGCCCATCGCCCCCATCGGCTCCTCCGCGCCGGCGCTGCGTGGCATCTCCTCCATGGCCACCCGCCAATTGCTGGCGGATTTGTTGGCCTTGTATGCCCAGCAGTCGGATGAAGGCATGGCGATTGAGTCCGTGGGCGGTGTGGACGCCGCCAAGCGGGTACAGGCCGGCGAGGCGTTTGACGCGGTTTTTCTGGCGTCTGACGCCATCGACAAGCTGATTGCCGCCGGCCACATCGACGCGCAAAGCAAGGTGAATCTGGTGCACTCCGGCGTGGCGGTAGCCGTGCGGGCTGGTGCGGCCCTGCCTGATATTTCCAGCGAAGACGCAGTGCGCAGCGCCGTGCTGGCGGCGGGCAGCATCAGCTATTCCACCGGCCCCAGCGGTGTGGCCCTGGTCAAATTATTCGAGCGCTGGGGCATTGCCGCAGCCATTGCCGACCGCATTGTCCAGGCGCCACCTGGCGTACCTGTGGGCGCGCTGGTGGCGCGTGGCGATGTGGAGCTGGGCTTTCAACAATTGAGCGAGCTAATCAATCTGGACGGCATCACCGTGGTCGGCCCGCTGCCGCCCGCGATCCAGATCACCACCACGTTTTCGGCTGGCGTGTGCACCGGCTCGGCCCAGGCGCAGGCAGTGCGCGATCTGCTGGCTTTCATGTGTTCGCCCCAGGCCGACGAGGCCAAGCGCCGCCAAGGTATGGAACCCGCCTAATTTCTTCTTTTCATTTATAGCAAGCAGGAGACACCCATGATCATCGATTGCCACGGTCACTACACCACCGCGCCCAAGGCGCTGGAAAACTGGCGTAATCAGCAAATTGCCGGCATCAAAGACCCGACCATGATGCCTAAGGTGTCCGATTTGAAGATCAGCGACGACGAACTGATCGAGACCATCGAAGCCAACCAGCTGCGCCTGATGCGCGAGCGCGGCAGCGACCTGACCATCTTCAGCCCGCGCGCCAGCTTCATGGCCCACCATATTGGCGACTTCAATGTGTCCAGCACCTGGGCCGCCATCTGCAACGAACTCTGCTACCGCGTCAGCCAGCTGTTTCCCGACAACTTCATCCCCGCTGCCATGCTGCCGCAAAGCCCGGGCGTGGACCCTGCGACTTGCATCCCTGAGCTGGAAAAATGCGTCAAGGAATACGGCAACGTCGGCATCAACCTGAACCCGGACCCCAGCGGCGGTCACTGGAATTCGCCCCCGCTGAGCGACAAGCACTGGTACCCCATCTATGAAAAGATGGTGGAGTACGACATCCCCGCGATGATCCACGTGTCCACCAGCTGCAATGCCTGCTTCCACACCACCGGCGCGCATTACCTGAACGCCGACACCACGGCCTTCATGCAGTGTCTGACCAGCGACCTGTTCAAGGACTTCCCCACGCTGCGCTTCCTGATTCCGCACGGTGGCGGCGCCGTGCCTTACCACTGGGGCCGTTTCCGTGGCCTGGCGCAAGAGCTGAAGAAGCCGCTGCTGGAAGAGCATTTGCTGAACAACATCTTCTTTGACACCTGCGTCTACCACCAGCCGGGCATCGACCTGCTGAACACCGTGATCCCGGTGAAGAACGTGCTGTTCGCCTCGGAAATGATTGGTGCGGTGCGCGGCATCGACCCGCAAACCGGCCACTACTACGACGACACCAAGCGCTACATCGAAGCCAGCAAGATACTGAGCAGCGAAGACCGCTTTCAGATCTACGAAGGCAATGCGCGCCGCGTGTTCCCGCGCCTGGATGCCGCCCTCAAAGCTAAAAACGCATAAGGAGCCAATATGACCGATATGAACAACCTGGGCATCGTCAAGCGCAACATCGTGCGCGCGGACAAGGCCGCCGTGGAGCGCCTGTCCAAGCTGGGCGTGGCCACCATCCACGAGGCCATGGGCCGCGTTGGCCTGATGAAGCCTTATATGCGCCCCATCTACAACGGCGCCAAGATCTGCGGCACCGCCGTCACCATCCTGCTGCAGCCCGGCGACAACTGGATGATGCATGTGGCGGCCGAGCAGCTGCAGCCCGGTGACGTGGCCGTGGCCGCCTGCACCACCGACAACGAAGACGGCTTCTTTGGCGACCTACTGGCGACCAGCTTCCAGGCGCGCGGCGCCAAGGGCCTGATCATCGACGGCGGCGTGCGCGACGTGGCGGACCTGGAAAAAATGGGCTTCCCGGTATTCAGCAAAGCCATCAACTCCAAGGGCACGATCAAGGCCACGCTGGGTTCGGTGAACGTGCAGATCGTCTGTGCTGGCGCCATCGTCAACCCCGGTGACGTGGTGATTGCCGATGTGGACGGCGTGGTGGTGGTGCCCGCTGCCATCGCAGCCCAGGTGGCCGACGCCGCCGAGAAGCGCGAGAGTTTTGAAGGCGAAAAGCGCGCCAAGCTGGCAGCCGGCGTGCTGGGCCTGGACATGTACAAGATGCGTGAGCCCTTGGAAAAAGCCGGCCTGCGCTACATCGACTAAATAAAGCATCAAATAGACCTGTGGCGCAGGTAATACCTGCGCAAGTAGCTATTGATTGCATAGCAAAAAAAGAGGACGTATATGGAATTCACCAAAACCCCAGGCTGGCTGGACTGGTACACCGGCCCCAGCAAACCCCGCTTTCAGTTGCCGGCTGGCGCGGTGGACGCGCACTGCCACGTGTTCGGCCCAGGTGACAAGTTCCCCTACGCGCCAGAACGCAAGTACACGCCCTGCGATGCGTCCAAGGAGCAGCTGTTTGCCCTGCGTGACCACCTGGGCTTTGACAAGAACGTGATCGTGCAGGCCACCTGCCACGGCAGCGACAACCGCGCCTTGGTGGATGCGCTCAAGGCGTCCAATGGCAAGGCCATGGGCGTGGCCACGGTCAATGAACTGGTGACGGACGCCGAGTTGCAAGAGATGCATGCCGCTGGCGTGCGCGGTACCCGCTTCAACTTCGTCAAGCGCCTGGCCGACTCCACGCCGCGCGAGGTGCTGCGTGAAATTGCCGCCCGCATCGCGCCGCTGGGTTGGCATGTGGTGATCTATTTCGAGGCTGTCGATTTGCCCGAGTACTACGATTTCTTTACCAGCCTGCCCACCACGGTGGTAGTGGACCACATGGGCCGCCCAGACGTTACCAAGCCGGTGGACGGCCCCGAGTTCGCCCTGTTCGTGAAGATGATGCGCGAGCACAGCAATATCTGGAGCAAGGTCAGCTGCCCCGAACGCCTGAGCGTCAGCGGCCCCAAGGCCCTGAACGGCGAGCAGCATGCTTACCAGGACGTCGTGCCGTTCGCCAAGCACCTGGTGGAAACCTTCCCTGACCGCGTGTTGTGGGGCACCGATTGGCCCCACCCGAACCTGAAGGACCACATGCCCGACGACGGCTTGCTGGTGGACTACATCCCACAGATTGCGCCCACCGCTGAGTTGCAACGCAAGCTGCTGGTGGACAACCCCAACCGCCTGTACTGGAGCTAAATATGTCGTTAGACAAACCCTATCTGGACGTGCCCGGCACTACCATTTTTGATGCCGAGCAAAGCCGTAAGGGCTACCACCTGAATCAGTTCTGCATGTCCTTGATGAAGGCAGAGAACCGCGAAAAGTTCAAGGCCGATGAGCGCGCCTATCTGGACGCCTGGGCCATGACCGAGGACCAGAAGCAGGCCGTACTGGCCCGCGACCTTAACCGCTGCATTTCCCTGGGCGGCAACATTTACTTCCTGGCCAAGATTGGCGCGACTGACGGCAAGAGCTTCCAGCAGATGGCGGGCAGCATGACCGGCATGACCGAAGAGGAATACCGCAACATGATGGTCGGCGGTGGCCGCTCCGTGCAGGGCAACCGCGTGGTCGGTGAAGACGGCGACGCCCAGGCGCATCGCCAACCGCAAGGTTCTGCGGGCAAAAAAGGAAACAACTGATATGGCCAAAATTACCGCCAGCGTTTACACCTCGCATGTCCCCGCCATCGGCGCGGCCATCGACTTGGGGAAAACGACCGAGCCTTATTGGCAGCCCCTGTTCAAGGGCTATGAATACTCCAAGCAGTGGATGAAGGACAACACGCCCGACGTGATCTTTCTGGTCTACAACGACCACGCCACGGCCTTCAGCCTGGACATGATTCCGACCTTTGCCATCGGCACCGCCGCCGAATACCAGCCCGCCGACGAAGGCTGGGGCCCGCGCCCCGTGCCCAAGGTTATCGGCCACCCCGAGCTGGCCGCTCACATTGCGCAGTCAGTGATCCAGCAGGACTTTGACCTGACCATCGTCAACAAGATGGACGTGGACCACGGTTTGACCGTGCCGCTGAGCCTGATGTGCGGCCAGCCCCCCGCATCCGATTACCGCTGGCCTTGCCCGGTGATTCCGTTCGCTGTCAACGTGGTGCAGTACCCGGTGCCATCGGGCCGCCGCTGCTTCGAGTTGGGTAAGGCCATTCGCAAGGCGATCGAATCGTTCGACAAACCGTTGAAGGTGCAGATCTGGGGCACGGGCGGCATGAGCCACCAATTGCAGGGTGCGCGCGCCGGCCTGATCAACAAGGAGTGGGACAACGCCTTCCTGGACCGCCTGATCGCCGACCCCGATGGCTTGGCCAGCGTGCCGCACATCGACTATGTGCGCGAAGCCGGCTCCGAAGGTATCGAGCTGGTGATGTGGCTGATTGCCCGCGGCGCCATGGCTGATGTGGCCGGTGGTGCAGCGCCCACTTTGAAGCACCGATTCTTTCATGTGCCAGCGTCGAATACGGCGGTGGGACATCTTATTTTGGAGAACAACTAAATGGCTAAGACTATTAAAGTCGCCCTGGCGGGCGCTGGCGCTTTTGGCACCAAGCATCTGGATGCAATCAAGCTGATCGACGGCGTGGAGGCCATTTCGGTTATTGGCCGCGATATGGACAAAACCCGCGAAGTCGCCACCAAGTACGGCATTGGCCACGTGACCGACGACCTGGCCGAAAGCCTGGCCTTGCCCGAGCTGGATGCCGTGATTCTGTGCACGCCCACGCAAATGCATG
Organism: Rhodoferax sp. GW821-FHT10B06; assembly: GCF_059415605.1. Classification (NCBI taxonomy): domain Bacteria; kingdom Pseudomonadati; phylum Pseudomonadota; class Betaproteobacteria; order Burkholderiales; family Comamonadaceae; genus Rhodoferax; species Rhodoferax sp. GW821-FHT10B06. The sequence goes on along the minus strand of NZ_JBWKNO010000002.1, from coordinate 154,408 downwards.
CCGCCCAGACCATCCAGTGTCTGCAAGCGGGCAAACATGTGCAGGTGGAAATCCCTCTGGCCGACAGCCTGGCGGGTGCCGAAGAAGTCGTGGCTCTGCAAAAGAAGACCGGCCTGGTGGCCATGGTGGGCCACACCCGCCGCTTCAACCCCAGCCACCAGTACGTTAACCAGCAAATTGCGGCCGGCAAGTTCAACATCCAGCAAATGGATGTGCAGACCTATTTCTTCCGTCGTACCAACACCAATGCGCTGGGCCAGGCACGGAGCTGGACCGACCACCTGCTGTGGCACCACGCGGCCCACACAGTGGACCTGTTCGCCTACCAGTGTGGCAGCCCCATCGTGCAGGCCAATGCGATCCAGGGCCCGATCCACCCGGTGCTGGGTATTGCGATGGACATGTCCATCCAGCTGAAGGCCGCCAATGGCGCGATCTGCACGCTGTCGCTAAGCTTCAACAACGATGGCCCGCTGGGTACTTTCTTCCGCTACATCGGCGACAGCGCGACCTATATCGCCCGCTACGACGACCTGTTCACCGGCAAAGATGAAAAGATCGACGTGAGCCAGGTGGCCGTATCCATGAACGGTATCGAGCTGCAAGACCGCGAGTTCTTCGCCGCCATCCGCGAAGGCCGCGAGCCCAATAGCAGCGTGGCCAAGGTGCTGCCGTGCTACCAGGTGCTGCACAAGCTGGAGCAACAACTCAACGCAGTCGCTTGATTTGCTATTGAAATAGTAGCTGCCTGCGCAGGTTTTATCTGCGCTGGTGGCCTATTCCTTATAAATCGCTGGATTCAGCCCAGTGTGAACGGCCCGCCTTTTTCCAGCGCACGCTGGTAGGCGGGCCGTTCGTGTATGCGGGCCAGGTAGGCCATCAGATTCGGGCGGCTGCTGTCCAGGCCTCCGCGGGCTTGCGCGGCCTCGATGGGGAAGCTCATCTGGATGTCGGCCCCGCTGAACTCGGCGCCTGCGAACCACAGGCTTTTGCCCAGCTCCGCTTCCATGAAGTCCAGATGGGTTTTGAGTTGCGGCAGGATGAAGCTCTTTTTTACGTTCCCGCTGATGGCCTTGGCAATGGGCTTCACGAAGAATGGCATCTTGGTGTTCTCGATCTTGTCGAAGATGAGCTTGAGCAGCAGGGGCGGCATGGCCGAACCTTCGGCGTAATGCAGCCAGTAGCGGTAGCGTAGACGATCCGGCGTGCCGACAGCCGGGGCGAGCCGGCCCTGGCCATGCTGTTCGATCACGGTCTCCACAATCGCGCCCGATTCGGCCAGCACCGTGGCGCCATCGGTTAGCACCGGCGATTTACCCAGGGGGTGCACTGCGCGCAGGCTGGCCGGCGCCAACATGGTTGTGGCGTCGCGTTGGTAGCGCTGGATTTGGTAGTCCAGGCCCAGTTCTTCCAGTAGCCACAGCACGCGCTGCGAACGGGAGTTGTTCAGGTGGTGCAAGGTCAGCATAGAACTCCGGGTTGTTGTCATGGCAAATGCACAGCGAATTCGGATAATCCGCCAAGAATTTTGCAATTCTTTACCTTGTGACGATATGCAACAGGCCCTGTGCTGGCATCCGGCCTGACGGGGCAGCATATGATTTCACTTAGTTTAGCTAACCAATTATTTGCTTTGCCCACTTCATCGTCCGTACAAAAACATGCCGCCATGGTGTTGGAGGTTGTGCCCGCCGTGATGGACTCCATCCGCCAGGCGATGAGGTTGGGTGCGGGTGCACATTTGTCGGTGCCGCAGTTTCGTTGCCTGAACTTCATTGCACGCAAACCGGACTGTTCGATTGGCGAGGTCGCGGCTTTTCTGGGTGTGACCATGCCCACGGCTTCGGCCATGACGGACCGCCTGGTGCAGAGCGGCCTGGTTTCCCCCCAAACCGCCAGCGACGACCGGCGGCGTACCCAACTTCAGCCCACCCATGCCGGGCTGGCACAGCTTGCACATATCCAGCAGGATGCGCAGGCTGATTTAGAACGTGCTTTGACGGCTTGCACCGGCAAAGAGCTACGCGACCTGCAAGCAGGATTGGCCATTCTTTGGCGCACTTTTCGACCCGACCTAGAAACCCCATGAAGACTGTTCCCATTCTTTTGAATACTGTTTGCGGCGCGCTGGTGCTGGTCCTGGCGGGCTGCTCCGGTAAGGCCGATGTGGCGGCCCCTGCAGGTGGCGCCAGTGCCGCCGCTGCACCTTCTGCCGGGGCCTCGTCGGCCACGCCTCCGGTCACCATCACCACGGTCAAGGCGCAATCTAAGGACTTCCCGGTGGTGCTGAAGGCCACGGGTACGGTCACGCCCATTACCAGTGTGGACGTCAAGGCCCAGGTGACCAGTGTGGTGGCCAAGGTGCACATCCAGGAAGGGCAGTTCGTTAATGCCGGAGAGTTGATGTTCACGCTGGATTCGCGTACCGACGAAGCCAACCTGGCCAAGGCCCGCGCCCAATTGGCCAAGGACAACGCCTCCTTGGCCGATGCCAAACGGCAGTATGCACGCAGCCAGGAGTTGTTCCGCCAGAGCTTTATTTCCCAGGGCGCTCTGGATACCGCCCAGGCCCAGGTCGATGCCCTGGCCGCCACCGTGGCCGCAGACCAGGCGGCGATAGACGCGGCCAAGGTCGCGCTGTCGTTTGACCGCATAGCCGCGCCCAATACTGGCCGCGCAGGCCAGGTGCCGGTGTCTACCGGCAGCGTGGTGCAGGCCAATGTCACCACCCTGGTGACGATTACCCAGCTGGACCCGATCTCGGTGGGCTTCAGCCTGCCGCAGCGCAATCTTCCCAACGCTCTTGCGGCATTGAAGGGAGGTGGCGCACCCGTGACTGCAACCCTGGGCGATGGCGGCGGCTCATTTACGGGCCGCCTGCAGTTTGTGGACAACGCGGTGGATGCCAGCTCGGGCTCGGTCAAGGCCAAGGCAGAGTTCACCAACAAAGAAGGCAAGCTGTGGCCCGGTGCTTTTGTAGAGGTATCGCAAACCTTCAACACCCTGAAGGGTGCGGTGGTTGTGCCCCAGGCTGCCATCATCCAGAGCGCGCGCGGCAACATCGTCTACACGGTGGAGGAGGGCAAGGCGGTGTCCAAACCCATCCAGTTGGTATATGCCCAGGGCACGGACGCCGCTGTCACAGGCGTGAATGCCGGTGATGCCATCGTGGTGGACGGCAAGCAGAACGTGCGCCCCGGTTCCCGCGTGGTCGAGCGTGCCCATGACGCCAAACCCGCTGCCTCCAGTCCCGCTGCAAGTGACGCCGCCAGCTCGGTTGCCAAGAGCGCCAGCGCCGATTCCGCCAACACACCTCGGCCTGCCGCACCATGAGCTTTTCTGAAGTCTTTATCCGCCGTCCGGTGATGACGGTGCTGCTCAATGCAGCGGTGGTCATGGCCGGCGTCATTGGTTTCCAGAAGATTCCGGTGGCGGCCCTGCCCAGTTACGACACGCCGGTGATCAACGTGTCGGCCACCTTGCCGGGGGCCAACCCCGAGACCATGGCCAGCTCGGTGGCGCTGATTCTGGAGAAGCAGTTTCAAACCGTGCCCGGTCTGAAGACCATCAGCTCCACCAGCATTCTCGGCAGCACCTCGCTGACTTTGGAGTTTGACGAAGGCCGCAACATCGACGCCGCCTCGGTGGACGTGCAGGCGGCCCTGTTGCGTGCGCAGCGCTCCTTGCCTACCGACATGACGAACCCGCCGTCCTACCGCAAGGTGAACCCGGCGGACGCGCCGGTGCTGCTGGTGGCCATGACCTCGCCATCGCTGGCACCGGCCGACCTGCAGGACTTTGCCGAGCATCTGATTTCACCCACGCTGTCCACCATCGACGGCGTGGCCCAGGTGAATATCTTTGGCGCCAAGCGCTACGCCGTGCGTGTGCGCGTGAATCCGCAAGCCCTGGCGGTGCGCAATATTGGCCTGGACGAGCTGAGCAGTGCCCTGAAGTCCGCCAACGTGAACACGCCGGTGGGCACCCTGGAAGGGCCGCGCCAAACCCTGGTGCTGCAGGCGAATCGGCAACTGCGCAACGCGGCCGACTTCTCAGACTTGATCGTCAGCACCCGGGGCGGTAATCCGGTGCGCCTGAAAGACGTGGCCAGCGTGGAAGACAGCCTGGAAACGCTGAAGAGCTGGGCTACGCTGGATGGCGAGAACTCCATCACCCTGGCCATCCAGCGCCAGCCGGGCGCCAACACGGTGAAGGTGGTGGACTCCATCCGCGCCGCGCTGCCCAGACTGCAAAGCCAGATGCCGCAGTCGGTCAGCATGACGCCGGTGAATGACCGCTCCAAGTCCGTGCGCGAGGCCTTGCACGATGTGTCGCTGACCCTGATGGGCACGATTGCGCTGGTGGTGCTGGTGATCTTCCTGTTCCTGCGGCGCTTCATCGCCACCTTGATACCGGCCTTGTCCTTGCCCGTGTCCCTGGTGGGGGCCGTGGCCTTGTTGTGGGGCTTGAATTACAGCCTGGACAACATTTCGCTGCTGGGCCTGACGCTGGCCGTGGGCCTGGTGGTGGACGACGCCATCGTGGTGCTGGAGGACATCATCCGCCACGTCGAAAACGGCGAAGACCCGTTCCAGGCCTCGTTGCGCGCGGCGCGCGAGGTGGGCTTCACCATCGTTTCCATGTCCACCTCCTTGATCGCGGTGTTCATTCCCATCTTCTTCATGCCCGGCGTGATTGGGTTGCTGTTCCACGAATTCGCCGTGGTGGTGGGCTTGTCCATTGTGGTGTCGGCCTTCGTGTCGCTGACCCTAGTGCCCATGCTGGCCAGCCGCTTCCTCAGCGACGAGTCGCACAAGAAGCCGCCAGGCCGCCTGGTGCATTCCTTTGAGACTGGCTTCAACGTGGTGCTGGCCGGCTACACCAAGACGTTGGACCTGGCTCTGCGCCACCGCAAGTTGGTGCTGCTGGTGGCGGCGGGTACGTTTGTCGCCACGTTCTGGTTGGCCTACATCATTCCCAAAGGGTTCTTCCCCGAGGAAGACATAGGCCAGATCCAGGTCACCACCGAAGCTGCAGAAGACGTGTCCTTCCCTGAAATGGTCAAGCTGCAGGAGCGTGCGGCGGCGATCTTCCGGGCGGACGAGAACGTGGCCACGGTCAGCTCCTTCACCGGCGGCAACAACGCACAGAACTCCGGGCGCATGTTCATCAACCTCAAGGCGCAAGGCGAACGCCTGCCCATGAAAAAGGTGGTCGAAGGCCTGCGCAAGAAGCTGCGTGCGGTGGCCGGCATCAACGTCTTCATGCGGCCAGTGCAGAACCTGCAGCTGGGTGGTCGCCAGAGCAAGGCCCAGTACCAGTACATCCTGCAAAGCATCAAGGCTGATGAATTGAACACCTGGGCTAACAAGCTGCAAGAGCAGCTGCGTGCCGACCCCATCTTCCGTGACGTGACCAGCGACTCGCAGCTGCGCGGCCTGCAAGCCCAGTTGAAGATCAACCGTGACAACGCGAACACCCTGGGCGTGTCGATTGACACCATACGCACCGCCTTGTTCAGCGCCTTCGGCGAGCGCCAGGTGTCCACGATCTACCTGCCCACCGACAGTTACCAGGTGATCATGGAAGTGGCCCCTGAGGCCAAGCTGGATGAACGTGCATTGAACGGTATTTACGTCCGCTCGTCCAACGGGACCTTGGTGCCCATGTCCAGCTTCACCACGGTGGAGCGCACCGTAGGTCCCACTGCCATCAACCATGCGGGCCAGCTGCAGGCGGTAACTGTGTCATTCAACCTGGCGCCCGGTGCGGCCCTGGGCGATGCGACTGCCAAGATCGACGCGGCCAGCACGGCCATTGGCATGCCGTCCAGCATCATCACCAGCTATGGCGGTGATGCGGCGGTGTTCCAAAGCTCGCAGGGCAGCCAGGCGATTCTGGTGGTGGCGGCCTTGCTGGTCATCTATGTGCTGCTGGGCGTACTGTACGAGAGCTATATCCACCCATTGACGATTCTGGCCGGCCTGCCGTCCGCCGCTGTGGGTGCGCTGGCCACGCTGATGCTGTTCGGCCAGGACCTGACGCTGATTGCCACCATCGGTATCGTGCTGCTGATTGGTATCGTGAAGAAGAACGCCATCATGATGATCGACTTCGCGCTGGAGGCGCAGCGCCACCGTGGCATGACGCCGGCCGAGGCCATCCGCGAGGCCTGCATCTTGCGTTTCCGCCCCATCATGATGACCACGCTGGCTGCGCTGATGGGCGCCTTGCCGATTGCCCTGGGCATAGGCGCGGGCGCCGAGCTGCGCCAGCCGCTGGGCCTGGCCGTGGTCGGTGGGCTGGTGTTCTCCCAGGCCATTACGCTATTCATTACGCCGGTGATCTATCTGGCCCTGGAGCGCTTCAGTGGCTCCGGCCCGGTGACCACGCCTGAGGTCATCTTGACCGGATCGGCACATTGACATATTGATACATTGCTACTGAATGTATAGCTGCTAGCGCAGGTAATATCTGCGCTAGCAGCATTTTTTATGGAGAGTTGAAAGCTATGCAAAACCGCGCGCTCGGCCCCTTCCAAGTTTCCGCCATCGGCCTGGGTTGCATGAACGTGAGCCACGCCTATGGCGCGCCGGTCACGGCAGAGCAGGGCGAATCCGTCTTGCTGCACGCGCTGGACCGCGGCGTGACCCTGTTTGACACGGCCGCGCTGTACGGCTTTGGCAGCAATGAAGAACTGGTGGGGCGTGCTCTGTCGAAGCACCGTAACAAGTTCACCCTGGCCAGCAAATGCGGCATGACCGGCGTGGACGGCAAGCGCGTGATCGACGGCCGCCCGGCTACCCTCAAGCGCACCTGTGAAGAGGCCCTGAAGCGCCTGCGCACCGAGGTCATCGACCTGTATTACCTGCACCGCTGGGACAAAATCGTGCCGATTGAAGACAGCGTGGGCGCGCTGTCCGACCTGGTGCGCGAGGGCAAGATCCAGACCATCGGTTTGTCTGAAGTATCGGCCAGCACGCTGCGCAAAGCCCACGTCGTGCACCCCATCACCGCGCTGCAAACCGAGTACTCGCTGTGGACGCGCAACCCCGAGATCGCGGTACTGCAGGCCTGCAAGGAGCTGGGCACGGCCTTTGTGGCTTTCAGTCCGGTGGCGCGAGGCTTTTTGACTGGCACGCTGCAAGACGTAAACACGCTGGACGCCAAGGACATACGCCGCGGCATGCCCCGTTTTGCGCCCGAGAACTACGCCGCCAATCTGCGCCTGCTCAGCGGCTACGCAGCCATTGCCCGCGAAGCCGGCTGCACCCAGGCCCAGTTGGCCCTGGCCTGGTTGCTGCACCAGGGCGAGCACATCATCCCCATCCCAGGCACCACCCGTGTGGACCATCTGGACGAAGATCTGGACGCGGCCGATGTGCGTCTTTCGCCCGACCTGATTGCCCGCTTGGACGCACTCATCAACCAGCGCACTGTGACGGCGGCACGCTACAACTCGGGCAACCAGTCCGACGTGGATACCGAGGAGTTTTGATGCTGCCGAGCAGGGGCGTGGCACAGGGTTTGCTGCATTGACAGTGGGGACTTTCCCCTAGTCAATTTCTGGAGACCTGATGCATACAAGCCCCCGCTCCGCGGTCGTCCCGGCCGCCAGCGCCGCCGGTATTTCCACCGTCAATCTGGCGGCGCGCCAACGTATGCTGTCGCAGCGCATGATTCTGCAAACCGTATTGGCTTCACAGGGGGACAAGGACAAACGCCAGGCGGCCGAGCGCACTCTGGCGCTGTTTGCTGAAAGCCAGGCCCAGCTGCTGGAATTTTCCAAGACGCTGGATGTTGCCAATGCCCGCAAGTTGGACGCGGTCTACCACGGTGACCATGGCGTGGCCACCACCATCCAGGAATTCACCAGCTTGGTGCGCACCGCTTTGGCACAGATAGCCCAGCGCGACGACCGTCAGGCCGCGTCGGTGGCCCAGTTGGTGGAGCAGACCGATGTGGTGCTGGACGCCCTGAACAAAGCCACCACGGTGTTTGACGACATCAGCAAATCCAAGTCCGACAGCATGAAGCGCGAGCTGACCGGCATCGTGAGCGACATCCAGAGCGTGGCACGCGAGGCCAAGGTGGTCAGCTTCAACGCGCTGGTGATTGCCGCACGCGCCGGCAATTTTGGCCGCGAGTTTGCGGTGGTGGCGAACGTGCTGACCGGCATCACCGGCAAGATCGACGGGCTGTCGCGCGACGCCATCGTGCTGGCTGGCCGTACCTGAGCCAGTGGGTCGCCGATGGGGGGGCGGGTTGGGGCAGCGTACACTCGGCGCCCCTCTGTCATTCCTCTTGCCGATGCCCTCCAATTCCTCGGGTCCTCTGACCCGCACACCACGCGCCCGCAAGGCCGTGGTGGACGCTTCGCAGCAGCTCAGCCTGGGCTTTGCGGACGATGTCTTTGCAGTTCCCGCGCTGCCAACCGAAAAGCCTGCCCCGGTTCGCGCCACCCCGGCGCCCAAGCCCGTCGCTGTACAGCAGGTGGCAGCTGCCGCGCAACCGGCCGTCGAACAAAGCATGGAAGCCATGGCTGCGCAGCTGGAGCAACACCCCGACTACCGCGTGCTGCGCCGGCTGGTACCGCAGCTGCAGTTTGCCGCGCCACCCGCATCCGGCGTGCTGCGTCTGCTGGTGTTGGACACTGAAACCACCGGCCTGGAACACAGCCGCGACAAGATCATCGAACTGGCTCTGCTGCGGGTGGACGTGGACATCGCCACCGGCTTGCCCTGCGGCACGGTGCAGGTGTATGACGGCCTGGAAGACCCGGGCATGCCCATCCCCGAGATCGCCCGCAAAGTTACCGGCATAGACGACAGCATGGTGCAGGGCCAGCACCTGGATGAGGCCCGCGTCGCTGAGCTGCTGGATGGCGTGGACCTGGTGGTGGCGCATAACGCGGCTTTCGACCGGCCCTTTGTCGAAGCCCGCTTGCCGGCCTTTGCCGCCAAGGCCTGGGCCTGCTCGTTTGCCGATATCGACTGGAAGGCCGAGGGCCGTGAATCCGCCAAACTGTCCGCCCTGGCGCTGGAGTTGGGCTGGTTTTATGACGCCCACCGTGCCGAGATGGATTGCCACGCGCTGCTGGCCGTGCTGCAGGCCATGCTGCCCAACTCGGGTGGTAGCGGCCTGGCCCGGCTGCTTGAGGCGTCCAAAGCCACGCGTTACCGCCTGCAGGCTACCGGTGCTCCGTTCGACGCCAAGGACGCGCTGAAAGAGCGCGGCTACCGTTGGGACGCCACCCAAAAGGTCTGGCACACCCGCCTGGCCGACGAAGCTGCGCTGCAGGCCGAAGGCGAATGGCTGGCCGCCGAGGTCTACCGCGGCCGTGCCGCCCGTGTGCAGGTGGAGGCGCTGGACGCCCTGGTGCGCTATGCCAGCCGCCCAGGTGTGATTGGCTGGAAGCAGTTGGGGTAAAAAAGGCCGCTGGCGCAGAATTTACCTGCGTGAGAAGCTATTAATTCAATAGCAAAGCATCAACGACCGCGGATCAGCCGCGTAACCAGCGCAGCCGTGCGGCGCCTCAGCGGCGTTTCCCGTCGCTGCGCAGGCGTGACAAGGCAGAGCGTGGTCTTGATCTCGGGGCGTTCGAACGGCGACACGACCAGCCGTTTGGGATGCGCAAATACGCGAATGGCGTCTTCACTCAGGGTAGCGTGCCCTATGCCGGCACTTACGAGGTCGAGGATCACCGACACGCTGGAAACCTCCCACTCGACATGCAAGGGCACGCCCGCCATCGCCGCAGCAGACTCCATCAGCTTGCGATAGGTTTGCCCTCGCTCGGGCATGATCAGCGAGTACTTCGACAGGTCTCGCAAGGTCACCGGTCCAGTGGGCGCCTGCTTTGCTGGACTCACCAGGCACAGCCGTTCTTCTCGCAGAGGCTGGATGTCGAGCGCGGGCAAGGGCTCCGGGCTGTGCACCAGGCCGAGGTCGCAGCGCCCAGAAACCAGCCATTCTGTGATGTGCGTCGAGAAGCCTTCGATGATCGCCAGGTGGGCCTTGGGCAGCTCGTCGCGGAAGGCCTCGATTAAGGGCAGCGTATGCAGGCGCGCCAGCGTGGGCGGCATGGCGATCACGATGCTGCCGGTGGGCTCGTCGCGCTGCGTGACCGCGTTTTCCTTGGCTTGCTCGACCAGATGGAGGATGTTGTAGCAATGGTCCAGCAATCGGCGACCGGCCTCGGTGAGCTCCACGCCCCGGCCATGGCGCAGCAGCAGGGGTTCGCGCATTTCAACCTCCAGCGCACGCACCTGCCGGCTCAGGGCCGGCTGCGCAGCACCGAGCACCATAGCTGCCTTGCTGAAGCTGCCGTGTTCGGCAACGCGTACAAAGGTCTCCAGTTGATTCAGGTTCATGCCCGGATCTTCTCATAAGCCATGCTGTGGATGCATAGCTGCTAGCGTTTGCTAGAACTTGCTTGTAGGGTCTCGTGCCCCCAGAATCGGCGTCGGAGTCGATAAATCACTGCCAACCTGTCCAAGCCACCTTGATCGGTGTGCCGACAGGCCATTTCGCAGATACCCATACGAGTCTCGCTTTAGCGAGCGCAATCTAGGAGACAAAAATGAATGCAGACAACATGGCTGCGGATGCATCGCAGCCAAAGCCGCGGCGCGCGTGGTACCGGCAGTTATGGGTGCAGGTGCTGGTGGCGATGGCCTTGGGCGTCGTCCTAGGGCATTTTTACCCCGATGCTGGCAAGCTGATGCAACCCCTGGGTGATGGTTTCATCAAACTTATACGCATGCTGATCGCGCCCATCGTGTTCTGCACCGTTGTGCTCGGCATAGCCAAGATGGGCGATATGTCGAAGGTGGGCAAGGTCGCCATCAAGGCCCTGATCTACTTTGAGGTGATGACCACCGTGGCCTTGGTTCTTGCGCTGGTGATCGTGAATGTGTGGCAGCCCGGCGTGGGCATGAACGTCAACACCTCGGCACTGGATGCGGGGTCGGTGAAGGTTTACGTTGACCAGACCAAGTCGCATGGCACGGTGAGCTTTTTGATGGACATCATTCCTTCGACACTGGTGGGCTCATTTGCCGAAGGCAACGTGCTGCAGGTGCTGCTGATTTCGGTGATCCTGGGCAGCACGCTGGTCGCCATCGGGCCGCGCGCCAAGCCGGTGATCCAGCTGCTGGACATCGGCTCGGAGATGCTGTTTCGCGCCGTCGCCATCGTGATGTACCTGGCGCCTATCGGGGCATTCGGCGCCATTGCCTTTACCGTCGGTCGTTATGGTGCGGGCGCGCTCGCATCTCTGGGCAATCTGCTGATCTGCTTTTATTTCACCTGCCTGGTGTTTGTGTTCCTGGTCCTGGCACCGTTGTGTAAATTCCTGGGTTTCAGCATCTTCAAGCTGCTGCGGTATCTGCGCGATGAACTGCTGATCTGTCTTGCAACGACGTCCTCCGAAGCCGTGCTGCCGCGCATGTTGGTCAAGATGGAAAACCTGGGTTGCAAGGGCAGTGTCGTCGGCCTAGTGATTCCTACAGGCTACTCGTTCAACCTGGATGGGACTTGTCTCTATTTGGCCTCGGTGGCGGTGTTCCTCGCGCAGGCCACCAATACGCCGCTGGACATTTACCAGCAACTTCTGCTGCTTGGCGTGTTGCTGCTGACGTCGAAAGGTGCGGCTGGCGTCGCTGGGGCTGCGTTCGTGGTACTGGCGGCCACGCTGTCGACCGTGGGCAGCATTCCCGTGACCAGCGTTGCATTGATCCTGGGCGTGCATCGATTACTTGCTGAAGGCCTGGTGCCAACCAACCTCATAGGAAATGCCGTGGCAACCATCGCCGTCTCCAAATGGGAGAACGGGCTGGACCAAGAACAAATGCACCGGGTACTGAACCGGGAATAGCCCAAAGCAGATTGCTTGCGTCGCCCTTTTGGACGACACCCACCTTCACATTATTGAGAATACGCATGTCCCTCCTTCACACAAAATCCATGCAATGGGCCGCCGGCGCCATGGCCACCCTGAGTGCCTTGGCATTTGCCACACAGGCTACTGCCCAGAGCAGCGTGCAGCTCTACGGGCTGGTGGGCACTTATGTTGCCAGCATCAAACGCAGCGACACCACGGTGCGCAACACCGTGGTCGGTTCTGGCGGGTTGACCACCTCTTACTTTGGCTTGCGTGGCAAGGAGGATCTGGGTGGTGGACTGGCAAGCGTGTTCCAGCTGGAGAACTTTTTTCAGTCGGATACCGGCGGCGCGGGCCGTTCGGCCAAGGACCCCACAGCGTTCTCCCGCAACGCCTGGGTAGGGCTACAAGGCGACTTTGGCGCTGTCACGCTGGGGCGACAAACCTCGCCGTACTACGTGGCGATGCAGGCTGTGAATCCGTTCCAGTCGTCAGTGGTGTTTTCACCGCTGGTGCTGCAGTCCTACGTGGCTACGTTCGGCGGTACTCTGATTGGCGACACGGTTTGGGACAACGCGGTGCAGTACGTGTCGCCCAAAATAGGCGGGGTTAGCGGAACCGCGATCTATAGCCTGGGTGAGGTTGCTACCAATACGGCTGTCAACAATGCGGGCCTGAGCCTGAACTACGCCAACGGGCCACTCGTTGCTGTGCTGTCGGCGCAAAACGTGCGTACTGCAGCGGTAGCGCCATCGACGGGCCAACGGGCCTACCAGGCGGGCTTGAGCTATGACTTCGGTCCGGCCAAGTTATACGGGTCGGCACAGACGACCGACAACGCGGTGACAGACATTAAGACGCACACCTACCAGGTCGGCACGTCCATTCCCGTGACTGCCGCGGGCGCGGTGCAGGTTTCGTGGGCCCACACCAGTACCGACAATCCGACGGTTGCGTCGTTCACCCGCAATACCGCAGCGCTGGGTTATGACCATTTTCTGAGCTTGCGAACCGACGTCTACGCTACCTACCTGTACGACAAGGCGAGTAACCAGGCTGTGGGCAACAGCGTGGGGCTGGGTATCCGCCACCGGTTTTAGAACCTCACAAAGTGTGCGTCACCAGCCGGAAGTCGGGGTCCTCGGCAAAGGGCTGGATGGTGTAACCCAGGCTGCGCATCAGCTTGAGCATGCCGGGGTTGTTGGCCAAGACCAGGCCGTGGATTTCGCTCAGGCCTTTTTCGCGCGCCACGTCCATGATGCTCAGCATCAGGCGCGTGCCCAGGCCACGGCCACCGAAGTCATCGGCGACTACCAGCGCAAATTCGCAACTGGCGTTGTCGGGGTTGGTAATGAAGCGCGACACGCCGATGATGCGCTCCGTTTCCTGCATCTCGCCGCTGGCGTCAGGGCTGCGCTGCTTGTGCACGGCCACCAGGGCCATTTCACGGTCGTAGTCGATCAGCGCGAAGCGCGACAGCATGCTGGGCGGTAGCTCAGACAGCATGGACACATAGCGGAAGTAGCGGCTCTCGGCCGACAGGCCGCGCACCATGTCCTGCAGCATCTGGCCGTCGTCAGGGCGTATTGGGCGCAGCGTGGTCTGCCCGCCGCCACGCAGGGGCCAGACCTGTTCGTAGCGGGCCGGGTAGGGCAGTATGGCCAGGTGCTGGTATTCGGGGCCGCGCCCGCTGCCGGCGGGGGATGCGCTGTCGATCACGATGCGCGCATCCACCGCCACGGCGCCGGAGGCGTCCACGATGATGGGGTTGATGTCCATCTCACGCAGCTGGGGCAGCTCGCAGACCATTTCAGAGACGCGCATCAGCACCCGCTCCAGCGCGTCCATGTCCACCGCGCTGGCGCCGCGCCATTCGCCCAGGGTTTCACTCACGCGGGAACGGTCTATCAGCTGGCGTGCCAGGAACTGGTTCAACGGCGGTAGCTCCATGGCGCGGTCGTTGATCAGCTCAATCATGGTGCCGCCCGCGCCAAAGGCGATCACCGGGCCAAACGGATCGTCGGTCACCAGGCCGATGCAGACCTCACGGCCACGCTTGTGGCGCGCCATGTTCTGCACCGTCACACCGTGGATGCGCGCATCGGGCATTTGCCGCGCCACCAGCTGCACCATGTCGTTATAGGTGTCGCGCACGCCCACGGCGTTCATCACATTCAGTGCCACGCCGTCTACATCGGACTTGTGGCTGATGTCGGGCGAGTCGATCTTCAGCGCCACCGGGTAGCCCAGCTGGGTGGCGATCATCATCGCCTCGTTGGCGCTGCGGGCTAGTACGGTCTGCGTCACCGGGATGTGGAAGGCCGCCAGCAGGGCCTTGGACTCCATCTCGGTCAGCACTTTGCGGCGCTCGGCCAGCACGCCTTCGATCAGCAGGCGCGCACCTTCTACATCCGGCTTGGCCAGGGCCGACAGCGGCGGTGGTGTTTGCTGCAGCAGTTGCTGGTTTTGGTAGAAGGAAGCGATGTTGCCAAACGCACCCACCGCCGCCTCCGGTGTGCGGAAAGTGGGGATGGCCGCCGCGTTCAGTGCGGTGCGCGCTTCGCCCACCGAGGCGTCGCCCATCCAGCAGGTCAGCAGCGGTTTGGACAGGTGGGGTTTGAAATCAGCCAGCGCTTGGGCTACGCCGGTAGCGTCGCAGCCGGCCTTTGGCGAATGGATAACCAGCACGCCGTCCACCTGGCTGTCGTGGCTGGCTGCTTCTACCGCCGCACGGTAGTGGGCAGGGCGGGCGTCTTCCGATAGGTCCACCAGATCGCACAGTGAGGCTTGCGGCGACAGCAGTGGCGCCAGGGCGGCTTGGGTGGCGGGGCTGAGCAGGCCCAGCTGCAGCTCAATTTCGGTGATCCAGTCGGCGGCCAGCACGCCGGGCCCGCCACCGTTGGTGACGATGGCCAGGCGTTTGCCCACGGCCCGGTAGCGCGATGCCAGGCATTTGGCCGCAGAAAACAGCTGCACGAATGAGCGCACGCGCACCGCACCCGCGCGGCGTAGGGCCGCATCGAACACATCGTCGCTGCCGACGATGGTGCCCGAATGGGTATGCGCCGCCGTGTTGCCGGCCGACTTGCGCCCGGCTTTCAGTACCACTACCGGCTTGGCGTTGGCCGCTGCGCGCAGCGCACTCATGAAGCTGCGGGCGTTGGCAATGCCTTCCATGCAGACCACGATGCTGTGCGTCTGCGGGTCGGAGGCCAGAAAGTCCAGCACCTGGGCAATGTCCACCGCCGCATTCGGCCCCAGCGACACCACGCTGGAAAAGCCCACTGCGTTGTGCCGCGCCCAGTCCAGTATCGAGGCCGTGAGCGCACCCGATTGCGACACCAGGGCCAGCGGACCGGGGGCGGCCAGTGCACCCGCTAGGCTGGCGTTCAGCCCCAGCTGCGGGCGCTGGAAGCCCAGGCAGTTCGGCCCCATCAAATGCATGCCGTGGCGGCGTGCCACGCGGTGCAGCTCGCCGGCCAGGCTGGCCGGCACGCCGCTGGAGACAACCACCGCCGAGCGGCATTTGATGCGCCCAGCCACCTCCAGCGCGGCGGCCATGTCCTCGGGTGGGAGGGCGATGACGGCCAGGTCGGCACGGGTCTGCGCCAGGTCGGCCAGCGTGCCGGTGGTATGAATGTCCAGAAAGTTCAACCGGCCGTTGAAGCGCTGGGCCCGCAGGGCGTTCGGCAGGGCCTGCAACTCGGGGCTGGCGAACACCACGATCGAGTCGGGGGAGAAGAGTGATGTCAGGTAGTGCGTGTCCATGGAGCCCTTTGGGCGCAGAGTTCGGCGCCGCTTGACCGAAATCATACGACCTGGCTTGCATTCATAGTAAAAACACGTCCAGCGCAGATTTTGCCTGCGTCAAGTGCTATATTTTCAATAGTATTTTCAGGCTTACGGTCTTTGCAGGTGGGGGCACCACTGGTTTATCCTGCCATCCAGGCGTGCGCCGCTTCACTTGTTTGACCCACTTGACCCGTCCACCACAAGGAATCCCCATGAAAGCCATCTGGAACGGCGCCGTGATCGCCGAAAGCGACGACATCGCCGTGGTTGAAGGTAACCACTATTTCCCGCTGAGTTCGCTGAACCGCGAGTTCGTCAGCTTCAGCAACCACAAGACCACCTGCGCCTGGAAGGGCCAGGCCAGCTACTACTCGCTGATGGTCAACGGCGAAATGAACACCGACGCCGCCTGGTACTACGCCAACCCCAAGTCCGGTGCCGAAGAGGTCACGGACCGCGTCGCCTTCTGGAAAGGCGTGAAGATAGAAGCATGAGCACGACGCAGTTATCCGCGCCATTCACCCCGGTGGCGCAGTTTGTAGATGTGGTGAAGCGCCAGGCCTATGCCACCTTGGACCCGGCGGGCTTGGCTGCGCTGGCGGGTTGCACGCTGGGCGATCTGTTGGCGCTGTGCCCCAGCTGGAACGATTTGCCGCCTGACGAATACCTGAAGGACGGCGGCCGCTACCGCCGCCGGCGCCATTCCTGCTTTGTGCTGCAGGCCGATACCTTGCAGCAGGTTCCGCACCGAGCGCACTGGCAGCCGGTGGAGTACAACGCCCTGCACGGTGGCATGGAGCGCTGGTTTGCGCCCATGCTGGACGCCGATGTGGCCCAGCCCGTGTGGTCGCAGCTGCTGCTGGCCCTGGGCCGCGCCTGTACCGCCTTGCGTGGCGGGGCTCAGGCCGGCGGCCCACCGCCCTGGTATGTGGAAGCCCACCAGTTCCGCATCGACACCACGGACGGCATAGGCCGGCCCACCCCCGAAGGCGCGCACCGTGACGGTGTGGACTTTGTGGCCGTGCTGCTGGTGGGGCGCTCGGGCATCAAGGGCGGTGAAACCCGGGTCTTTGAGGCCGACGGCCCGAACGGCCAGCGCTTCACGCTGACCGAACCCTGGAGCCTGTTGTTCTTGGACGATGCGCGCGTGGTGCACGAGTCCACCCCCATACAGCCCCTGGCACCGGGCGGCTACCGGGATACGCTGGTCCTGACCTTCAGGGCCCGCAGCTTCCAGAGTAGCTAAGAACGTGTTTACGTTCTAAGGTGCATTCCCACAACAATCAGGAGACAAAATGCAACTTCTCAACCATGACCTGGCCCATGAATACCCCCAACTGGTGGGCAAGATCCGCAGCCTGAAGCTCAGCAGTGTGCGCTTCCAGCACTTGTTTGAAGCCTATGACGAGGTGAACCACGCCGTGACCCAGCTGGAGCAGGACGGCGGTGCCATCTCCGATGTAGCCATGGAAGATATGAAGAAAAAGCGGCTGAAGATCAAGGACGACATCTACCAGATGCTGATAGCGCCCTGAGCACTGGGGCCTGCGTGGCCCTTTGAGCATGGAATATTATTGTTACAAGAGGATGGTCGCTCCGGTCCTCCTGCGGCTGTGTTGTCGCGTTTAATCGCTAGTCCTTTTTTCGAATGAGAGTCTTTTATGGCATATCCGCTTGTTATGGTTTCCCGGTTGTTGGCTGCTAAGCAGCTGCGCAAGGCCGGTCTGGTGCTGGGTTTGTTGGGGGCTGTGGGGGCGCTTGGTACGGGTTCGGCACAGGCGCAGGAGCTGTATTTGAACGCCACCGTGGGCGGTGCCTTTGCCCCTGGGGTGTATGGCCAGATCAGCTTCGGTAGCCAGCCACCACCACCGGTGCTGTATGCCCAGCCGGTCTGGATACAGCGTACGCCGGTACAGCCGCCGCCTTTGTATTTGTATGTTCCGCCGGGGCATTCGAAACACTGGGCAAAGCATTGCGCCGAGTACAACGCCTGCGGTCGTCCGGTGTATTTCGTCAGGGTGAATGATTCCAACCGATGGTGGGAGCGTGGCCGCGATGGCGGGCGTGGCCCGGAGCGCCACGAAGAGCGCCGTGACGATCGGCGCCAGGACTTCCGCCAGAACGACCAAGGTGACCGCGGCCCAGGTCACGGCCATGGCCATGGCCACGGCAATCGCAAATTCGACGATTAATCCCTCGCCTGGCTGGGGGCACGCCTGGTGCTCCCCTTTTTCCCTTTCTTGCCTGGCTGGTGACTGGATTTTTGCCCACATGGATCATGTAAGGTGATGAGAGCGCGTTGCTGGGCCAGCCCCTACCAAAATCAGACCATGCGGTGCAGGCCATGCAAGCTCTCTGCACACGGCTTGCTTTCAATTTGATACACGTATGCCGCGCGGTGCGATACTTGCTAATGCATTTGGGGCAGCCCTAGCCCATCGAAGGTGGACTGCCCTCGCGGGTAGCGCTTTGTTTCACTCCTATTTCCTTGGTGGAGACTATGCAAGCAAGGGGCACATGACAAGAGTCGAAGACTCGGTGGTTTTGGCACAAAGCGACTTGAGTACGCTTAGCGATGACGCGGGTCTGGCCTGGGTGCTATTGGGCAAGGGGCTCGCCTTGTCCCAGGATGGTGTGTTCATCGTGGGTGAGGAAAGGCGTTTCGTTTATGCCAACGATGCCGCCGTACGGGTCCTTGGATACGGCCGCGAAACCTTGCTGACCATGGGGCCGCCAGACATCGATCCGAATATTTCATGGGAGCAATGCCTGGAAATACTGCACAAGCCGCAGGGACAGGCCTTCGTCATTGAATCCGTGCACAGGACGCAAAGCGGCAACCTGATTCCGGTGCGGGTGCATGGTGTGACTTTGCGGGTGGACGAGCACTTGTTTGCCGTGTCCATCGTTCATGACATGTCGGAATCCAAGCAACTGCAAGCGGCACTGCTGCAACGCCAGCAGTATTGGCGCACCCTGCTGGACGAGTTTCCATTTTTTGTCTGGCTCAAGGACACGCAAAGCCGTCTGCTGGCAGCCAACACCGCGTATGCCAGGGTGGCGCGCGTGGGTTCTACGGCGGAGCTGGAAGGTCGTACTGAGTTTGATTTCTTTCCCCAGGACTTGGCGGAGATCTATGTTTCCGATGACAAAGCCGTCATGGCGTCGGGGCAGGCCCATTACGTGGAGGAGATCTACGTCGACGAGCATGGCCAACGGCGCTGGATGGAGGTCTGGAAGTCACCGTTGTATGAACATGGCAAGGTGGTGGGCACAGTTGGCTATTCCAGAGACATCACGGATCGCAAGCATACGGAGAGCGAGCTCCAGAAGGCGCTGGCCTTCACGCAGGGCGTCATTGATGCCATACCGGACCTGCTGTTTGAAACAGATCGAAATGGCCGTTATCTGAACGTATGGACGCGCAGCCCCGAGCTCCTGGCGGCAAACCGGGAGAGCTTGCTGGGGCGAACATTGGGGGACGTGCTTTCGCCCGAAAGCGTTGCCATCGCCGAGCTTGCCTACATCGAGGCAGAGAAGTCTGGCGTTTCTTTGGGCCATGTCATACCGGTCATGACTCCGCTGGGGTTGCGCTATTTTGAATTGTCGGTGTCACACATGCGTAGTGTGGGGGAGTCGGGGTCACGCTTCATTACCGTTTCACGCGATGTGACGCAGCGGCTGGAGTTGCAGCAGGAGCTGACCAACCGTGAGCGCGAATACCGCACCCTGGTGGAGCATTCGCCAGATGTTATTGCCCGTTTTGACCTGCAGTGCCGCTGCCGTTATGCCAACCCGGTGTTGCTCCGGGCCTTGGATCGACTCAATACGGGTGCGCTGGGGTGTTCGCCAGCGGCGCTATGGGGCGCATCGGCAGGACAGGCTTTGACGCAGCGCCTGGTGTGCGTGGTGGACAGCAAAGAGTCGCTTGAGTTTGAGCTGCACTGGTCCGACGCCCAGGACCGTAGCATTTGTAGCCTGGTGAGCCTGACGCCCGAGGTGGGTGTCGATGGCCGGGTGGCCAGCATCTTGATGGTGGGGCGCGACATTACCGAGCTGAAGGCCTACCAGGACCAGATCCACCAGATGGCGTTTTACGACCCGCTGACGGGCATGCCAAACCGGGTTTTGTTTAACGACCGTCTGGCCCAAATGCTGAACGATGCAGCCTACCACCGCTACCAGGCCGGGGTGATGGTGGTGGACTTGGACCGCTTCAAGCAGATCAATGACAGCATGGGCCATGCCGCGGGAGACGCCTTGCTCAAAGAGGTGGCCATTCGCCTGCGTGCCAGTGTGCGCAGCTATGACACTATCGCCAGGCTGGGCGGTGATGAGTTCGGCATTCTGCTGCCAAAAATGCATGCGGGGCCAGATCTCACGCGCGTGGCGGGCAAGGTGCGGGCCGCCTTCAACCAAAGCTTTTGGTTGGAAGGGCGGGAGATATTTGTGTCCTGCAGCATGGGCATTTCGGTCTATCCGTCAGACAGTGCGGTGGCGCAAGAGCTGCTCAAATACGCGGACTCCGCGATGTACTCTGCCAAACACAGCGGGCGCAACAGCTTCCGGTTCTACTCCAAGGATTTGACGACCCGGGCCCAGGAGCGGCTGACGCTCGAATCCGATCTGCGCCACGCGTTTGAGCGCGGTGAGTTGGCGCTGCACTACCAGCCCAAGGTGCTGCTGGAGTCGTGTGCAGTCGTGGGATGCGAGGCGCTGCTGCGCTGGACACATCCTCGCCTGGGCATGGTTTCGCCCAGCCTGTTCATCCCGGTGGCGGAAGACTCGGGTTTGATCAATGAACTGGGCGCCTGGGTGTTGCGCGAATCCTGCTGCACTGCCGTTGCGTGGAATTCCCAGGCAGTCGTGCCGCGCAAGGTGGCGGTCAACCTATCGGCTCGCCAGATCCAGACACCGGGTCTGGTGGAGCAGGTGGCGGGCATTCTGTTGGAGACCGGTTGCCAGCCCCAGTGGTTGGAGCTGGAAATCACGGAAAGCCTGCTGCTCGACGAAGATGGCCCCGTGCTCAGTACCTTGCAGGCGCTGCGCGGCATGGGGGTGACGATCGCGATTGACGACTTTGGTACCGGCTATTCGGCCCTGGCCTATCTGGCCCGCTTTCCCATCGACACGCTCAAGATCGACCGTTCATTCATCCATTCTGTGACCACCGATTTTCGAACCGAACTGGTGCGGGCCATCTTGTCTATCGCCCGCTCCTTGAACCAGCAGGTGGTGGCCGAAGGTGTGGAAACGCGGGAGCAGGCCGACTTTTTGGCAGCCGAGGGCTGTCAGCTGGTACAAGGCTTTCTTTTCAGCAAAGCCGTGCCTCGCGAGCAGCTCTTGGCTTTGTCGGAGGTATGTCTTGCCCCCGACGGCATGGCATTCACGCTGACTTCCAAGTAGTGGATCGGTCTCCGGTGTTGCATGCCGTCCGGGTTTACATGCGCTCGAAAATCGCCGCAATCCCCTGGCCGCCGCCGATGCACATTGTGACCAGCGCATAACGGCCCTGGATGCGTTGCAGCTCGTACAAGGCCTTGACGGTGATCACCGCCCCTGTGGCGCCTATCGGGTGGCCTAGCGAGATGCCTGAACCGTTGGGGTTCACCTTGGCCGGGTCCAGCCCCAGGTCCTGGGTCACGGCGCAGGCCTGGGCGGCAAAGGCTTCGTTGGCTTCGATCACGTCCAGGTCCTGCACGGTCAGCCCGGCCAGCTTCAACGCCTTCTGGCTCGCCGGCACCGGGCCTATGCCCATGTACTGTGGGTCGACACCGGCGTGCGCATAGGCCACCAGGCGAGCCAGCGGCTTCAGGCCACGCGCTTCGGCCTGGGACTTTTCCATCAGCAGCACGGCGGCAGCCGCGTCGTTCAGACCGGAGGCATTGCCTGCGGTGACGGTGCCGTTCTCTTTGATGAAGACCGGCTTGAGCTTGGCCATGTCGGTCAGGGTGCAGTTGGGGCGGAAATGTTCATCGTCGGCAAATGCCACATCGCCTTTCTTGGTTTTCAGGACGATGGGCAGGATCTGCTCTTTAAAGTAGCCGGCCTGCGTGGCGCGTTCGGCGCGGTTATGGCTTTCTACCGCCAGCGCATCCTGCGTCTCGCGGCTGATGCCCCATTTCTTGGCGATGTTCTCGGCGGTCACGCCCATGTGGATGTTCTGGAACGGGTCGTGCAGCGCACCGACCATCATGTCCACCATCTGTGTGTCGCCCATGCGCGCGCCCCAGCGGGTGTTCAGCGAGGCGTAGGGCGCGCGGCTCATGCTCTCGGCACCGCCGCCGATGGCGATGTCGGTATCGCCGAGTAAAATCGACTGGGCCGCCGACACGATGGCCTGCAGGCCGGAGCCGCACAGGCGGTTCACGTTAAAGGCCGGCGTTTCCTGACTGCAGCCGCCCTGGATGGCCGCCACGCGCGACAAATACATGTCCTTGGGCTCGGTGTTGACCACATGGCCGAACACCACGTGGCCTACATCGGCACCGTCCACGCCGGCGCGCAGCAGCGCTTCACGCAGCACCTGGCCGCCCAAGGCGCTGGGCGCCTGGTCTTTCAGGCTGCCGCCAAAGGTACCAATGGCGGTGCGCACACCGCTGACTACAACAACTTCACGGGGCATGGGAGTCTCCTTTTTGGAAATGGAAAGCGGAGTATGGTGCCTGTTGCCCGGCACCAGGCTTACACGGTTTTGTCACATAGTTGACATGGATCAAAGCTAAGGTCTTGGGCTATACCTAGCCTAGATCCATGGAGAACGCCTTGAACGCCTATACCGATGAAATGATGCAACGCGTGCACCGCGACCTGCTCGACAGCTATGACGAAGAGCTGGAGATGGAGATCGAAGACCGCCAGCTGGTCGGTCTGGACGGCATGTCGGTCGAAGAGGACAGCCCCAGCCAGAAGGAAGCGCGCCGCCAGTATTTCCGCGAGCTGTTCCGTCTGCAGGCCGAGCTGGTCAAGCTGCAGGACTGGGTGGTGGCCACCGGCCACAAGGTGGTGATCCTGTTCGAAGGCCGCGACGCGGCGGGCAAGGGCGGTGTCATCAAGCGCATCACCCAGCGCCTGAACCCGCGCGTCTGCCGCGTGGCGGCGCTGCCTGCACCGAACGATCGCGAACGCACGCAGTGGTACTTCCAGCGCTATGTATCGCACCTGCCGGCGGCCGGCGAGATCGTGCTGTTCGACCGCAGCTGGTACAACCGCGCGGGGGTGGAGCGGGTCATGGGCTTTTGTACCGACGACCAGTACGAAGAGTTCTTCCGCACCGTACCCGAGTTCGAGCGCATGCTGGTGCGTAGCGGCATCCAACTGGTGAAGTACTGGTTCTCGATTTCCGACCAGGAGCAGCATCTGCGTTTCCTGGGCCGTATCCACGACCCGCTGAAGCAGTGGAAGCTCAGCCCCATGGACTTGGAGTCGCGCCGCCGCTGGGAGGAATACACCAAGGCCAAGGAAGTGATGCTGGACCGCACCCATATCCCCGAGGCACCCTGGTGGGTGGTGCAGGCCGTGGACAAGAAGAAGGCCCGGCTCAACTGCATCCACCACCTGCTGCAGCAAATGCCCTACCAGGAAGTACCACACCCGGCGATCCAGTTGCCCGAGCGCGAGCGGCATGACGACTACATCCGCCAACCCGTGCCGAACGAGATCGTGGTGCCCGAGATCTATTGATCATTTGCCTGGCTGGCCGGCAGAACATAGGCTGCCGCGTGTAGCAGCAAAGGGCTGCTGCGGCGCGATCAGTTAACGGGTCAAAACTCAGTCACCACGGTGACCCCGACGCCTTCGAACTTGTCCATGTTCATCAGTGCGTCGATGGACTGTTGTAAGCTGATCTTTTTGCCAACCAGCTTTTCAGGGGCGAGTTTTCCAGACTGAACCATCTCCAGCATCGCGCCGTAGCGGTGCGCCTGCATGCCGTGGCTGCCCAAGATTTCCAGCTCATGTGCAATCACTTTGTCCATGGGAATGGCGGGCGTGCTGTTTTCCGCCAGCATCAGTCCTACCTGTACGTGCTTGCCTCGCTTGCGCAAATTGCTGATCGAGTTGAAGCATGTCGTTGGGTGTCCAAGCGCGTCCAAGGATACGTGGGCACCACCATGCGTGATCTCCCTGACGGCTTCCACCACATTGGTGGTTTTTATTGCATTGACTGTGGCGACTGCCCCCATAGCTCGGGCGAAGGCCAGCTTTTCGTCTGATATGTCGATGGCGACCACGTTGGCGCCCACAGCGTGGGCAATCATGATGGCAGACAACCCCACACCGCCGCAGCCGTGGACGGCAACCCATTGTCCAGCCGACGCTTTACCCAGGTCAACCACGGCCCGAAACGAGGTGGCAAACCGGCAGCCTAGACTGGCAGCCGTAGCGAAGTCAAGTGACTCCGGCAACTTCACCAAATTGATGTCGGCCTTGTGGATGGACACGTATTCGGCAAACGAGCCCCAATGGGTAAAGCCCGGTTGAAACTGCTTGTCGCACACCTGGTGATTCCCAGAGTGGCATTCTGGACAGGCGCCGCACCCACCGACAAACGGTACGGTGACGCGGTCGCCGGCCTTCCACCGGGTGACGTCTTTACCGACTGTTTCGACCACTCCGGCCAGTTCGTGCCCCGGGATATGGGGCAGCACAATGTCGGTGTCATGCCCCACCCAACCATGCCAATCGCTCCGGCAAACCCCCGTGGCCATGACTTTGACCACCACGCCGTGGTCTTCTGGTGTTGGATCGGGCACCCGCTTGAGCAGAGGTGGCGCGGAAAAGGTTTCAAAAACGACTGCTTTCATCGAATGCTCCTGGATCGAGAGGGATATAGCCATGCAGGTCAAAAGCGTAATGCGCATTTCGCCCCGCGCTCGGTGCCTGCCAAAGTGTAGAGATTGGCCGAGAAATTGCCTGCCTTTTTTATTTCAAAAATAACAAATAATGAGGAGACTATTTCTGTAGATCTATTGAATCTGGAGGATTTTTTCAGAATGAGCGAAATTGACAGGGTCGATGCCAAAATTTTGGAGTTTTTGCAAATGGACGGCAGGTTGTCTAATGCAAAGCTTGCCGAGCAGCTCACTTTGAGCGAGACGCCGTGTTGGCGGCGGGTCAGGCGCCTGGAGGAAATGGGCGTGATCGCCGGTTACCAGGCCAATGTGAACCGGCGCAAAATTGGTTTGGGCGTGATGGCGTTTGTGCAGCTGGTGTGCACGCAGCATGGTGAAGACGTGACTGCAGCGTTTGAAGACCTGATCCAGGCCTGCCCCAATGTCATTGCCTGCCACAACACGACAGGAGAGGCAGATTTCTTGCTGCAAGTGGTCGCCAAAGATCTGGATGACTACAGTCGTTTTGTCGACAAGGTATTGCGAAAGCTGCCCGGCGTACTCAGTATCCGCTCCAACCTGTCTTTGCGGGAGCTGAAGGCGTCCAATTTATTGCCGGTGGGCGAGGTGGCCCGCGCGGGGTAAGTCCCTTGTGCGTGCCTGCTGCTTCTGCGCCGCAAATTACACCCGCACATCCGCCACCGGCTGGCTGCCAAAGTCGGGCCGCTCCAGATAAGCCAGCACGCGGGCAGCCGCCTCCTGCGGCGAGGTCAGCTGGCCCTGGCTGTACAGGCGTTCAAAAGACGCCTGGTCGGCAAAACTGCGGGCATCGGCGCCGCGCAACTGTGCCTGCATGTCGGTGTCGACCACGCCCGGTGCCAGCGAGCACAGCTTGGCGCCATTCGGCAGGCGGGCCTCTTCCAGCACCACGCAGCGCGTGAAATGGTCCAGCCCGGCCTTGGCCGCGCAGTAGGCTGCCGACGAGGCCATGGCGCGCTGGCCCAGTCCGGATGAGATGTTCAGCACCCGGCGCCTGCCTGGCCAGCCGCGCGTTGCGCCCAAGAACGCGGCGGTCAGCAGCATCGGAGCTTCCAATCCCACTCGTAGTGCTTGCGCCAGGTCTGCCGACTCTGCGTCTTGCAGGGGTGTGAGCTGGGCTAGCGTGCCGGCGTTGTTGACCAGCGTGACCGATGCCCACTGCGTGCCGTCGTGCTGCTGCAGCCATTGCCCCAGGCGCGCTGCCACGGGTGTGGCGTCACTCAGGTCGTGCTGCCACTGCGCCACCGCGGCATGTGAGGCGAGGGCCGGGTTGGCCTTGCGTGCAATGCACACCAGATGGTGGCCGGCCTGTGCCAGCTGCTGCGCCATGGCCAGGCCCATGCCGCGCGAGGCGCCCGTCAGTATGGTGAGATGTTGGGCAGATGTCTCAGGCATAAAATAGGGCTCCAGCGCAGGTGGCTGCTGCGGTAGCAGCTATGGATACTGTAGTGAACCTGTTGTGAATCGGATCAACCGCCCAGGCCGGCAAAGATGTTTTGCACATCGTCGTTGGCGTCGATGGCGGCCAGGAAGGCTTCGACTTCTTCCAGCTGCTCTGCGCTCAGGCTGGCCGGGTCGATCGGGTTCTTGGCCTTGTAGCCCAGCTTGGCAGACAGCACGGTAAAGCCATGGGCGGGTAGGGCGCGGCTCACCAGGTCCAGGTCCGCCGGGTCGGTCAGAAACAGGGTGTTGCCTTCGTCCTCGCCGGGCTCGAAGTCTTGCGCTCCGGCTTCGATGGCGGCCAGCTCGGCATCTGCGTCCTTATTGGCGGGCTCGGCTTCGATCATGCCCACGTGGTCGAAGTCCCAGGCGACGGAGCCGGAGGTGCCCAGTTGGCCTTTGCGGAACAGCACGCGCATTTCGGGCGCGGTGCGGTTCACGTTGTCGGTCAGGCATTCAACCATCAGCGGCACGCGGTGCGGCGCGAAGCCTTCGTAGATCACGTGTTCGAAGTTGACGGCCTCACCGGTCAGGCCGGCGCCTTTCTTGATCGCGCGGTCCAGCGTGTCCTTGGGCATGGAGACCTTGCGGGCCTGTTCCACCAGCAGGCGCAGGCGGGCATTGGCTGCCGGGTCGGCGCCGCTGCGTGCGGCGACCATGATGTCTTTAGACAGTTTTCCGAAGGCGCGGCCGCGGGCATTTGCCGCCAGTTCCTTGCCTTTTGCTTTCCACTGTGCGCCCATGTTTATTTGTCCTTGCTGTTGCTGCGCTGTTGTGCGCGGGGATTCGGGTGTGTGCTGGCATGCGCGCGGCGCCAAAAGCCGGGTACATGACCGGAGGGGCTTGGTTATACACCCATCCGTTCCCGGAGGGGAGCCTGCCTCCACTTGCATGAAAAATACGGCTTCAGCGCAGCTAGTACCTGCGCTGCCAGCTATCAATAGTGTAGTAGATCGTGCCTTGGCCCAGGCCAGGTGTACGACTGCGACGGGCGAGACCGCTAGAACGGCGCGGTGCTCTCGAATAGCAGTGCCTCGCCTGTGGCTGGGTGCTGCAGCGCCAACCTGCAGGCATGCAACAGCAGGCGCGGGGCCTGGGCTTGTACGGCGGGCGGGGCGTATAGCGCGTCGCCCAGTATCGGGTGGCCGATGGCCGCCAGGTGCACGCGCAGCTGGTGCGAACGGCCGGTGACGGGCTCCAGCAGTAGCCGTGTGCTGTGCTCTGTGGTGGATAGGGGCTGCCAGCGCGTGCAGCTGGGTTTGCCTTCTGCGGGGTCAATCATGCGCAGCGGCCGGTTCGGCCAGTCCACGCGGATAGCCAGGTCGATCTGGCCCCAGCCGTCGGCATTGGCCGGCGCGGGCAGCTGACCAGCCACCACGGCGGTATAGCGTTTGTCCACCTTGCGGCCGGCGAAGGCGGCGTTCAATAGGCGTTGCATCTCCGGCCCGCGCGCCATCAGCAGCAGGCCGGAGGTGGACATGTCCAGCCGGTGAACTATGAGCGCATCCGGGTACAGCTGCTGCGCGCGGGTGCTCAGGCAGTCCTGCTTGTCCTCGCCGCGGCCGGGCACGGACAGCAGGCCGCTGGGTTTGTTGAATACCAGGAGATGCGGGTCGGCGTAGACCGTGTCCAGGCCGGGGCCAGGGAGGTTAGAGCCGTCCACGGCGTTGTTCACGCTGCATGAAGAGGAACAGGCTTTCGACCTTTTCGCGCGCCCAGGGCGTCTTGCGCAGGAACTTCAGGCTGGAGTTGACGCTGGGGTCGCTGGTGAAGCAGCGGATATTGACCTGCCGGCCCAGTTCCTCCCAACCGTAGGCGGCCACCAGCTGGGTGAGTATGGATTCCAGCGTGACGCCGTGCAGCGGGTTGCGGGCCTGGCTTTGGGGCGGAGTGGGGGTGAAGTCGGCAGTCATGAAGAGGCGTTGTCCAGAATCAGGCGCTGCACGGTAGCACACAGCTCTTCCACGTCGTTCGGCTTGTGGATCAGTGCCTTTACGCCCTCGGCGATGGCGCTTTGCTCGATTTCGGCGGTGATGTAGCCGGATGCCAGCGCCACCGGCAGGTCCGGTCGTATGCGCTGGGCTTCGCGCACCAGGTCCACGCCGCAGTAGCCGGGCATGTTGAAGTCGGTGACCAGCAGGTCGTATTCGGCGGCATTGGCGCGCAGCTCTGCCGCGGCCTTGTTGGGGTCGGAGAAGCCATTCACGCGCAGGCCGCGCCGGCGCAGCAGGCGCTCCACCAGGAACACCAGGGCGTGGTCGTCGTCCACATACATCACGTGCTTGCCCTGCACGCCGGCGCTGGGCGCGGCGGGTGTGGCCGGGGCGGCCGGCGGCGGAGCGGTGACAGTTTCCGAGGCCGGGAAGTACAGGGTGAAGCGGCTGCCCAGGCCGGGCGCGCTTTGCACATCGACAGCGCCCGCATGGCTGCGCATCACCCCGTGCACCACGGCCAGGCCCAGGCCCGTGCCCTGGCCCACCTCTTTGGTGGTGAAGAAAGGTTCAAAAATACGCCGCAGGGTCACGTCGTCCATGCCTTTGCCGCTGTCCAGCACGGCCAGCATGGCGT
Source organism: Rhodoferax sp. GW821-FHT10B06 (assembly GCF_059415605.1). Taxonomy (NCBI): domain Bacteria; kingdom Pseudomonadati; phylum Pseudomonadota; class Betaproteobacteria; order Burkholderiales; family Comamonadaceae; genus Rhodoferax; species Rhodoferax sp. GW821-FHT10B06. The sequence continues at coordinate 125,854 of NZ_JBWKNO010000002.1, read as the reverse complement.
GCGGGCCGGGCGCCAGGCCGAGGCGGGTGCACAGCCGCGCATCGGGTACCACGCCGGACAGCTCAATGCTGACCACGCCACGTGGCTCCACCGAGGCCTGGATGGCATTGGTACACAGGTTCAGCACGGCCTGCTGCACCTGCACCGGGTCGGCCAGCACCACCGGCGTGTCGGGGTTGATGTGCATGTGCAGCTCTACCGCGGGCGGCAGGGTCACGCGCAGCAGGCGTTCGGTTTCCACCACCACCTCGGCCAGCGACACGGGGCTGCGCCGGGGCGCCTCGTTGCGGCTGAAGGTAAGGATCTGGCGCACCAGGTCACGCGCGCGGCGGCCGGCTTTTTCGATCTCGTGCAGGCTGACCTGGGCCGGCGAATTCGGGCCGGCGTCTTCCTTGGCCAGCTCCACATTGCCGAGAATGGCACTGAGGATGTTGTTGAAATCATGCGCAATGCCACCGGCCATGGTGCCCACGGCCTGCATTTTTTGCGATTCGCGCAGCTGGGCTTCGAGTACGCCGCGCTGGGCTTCGGCGCGCTTGCGGCTGGTCAGGTCGCGGGCGAAGACGGTGGTGGTTTCGCCGGTCGGGTGGCGCTCGAACGACACGCTGACCTCGACCGACAGGGTGCGGCCGCTGGCCGTCAGGGCCTGCATTTCGCCCAGAAAGGCTTGGGTGGAGATCTGGTTCAGGGCCAGGGCGTGCTCGGCGTCCGGGAAGAAGCGCGCCAGCGCGCTGCCTAGCGCCTGCTCGGACGGGCACTGGAACAGGGCCGCCGCCGTGGGGTTGAAGACGGTGATGCGCTGGTCTTTGTCGATGCAGATGATGGCGTCCAGCGCGGAGTTGATCACCGCCTCCAGCCGGCTTTCGCTCATGCGCAACTGTCCGTTACGTTGGCGCAGGGCGGTGGCGCTAAGTTGCAGGGCGCGGCGCTCGGCCAGCAGTGGGCCCTGGTCCACCACCGCGCAGATGTAATGCACCAGGGATTCCTGGGCGCTTTCCAGGCGGGCAATGTGCAGGTCACCCGACATGGTGCCCGTGGGGCCGATGTTGAACACCACCTCGGTGGCTTCACAGTGGCCGTCCACCCGCGCTTCGCGGAAGGCCTGGCGTACCTGCTCGGTACAGCCGGGGCTGACGAAGGGCATCAAAAAGTGCAGCGGCCGGTCGCGCTCGGTGGGTTGGAACAGGCGCTGCGCCATGGCATTGCTTTGCACCACCATGTCGTGGTCGTCCACCACCATCAGGGCCAGGGGTACGCCGGAGAAAAGGGTTTCAAAACGCTCGGACGCGGCTTCGGCCGCAGCCTGGCTGAAGCGCAGCACCTTGTTCTGGCTTTCCAGTTCTGCCTGGTAGGCGCGCAGGTCGCGCACAACTTGCGGCAGTGGGTGGTCCTCAGGCGAGCGGTCTTGCGGCATGGCGTTAGGGGCAATGTACACCCCGGCCGGGGTGGGCGCAGGGCGGTGGTAGCGGGCGGGTCTGCAGGGGATTTCTGTCCCACATTTTGACGACTTCCCAGCGTGAAATGTAACAAAGAAGCTGAAGTGGCTTTGCGGATTCCGCTATTTCAGGTTATTGCAAATCGATGCGGTTTATAGAGCACATCCGGTTACGATAGCGGGCAATCTATTTTCCAAGGTTATTTTGTATACGATTCATGCTGCCCTACACCAGTGACGTTGTTCTTTATTCGCTTCTGGTGAATGCAGTTGTGAACCTGACGATGGGCCTGGCTCTGCTATGGGTATGGCTGGGTCGTCGTAACCAGCTGTTCGCGCGTGACATGGGGGCCGCGCAGCTGGCCCAGTTCCTAGCCCCCTGGGGCTACATCATTAGCCAACGCGCCCAGCCCGCCTGGGCCGGTGCCGGCCTGGCGCTGGTGGTCATCAGCCAGACGGCCAGCATCCTGCTGATGCTGCGCGGCAGTACCCGCTTTGTTGACTGGAAGCTCAGCCGCCGTGAGTGGCAGAGATTCCTTTCCTTATTTCTATTGGCGGACCTGGCGGTGCTGGGATTCCAGCAGCAGCTAGCCCTGGCGTGGCTGGTTCCGGTATTTCTGGTGTGGGCCGGCCTGATGGTCAGCCGCGGCCTGCACCGCAGTGGCAGCACCGAACGAGCCGTCGGCCCGTTGATGCTGCTGTTGGGTGTGCTCGGTGTGGGCCAGACGTTGCTGGCGCAGGACGGCATGGCCGTGCTGCAGACAAATCTGGCCTCGGTGCTGCGCTTGGCCCTGGGCCTGGTGCTGATGTATGTGGCGCTGGAGCGCTCCATCCTGGAGTCGCGCCGTCTGCACAACCGCTTCCAGCGCCTGGTGGAGCGTTCGCACCAGGGCATCATGGTGTGTGCCGGCCCGCATGTACTGTTTGCCAACCCGGCCTTGATGGCCATCTACGGTTTTACCGACCTGGCCAAGGTGGCCCCCGCATCGCTGCTGCAAGGCATTCCGGCGGACGAGGTGGAACAGGTGCACGGCCATCTGCGCCAGTTGAATTCCGGTCGTGCCGACCATGTGCAATGGGAAGGCCTGCGGTACCGCCAGGACGGCTCGGCCGTGTGGCTGCGCTTTTCGGCCTGGCGCACGCGCTGGGACGATGTGAAGGCCATCCAGTTTCTGGTGACGGACCAGACCCGGCGCCGCGAGGTCACGCAGGCCCTGCAGCTGCAAGCCATGTATGACGACCTGACCGGCCTGCCGAACCGGCGCGCCTTGCTGCAGGCGCTGCGTGAGCGCTGTGGCAACCAGCCGCAAGGGGGGCCATTCGGCTTGGTGCTGCTGGGCATAGACCGCTTCAAGCTGTTCAACGAGGCCCATGGCCTGACGGTGGGTGATGAGGTGCTGCAGGCCCTGGTGGCCATGCTGTTGCACGAGATGGGCGAAGGCTGCGGCCTGATGCGTCTGGGTGCAGACGAGTTCGCCTTCGTGGTGTCCTGCGACGAAGATCTGGATCGCCCACAGGCCTTGGCGCGCCAGGTGCAGGCTTTGCTGCAGCGCCCGTTGTTGCTGTCGCAGCATGATTTCTTCATCGACGTGTCCATGGGTATCGCACTCTTCCCGGAGCACGCGCAGGACGCCGAATCCATGCTGCGTGCCGCCAATACCGCCATGCATGTGGCCAAGCGCACGCCGGGCACCTCGGTGGCGCTGGCGGAGGCGCGCTTCGAGCAGGGCTCCAGCGACGTGCTGGAGCAGGAGCAGGCCTTGCGGACGGCCATCGAGCGGCGCGAGTTCAAGCTGTTCTACCAACCCAAGGTGGACGCGCACACTGGCAGCCTGACCAGCTTCGAGGCCCTGGCCCGCTGGGACAGCCCCATGCGCGGCTGGGTCAGTCCCATGGAGTTCATTGCCGTGGCCGAGCGCACTGGGTTGATAGACGACCTGGGCCAGTTGCTGCTGATGCAGGCCTGCGAACAGGTGGCGGACTGGCGTACCCGTTTTGACGATGTGGTGCCGGTGGCCATCAATGTCTCGCCGCTGCAGATGCTGGGCGGTGGCTTTCCGGCGCTGGTGGAAGGCCTGCTGCAGCGCTACGACCTGCCGGCCAAGGCCTTGCTGCTGGAGCTGACCGAGAGTGCAGCGGTGTCCAACCAGGCCGAGGTGCGCGAGCAGATCTTGCGCTTGCGTGCCTTGGGTGTTGGCGTGGGCCTGGACGACTTCGGCACCGGCTTCTCGTCGCTGAATATGCTGCGCAGCCTGCCCGTGCAGTCGGTCAAGATAGACCGTGGCCTGATCGAGCCCCTGCCGGCACCCGATGCCACGGCCGTGGTGCGCGCCGTTTGCCAACTGGCCGTGGCGCTGGACTTGAACGTGGTGGCCGAAGGCATTGAAACCGAGGCCCAGGCCGTGGTGGCGCGCGCCGCGGGCTGCCATGAGCTGCAGGGCTTTTTGTTCGCCCAGCCGCTGACGCCGGACGAAGCCAGCCAGTGGCTGGGCTATGCGCCTGTTGCGGTAGAAGTCTGATGTTTATAAGAAATATGCCGCTAGCGCAGGTAGTTCCTGTGCAGGCAGCTATTTAAACTGTAGCGCCAGCCGTATCAGGCGCGGTGCGAAATCTCTACCACCACGGCGCGCGCGGCCAGGGTCTGCACCAGGTTTTCGGCGGCTGCGCGGTTGCGGGCATCCAGGTTGGCGTCCCACTCGTCCAGCAGATAGACCGGGCTGCTGGTCTTGTCGGTGATCTCCTGGAGTGCGCGCAGCTGGCGTTCGCCGGATGAAAAGCCGCTGTTGCTGGGGGCATCCTCACCATCGCCATCTTCTTCGGCATCGTCTGCTTCATTTCCCTGGGCAAATGCAAATGCCAGCTTGTCGTGCGTAGGCCAGTAAAAAGCCTGCTGGCCCAGCGCTACCTTCAGGGCCGCCAGCAGAGTGGACTTGCCCGAGCCATTGCCGCCGCGCACCATCAGTCGCCCGGCGGGTTGGGCATGCACGGCCTGCAGCACCCCGTCCAGCGCGGTACAGGGCAGGGTGGGGCCGCCCGCTGCCCATTGCAGTTTCAACTCTTCATACGCAATGCGCTGCGTGAAGGCCGCGTCGGGCGCTGGGCGCATGGCGTTGCAGGCGCCGCCTATGCGCGTCCACACGGCGGCCAAGTCGTTCCAACCCGAGGCCAGGTCGTGCATATCGCTGGACAGGGCAATCTGCCGTGGCAGGGTGGCCGCCAGGGCCACCAGTAGGCTGGTATTGCCGGCGTTGTCTCCCGCCACCCAGGCCAGATAGGCGAACAGCGCGGCCAGCGAGACGATGCCGTTGATGGTGGCCAGACCTTCGCGCGCCAGGATGGCGCGGATCTGCGCCGCCAGCGCATCGCGCAGCCGGGTCTTGAAGCCCGCGTGCCACAGGCGAAAGTTGTAGCGGTTGCCGCTGAAGATGTTGTCCCAGGCGCTGTAGGTGTGCGCCGTCATGCGGTTGGTGCTGCGCTGGTGCGCCAGATAGGCCGCGGCCACCGGTTTGCGCAGCAGCCATTGCATTAGCAGCAAGGTGGCAAACACCGCCGCGTAGACCAGGGGTAGCCCGCCGTCTATCGCCACACCCAGCACGGCAGCATTGAACAGCAGGCCGAACAGCAGCTTCAGGTCGGCTTCCAGTTCATAGACCAGCTCGAAGAAGATGTGGAAGGCTTCGTTGGTTAGAAACGGCTCCACCTCTTCACGCTGGTCCTTGTCGCCCAGCAGGCTGGCCTGACCCCGGTTGTCGCGGGCGAAGCGCAGCATGTAGCGGCCAAAGGCGCCAAAGCCGGCGCGCTCGGCAAAAATCCAGCTGCTGGCGCCCAGCACATAGGACGCAGATTGCACGCCTACGATCCACACGAAGTCGGACACCAGAAACACCTTGTCCACCACGTCGCGACCGGCTTCGATGATTAGCCAGGTGGTGCTGGCCGCCAGCGCGGCCTCGGCCATCAGGAACAGCAGCATCCAGAAGAACGGAGCGCAGACCAGAAAGCGCAAAAAGTCACGGTTTTGGTAGGGCGGCAGTGCGGATCGGGGCGTCAGAAGGGCGTGCATAGAGGAGGGCGATGGTACATGGCCGGCATTTACACGGGCTTCGTCACAAAAGCCACGGGCCGTAGCCTTAGAATTCGCACCCAATAGAGGGCGTTAGGGAGGCGCAGGTTTTTTTCTAAGACTTGTCAACCGCCCGTACAGCGCTGCGTTCTAGAGGTGTCTGCAGGTAAATGTGAATTGAATGACAGACGTTTTTATTTTTTCACTCCGAAAGAAGACCATGGCAAAGAAGAAGCACAGCAAGAAACCAGCTAAGAAGTCGGTTGCCAAGTAATTCTTGGGTAGACTTTGGAAAAAACCCGCCTCTGGCGGGTTTTTTTCTGCGCGCTCATTTATCCTCTTCGGCCTATGCACACGCCTATGTCCACGCTTTTGATACGCAATGCCGAATGCTTGGCCACCATGGACGCCCAGGGCCAGGAATGGCGCAATGCCTATGTGTTCATCCGCGGCGGTCATATTGAATCACTAGGGCCCATGGCCGACATGCCGCCCGGCCTGGCCGACAGTGCCGATGAGGTGATAGACGCCACCGGCCACCTGGTGCTGCCCGGCCTGGTCAACACCCACCACCACATGTACCAGAGCCTGACCCGGGCCATCCCCCAGGTGCAGAATGCCGAGCTGTTTGGCTGGCTGCGCGGGCTGTACCCCCTCTGGGCCGGGCTGACGCCCGAGATGGTCCATGTGTCCACCCAGATCGCCATGGCCGAGTTGCTGCTCAGCGGCTGCACCACCAGCAGCGACCATCTCTACATCTACCCCAACGGCGTGCGCCTGGACGACAGCATCCACGCGGCCCGCGAAATCGGCATGCGCTTCACTGCCACCCGGGGCAGCATGAGCGTGGGCGCGTCCCAGGGCGGTCTGCCGCCCGACAGCGTGGTCGAGAATGAAGACGCGATCCTGAAGGACACACAGCGTCTGGTGCAGCAGTACCATGACGCCAGCCATGGCTCCATGCTGCAGGTGGCGGTGGCTCCGTGCTCGCCGTTCAGCGTCAGCCGTGACCTGATGCGTGAGTCGGCCCGTCTCGCGCGCAGCCTGGGTGTGCGCATGCACACCCACCTGGCCGAGAACGACCACGACATCGCCTACAGCCGCGAAAAATTCAACTGCACGCCCGCCCAGTACGCGCAAGAGCTGGGTTGGCTGGGCGACGACGTGTGGCACGCCCACTGCGTGAAGCTGGATGCCGAGGGCATCAGCCTGTACGCCGCCACCCGCACCGGCGTGGCCCATTGCCCCTGCAGCAATATGCGCCTGGCCAGCGGCATTGCGCCCATCCGCAAGATGCTGGACGCCGGCGTGCCCGTCGGCCTGGGCGTGGATGGCAGCGCCAGCAACGACGGCGCCCACATGGTGGCCGAAGCGCGCCAGGCCTTGCTGCTGGCCCGCGTGGGCAAGTCGCTGGAAGCTTTCGGTTGTGATAGCGGGCCAGCCGAAATGACGGCCCGCGACGCGCTGGCCATGGCCACGCGGGGCGGCGCCCAGGTGCTGGGCAGGCAAGACATCGGCCATCTGGCGCCCGGCATGTGCGCCGACCTGGCCCTGTTCGACCTGCGCACCCTGGGCTTTGCCGGCGGTGCAGTGCACGACCCGCTGGGCAGCCTGCTGCTGTGCGCCAGCCCGCAGGCCGCCTACACCGTGGTTAATGGCCGCGTCGTGGTGCGCCAGGGCCAGCTCACCACCGTGGACCTGGGGCCGCTGGTGGAGCGGCACAACCGCCTGGCTCTGCAGCTGGCCCAGGCCTGATTTTTCATTGCTTCAATTTTGATAGCTGCTAGCGTAGGTAAATCCTGCGCTAGAGCCATTTTTTCATATAAACCTGGGCCGATGCAGTCGCTCCGTTAAACTGTAAGCCCATACAGCCCTGCATTTGTCCACCCATGTCGCCCGAAAACCTCGCCCAGTCCGCTCTTGACGCTTTTGACCAGGTGGTGGGCGCAGCGGGCGGCTTTCGCAGCCGGCCCGGCCAGCGGCTGATGGCCGAGCGCGTGGCCCAGACCTTTGCCGAGGCTACGCTGGGCAAGCTGGAGGATGATGACGCCGTCCCCCAGCGCTCCATAGCGGTGATACAGGCCGGTACCGGCGTGGGCAAATCCCTGGCTTACTGCGTGCCGGCCATTGCCCTGGCGCTGTCCCGCAAGACCCGGGTGCTGATCTCCACCGCCACCGTGGCCCTGCAGGAGCAGTTGGTCAGCAAGGATCTGCCTGCACTGGCGGCCCTGATGCCCGAGCCTTTTCGCTTTGGCCTGGCCAAGGGGCGGGGCCGTTATGTGTGCAAGCTCAAGCTGGCGCGCCTGGCCGGCGAGGGCGGTGCGCTGGACGAAGATGATTTTTTCGCCGACGAGTTGGCCGCCGCCGGTGCCCCCCTGGTGCGCCACGATGAAGAAGCCCGCATGCTGCAGTACGCCGGCCTGGCACGCGATCTGGCCAGCGCCACCTGGGATGGTGACCGCGACAACCTGGCCCAGCAGCCCGATGCCGACATCTGGCAACCCATCGCCGCCGAAGCCAGCAGCTGCACCGGCAAGCACTGCCCGGTGTTCAACGGCTGCACGTATTTTGAAAAACGCAAGGAGCTGGTCGGCGCCCAGGTGATCGTGGCCAACCACGACCTGCTGCTGTCCACCCTGGGCACGCGCACCTTGCCCGAGCTGGACAACTGCCTGCTGGTGCTCGACGAGGGCCACCACCTGCCCGCCGTGGCGCTGGACAAATTCTCGTGCTCCATGGACCTGAGCCGGCTGGGCTGGATAGACACCCTGGCCAGCCGCTCCAAGCGCATAGGCTCGCTGATGGCCGTGTCCGAGGTGTCCGAGGTCGGCCGCTATGCATCCCAGCTCAAGCAGACGCTGGAGGAGATCGCCCGCAGCGTGGCCGAGCTGTATGCCCCGGTGCTGAACGAGCCGGCCGGCGCCTACGGCCCGCCGCGCGTGCGCCTACCCAAGGGCGAGCTGCCGCTGATGTTGGTTGAGCCGCTGGGCATGGTCAGCGTGCTGGCCGAGAGCTTTCTGGACGTGCTGAATGCCATCGCCAAGGCCTTGCGCGCCGAGATGAAGGACAACCCCAACGAGGCGCGTCGCCTGTCGGTGCTGTACGCCCAGTTGGGCACGCTGTCGCCTCGGCTGGAGTCGGTGCACGCCACGGCACAGCTGCTGTTGCAGGAGGTTCCAGCCAACCCATCGGGCCCGACTCGCGCCCCGGTGGCCAAATGGTTCACCCTGGCGAACAACGACGGCCGGGTGCAGATCAAGGCCTATGCCAGCCCCATCTTGCCCGGCTCGGCCCTGCGCGGCCAGTTGTGGGCCGGTGTGCGGGCGGCGGTGGTGACATCGGCCACGCTGACCAGCTGCGGCGAGTTTGATTTCTTCCTGCGTGAAACCGGTTTGAAAGAAGACGACGCCACCACCACGCTGGAGGTAGCCAGCCCCTTTGACTACGCCAGCCAAGGCCAGTTTGTCACCGTGCAGACCCTGGCCGACCCGCGCAATGCCAGCGCATTCACCTCCGAGATGGTGCTGGCCCTGGTGCGCGACCTGGCCGATGTGCAGCATGGCGCGCTGTGCCTGTTCACCTCGCGCGACCAGATGCGCCAGGCCGTGCTGGCCTTGCCCGAGGCACTGCGCAGCCTGGTGCTGGTGCAGGGTGACCTGCCGCGCATGCGCCTGATGCAGCAGCACCGTGAACGCGTGCAGGCCGGCCTGGTGTCCATCATCTTTGGCATGCAAAGCTTTGGCGAAGGCCTGGACTTACCGGGGCAGCTGTGCGAAACCGTGTTCATCGCCAAGCTGCCCTTCGCCCCGCCCGACGACCCAGTGGGCGAAGCCCGGGCCGAATGGCTGCGCGGCGTGGGCCGCGACCCGTTTTCTGAGCTGGTGGTGCCGGCCACGGCCATCAAGTTGGCCCAGTGGGCAGGCCGCGCAATCCGCACCGAGACGGACAAGTCCTTCGTCTATTGCTACGACCGGCGCCTGTCCGACACCTCGTACGGCCAGCGCCTGCTGCAAGGCCTGCCGCCGTTTGCCCGCAAGCGCCTGGACGCTCAAGGAAAAGTGTTGGCGTGATATGGCACACCCCCAGGCTCCACACTGCGTGTTTCCGCCCACCCCCTTGCAGGGGGCGATACCAGTGGCCCGGCGAAGCCGGTTCCACGGTATCCCTGGAAGACTCGCATCTGCGCCTGTTTGGGTACTGAAGCACAGTAGCCATTTTTAGGAATTTCAAGGAGACAACCATGCGTTTCGGACTCATTGCCCACCGCCTGCACCGCCAGGGCTCCGACAGCGGTTTGCTGCGCTGGCTGCGCGCCGCCGAACCATCGGTACGCGGACTCAACCTGGGCCTGCACGCTGTCGGCGGCACCTATGACGCGGTGGAACGCTACGGCCTGCTCGACAGCTTCCCCGGCCTGGTGCGCTACCCGAATGGTTTTGAAGGTGGGCTGACGCGCCTGGTCTCGCACATCGTGGGTGGCGTGAACCCCGCGCATGCGCTGGATGGCGTGATCTTCCTGATCGACCCGGTAGACCCTTCCTCGATGTACCCCGAGGCCCTGGCCCTGAAGCGCCAGTGCGTGACCCACGGCAAGCCCTTTCTGGCCACCGAAGCCGCGGCGCTGGAATGGTTGGAGATCGAGGGTTTGCACGCCGGCCTGGCACCAGCCCAAACGTCCGGCAAGGCCCTGCTGGACGCCATGCCGTCCCAGGTGGTGGCGCTGATCGCCCACGATGCGCTGAAGACCCAGATGGTGGAGTTTGCCGGCACGCATTTCGACCTGCTGTCGCGCTACCAGGAACGTGTGGCCACCGGTACCACCGGCGGCTTGCTGAACGCTCTGGCCTGGAGCCGCGGCTGGCCCCGCGACAAGGCCTGGGCCACACCCTACCGCAGCGGCCCGCTAGGCGGCGACGCGCAGATCGCCGAGCGCGTGCTGGACGGCACCTGCCAGAAGGTCATCTTCTTCGAAGATCCGCACGTGGCCCGCCAGCACGAGGCCGACATCCAGCTGATGGAGCGCGCCGTGTGTAGCGCCGGCGAGCGCACCAGCTGCATGAACTCCCCATCCATGGCCTGGCACTGGGCACAGGCGCTGACCCGCGTGGTCTGAGTTTGAGGAAAAATGGCCGCTCGCGCAGATGCAATCTGCGTAGCTAGCTCCTAAATTGCTAGCTATGATGTTGCCGCTGTCGTGTGGTTCGGTGACCGCCAGGAAGCTTTGGGTGCCCCATGCTATTTAATTCGGTCGAGTTTCTGTTTCTGTTCCTGCCGGTCTTGTTGCTGGTGTTTTTTCGCATCGGCCGCTACAGCGTGCGTGCCGGTGCGCTGTGGCTGACGGCCTGCTCGCTGTTTTTCTACGCCTGGTGGAATCCGGCCTATCTGGGTCTGCTGCTGGCGTCGATTGTTTTCAACTACACCGTGGGCTACCGCCTGGCCCAGGGCGATGACATAGGTTCACGCCGTCGCAAGTGGCTGCTGGCGTTTGGCGTGGGGGCAGACCTGGCGCTGCTGGGCTACTACAAGTACGCGGACTTCAGCATCGGCATCGTGAATGCATCCCTGGGCACGGCTTACCCACTGGCAGGCATCGTGTTGCCTCTGGGCATCTCGTTTTTCACCTTCACGCAGATCGCGTTTCTGGTGGATGCGGCACAGGGCAAGGCTAAGGAGTTCAACTTCATCCACTACAGCCTGTTCGTCACTTATTTCCCGCACCTGATCGCCGGGCCGGTGCTGCACCACAAGGAAATGATGCCGCAGTTCACGCGGGCCAGCACCTATCGTTTCCATTCAGAGAATTTCACCGCCGGCTTGACCATGTTTGCGCTGGGCCTGTTCAAAAAAGTGGTGCTGGCCGATGGCGTGGCACCTTACGCCAGCCTGCTGTTCAAGGCGGCGGAGCAGGGCGAGGCCCTGGGCCTGCTGCAGAGCTGGGGCGGTGTGCTGGCCTATACCCTGCAGCTGTATTTCGACTTTTCGGGCTACTGCGACATGGCCATTGGCCTGTCTTTCATGCTGGGCGTGCGGCTGCCGCTGAACTTCAATTCGCCCTACAAGGCCGCCAATATTGCCGATTTCTGGCGGCGCTGGCACATGACGTTGTCGCGCTTTCTGCGCGACTACCTCTACATCCCGCTGGGCGGCAACCGCAAGGGTGTGTCCTGGCGTTACCTGAACCTGATGGCCACCATGCTGCTGGGTGGCTTGTGGCATGGCGCGGGCTGGACCTTTGTTATCTGGGGCGGCCTGCACGGCATGTATCTGGTTCTGCACCAGGGCTGGCAGGCGGTTTGCCGCCAGCGCGGCTGGGACGCCGGGCCCCGTACGGTGGCGGGCCATGCACTGGCCGTGCTGCTGACCTTTCTGGCGGTGGTGGTGGGCTGGGTGTTCTTCCGTGCCAGTACGCTGGATGGCGCGCTGCGCGTGCTGGGCGCCATGCTGGGGCGCGACGGCATCAGCCTGCCGGACGCGATTGGTCTGCGTCTGGGCGGGCTGGGCAACTGGCTGGCACTACTGGGCGTAGCCTTCACCCCGGGAGGCGGGCGTGATTTCGTGATGACTTTTGTGTGGGTGATCGCCTTGCTGCCCATTGTGTTTTTTGCGCCCAACAGCCAGCAGATCATGGGCCGCTTCAAGCCCGCGCTGGACCAGGGCGGCGACGCTGTGCAGGCCCGCTGGCTGTGGGCGCCCAACCGCCGCTGGGGCATGCTGATGGCGGTGGTGCTGGCCTGCGGCCTGCTGCTGCTGACCCGGCCCAGCGAGTTTTTGTACTTTCAGTTTTAAGGCCAGGCACCCATGAAGCGTTATCTTTTGGGTTGGCTGGGCTTGACTGCTGTTCTGGTGCTGCTGGTTGCCGTATTCAATGCGGTGGTGGACCCATATGGCCTGATCCGTAGCGTGGACCGGGCAGGGTTCAATCGCGTCAAACCTGCGGCTGGCGCCCACGGCGCCATGGCCAAGGCTTACCAGGTGCTGCGGGTGCAGCCAGGCGCGTTGGTACTGGGCAATTCGCGGGCCGAAGTGGGCTTCGACCCGCAGCATCCGGCCTGGCCTGCGGCCGCACAACCGGTGTTCAACCTGGCGCTGCCCGGTACAGACACCTCCACCAGTGTGCAGAGCTTGCAGCATGTGCTGGCCAGCCCCGGTGGCCACCCCACGGTAGTGGTCTGGGGCGTTGATTTCATGGACTTTCTGGTGGACCCGCGCATGCCGCCGTCCAGCCCCGCTGGGGCGGGCTCGGGCGGGCGTTGGCTGACGCAGGATGACGGCGCTGTCAACCCAACCCGCTGGCGTCAGCAGCTGCGCGACTATGCGGAATCGACCCTGACCATGGGCGCCTTGCTGGACTCATTGCAGACCCTGGCCAGCCAGCGCAACGCCTATGCCAGCGATCTCACGCCGCTGGGCTTCAACCCCATGCAGGATTACGTCAAGATCTCGGCGGACGAGGGTTACTGGAACGTATTTCGGCAGAAGGACGTGGCCAACCTGCAGGCCTATCTGCGCCGCCCCAAGAGCATTCTGGATGCGGGTGGCCGCTCGTCCTACGCGCTGGAGGACTTGCACCGCGTCATACAGCTGTGCCAGCAGAACGGCATAGAGCTGCACCTGGTGGTCTACCCCTACCACGCCCACTTGCTGGAGATCATGCGCCTCAGCGGGCATTGGCCGGTGTTCGAGGACTGGAAGCGCATGCTGGTGCGTACGGCGGAGCAGGCTTCCGTGCCGGGTCGGCCTGTGCCGCTGTGGGATTTCAGCGGCTTCAACCGCTATGCGAACGAAGATATCCCCCCGCGCGGCGACCGCCATAGCGCCATGCAGTGGTACTGGGAGGCCGGTCACTTCAAGAGTGCGCTGGGCGGACTGGTATTGGACCGTGTGCTGGGGCACGGCGCGCCAGACCCGGCATGGGGTGTGCAATTGCAATCTGCGAACCTGGAATCGCATATCGCCACCCTGCAGGCACAGGAACGGGATTACCGGCTCAGCCATGCAGCCGATGTGCAGGCCTTGGAGGCTTTGGCCAGCCAGGCCAGGGAGCGCATGCCAAGCCGCTGAGCCACCAAGCAGGCTGGGTGTGAATACCCCTAACGTTGTGTCCAGATTGATTTAGGCGCATTCTTTGGAAGCCGGCGTTGGCTGTTTACAAGGAGTCCGCCATGTCCATCGGTACGCACTTGTTTTTAACCCGGACGCGGCGCGCTCTGGGTGTTCTTTTGCTGCTATGGAGCCCCGTATGGGCGGCGGTGGAGCAGCCGCCAGCGGCCATACAGACGGCCGTGGCCGCGCTGACCAAGGCGAATGCAGCCGTGGTAGGTGTGCAGGTCAGCGTGGCAGAGAACGCGCGTTCGGCCCAGACCCTGGGGCAGCAGCGTGCCGGCTCCGGCGTGGTGATTGGTGACGACGGCCTGGTGCTCACCATCGGCTATCTGATGCTGGAAGCACAGACCATCCAAATCACCACCCAGGACAACAAAACCCTGCCGGCACAGGCCGTGGCCTACGACTTGGCCACCGGCTTCGGATTGGTGCGGCCGCTGGTGCCGCTGCGTGGCGTGCAGCCCGTGCCGTTGGGCAGCTTGGGTGAATTGCACAACGGCGAGCCGCTGATGGCCGTGACCGGTCCGCAGCCCAGCGGGGACGGCGGCGACATCACCATGGTTCAGGCGGTGAGTAAGCGGCCATTTTCCGGCTACTGGGAATACCACATTGATGCAGCCCTTTTCACCAGCCCACCCATCAGTAACCACTCAGGCGCGGCCGTGTTCAACCAGAAGGGTGAGCTGATGGGTATAGGCAGCTTGTTTGTGGGCGATGCGTTTGGCAGCAGCCGCGGCGTGCCCGGCAATATGTTTGTACCGGTGGACCTGCTCAAACCCATTCTGGGCGAGATGCAAAAGACCGGCAGCAGCCAGCAAAGCCACCGCCCCTGGGTGGGACTGAGCTCCAGCGAACAGGCCGGCCGGGTGCAGATCGTGAGGGTGAACCAGGAAAGTCCGGCCCAGCAGGCCGGCCTGCAGCCCGGTGACCTGGTGCTGGCGGTGGACGGCGTCAAGGTGACGACCCTCGAGTCGTTCTACAAAAAGTTGTGGGACCACGCCGAGCCCGACGCCTCCATAGAGCTAACGGTGCTGCAGGGCGCCGACATCAAGACCATTGTGCTCAAGGCCGTGGACCGCATGAACACCATGCAGAAGCCTGCAGGGATTTAAGGCACGTTTTAGGCTGCTGGCGCAGATAATACCTGCGCTGATAGCTATCGAATGTATAGCGTCAGGCGTGGCGGCGCACGGTCAGCAAAATGCCGCCCATGGTAGCGAACAGGCCACCGCAGACGCGGTTGACCCAGCGGATGTGGCTGCTGGATGCCAAAAATGGCGCCACCCGGGCCGTGCCCAGGGAGCACAGGGTCAGCACTGACATTTCCATGGCCATGAAGGTGCTGGCCAGGATGGCCATTTGCGAACCCCAGGCGGCTGCCGGGTCCAGAAACTGCGGGAAGAATGCGGCAAAGAACAGCAGCGCCTTGGGGTTGCTGGCACCCACCATCAGGCCCTGCACGTAGCAGGCGCGCAGGCTGGGCAGGGCGACGGAGCCGGCCCGTTCGGGCGTGAATGCCAGCGCCGGGCTGCGCCAAGTCTTGATGCCCAGATAGACCAGATAGGCCGCGCCACAGACCTTGAGCACGGTAAACGCCACTTCAGACGCTGCCAGCACCGCACCCAGGCCAATCGCCGACAGCAGCATGATGCCCAGCGCCGCCGTGATGCTGCCCACACCCGACACCACGCCACGCGCCCAGCCGTGCTGCAGCGCACGGGTAATGCACATCAACATGGTCGGGCCCGGAGACAGCACGAGTACCGCCACGGCGGCGATGTAGAGCAGATAGGTGGACAGAGTCATGGTGGCACCCAGGTTTGCGCGTTGACGCGTGGTTTAAGCGGCGGCTTCGACCTGTTCGGACAGGCTCATCCAGCGTTCTTCCAGCGGGTCCAGCTCGGCCACCACCTGCTTCAGGCGTTTGCTGGCCTGGGCGATTTCGGCGGGCGGCAGCTGGGTCATCAGGCGCTGTTCCAGGCCGTCTTTTTCGGTTTGCAGAGCGGCGATGGATTTGTCGAGCTTTTCCAGCTCGCGCTGCAGGGCCTTGGTATTGACCACGGGCGCGGGTGGAGGTGCTGCCACCACCACGGGGGCCGGTGCGGCACTGGCGTTCTTGGCCTCTTCACGCAGGCGCTTGGATTCGTCCAGCAGGTAGCGCTGGTAGTCGTCCAAGTCGCCGTCAAACGGTTCGACACCACCGCGCGACACCATCCAGAACTCGTCGCAGACCGAGCGCAGCAGAGCCCGGTCATGGCTGACCAGCATCACTGTGCCTTCAAATTCGTTCAGCGCCATGGCCAGCGCTTCGCGGGTGGCCAGGTCCAAGTGGTTGGTTGGCTCATCCAGCAGCAGCAGGTTGGGGCGCTGCCAGACGATCATGCACAGCACCAGGCGGGCTTTTTCGCCACCGCTCATGCTGCCCACGGCCTGTTTCACCATGTCGCCGCTGAAATTGAAGGTGCCCAGAAAGCTGCGCAAGTCCTGCTCGCGCGTGCCCTGGCCAGCCAGCTTGCCGGCGGCGGTGGTTTCCTTCACCAGGCGGATCATGTGTTCCAGCGGGGTGTCGGCCGGGCGCAGCACGTCCAGCTCCTGCTGGGCGAAGTAGCCGATGTTCAGGCCCTTGCCTTCGATGATCTCGCCGTGGATGGGCGTGAGTGCGCGGGCTACCGTCTTCACCAGGGTCGATTTACCTTGGCCGTTGGCGCCCAAGATGCCGATGCGCTGGCCGGCCAGCACCGATTTGCTGACCTTCTGCACGATGACCGTGGGGCCCGTGCCCTCGGGCGCGCCTTCAGGTGGCGGGTAGCCAAAGGTGGCGTCTGACATGGACAGCATCGGGTTGGGCAGGTTGGCGGGCTCTTTGAATTCGAAGGTGAATTCGGCCTCGGCCAGCAGCGGCGCGATCTTCTCCATGCGGTCCAGGGCCTTGACCCGGCTTTGTGCCTGGCGCGCCTTGCTGGCCTGGGCCTTGAAACGGCTGATGAATTTCTGCAGGCGGGCGATCTTCTCTTGCTGCTTGCTGAACGAGGCCTGTTGCTGCTCCATCTTCTCGGCGCGCATGTCCTCGAACTTGGTGTAGTTGCCGCCGTAGCGGTTCAGCTTGGCGGTTTCGATGTGTACGGTGACGTCGGTGATGGCGTCCAGGAATTCACGGTCATGGCTGATCACCAGCAGGGTGCCGGTGTAGCGCTTCAGCCAGGCTTCCAGCCAGACCAGGGCGTCCAAGTCCAAGTGGTTGGTGGGCTCGTCCAGCAGCATCAGGTCGGACGGGCACATCAGCGCACGCGCCAGCTGCAGGCGCATGCGCCAGCCGCCGGAGAAGCTGTTCACCGGGTTGTCGAGTTCGGTGGTCTTGAAGCCCAGGCCCAGGATCAGCGCCTGGGCGCGGGCCTGTGCGTCACCGGAGCCGGCGTCGTACAAGGCCATATAGGCATTGGCCATGCGTTCGCCGTCATCGGTCGCTTCTGCAGCCGCGACTTCCTGCTGGGCGGCTAGCAGGGTCACGTCGCCTTCGATCACGAAGTCGGTGGCACTTTGCTCGGTTTCAGGCATGTCCTGGGCCACCTGGGCCAGGCGCCATTGGGCCGGCACATTGAAGTCGCCGCCATCTTCGTGCAGCGTGCCGTTGAGCAGGGCAAACAGCGTGGATTTACCTGCGCCGTTGCGGCCGACGAGGCCGACTTTTTCACCCGGATTGATGGTGACGTTGGCGCTGTCGAGCAGAACTTTGGCGCTGCGGCGCAGAACTACATTTTTAAGGGTGATCATGACAATGTGACAGCCGTCGGCGGCCGGAAGATAAGAGATGTGGCCTGGACTGCCGCAAGGTGTTGCGGCCGACGGCATACGGGGATTTTAGGCGGCTCGGCCCTGGCTGCTGCGGGAGCCCACCGCCGCGCTTTGCTATGCGAGGAGGAGGGTTTTGTCTCTGCTATTTAAATGATAGCCACTTGCGCAATTGGAATAAGCGCTGCCAGCCTTTTTCCTTAATTTTACAGGAGCGCGCTGCAGCCGGGCCGCAGGTCTGTAAAAATGCCGGGCGATATTCCGCACCAGGCGTTGACAGCGCTATCCCAAGAAAGTGTTTATGAGCAGCAAGAAAAGTGATTTCGGATTGATTGGCCTGGCCGTGATGGGCCAGAACCTGGTGTTGAACGTGGAAAGCCGCGGCTTCCAGGTCAGTGTGTTCAACCGCACCGTGGACAAGACCAACGAATTCGTTGCCGCCAACCCCGGCAAACAACTGGTCGGCTGTGACACGCTGGAGGCCTTTGTGCAAAGCCTGGCTTCGCCGCGCAAGATCCAGATCATGGTCAAGGCCGGCGCACCGGTGGACCAGGTAATCGAGCAACTGATTCCCCTGCTGGACAAGGACGACATCATCATCGACGGCGGCAACAGCCTGTACACCGATACCGAGCGCCGTGACGCCTATCTGGCCGGCAAGGGCCTGCGCTTCATCGGCGCCGGCGTGTCGGGCGGTGAGGAGGGCGCGCGCAAGGGCCCGGCCATCATGCCCGGCGGCCCGGCATCCACCTGGGAGGTGATGAAGCCGATTTTCGAGAGTATCGCCGCCAAGGTGGACGGCCAGCCCTGCGTGATCCACATCGGCCCCGGCGGCGCGGGCCACTACGTGAAGATGATCCACAACGGCATCGAATACGGCGACATGCAACTGATCTGCGAGGCCTATAGCCTGTTCAAGGCGGCCGGTTTCACCACCGACGAAATGGCCGCCATCTTCAACGAGTGGAATGAAGGCGCGCTGCAAAGCTACCTGATCCAGATCACCGGCAAAGCGCTGGAGCAAAGAGACCCCGAAACCGGCCAGCCGCTGGTGGACCTGATCCTGGACAAGGCCGGCCAGAAAGGCACCGGCCAGTGGACGCAGCTCAACGCGGCCGAGAACGCCGTGGTCATCGGCACCATCAACGCCGCCGTGGAAGCCCGTGTGCTGTCGTCGCAGAAGAAGCAGCGCGTGGCGGCCAGCGAGCATCTGCAAGGCCCCGTGGCCGACCTGAGCGCTGCCAAGAAGAACCTGGTCGCCAAGGTGCACGACGCGCTGTATGCCTCCAAGGTGATCAGCTACACCCAGGGTTTCGATTTGATCAAGACCATGGGCGAAAAGAAGCAATGGGGCCTGGACTTTGGCGGCATCGCGTCCATCTGGCGCGGCGGCTGCATCATCCGCGCGCGTTTCCTGAACCACATCACCGACGCTTACCGCACCGACCCGGCGCTGGTCAACCTGATGCTGGCGCCGTTCTTCAAGGACGTGTTGAACAACGCACAGCAAAACTGGCGCGAAGTGGTGGCTTTGGCGGTCGGCCACGGCATCCCGGTGCCGGCCTTCAGCTCCTCACTGTCGTACTACGACAGCTACCGTTCGCACCGCCTGTCGGCGAATCTGCTGCAGGCGCAGCGCGACTTCTTTGGCGCCCACACCTACGAGCGCACCGACAAGCCGGAAGGCCAGTTCTTCCATACCGAGTGGCCGGAAGTGATCGGTTGAGTCCGGCTTAGAGGGCGTCCAGCGCCTCGCGCGTGACCAGCAGCACCTGGTCTTCGCCCGCGCTGGTTTCCAGCCAGACCACTTCGAGTGCCGGGAACGCGGCCTCGAAATATTCGCGCTCGTTGCCGATCTCCAGCACCAGTACGGCGTCGGCCGACATCTTGGCGGCGGCGTCTTGCAGCAGCTTGCGGATGAAGTCCATGCCATCCGTGCCGCCGGCCAGGGCCAGCACCGGTTCAGCTTGGTACTCGGCCGGCAGGGCGGCCATGCTCTGGCTGTTGACGTAGGGTGGGTTGCACAGAATCAAGTCGAACGGACCGGCCAGCTGTGCCAGGCCGTCGGACTCGACCAGCTGGATGCGGCTTTGCAACTGGTGCTTGTCCACATTGATGCGGGCTACGGCCAGGGCGTCGGGGCTGATGTCGGCGCCGGTGACCTGCACCTCGGGGTAGACCATGGCCGCCAGCACGGCCAGGCTGCCGTTGCCGGTGCACAGGTCCAGCACCGCGTGGGTGTGCTCGTGCAGCCAGTAGTCGATGCCGCCGTCGATCAGCAGTTCGGCAATAAAGCTGCGCGGCACGATGGCGCGCTCGTCCACATAGAACGACACACCCTGCAGCCAGGCCTCTTGCGTGAGGTAGGCGGCGGGCTTGCGGGTCTGGATGCGTGCTTCCAAAAGTGTAGCTACCAGCGCTTGTCTGTCCTGCGCTACAGGCTGATCTGCCACGGAATCCAGATCGTCCAGGGGCAGGCCCAGGCGCCACATGACCAGCCAGGCGGCTTCGTCAAAGGCGTTGGCCGTACCGTGGCCGAAGGACACGTCGGCGGCGGTCAGCTGGGCGACAGATTGTTCTATCAGTTCGATGACGGTCATGGTGTGCTGGCCAGGTTCTCCAGCGTGCGCCGGTAGATGTTCTTCAGCGGCTCGATGTCAGCCACCACGATGTGCTCGTCGATCTTGTGGATGGTGGCGTTGGGTGGGCCGCATTCGACCACCTGGGCGCAGATCTGGGCGATGAAACGTGCATCGCTGGTGCCGCCGGTGGTGGACAGTTCGGTCTCCAGCCCGGTCTCGGCGCGGATGGCGTTGCGCAGTGCCTCCACCAGGGTGCCGGGCGTGGTCAGGAAGGGCAGGCCACCGACGGTCCAGGCGATGTCGTAGCTCAGGCCGTGGCGGTCCAGCACCTCGTGCACACGGGCTTGCAGCCCGTCGGGCGTGGATTCGGTGCAGAAGCGGAAGTTGAAGTCCACCACCACGGTGCCGGGAATGACGTTGTTGGCGCCGGTGCCTGCGTGGATATTGCTCATCTGCCAGCTGGTGGGCTGGAAGAAGTCGTTGCCAGCATCCCAGTCCATCGCCACCAGCTCGGCCAGCGCTGGCATGGCCATGTGGATGGGGTTCTTTGCCAATTGCGGGTAAGCGATATGGCCTTGCACGCCGCGGATGGTGAGCTTGCCGCTCATGGTGCCGCGCCGGCCATTCTTCACCATGTCGCCGGTACGTTCCACCGAGGTGGGTTCGCCGACGATGCAGTAGTCGATCGTCTCGCCGCGTTCTTTCAGCAGCTTGCAAACCACTACCGTGCCATCCACCGACGGACCTTCTTCGTCGCTGGTCAAAAGCAGGGCGATGGACAGCGGAGTATCTGGCTGGGCCGCGACATATTCTTCCACCGCGACCACGAAGGCGGCGATGGAGGTTTTCATATCGCTGGCGCCCCGGCCAAACAGCTTGCCATCGCGGTGCGTGGGGCTGAAGGGCGGACTGCTCCACTGCGCCAGCGGGCCGGTGGGCACCACATCGGTATGGCCGGCAAATGCTATCAATTTAGGAGCTCCCGACGCAGATGTTGCCTGCGCTGCAGGGGCAAAACCCTTGAAAGTACTTTTGCGAACCGCCCACAGGTTGGTGACGCGGAAGTCGTCCGGCCCGCTGATGATGGTCTCAAAAGTGAAACCCAGGGGCGCAAGGCGCTGGGAGATCAGGTCTTGGCACTGCGCATCCAGCGGTGTGATGGAGGGCAGGGCGATCAGTTGCTCTGCCAGGTACAGGGTGTGGGACATCAGGTCTTCACGTCGAGGGTGAATTCGGTAAAGGAGGGTTCGTCGTCGGGCACCTCGGGGGCCGCCGCAGGTGCGGTGGAGCCCCGGGTAAAGTCGTTCTGCAGTCGCCACATCAGGTTGGTGGCCGAGTCGGCGTGGGCCAGGCCCTCGGCGCGATCGATCAAACCGGTGGTGATCAGGCGCGCAATATCGGCTTCAAAGGTCTGCGAGCCTTCGGCTATGGATTTCTCCATGGCTTCTTTCACACCGCCAATATCGCCCTTGGAGATCATGTCGGCCACCAGCAGGCTGTTGAGCATGACTTCCACCGCTGGCACGCGCGTGCCCTTGGGGGTGCGCAGCAGGCGCTGCGAGACGATGGCTTTCAGTGCCGAAGCCAGGTCGGCCTGCATGGTGGCGCGCACTTCCACGGGGTAGAAGTTCAATATGCGGTTCAGTGCCTGGTAGCTGTTGTTGGCGTGCAGAGTCGCCATGCACAGGTGGCCGGTCTGGGCATAGGCCAGCGCAGCGGTCATGGTTTCGCGGTCGCGGATTTCGCCGATCAGGATTACGTCTGGCGCCTGGCGCAGCGCGTTCTTCAGGGCAATGGCCAGGGACGCGGTGTCGGAACCGATCTCGCGTTGGTTGATCACCGAGCGGTTGTTCTTGAACAGGAATTCGATCGGGTCTTCAATGGTCAGGATGTGGCCGCTGGCGCGCTGGTTGCGGTGCTCGATCATTGCCGCCTGGGTGGTGGTTTTACCGGCGCCGGTAGAACCCACCATCAGGATCAGGCCACGCTTTTCCATCACCAGGTCGCCCAGCACAGCGGGCACATTCAGCGAGGACAGCTGCGGCACTTCGATGTTGATGTAGCGCACCACCACCGAGTAGCTGCCGCGCTGTCGCATGGCGCTGACACGAAAGCGACCCACACTGGCCATGGAGACCGACACATTCAGCTCACCAGTGGCAGACAGCTCGCGCATCTGCTCTACGGTGGTGACTTCGGCCAGCAGATTGCGCGGCGTGTCGAACTGCAGCACCTGGCCGTTGATGGGCACGCACTGCCCGTTGATACGGATCATGGCCGGCGCATTGGCCGACAGATACACATCCGAGGCATTTTTTTCCTGCATTAAACGCAGAATGCGCTCCATATTGCTCATGGTTTACCTCGGTTATTGCATCAAGGACGTTGCGTGCCGGCTGGACCTTATTTATCAGTCGCGCAGCAGGTCGTTCAGGCTGGTTTTGGAGCGGGTTTGTGCATCCACGCGCTTGACGATGATGGCCGCGTACAGGCTGTACTTGCCGCCGTCCTTGGGCAGGGTGCCGCTGATGACCACCGAGCCGGATGGTATGCGGCCATAGGTCACTGTGTCGGTCGCCCGGTCATAGATCGGCGTGCTTTGGCCGATGTACACGCCCATGGAGATGACGGAGTTTTCTTCGACCACCACGCCTTCAACCACTTCGGAGCGGGCGCCGACGAAGCAGTTGTCTTCGATGATGGTGGGGCCGGCCTGCAGGGGCTCCAGCACGCCGCCAATGCCAACGCCGCCGCTCAAATGCACGTTCTTGCCGATCTGCGCGCAGGAGCCCACGGTGGCCCAGGTGTCGACCATGGTGTTCTCGCCCACGTAGGCACCGATGTTCACGTAGGACGGCATCAGCACCGCGCCCTTGGCGATATAGCTGCCGTGGCGGGCAACGGCTGGTGGCACGACGCGCACGCCGGTGGCCTTCATCTCATCCGCACTCAGGTGGGCGAATTTGGTCGGCACCTTGTCGTAGAAGCCCAGGTCGCCAGCCTTGATGATTTCGTTGTCCTTCAGGCGGAAGGACAGCAGCACCGCCTTCTTGATCCACTGGTGCACGGTCCATTGGCCGACGGCTTCGCGGGTGGCGACACGCAGGTGGCCGTTGTTCAACTCGTTGATGACGTGGGCGACGGCGTCGCGCACCTCGGCCGAGGCGGCGGTGGGCGACAGGTTGGCACGGTCTTCCCAGGCGGCGTCGATGGTGGCTTGGAGTTGTTGTGTCATGTTGTTCTCTGCTTCAGGTTTTGGATTGGATGAATTGTCGGATGCGTTGGGTGGCCTCGGCGCACTCGGCCGTCTCTGCCACCAAGGCCATGCGGATGCGCTGGCGGCCGGGGTTCTGGCCGTTGGCTTCGCGGGCCAGGTAGCTGCCAGGCAGCACCGTCACATTGTAGGCAGCCAGCAGGTCGCGGGCGAAGGCCACGTCGCTGTCCAGGCCGTCGACCACGGCCGGGCCGGGCACCTGGGCCCAGAGGTAAAAGCCGGCGTCGGGCAGGGCCACGTCCATCACCTCGGACAGTATCGGCGTGACCTGGGCGAACTTGCTGCGGTACAGCGCGCGGTTTTCCACGACATGCTGCTCGTCGTTCCACGCGGCCACGCTGGCGGCCTGCACCACGGGGCCCATGGCGCTGCCATGGTAGGTGCGGTACAGCAGAAAGGGTTTGACCAAGGCGGCGTCGCCCATCACAAAGCCGCTGCGCAGGCCGGGCACATTGCTGCGTTTGGACAGGCTGGTGAAGGCGATCAGGTTTTTGAAGTCGTTACGGCCCAGCTTGGCGGCTGCTTCCAGGCCGCCCAGCGGTGGCTCGTCACGGAAGTAGATCTCGCTATAGCACTCGTCAGAGGCGATCACAAAGCCGTAGCGGTCGCTCAGGGCGAACAGCTTTTTCCACTCGTCCAGCGGCATTACCGCGCCGGTGGGGTTGCCGGGCGAGCAGACGAACAGCAGCTGGGTTTGGGCCCAGACCTCGGCCGGCACGCTGTCCCAGTCCACCGCGTAGTTGCGCGCCGGGTCGCTGGGCGCGTAATAGGGCGTTGCGCCGCCGAGCAGTGCCGCGCCTTCGTAGATTTGGTAGAACGGGTTCGGGCAGACCACTGTGGCTTGCGGCTGGGTCGGGTCGATCACGGTCTGCGCAAAGGCGAACAGCGCTTCACGCGAACCATTCACCGGCAGCACCTGGGTGGCCGGGTTCAGCTTCAGGTCGTAGCGGCGTTGCACCCAGCCGCAAAAGGCCTCGCGCAAGCGCGGTTCACCGCCGGTGGCGGGGTAGCCGGCCAAGCCGGGCAGGCCGGACACCAAGGCTTCTTCAATGAAGTGAGGCGTAGCATGCTTGGGCTCGCCAATGCCCAGGCTGATGGCGCGGTAAGCGGGGTTGGGTGTGACAGAGGCAAAAAGTTGCTTCAGCCGCTCGAAGGGGTAGGGCTGGAGTTTGGAAAGCAAGGGATTCATGGGGTGGGATTATGGAACAGCCCCAGGTCGCAGATCGTGTGGCCCTAGGTAAACGCAATTTATGATTCCAGTCCTATCCCCGAGGAATCCCAAGGAATTTGCCATGACCGTATTTACCAAAGTAGTGCTGTTCACCGACACCGATGGCCGTGCGCGTTTTCGCGACGAGGCGGTGGAGCTGGGTGAAGGTACGCCCAGCTCGCAGCTGTCGCCGCTGATGGCCAGTGGTGGTTACCAACTACGGCAGAGCCCAGTCGGGTTTCGCAGCAGCTTCCACTGCACGGGCGCGCCGCAATGGGTGTTGATTCTGGGCGGGCAGATGGAAATTGGGCTGCAAGGCGGCGTGTCGCGCATCTTCAAGGCGGGGGAGCATTTCTATTCGGCTGATGTGCTGCCCGAGGGCGCTACGTTCGATCCCGCCATCCATGGCCATTGGAGCCAGCAAGTGGGCGACGAGCCACTGGTGACCATGTTTGTGCGCGGCTAAATTTGCGCAGACCTCAGACGCGGTTTTTGGGTCAGGGCTGGCTTACACTGCGGTCCCTCTGTTTCATACCGCTTGCGCCTTTGGCGTGTGCCGCGTTTCTTTTGTTTTATATCCATTTATCAGGCTTTCGCCATGCATAACGGCAACGACTCCGACCGGGTTCCGGGCGCGCCCGTCCTGGTGCGCAAGCGCCGCAAGGGCATCTACATACTGCCCAATCTGTTCACGCTGGCTGCCTTGTTTGGCGGCTTCTATGCCATTGTGATGGCGGTAGATGGGCGCTTCGACCAGGCCGCTGTGGGCGTGTTTTGCGCCATGGTGCTGGACAGCCTGGATGGCCGTGTGGCCCGCATGACGAACACCCAGAGCGCGTTTGGTGAGCAGATGGACTCGCTGTCCGACATGGTGTCGTTTGGTGCGGCTCCGGCGCTGATCGCCTATATGTGGACCCTGAAAGGCCTGGGCCGCTGGGGCTGGATTGCGGCGTTTGTGCATTGCGCTTGCGCCGCACTGCGCCTGGCTCGCTTCAATGTGAATACGACCGTGGTCGATAAGCGCTATTTCCAGGGCCTGCCGTCGCCTGCCGCAGCTGCGCTGATCGCCGGATTCATCTGGCTGATGAACGATCTGAATGTGTCGCCTGCGGACGTTGCGTGGGTGATGTTTGCGCTGGCCCTGTACGCTGGCCTGAGCATGGTGACGAATGCGCCGTTCTATAGCTTCAAAGATATACAGATGAAGAAGAGCGTGCCGTTTGTGGTGATCGTGCTGATCGCGCTGGGCATTGCCGTCATCACCATCCATCCGCCCATCGTGTTGTTTGGTGCGTTTGTGATCTATGGCTTCAGCGGCTACGGTGTGTACGCTTGGCGCCGCTTCAAGGGCGTGCAGACCAGCGTGATCAGCACATCGAAGGACGAACCCGACGAGCGCGGTCTGCACAAATAAAAAAACCGCTAGAATCGCACGCTATGAACAAAATTTCGCTAGCGCTACTACTGATCCCCTCCGGGCGGAGACGGTAGCGCACGCGCAATTCCAGTCACAACGGCCCGTATGCACCAGCAACGGGCCGTTTTTCATTGGGTTGCTGGTTTTTTGAACCTTGAGAAGTACACCATGTTGAAGCAACCTGCCAGCAAATATCCAGCGTTCCAGCCCATCCGTTTGGTCGACCGTACTTGGCCCAATGTGCAGCTGACCCAGGCCCCGGTCTGGCTCAGCACCGACCTGCGCGACGGCAACCAGGCGCTGATCGAGCCCATGGACATGGAGCGCAAACTGCGCATGTACAAGCACCTGCTGGAGATCGGCTTCAAGGAAATCGAAGTCGGCTTCCCGGCCGCGTCGCAGATCGAGTTCGACTTTGTGCGCCGCCTGATCGACGACAACATGGTGCCCGACGATGTGACCATCCAGGTCATGACTCCGGCCAAGGAGCCGCTGATCCGCCGCACGATGGAAGCTCTGGTCGGCGCCAAGCGTGCCATCGTTCATATGTACAACGCCACGTCGCCGCTCATGCGCCGCGTGGTCTTGGGCATGGACGAAGACCAGATCGTCGAATTGGCCACCAGCCACGCCCGCCTGATCCAAAATTTGGCGCGGCAGCAGCCGGCCACGGCCTGGACCTTCCAATACTCGCCCGAGCATTTCTCCGGCACCGAGCTGGCTTTCTCCAAGCGCGTCATCGATGCGGTCACCGATGTCTGGCAGCCAACGCCGGCCCAGCCTTGCATCATCAACCTGCCGACCACGGTGGAGCATTCCACGCCCAATGTATTCGCCGACATGATCGAATGGATGGACCGCAACCTGGCGCGGCGCGACAGCATCGTCTTGTCGGTACACCCGCACAACGACCGTGGCACCGGCGTGGCAGCAGCCGAATTGGCCATGATGGCCGGCGCCCAGCGGGTAGAAGGCTGCTTGTTCGGCAATGGCGAGCGCACCGGCAATGTGGACATCGTGAATATCGCGCTGAACCTCTATACCCAGGGCGTGTCGCCCCAATTGGACTTCTCGCAGATCGACGAGATCCGCCGCATGGTGGAGCACTGCAACCAGTTGCCCGTGCACCCGCGTCACCCCTATGTGGGCGAGCTGGTCTACACATCCTTTTCCGGTACCCACCAGGACGCGATCAAGAAGGCATTTGCGCTGCATACCGAAGATGCGGTGTGGGCCATTCCCTACTTGCCGATCGACCCGAAAGACCTGGGCCGCAGCTACGAGGCGGTGATTCGCGTCAACAGCCAGTCGGGCAAGGGCGGCATGGCGTATTTACTGGAAACCGAATACGGCCTGGAATTGCCACGCCGGCTGCAGATCGAGTTCAGCCAGATCGTGCAGGCCGTGATGGACGGAGCGAACAAGGAGCTCACGGCGCAAGACCTGTGGAATCTGTTTGATCGTGAATACGCCCTGGCCAGCACTACCACGCCGCCATTGCCCGCCAGCGGGCAGGGCGTGGGCCCGATCGATGCATTTGTGACCCACTGGAACGCCACTTCAGCCACCCAGGTGCGGGTCTTGGATTACCACGAGCATGCGCTGGGTTCCGGTGCCCAGGCCCAGGCCGTGGCGTATCTGGAGTTGCGCATCAATGAGCAGCACACGGTGTTTGGGGTGGGCATGGACGCGAATATCGTGTCGGCTTCGCTCAAGGCCATCGCCAGCGGCTTGCAGCGCATCCAAAAGCGCGAAAATACCCAGTTGACCGAATCCGTATCCGTTTAAAAAAACGACACCCACAGGAGCCAGCCATGACCGACAAACTCATCATTTTTGACACCACCTTGCGTGACGGCGAACAGTCTCCGGGCGCGTCCATGACGCGCGACGAAAAGCTGCGTATCGCGCGCCAGCTGGAACGTCTCAAGGTAGACGTGATCGAGGCCGGTTTTCCCGCCAGCTCCGCTGGCGATTTCGAATGCGTACAGGCGATCGCCCGCGCCATCAAGGACGCCACCATCTGTGGCCTGTCGCGCGCCAACGACCGCGATATTTCGCGTGCCGCCGAAGCCCTGAAGGACGCGGCCAATGCGCGTATTCACACCTTCATCGCCACGTCGCCGCTGCACATGGAGAAGAAGCTGCGCATGACGCCCGATCAGGTGTTCGAGCAGGCCAAGCAGTCGGTGCGCTTTGCGCGCAACCTGGTAGCCGACGTGGAATTCAGCCCCGAAGACGGCTATCGCAGCGATGTGGACTTCCTGTGCCGCGTGCTGGAGGCGGTGATCCACGAGGGCGCCACCACCATCAACGTGCCCGACACCGTCGGCTACGCCATCCCCGAGCTGTACGGCAACTTCATCAAAACCCTGCGCGAACGCATTCCGAATAGCGACAAGGCGATCTGGTCCGTGCACTGCCACAACGACCTGGGCATGGCTGTGGCCAACTCCTTGGCTGGAGTGAAGATCGGCGGCGCACGCCAGGTGGAATGCACCATCAACGGCCTGGGCGAGCGCGCTGGCAACTGCTCTCTGGAAGAAATCGTCATGGCGGTCAAAACCCGGCGCGACTACTTCGGCCTGGACATCGGCCTGGACACCAAGCACATCCTGGCCACCAGCCGTATGGTCAGCCAGACCACTGGCTTCGTGGTGCAGCCCAACAAGGCGGTGGTCGGCGCGAATGCCTTTGCCCATGCCTCCGGCATCCACCAGGATGGCGTGCTGAAGGCCCGTGACACCTACGAAATCATGCGCGCCGAAGACGTGGGCTGGAGCCACAACAAGATCGTGCTGGGCAAGTTGAGCGGCCGCAACGCCTTCAAGCAACGCCTGCAGGACCTGGGCGTGACCATGGAGAGCGAGGCCGACATCAACGCCGCCTTCGCACGCTTCAAGGAGCTGGCCGACCGCAAGAGCGAGATCTTCGACGAAGACATCCTGGCCCTGGTCAGTGATGAGGCAGTTGCCAATGACAACGAGCAATATGCCTTTGTCTCCTTGTCGCAGCACAGCGAAACCGGCGAACGCCCCAGTGCCAAGATCGTTTTCTCGGTGGACGGCAAGGAAGTCAGCAGCGAGTCTGACGGCAACGGCCCGGTGGACGCATCCCTGAAAGCCATCGAAGCCCACGTGCAGAGCGGCGCCGAGATGGTGCTGTACTCGGTCAACGCCATCAGCGGCTCGACCGAGAGCCAGGGCGAAGTGACGGTGCGCCTGCAGAACAGCGGTCGCGTTGTGAACGGCGTGGGCGCCGACCCAGACATCATCGTCGCGTCGGCCAAGGCTTACCTGAGCGCACTGAACAAGCTGCAGAGCAAGGCGGACCGCGTCGCAGCACAGGGCTGATTCCGCTCCTAATGCGACGCGATATGTCGTTGCTCCGCCCTTGCCGTGCGGGCGCACTGTCTGCGGGCGGTGCGCCTAATCTCGCATCGCATTAGAAACGGAATCATGGAGCATTCAAATCGGTTCCAACGTATAGACGCTTTGCGTGGGCTGGCCGTCGTCTGGATGACGGCCTTCCATTTTTCTTTTGACCTGGTCCACGCGGGCTTTTGGCGGCAGAACTTCTACCTCGATCCGTTCTGGACCTGGCAGCGTACGGCCATCGTCAGCCTGTTTCTGTTTTGCGCGGGGCTGGGCCAGGCGGTGGCGGCGCAGCAGTCCATACCCTGGCCGCGCTTCTGGCGGCGCTGGGCGCAGATTGCGGGCTGCGCGCTGCTGGTGACGGCCGGTTCGGCCTTTATGTTTCCGCACAGCTTCATTTATTTTGGCGTGCTGCACGGCATCGCGCTGATGCTGATCGTGGCGCGGTTGACGGCCGGCTGTGGCGTCTGGCTGTGGCCGATGGGCGTGCTGGCGATTACTTCCAAATTCATAGCTGCTTACGCAATAGATATCAGCGCTACAGGCGATTTTTTCAACCAAAAGTCAGTGAACTGGCTGGGATGGATCACGCAAAAACCCATCACCGAAGACTATGTGCCCTTGTTCCCCTGGCTGGGTGTGTTGTGGTGGGGCATGGCTGCGGGATTCTGGCTGCTGAAAAACCGGCCCCTATGGCTGGACGGTACGGCGCCTAGACCTCTGGCCTGGCTGGGCCGCTGGAGCCTGCCGTATTACATGCTGCACCAGCCTGTGTTGATTGGCGTAGTGACAGCTTTCGCTTGGCTGAAAACGTAAAAAAGCGGCCGAAGCCGCTTTTTGCTATGGTTTCAGGAGCTTGTCGCGCAGATAGCATAAGCGCCAGCGGCCTAAAACCCTTTGACCCATCGTGTAAACACCCCTTCCAGAGATACCGCGGAACTGGCTCTGCCAGGCCGCTGGTATCGCCCCCTGCAAGGGGGGAGGAGGCCACACGAAGTGGGCAAGCCTGGGGGTTATTCCACCTTTGCTGCAGCACGCAGTTCTTGTTGGAACGCCACCAGCTTTTGCTGTTGCAGTTGCTGGGCGATTTGTGGCTTCACTTCTTCGAACTTGGGCAACTGGGCTTGGCGCTCGTCGTCCAGGCGGATGATGTGGTAGCCGAACTGGCTCTTCACCGGGGTGTCGGTGGTCTGGCCCTTCTTCAGCTGGATCAGCGCTTCGGTGAATTCCTTCACGTAGCTGCTGGGGTTGGCCCAGTCCAGATCGCCGCCCTTGGCGCCAGAACCCTTGTCGGTGCTGGACTTTTTGGCAATGGCGGCAAAGCTGGCGCCTTTTTTCAGCTGGGCAATGATGGCCTTGGCTTCAGATTCTTTTTCCACCAGGATGTGGCTGGCCTTGTATTCCTTACCACCGTTGGCTGCCACGAACTTGTCGTACTCGGCCTTCATGTCTTCTTCGCTGACGGGGTTGGCCTTTTGGTATTCGGTGAACAGCTCGCGGATCAGCAGGGTCTGGCGGGCCAGTTCCATTTGGCTCTTGAAGTTGTCGCTGGCGTCCAGGCCGCGCTTTTGGGCTTCCTGCATGAAGACTTCACGGGCGATGACTTCTTCCTTGATCTGGCCTTCCATTTCCGGCGTCACCGGGCGGCCCGACTGGGCGACCTGTTGGGCCAGCGCGTCGACGCGCGTCTTCGGAACAGCCTTGCCATTCACGATGGCAACGTTTTGTGCGGATGCCGACAGCGCCAGGCTGCCCAGCAAAGCAGCAGCGACCATGGTGGATAACAGTGTTTTCTTCATGCGTTTTCCTAGAAGGGGGTTTGCGAGCCAGCCTGGAATGGACAGCTCAAGATAAGAAGAGGTTCGGACCCGGTTTACAGCACTTCAATAGCAATCGCGTGTACGCCCTGGTCGATAAATTCTTGCAACGCATCATACACAAGCCTATGGCGCGCCACCCGGGACTGCTGGGTAAACAAGGGTGAAGCAATGCGCACGCGGAAGTGGGTACCCCAGTTGCTGCCGTTGGAGCCGCTGTGCCCGGCGTGGGCTGCGCTTTCGTCCAGCACCTCCAGCTGCGTGGGGGCCAGAGTGCCGCGCAGGCGCTGGGCGAGTTGGTCGGCGGTAGGGCTCATGCTTGCTTGTCGGCGGCGTCCGCCTCGGCAGCCGGCTCCGGGCCCAGGTAGCGCGAGATGTAAATGCCCTGGCCGACCATGAAGGCCAGCGGGAACACATAGCCCCAGATCTTGAAGTTGATCCACTCGTCGGTGCTGTAGTAGGCCGCTACATAGCCGTTGATGCCGGCCATGAACAGGCAGTACAGCATCCAGGCTACGTTCAGGCGCATCCACACTGCGTCGGGCAGCTCCAACTGGCTGCCCAGCATGAGCTTGAGGTAGTTCTTCTTCATGACCCACATGGCTATGCACATGGCCAGGGCCATGGCGATGTAGAGCACGGTGGGCTTCCACTTGATGAAGGTTTCGTTTTGCAGCACCAGGGTCAGGGCGCCAAAGGCCAACACCATGCCCAAAGTCATTTTGTGCATGGTGGTGAGCTGGCGCTCGATGGCGTAGGTAATGCCCATCTGGACGATGGTGGCCACCATCAGCACACCCGTAGCCACATAAATGGTGGACAGCTTGTAGGTGACGACGAACAGCAGGATGGGGAGGAAGTCGAGCAGGAGTTTCATGGTGGCATCATGGGAAGGGAGGCCGAAGGCCCACCCCTCAAGCTTAACTGGCCTTGAAGTCCAGCGACGCGGAATTCATGCAATAGCGCAAGCCGGTGGGCGCCGGGCCGTCTTCAAACACATGGCCCAGGTGGGCGCCGCACTGAGAGCAGACGGTTTCCACCCGGCGCATGCCGTGGCTGGTGTCGGTGATTTCTTCGATGGCGCCGGGCTCGGCTTCTTGCGAGAAGCTGGGCCAGCCGCAGCCAGCGTCGAATTTGGTGGCCGAGTCGAACAGCTTGGCGTCGCAGCAGATGCAGCGGTATTCACCTTTGGCCCAGTTCTGGTCGTACTTGCCGGTGTGCGGGCGCTCGGTGGCAGCGTGGCGTGTCACCTGGAAGGCCACGGGTTCCGCGCCTTTTTCGGCCAGCAAGGCCTTCCATTCGGCGTCGGTCTTTTCAATTTTGTGTGTCATGGTGGTGAGCTTACAGCGTGGGTAAAAGCCCTTCTGGGCGTGGAAACCATGTGAGGCCGCAGACCCCGGCTTACAAGCCTGGGACTCCGGGCTGGCCGGTTTGGTTCTGCTTGCCAGGTATTTTATGTGCCAAATAGGCTTCTAGCGCACGAACTATCTGCGCCATCTGCTATCCATTTGGAAGCAAACTGCAGGCATCCCCAAGTTGCGGGACAACACTGACGCGCGTCTGCCAAGCCCCGCCGATACTGGGGAGATAGCAAAAGGAGACAAGAAATGCTGGGTCTGATGCAAAACCAGGCGATGCTGATTTCGAACTTGATCGAATTCGCCGAGCGCCACCACGGCGATGCCGAGATCGTGTCGCGTCGGGTCGAGGGCGACATCCACCGCAGCGACTACCGCACGGTGGCGGCCCGGGCGCGCCGGGTAGCCAACGGGCTGGACGCCTGGGGCCTGGCCGCTGGCGAGCGTGTCGCCACCCTGGCCTGGAACGGCTACCGCCACATGGAGCTGTACTATGGCGTCAGCGGCTCCGGGCGGGTGCTGCATACCGTGAATCCGCGCCTGCATATCGACCAGTTGGCCTGGATCGTCAACCATGCCGAAGACCAGGTGCTGTGCTTTGACCTTGGTTTTCTGCCCATCGTCCAGTCGGTGTGCGGCCGTTGCCCCACCGTCCGCCACTGGGTGGCGCTGTGCGATGCCGATGCCTTGCCGGCCGACACCGGCATCCCCGGCCTGTGCAGCTATGAGGCCTGGATCGCCGGCCAGTCAGACGTGTACGTTTGGCCCAGCCTGAACGAAAACACCGCCTCCAGCCTCTGCTACACCAGTGGCACCACCGGCAACCCCAAGGCCGCGCTGTACAGCCACCGCTCCACCGTGCTGCACGCCTATGCCATCTCCTTGCCCGACGTGATGTGCCTGCGCGCGCGCGACGCCGTGCTGCCGGTGGTGCCCATGTTCCACGTCAATGCCTGGGGCCTGCCATACGCGGCGGCCATGGTGGGCTGCAAGCTGGTGTTTCCCGGGCCGGCGCTGGATGGCAAGTCGGTCTATGAGCTGATGGAGGCCGAACAGGTCACCATGGCGGCTGGCGTACCCACCGTGTGGCAGATGCTGCTGGGCCATCTGCAGGCCGGCGGCCTGCGCTTTTCTTCCTTGCAACGCACGGTGATTGGCGGCGCGGCCTGCCCGCCGGCCATGCTGCGCTCGTTTCAAGACGACTACGGCGTGGAGGTGCTGCATGCCTGGGGCATGACCGAGCTTTCTCCGGTTGGCACGCTGTGTTCGCTCAAGCAAAAGCATCTGGCCCTGCCGCCGGATGCGCAAATGAAGATCCGCCAGAAGCAAGGCCGTGCGGTGTTTGGGGTGGACATGGAAATCGTGGACGCCAACGGCCAGGCCCTGCCGCATGACGGCCACACGGCGGGCGACCTGCTGGTCAAAGGCCCCTGGGTGGTGGCGGAGTATTTCAAGGGCGAGGGTGGCGACCCGCTGGTGCGTGACGCCAACGGCATGGCCTGGTTCCCCACCGGCGACGTGGCCACCATCTGCCCCGACGGCTTTTTGCAGATCACCGACCGCAGCAAGGACGTGATCAAGTCCGGCGGCGAATGGATCAGCTCCATCGAGCTGGAAAACATCGCCGTGGCCCACCCAGCCATCGCCATGGCGGCCTGCATAGGCGTGAAGCACCCCAAGTGGGACGAGCGACCGGTGATCGTGGCCGTGAAAAAGCCGGGCGCGGTCGTGGACGTGGCGGATTTGCTGCAGTTCTACCAGGGTAAAACCGCCAAATGGCAGATCCCGGACGATGTGGTGTTTGTGGACGCCATCCCCATGGGCGCCACTGGCAAGATGCAAAAGATGCGGCTGCGCGAGCTGCTCAAGGACTACACGCTGCCCAGCGTCTGAGCGGGGTGCCAAAGATTTATAAAAAATAGCCTGATTAGCTACTTGCCTCAGATACACCACCACAACCGTTCGCCCTGAGCCTGTCGAAGGGCTCTATCAGCAAGCCCTTCGACAGGCTCAGGGCGAACGGGGTCGTTTATGTGCGTGCTTGCAATCTGAGGCAAGTAGCTAATCAGGAAAAATAGGCCTGTAGCGCAGGATTCACCTGCGCAAGCAGCTATCAAAAAAGCAGCAAAAACACTGCCGAAAACGCCCCCATAGCGCGTATGCTTATAGCTATGTTGCGCTTGACCCAGGCCCCCAATCTCGCCATTGCCACGCTGTGGGCCGACGCCCTGGCGGTAGAGGGCATTGCCGCCAGCGTGCAGCGCCAGTACCTGGTGGGCGTGGCTGGCGAACTGCCCCCCGACCAGTGTCTGCCCGAGGTTTGGATTCAGCACCCGGCCCAGGAAGCCCAGGCCCGCACGCTGCTGCACCACCTGCAGAATGTGCCCCAGCGCCGTTGGCAGTGCTGTTGCGGCGAGCTGGTGGAGGGCGGCTTTGAACAATGCTGGAGTTGCGGTGCCTGGATGCCACGCTAAGCTCGGTAGATGACCTCGCATTTCGAACCCTTGCACAGCCCCGCCGCCGAACGCAATCTGCCTCCCATCCTTGCCGAGTTGCAGCGCATCCTTCCCGCCCAGGGACATGCGCTGGAAATCGCCAGCGGCACCGGCCAGCACGTAGCCGGCTTTGCCCGGGGCCTGCCCGGCTGGCAGTGGCAGCCCAGCGACGCCCAGGCGGACGCCTTCGGCTCGATTGCCTACTGGTGTGCCCAGGCTGGAGTGGCCAATGCCTTGTCGCCCGTGCTGCTGGACGTGCTGGCGCCAGACTGGCCCGTACAAGCCGTGGACCTGGTGTACTGCGCCAACATGCTGCACATCGCACCCTGGGCTTGCTGTGCGGCGCTGATGGCGGGCGCGGCAAGACAATTGACGCCACAAGGCGTGCTTATCACCTATGGTCCGTATCTGGAAGCGGGTGTAACGACGTCCCCGGGCAACCTGGCCTTTGATGCCGACCTGCGCCAGCGCAACCCCGCCTGGGGCTTGCGCCAGCTGGACGATGTGGCTCAGCAGGCAAAGCTGGCGGGCCTGCAGCTGCGCGAGCGGGTGCAGATGCCGGCCAATAACCTGCTGCTGGTGTTCACGCGATGAAGGGGGCACAGAAGCCATTCGGGCGTTCGATGCCATGGACACGGCATTGGCGCAAATGCCGGGCGCTGGCGCCGGCTGTCACTATTTTTTTGTACGGATGTGCGTCCCCGGGCCGGGTGGATTCCAGCACTGACAACCTGCACAACACTCTGCAAACACTGGCGCAACAACACCATGTGTGCGCCGTGGGCTTGGCGGTCATCAAGAACCGCGAGTTGGATGCCATCGAAACAGCCTCCGGTTGCACTCCGGCGGCGGCATTGGACACCCACAGCGTTTTCCAGGCGGCCTCCCTGGGCAAGCCGGTATTTGCCTACGCGGTGCTGAAGTTGGTGGAGCAGGGCCGGTTGGCACTGGATACGCCCTTGATGCACTACCTGCCCCAGGGCTATAAGCACCGGCACCAGCCTTTGAAGGCTGAGCCTTACGACCTGGTGGCGGACCCGCGCATCGAGGCCGTGACGGCGCGCATGGTGCTGACCCACACCTCCGGGCTACCCAACTGGGCATCCGGTCCGCTGGGCTTCGATGCGGCGCCAGGTACCCGTTGGGGCTATTCCGGCGAGGGCTTTGTGCTGCTGCAGCGGGCGGTGGAAGCGCTGACCGGCGAGCCGCTGGACCGTTTCATGTCCGCCCAGGTATTCCAGCCCTTGGGTATGGAGCACAGCAGCTATGTGTGGAACGATGACCTTGCACTCAAGGTCGTGCCTGGGACCAAAGCCAACGGCTCGCCCAGGACGACGCTGCAGTTGAAGCAGCCGATTGCCGCTTTCTCGCTGTACACCTCGGCCGAAGACTATGGCAAGTTTCTGGCCACGGTGCTGAACGATGCGCCCTTGCTCCAGCAGCTGACGGTTTCTCCCGTGCCGGTGGAGCCCCGCCTGGGCATCTCTTGGGGATTGGGCTGGGGACTGGAAACCACCCGCCAGTGGCTCTATATCTGGCACTGGGGCAATAACACCGGCTACCGCGCATTCGTGATGGCGTCCCTTCAAACCGGGGATGGCTTTGTCATGCTGACCAACAGTGAAAACGGCCTGGAGCTGGCCGAGCCCCTTGCGCACCAGCTCGTACCGGACGAGCACAAGCTGTTCCAGTTCTCCATGCTGGGCGGCGATGTGCTGACCATGGTCTGCAAAGCAGTGCGTATTTGCCTGTAAGCTATTGAAAAGATAGCAGCAAAGCGCCTGAATATCTGCGCCAGGCACGAATTTCCCTGATTAGCTACTTGCCTCAGATTGCAAGCACGCACATAAACGACCCCGTTCGCCCTGAGCCTGTCGAAGGGCTTGCTGATAGAGCCCTTCGACAGGCTCAGGGCGAACGGTTGTGGTGGTGTATCTGAGGCAAGTAGCTAATCAGGCGAATTTCTAAGCCAGGCCGGCGCAGGCCGTAAGCAGCGTCTGCAGATCGGCATCGGTCAGCTCGCCGGTATGCGCCTGGCAGATGCGCCCGTCGCGCAGTGCCACGCTAAAGGGCAGGGCGCCGCTGCGGTTGCCGGCGCCGCGCATCAGCGCTGCGGGGTTGGCACTGGCGCGCAACACGGTCAGCCCGACTATGCCGCGCTGCAGCAGGAACTGCTGGGCCAGTTGCGGCGCATCGGTGGCTACCAGCAGCAGGGTCCAGCCGGCTTGGTTTTTGGCAAAGGCCTGCAGGCGCGGCAGCTCGGCCACGCAGGGCGGACAGTCGCGGCCCCAGAAGTTGACCAGCACCGGCCCGCGCAGCTGGGATAGCTGCACAAAGCGGTCGCCTTCCAGCGTGGGCAGGGTGAAGTCCCAGGCGGCGGGCGCGGCCAGGGCCGGGCTAGCCAACACACAGGCGGCCAGGCCCAGCAGTTGCCGCCGCGAGAGGAGGAAACGTTGCGCCATCAAAACGTGAGCTTCACGCCCGCCGTAATGCTGCGGCCTATGTTCGGGCCCCAGATGTGGGTCACGTCGATATTGCCGTTCTGGTCCAGCCACAGAAAGCTGTCCTTCTTGGCCTGTTGGTAGTTGAATACGTTGTTGATGCCCAGGTAGGTGGAGACGTTTTTGTTCCACTGGTAGGAGGTGCGCGCATCCACCAGCCAGAAGCCGGGGCTTTTGTCGGGCTTGGGTGTGCCGTCCAGGTTGAAGCGCGGGGTGTCGGCATAGTCGTAGAACTTGGCCAGGTCTTGTGGGCCGGTGTAGGTGGCGCGCAGATTGAAGTTCCAGCCGCCCGCGTCGTGATCCAGGCCGAAGGTGGCGCGGTAATCGGGCCGGGCGAACAGGCTGCCCTGGAAGTCTGTGGTGTTGAATCGGTACTGGTAGCGCTCGAAGCCTGCGCTGAGCTTGTCGGCCGGCGTCGCCTGCCAGGTGCCCACCACATCCACGTTGTTCACCGTGTAGCCGCTCTTGGCCGGCTGCAGCAGGAAGGCACCGGAGTTGGCCGTATCGTCCACGAACAGCGCCAGGTTGTTGATGCGCGTGTGATTGACCGAGGCGGTGAAGGAGTTGCGGTCGGTCTCGATATTCCAGGCGTAGGAGATGTTGTTCGACTTCTCGGCCTTGGCCTGCGAGCGGTCCACCGCGGGCGCCGACAGTATGGCATGCTCCAACTCGAAGAACGAGGTCGGCAGGCGGAAGCCCTGGCCCAGCGCCAGCCGGCTGGAGATGCTGTCCGTGTGGTGCCACAGCATGTCCAGGCGCGGGGTGGTGATGCCGCCGTAGACGTTGTTGCGGTCATAGCGCAGGCTGCCGGTCACTTCCAGGTCGTCGTCAAAAAAGGTGCGGTAGCCCTGCAGGAATACGCCCGGCGTGCGGTAGGTGTAGGTGTCCGCATCGCTGCGCGGAATGCCGAAGGTGGGGGTGGACGGGTCTTCGCTGACCGACAGGCTGTGCAGGTCTTCATAGCGGTAGTTGATGCCGCCGGTCAGCAGCGTGGCGCCGACCCAGGACTGCAGGCTGCTCTCCAGGTAGTACTGCTTTTGCTTGCCGAAGTAGTCGGCGTCGCCGCCGTACCAGGAGTCCTGTTTGTGCTCGGCATAGCCAAAGGCAAAGCGCAGCTTGGTGTCGCCAAAGTCGCGCTCGGCGGTACTGACGAACTGGTCGCGGTGCGTGAAGATGATTTGCGCCAGGCCAAAGCGGCCGTCGTCATAGGCCGGCATAGTGCTGCCGTCCGACGGGTTGACCCAGCTGTTCGCTACCGGCGAGGCGTGTGGCCCCTTGCTGAAATCGAACGGATTGCCGGATGTGTCGGCGCGCACGCCGTCATAGTCGTCGCCCAGCGGGCCGCCCATACGCTTTTCTTCGATGGAGTCGAAGCGCGCCTTCAGCTTGAAGCCGCCCACATCGTCCAGAAACAGGCCCAGGCCGCCCAGCGTGCGGTGGTAGCCGGTGTATTGCGACACGCCGGTGCCTACGCCGTCCACGCTGTCGTGTTGCTGCTGGGTGGCGTTGAAGGTGATGGCGCCACCGTCAAAGGCTTTGGCGGCATAGGCCGTGGCGCGGCGCATGCCGTAGCTGCCCGCGCTCAGGTCCAGCTCGCCTTCGTCTTTGTGGGGCCGCCGGGTGACCAGGTTGACCGTGCCGGCCAGCGATTCGGGGGCGACCAGGCTGGTGCCCGCGCCGCGCGAGATGTCCACCCGCTCCAGCCCGTTCACGCCCACCATGTCCAGGCCGTAGGCATTGGAGACGGACGAGAAGATGGGTACACCGTCCAGCATCAGCGTGGTGTAGCGGCCGGGCAGGTTGTTTAGCGTGATGTTGCGCACATTGCAGACTGAGCATTCCACCTGCACGTCCACGCCGGGGCGGTGCGCCATCAACTCGGTGAGGTTGGTGGCGCCGGTCTTGGCGATCTCTTTGGCGTTGATGCTTTCGGTCTTGACGATGTCGCTGCGCAGCGAGCCGGGCTGGGTGACCGTAGGGTTGGCGTTCACCACCACCGGGGCGAGTGACTTGGGCGCGGCGTCCTGGGCGTGGGCGCCATGAGCGGCCAGGGCAAGGATGCTGGCCGCCAGGGGTGTCAAAGTGAGTTGCTGCTGTGGCATGGTATGGGCGTGGGTTGTCCAGCCCCGGCGGCGGGCTCGGGGATGTCTACAAGATTTTTAGGGTTCTAGCGCAGGTAATACCTGCGCTGGTAGCTATCTAATCAATAGCAATGCTGTTCAGTTCTTCTGCATGCCTGCCAGCAGGGCGCTGACGTTGTAGCGGGCCATTTCCAGGTAGGTTGCGCCGGGCTGGCCGGGGACGGACAGGGCGTCGGCATACAGGCTGGCGCCCACGGTGGCGCCGGCGTCTTTGCTGATTTGCTCCAGCAGCTTGGGGTTGCTCATGTTTTCCAGGAACACGGCGTTGATCTTTTCGCGCTGGATCTGCTTGATCAGCTGGGCGACTTGCTTGGCACTGGGTTCCGCGTCGGTGGAGATGCCCTGCGGCGCCAGGAAGCGGATACCGTAGTGCGCGGCAAAGTAGCCAAACGCATCGTGCGAGGTAATCACCTTGCGCTTCTCTTTGGGCAGGCTGGCGAACTGCTCTTTGGCCCAGCTGTCCAGCGTTTGCAGCTCTTTCACATAGGCTTCGCTATGGGCCTTGTAGCTAGCGGCGCCTTCGGGGTCGAGCTTGGCCAGGCCGGTGGCGATATTGCGCACATATAGCACCACGTTTTCAGGGTTTTGCCAGGCGTGGGGGTCGGTTTCCACGCCCTTGCCGTCCTCAGAAGCCATGGTGCGGGCCTTCACGCCGGTCGATGCGACCACGGTGACGCCCTTGTAGTTGGCCGACTTGGCCAGCTTCTGCGCCCAGTGCTCAAAGCCCAGGCCGTTGACCACGAAGAGCTTGGACTGGACGATGCTTTTCGCGTCCGCCGGCTTGGGTTCGAACTCGTGAGCGTCTTCGTTCGGGCCGACCAGGGTGCTGACGTTCACACGGTCGCCGCCCACCACGCGCACCAGGTCGCCCAGGATGCTGAAGCTGGCGACCACGGGGATTTTGTCGGCGGCATAGCCGGTGGTGCTGAGCACGGCGGCGGCCAGGGGGACGAGCAGTT
Organism: Rhodoferax sp. GW821-FHT10B06; assembly: GCF_059415605.1. Classification (NCBI taxonomy): domain Bacteria; kingdom Pseudomonadati; phylum Pseudomonadota; class Betaproteobacteria; order Burkholderiales; family Comamonadaceae; genus Rhodoferax; species Rhodoferax sp. GW821-FHT10B06. The sequence continues at coordinate 85,336 of NZ_JBWKNO010000002.1, read as the reverse complement.
TGCGGACGATGTTGTGCATAGAGATAGACAGGGTGGAGTGGAAAAGCAGTTAGGCCACGCGATGCGTGCGTACCCAGTTACGTTGCAGCCAGCCGCCGGGCGACAGCAGCAGCGAAGCCGCGTACAAAGCCCCGGCGCAGCCGATGATGGTGGGGCCGGAGGGCGTGTCGAAGTGGTAGGACAGCAGCAGCCCGGCCACGCCGGCCAGCATGGCCTGCAGGCTGGCGTTGACCAACTGGGCGGGCAGGGTGTCGTGCCAGAGCCGGGCCGACACGGCCGGGATCATCATCAACCCCACGGCCATCAGCGTGCCCAGGGTCTGGAAGCCGGCCACCAGGTTGATGACCACCAGCATCAAAAAGCCTTGCTGCCATACCCAGGTACCCCAGCCGCGCTTGCCGGCAGCGCTGAGGAATACCGGGTCGAAACTCTCTAGCACCAGGCCGCGGTAGGCCGCCGCCAGTGCCAGCACACTGACGCTGGCCACCGTCGCCACCAGCTGCAGGCCCGGCCCGTCCACCCCTAGGGCGCTGCCGAATAGGATGTGCAGCAGATCCAACTGCGTGCCGTGGCGCGATATCAAGGTGACGCCTAGCGCCAGCGACACCAGGTAGATGGCGGCCAGGCTGGCGTCTTCTTTCAGCGCGGTGGCGCGGCTGATCCAGCCGGCCAGCGCCGCCACCAGCATGCCGGCGATCACACCACCCAGGGCCATGGCCGTCAGCGACAGGCCGCAGAGCATGAAGCCGATGGCCACGCCGGGCAGGATGGCATGGCTGAGCGCATCGCCCAGCAGGCTCATGCGGCGCAGCGTTAAAAACACGCCCAGCGGCGCTGCGCTGAGCGACAGGGCCAGCGTGGCCACCAGCGCGCGGCGCATGAAGGCGAAGTCGGCGAACGGGGCGAAAGCGATGTCCCACAGGCTGTGCAGCAGATCCATCACGCGGGTACTTTCTGGGCGGATAGTGCGCGCATGGCTTGTACCTGGTCCAAGTTGTCGATGGAGCAGACTTGGGCGGTCTCGTCCCAGGCCTCGGCCATGGCGCGCGCGCGGCGCAGATTGCTATCGGTCATTACCTGTGCGGTTGGCCCCCAGGCCACCAGTTCACGCGCCAGCAGCAGGGTCTGCGGGAAATGCTCGCGCACCTGCGCGTCGTCGTGCAGCACGGCAATCACCGTACGCTGCTGGCTATGCCATTCGCGGATCAGGCCCAGTAGGGCGGCAGTGGTTTTGCTGTCCATGGCGTTGAAAGGTTCATCCAGCAGGATCAGGTCCGCGTCTTGCACCACCATGCGGGCAAACAACACGCGTTGTAGTTGCCCACTGGACAAGGAGCCGATGGACCGCCGGCCAAAGTCGCCCAGCCCCACGGCCTGCAGGGCGGTATCGGCGCGGGCCAGTTGCGCTGCATCTACACCGCCCCAGGCGCCCTGGCGCGGCCAGCAGCCCAGCAGCACGCAGTCGCGCACGTCCATGGGAAAGCCCCGGTCTATCTCGGCCAGCTGCGGCAGGTAGGCAATACGCTGGCGCGGCACAGGCAGGTCCACCCGGCCACCGCCCAAGGGCAACAGGCCCATGATGCTTTTTAGCAGCGTGCTTTTGCCCGAGCCATTCGGTCCCACTACGGCTGTCAGCGAGCCGGGAGCAAACTGACCGCTGATGTGGTGCAGGGCAGGGTGTTGGCGGTAGCTGACCGTGAGGTTGTACAACGTGAGGTCATTCACCATGGCGCCACATCCATATTGGCCCAGGCCACGGCCAGCCATAGCAGCGCCACCACGGGCAACAGTGTCAGTACCCGCAACCAGGCGGGCCAGGCCAGCACACTGCGCTGGAAGAGTTTTTGTAGGAATAAGGTGAACATGGCTTTACATAATGAGATGGCATAAAGCCACCCGGTTGCGGTAATAATGCAACCTGATTGCGGTTAATGTAATGCAACTTTGTTGCGTTATTAAATTTTTCGTCAAGATTTACAAAGCACCACGCCATGGCTTCCTCGTTGCCCCCCACTGCTGCCGACCCGATTGACGCGCTGTTGTCGGCCCACGGCCTGCGCCGCACCAGTGCCGCGCGCCTCGTGCTGGGCTGGCTGCTGGCCCACCCGGACACCAGCTACACCCATGCGCAGCTGCAGGCGGCCCTGGCCAGCGACAGCAGCGAGGCACAGGACCCCGTAAGCCTCGACCGTGTGACCCTGTACCGCCTGATCGACCGACTGACTCAGGTGGGTTTGCTGCTGTGCCGGGTCGACGCCAACCGCGTGCGCCGCTACCAGGCCATGCCGGCCAGCGTGCACGCCATCCCCCATTTCGAATGCCAAAGCTGCCACCGCGACAGCCCGCTGGCCGGCGCCCTGAAAGCCAATGCCAGCGACCTGGAGCGCGCCGCCCAGTCCGCCATCGCCGCCTTGCAGGCGCTGGGCTACCAGGACATGAGCATGGATTTCGCCGTGCGCGGCGTATGCATAGACTGCGCCGCCGGGGCCAGCGCGTGATCCGTACGGCGGGCCTGGCCTACCGGTACGGCAAAGGTAGCGAACTCGTTTTCCCCGATATCGATGTGGCCCAGGGCGGCACGCTGCTGCTTAAAGGACCGTCTGGCGCGGGTAAATCCACTTGGCTGGCACTGGCGGCTGGCCTGCTGCGGGCCAGCGGTGGCCACATTGAGATCGCCGGGCAGAACCTGAATGCTATTCAAAAGCTAGCTACCGACGCATGGCGGGCGGGCGCCATCGGCTTTTTACCCCAGCGTTTGCATTTGAGTGAGGCGCTGACCGTGCGCGGCAACCTGGCCATGGCGCAGTGGGCAGCCGGCGTGGTCGACGACCCGCAAGCGGTGCAGTCCACGCTGGAGGTGCTGGGCCTAGCCGGGCTGGCCCAGCGCAAACCCAGCCAGCTGTCCGGCGGCCAGGCCCAGCGCGTGGCCCTGGCCCGGGCCGTGCTGCTGCAGCCCAAGGTGATACTGGCCGACGAGCCCACCGCCAGCCTGGACGACGACGCGGCCCAGGCGGCCCTGGCCTTGCTGCAAAGCAGTGCCGCCCGTTGCCAGGCCACCTTGGTCATCGCCACGCACGACGCGCGGGTAGCAGCCGCTTTACCTCATGCAGTTACATGCCAAATTGGCCTGCAACGCGCGGATAAGCTGCGCGAGAAGCTATGAAAATAGTAGCAATAGCCTTCAAATACCTGTGGTCGCGTCCGCTGGCCGCATCACTTAATCTGCTGCTACTGGCGCTGGGCCTGGCGTCCATCACCTTCGTATGGCTAACCAGCGAGCAAATGGACCGCGCTTTTGACCGCGACCTGGCCGGCATCGACGCGGTGGTCGGGGCCAAGGGTAGCCCCATGCAGCTGATACTGGCCGGCGTGTTTCATATCGACGTGCCACCAGGCAATATCCCGCTCACCGCCGTGCAAGAGCTGGAAAAAGACAAGCGCGTGGCCAAGCTGATCCCCATCAGCCTGGGCGACACCTTTCGGGGTTTCCGCATTGTCGGCACCACCACCGCCTACGCCGAGCATTACGACGCCAAGCTGGCCACCGGCAGCATGTGGACCCAGCCCATGCAGGCCGTGGTGGGCGCCCAGGTGGCGCAGAACACCGGTTTGGCGATGGGCAATAAGTTCTACGGCTCGCACGGTCTGGGCGGCGGCGGCCATATCCACGGCGACTTTCCGTACTTCGTGACCGGTGTACTGGCCCCCTGCGGCTGCGTGCTGGATCGGCTGGTGCTGACGGCCACCGAATCGGTCTGGAAGGTGCATGAAAAAGCCACTGCCGTGGACGACGAAGACCAAAAGATCATGGAAGCCGAGCGCGAGATCACGCTGGCGCTGATCACCTACAAAAGCCCACTGGCCGCCGTGACCTTCCCGCGCTACATCAACACCGCCACGGAGATGCAGGCTGCGGCGCCCGCAGTGGAAATCACCCGCCTGCTGCGCATGGTGGGGGTGGGCACCGACGTGCTGCGCGGCTTCGGCGCCGTGTTGCTGCTGACCGCCGGCCTGAGCGTTTTCATCGCCCTGTGGAATGCCGTGCGCGAACGCCGCGCCGACCTGGCCATGCTACGCATGCTGGGCGCGTCACCCTACAAGGTGGCCGGCCTGGTGCTGTGCGAGGCGCTGCTGCTGGCCGCCATGGCCACGGCCCTGGGCTTGCTGGGCGGCCATCTGCTGGCCCAACTGGTGGGCAGCTGGCTGCAGGCCGAACGCTCGCTGCCGTTGACTGGCTGGATCTGGTTGCCGTCCGAATGGTGGGTGCCACTGCTGGGCGGCGTGGTGGCCACCTTGGCCGCAGCCTTGCCGGCGCTGGAAGCCTACCGGCTGGATGTCACTACCTTATTGAATAGCCGTTAAATTTTTGAATCGGAGCTTTGCCATGACCAAAACCGCCACCGCCTTGCTGCTGTCCCTGCTGACTGCCAGCGCCTTTGCCGCCGAAGACATGAGCCAGGCCAAGGAAGACATTGCCCGCCACCGCGCCATGGCGGCGGCACATGAAGCTGCCGCGCAATGCCGCGAAGCTGGCAAGGGCGAAGACGTGTGCTTCAAGGAATTGCAAGCTGCCTGCAAGGGCATTGCCATTGGCAAATTCTGCGGCATGAAGCACGAGCATTAAACTTGCAATTCACAGAGAAGCCACCGGAGCACGCCATGAAACTCGCCGCCATCTCCCTGCTGAGTGCCTTGACGCTGGGCTCCGCGCTGGCGCAGACACCGCCTCTGGGCTCCATCGACCTGCCGGCCGGCTCTGGCCCCGGCTACCACAGCCCCAACAGCCCGTTTGCACCGCTGCAGGAGCGTGCAGACGTGGTGCCCTGGTCGGTGCTGACCGCCGTGAAGACCCGGGCCGAGAAAAACCGCATCCTGCCCAATTTCGGCCTGCCCCAGCTCGCCTTGCACCAGAAGGTGCAGCGCGTGCAGGGCTTCATGATGCCGTTGGAGCCGGGCGAGAAGCAAAAACATTTCCTGCTGACCTCGGTGCCGCTGACCTGTGCCTTCTGCCTGCCAGGTGGGCCAGAGAGCATGGTCGAAATAAAAACCAAGACTCCCGTGAAATACAGCATGGAACCCGTGGTTGTGGAAGGGCGTTTTGCCGTTCTGAACGATGATCCCTACGGTTTGTATTACCGTATGGTGGACGCAAACGCGGTGAAGTAGCCCCCTAATTCACCTCTGCCGGTAACGGTGTGAATGCGTCTATAGAATGACAGCATGGCCACCAAAATTCCCAAAAAGCCACCGCCGCCCGTGAACCAGCCGTCGAAATCCGACGACGGCGATTCGGTCGTGCTTGAGCGTCGCACCGAAAAGATCAAGCCGCCGCATATGTACCAGGTGCTGCTGCTCAATGACGATTACACCCCCATGGAGTTCGTGGTGGTGGTAATCCAAGAGTTTTTCAACAAAGACCGCGAAACCGCCACCCAGATCATGCTCAAGATCCATCTGGATGGAAAAGCCGTGTGCGGCGTGTATTCCAAGGACGTGGCAGCCACCAAGGTAGACCAGGTTCTGGAAGCCGCCAAACAGTCTGGACACCCGCTACAGTGTGTCAGCGAGCCGTTGGAATAACGGCTGCTTGAATAAGTCAAATTGCATCCCAAGTAGAGTGCGTCATCAGAGTGTTGTAACAGCAAGGCAAAAAAGGAATTCACATGATTGCCCAAGAATTGGAAGTCAGTTTGCACATGGCTTTCGTGGAAGCGCGCCAGCAACGCCACGAATTTATTACGGTTGAGCACCTGCTGCTGGCTTTGCTGGACAACCCCAGCGCGGCCGAAGTTCTGCGTGCCTGCTCCGCAAATATTGACGATTTGCGCAAGTCGCTGAGCAACTTCATCAAGGACAACACACCCCAGGTCGCCGGCACCGACGATGTGGATACCCAGCCCACGCTGGGCTTCCAGCGTGTGATCCAGCGCGCCATCATGCACGTGCAGTCCACCGGCAGCGGCAAGAAGGAAGTGACCGGCGCCAACGTACTGGTCGCCATCTTTGGCGAAAAAGATTCTCACGCCGTCTACTACCTGCACCAGCAAGGCGTGACGCGCCTGGACGTGGTGAACTTCATCGCCCACGGTATCAAGAAGAGTGATCCCCCCGAGCCCTTGAAGGCCGCCGACAGCCAGGCTGAAGGCGAAGAGGGCGGCGGCGAGAAGAATGAAAAAGCCTCCCCACTGGAGCAGTTCACCCAGAACCTGAACCAGATGGCCAAAGAGGGCAAGATCGACCCGCTGATTGGCCGCGAGTACGAGGTCGAGCGCACCATCCAGATCCTGTGCCGCCGCCGCAAGAACAACCCGCTGCTGGTGGGTGAAGCCGGCGTGGGCAAGACCGCCATCGCCGAGGGGCTGGCATGGCGCATCACGCAAAAAGACGTGCCGGAAATCCTGGCCGAGGCGCAGGTCTATTCCCTGGACATGGGCGCCCTGTTGGCGGGTACCAAGTACCGCGGTGACTTCGAGCAGCGCCTGAAAGGTGTGCTCAAGTCCTTGAAGGACAAGCCCAACGCGATCCTGTTCATCGATGAAATCCACACCTTGATCGGTGCCGGTGCAGCCTCGGGCGGCACGCTGGATGCCTCCAATCTGCTGAAACCGGCGCTGTCCAGCGGCCAGCTGAAGTGCATTGGCGCCACCACCTTTACCGAATACCGTGGCATCTTCGAAAAAGACGCTGCGCTGTCACGCCGCTTCCAAAAGGTGGACGTGGTGGAGCCGTCTGTTCAGGAGACGGTGGAAATTCTCAAGGGTTTGAAGTCGCGCTTTGAAGAACACCATGGCGTCAAGTACGCCCTGGCTGCTCTGCAGGCCGCTGCCGAGTTGAGCGCCAAGTACATCAACGACCGCCATCTGCCCGATAAGGCAATTGACGTGATCGACGAAGCCGGCGCCGCCCAACGCATCCTGCCGACCAGCAAGCGCAAAAAGACCATTACCAAGGCCGAGGTGGAAGAGATCGTGGCCAAGATTGCCCGTATTCCGCCCGCGAATGTCTCGAACGACGACCGCGGCAAACTCAAGACGCTGGAACGCGACTTGAAGAGCGTGGTGTTTGGCCAGGACAAGGCGCTGGACGTGCTGGCATCCGCTGTGAAGATGGCGCGTTCGGGTCTGGGCAAAGGCGACAAGCCGATCGGCTCTTTCCTGTTCAGCGGTCCCACAGGTGTGGGCAAGACCGAAGCGGCGAAGCAACTGGCCTACATCATGGGCATCGAGCTGATCCGCTTCGACATGTCTGAATACATGGAGCGCCATGCGGTTAGCCGCCTGATTGGTGCGCCTCCAGGCTATGTCGGTTTCGACCAAGGTGGCTTGCTGACCGAGGCCGTTACCAAGAAGCCGCACTGCGTGCTGCTGCTGGACGAAATTGAAAAGGCCCACCCGGACATTTTCAATGTGCTGCTGCAGGTCATGGACCACGGTACGCTGACCGACAACAACGGACGCAAGGCCGACTTCCGCAATGTCATCATCATCATGACGACGAATGCGGGTGCCGAGACCATGAACAAGGCGACCATTGGCTTCACCAACCCGCGTGAATCGGGTGACGAAATGGCCGATATCAAGCGCCTGTTCACACCGGAGTTCCGCAACCGTCTGGATGCCACCGTAAGCTTCAAGGCGCTGGATGAAACCATCATTCTGCGTGTGGTGGACAAGTTCCTGTTGCAACTGGAAACCCAGTTGGCCGAGAAGAAGGTGGACGTAACGTTTACCGACACTCTGCGTAAATATCTGGGCAAGAAGGGCTTCGACCCGTTGATGGGCGCCCGTCCGATGCAGCGCCTGATCCAAGACACGATTCGCCGCGCTTTGGCGGACGAATTGCTGTTTGGCCGTTTGATCGATGGCGGCCGCCTGACGGTGGACATGAAGATCACCAAGGACGAAAAAGGCGTGGAGTCCGGTGAAGTGGAGCTGGACATCCAGCCTTTGCCCAAGAAGGAAGGCCGAGCCAAGCCTGAGTCGGAAGAGGCAACAGCGGGTTGAGCTGACCAGCAGAACAAAAAAGGGGCGGTACTCTTGGGTACCGCCCCTTTTTATTTGGTGCTGCTCGTGTTGGTTGATGCCTTACAGTGGCAAGCCTTCCAGTGCCGTGTAAGTCTTTTTCAACCAGGTTTTGACGCGCTGGCGTTCCAGAATACCCAGGCCATCGGTTTCGCTACGTTCGTGTACTGCACTCCAGAAACTGGCGTTCTGGCGGTCGATCTTGCGCATGCAAGCGTCTTGTAGTGCGGGCAGTTCGATGACGCGGGCGCCTAGCTTCAGGGCTTCGTCCATGGCGCTGGAGGAGCGCATGAGCGAAAAATCCGAACCACGTCCGTGGTTCATCACAATGATGTAGGTGGGTGCGCTGCCAAAGTTCTGCATTAGTTCCGTCAGCAAGCTGACCGAATCCTTGCCTTCATCGATAACGTGCCAGAAGTTGACGGCTATGTTCAGATCAGCGAGTACCTCAAACAAATCTGAGTCTTTGATCCAACGCGCCAGAGGCGCGGCTGTCTGCGCCGCCAAGTCTACGATGACGTTTTGGTGGGGGTTGGCCTCAAAAGCCTCAGCGATCCGGTCCAGTCCTTCAAAGCTGTCAACCAAGACGGGGGAAGCAAAGTCGGGATAAAAGCGGGTAAACGAGTTGTGCGAGCGGTCGGTGTCAAACCCCGTGAATGCCAGGCCGGCATCCAGGAAATATTGTGCGAGCACGCGCGCTGTGACCGATTTGCCTACGCCACCTTTTTCACCGCCAATAAAATTGATAGAGCTCATTGATTTCCCTGGGTTGTTTGTTTGATTCTACGAGGCAAGTTTTACAACTTTTGTGCTTTGTCTTGTCAGCAAGAACCATGCGCAGAACGTTATTACACGCTATTGCAGTCCGTACATTTTCCAGCTGTATACGACGGTGCTGCGGGCTCTATGGTTTGTCTTTCCCTGGTAGACCTTGTGTAAAGTTCAGGCCAAAAATATCACCTTAAATATATTCGCTAAGTCTTTGATCTTGTGTGAAGTTTTTGATTTGGATACACTCCTTCTGGATCGTTTCTGAACCGGAGATGAACTCATGCCACTCCCTGAAAGCCCCGTTTTGAACCGCCTGCTACATATTGTTTCTGTTATTACCTGTTCCGCGCTCATGGCAAGTGCCCCGGCGCATGCCGCGCAGCGTAAAAAAGTGAGTGTTGAGAAGGTTCAAGCCGTAACAACCAAGTCCAAGCGCAGTGCGGTGGTCGTGAAAACTAGCCGCAATGCACGTGTATCCAAAACCTTGGTCGCTACCAAGAAGGTGGCACGGCCTGTAGCAGCCATCATTCCTGCCAAGCAGTCCTTTGGTGAATTGGCGGGTTTGCACGGTGCCCCAGATGCCTTGGCACTCAAATCCAGTGTCGCTCTGGTGATTGACCAAGACACGCGCGAAGTTCTTTTCAGCAAGAATGACCAGGCGGTTTTGCCAATCGCATCCTTGACCAAGCTGATGACGGGTGTGGTAATTAACGAAGCCAATCTGCCGATGGACGAGGACATCACAATAAGCCAAGATGATGTGGACACCGAAAAATGGAGCCGCTCCAGGCTGACCGTAGGTACCACTTTGAGCCGAGGCGAATTGTTGCACCTGGCCTTGATGTCCAGCGAAAATCGTGCTGCCCATGCGTTGGGGCGCACCTATCCAGGCGGCTTGGCTACCTTTGTTTCCCTGATGAATGCCAAAGCTAAGATGCTGGGCATGAAGGACACCCGCTACGTTGAACCTACGGGGTTGTCTAGCAGCAACCAATCCAGCGCCCGTGATCTAGCCACCCTGGTGAATGCTGCTTACAACGAACCTACTCTGCGCGAGCTCTCCACTTCTCCTGGTTATCAAGTTGACATTGGCCGCAGAACCCTGCAGTTCAATAACACCAACCGTTTGGTGAAAAGCCCGGATTGGGACATTGGCCTGCAAAAGACCGGCTACATCTCGGAGGCCGGTCAGTGCCTGGTGATGCAAGCCAAGATTGCTGGACGCAAACTGATCATGGTGTTTTTGGACTCTGCCGGCAAACTGAGCCGCATTGCCGATGCAGAACGCGTGCGCCACTGGGTGGAATCCAACCCTGTAGTCAAGACTGCGGGCTGAGTGCATCTCGTCCGCAGCAGTTGCTTTGCTGCTTAGTTGATATCCGCCGTCTTGTAACCCAAGGCGGCGGATATTTCATTGGCCGTATTTTGTAGTTTCGGCAACCATCCTTCGTCAAGGCGGTCCGCTGGAGCAGAGATTGACAGGCCTGCCACCAGCTTGCTTTGGTCGTCGTAAATGCCGACGGCGATACAGCGTACCCCCAATTCCAGCTCCTCGTTGTCGCGTGCGATGCCGTACTGCCGGGTTTTGGCCAAATCACGCTCCAGCATGTGGATATCGGTCAGGCTGTTTTTTGTCTGACCGCTGAGGCCCGTACGCATGGCGTAAGCGCGTACGCGCTGTGGTTCATCCATGGCCAGAAACAACTTGCCTACCGAGGTGAGATGCAATGGGGCCCGCCCGCCAATGGCGCGCACAACCTGCATGCCCGAGCGCTCGCTGTACGCCCGTTCGACGTAAACAATTTCGTCACCTTGGCGCAGGCTCAGGTTCACGGGCTGCTGGGTAAGTCGGTGCAACTCGCGCATGGGGACCAGGGCGGCGTCGCGTACGTTCAAACGACCTTTGACCAAGTTGCCCAGCTCCAGCAAGCGCATACCCAGGCGGTAACTGCCAGGCTCTGGCCGGTCTACAAAGCGACCGGTTGCCAAATCATTCAGGATACGGTGGGTGGTGGAGGGGTGCAGACCCGTTCTTTCGCTGATTTCTTTGAGCGACATGGCATCTTCACGGGATGCCAGAACATCGATCAGCGCAAACATGCGCTCGATGACTTGGACGGTCGGAGTGGCGGGTGCACTGGGTTCTGATGGCTTCATTGCAGTTCCCATTAAGAGATACTGGATCTTACCTTATGAAATGTACGGTTGCACAATATGAAATCAACTCATCGTTGATGAAGCCCGCTAAAGATGTGCTGGGCTAGCTTGCCACAGCGGTCCAGACACCATCTTTCAGGATTTCATGGGGTGCAAACCGGGACTTGTAGAGCATCTTGGGGCTCTGCGCAATCCAGTAGCCCAGATATACGTAGTCCAAACCCAGCTGCCGCGCTTGTTCGATCTGCCATAGAACGTTATAGGTGCCGTAGCTCGTGTGCTGCTCAGGTTCGTAAAAGGTGTACACAGCGGACAAGCCGTCGTCCAGCACATCCAAAATAGACACCATCTTGAGTCGGCTGGCCGATCCGTCTACGGCTAATTCCCTGAATTCGACCAAACGCGAACTGACCCGGCTTTGCAGCAAAAATTGCGTGTACTGGTCAATGCTGTCCTGGTCCATGCCGCCGCCCGCATGGCGGCCATTTTGGTAACGCAGATACAGCTCGTAATGCTCACGTACAAAGCCTAGTTCCAACACGCGTGATTGCAATGAGCCGTGCTGGGCCAAGGCGCGCTTTTGGCTGCGATCGGGTTTAAAACTATGGGCCAACACGCGTAATGGCATGCAAGACTGGCAACCGTCGCAATAGGGGCGATAGGTGAACAGGCCGCTGCGGCGAAAACCCATGCGTACCAACTCCGAATAGGTTTCCGTTTGGATCAAATGGCTGGGGGTTGCCACCTGGGACCGTGCCTGCCGGTCCGACAGATAGCTGCAGGGATAGGGTGCCGTCGCATAAAACTGCAGGGTTTGCAGCGGCAATTCATGGAGGTTTGTCACAGGCCGGGCTTAGAAGCAAGCAGTGCATCCCAGTATAAGGGGTTGAATTGCCAGTGCGGTGCGGCTTGGCTTGCGTTGCGTACGATCTGCATGCAAAAGTCTGCCCTGGGGATTTCGCGCGCACCCATGGACGCCAGGTGGGCCGTGTTCTGTTGGCAATCGATCAGTGGGATGCCATGGGCACGGCAAAAGCATACCAGGGCGGCCAGCGCGATCTTGGACGCGTCGGGCATGCGGGTGAACATGGATTCGCCAAAGACAGCCTGACCCAGAGCCACGCAATACAAGCCGCCAGCGAGCTCTCCGTCTATCCAGGTCTCTATGCTGTGTGCGTAGCCGGCCTGGTGCAGCTCTATATATGCCTGCATGACGTCGGCCACGATCCAGGTGCCCGTTTGCCCTGGTCGTGCGCTGCCTGAGCAGGCCCGGATGACGTCCGCAAAGGCATGGTCTATGCGGATCTCGCAGCCCGACGTCCGGACGAAGCGTGCCAGAGTTTTGCGCAGCGAACGGTGCAGGCGAAACTCCTGGGTGTGCAAGACCATGCGCGGATCGGTACTCCACCACAGGATGGGCTGGCCCGTGCTGAACCAGGGAAAAATACCTTGTCGATAGGCGCGCTGCAGACTGTCTACATCCAGCGCGCCGCCCGCAGCCAATAGGCCAGGGGCAGGATCGGTTGGACCCCAGGCCTGTGTTACAGGTGGAAAGGGTTCACCCGGCAAGAGCCAGGGAATAGGTTTGACCGGAGGCGGACGCGAGGATGACATGCCTGCAGACTTATAAATATTTAAGGCGCCAAGCGCTCGCGAATCCAGCGGGTGTTGCTATCTAATGTATAGCGAAGGCGGTCATGTAGCCGGCTCTTGCGTCCTTGCCAGAACTCCCAGCGATCGGCCTGCAGGCGGTAGCCGCCCCAATGGGGAGGGCGCGGCGGGTTCAAAAGAAACTGCGCGCCGTACTTGGCGGCATTGGCCACCAGGGTACTGCGGTTAGAAATCACCTGTGATTGGGGGGATGCCCATGCACCCAACCGGGAATCCAGCGGGCGGCTTTGGAAATAGGCGTCGCTTTCGGCATCGCTGACCTTTTCCACCACACCTTCTATACGCACTACACGCTCCAGCTCCACCCAGTGGAATTGCAGGGACGCATAGGGGTTGCCCGCCAGTTCTTGGCCCTTACGGCTTTCGTAATTGGTGTACCAAACGATGCCACGGGCATCAAAGCCTTTGATCAGCACGATACGGGTCGATGGCCGCAAATTGTGTGCCACCGTAGCCAGGGTCATGGCATTGGGTTCGGGTACCTGGGCGTCTACAGCCTCGTTCAGCCACTGTTCGAATTGCTGTAGCGGGTCTGCGTGGGATGCCTCTTCATTGAGTTCTGCGCGCTCGTAGCTTTTACGCAGATCGGCAAGCTGGGTAGTAGTTAGGCTCATGGCTTGGATTGTGCCGCCGAACCAAGCCTGATAAGCCGCCATGGCCATCCATGGGCGGCTTAATTTCAGACCCTGCAGCGGCAGTACTGCGATAAGGCTACTGCAGGTAGGGGCTTAGAAGAAGCCCAGCTTCTTGGGGTTATAGCTCACCAGCAGGTTCTTGGTCTGTTGGTAGTGGTCCAGCATCATCTTGTGGGTTTCACGCCCTATGCCCGACTCCTTGTAACCACCAAAGGTCGCGTGGGCAGGGTAGGCGTGGTAGCAGTTGGTCCAGACCCGGCCGGCCTTGATGGCACGGCCCATGCGGTAGGCCACGCCGCCATCACGGCTCCAAACGCCGGCTCCCAGGCCGTATGGCGTGTCGTTGGCAAGCGCCAAGGCTTCAGCCTCATCCTTGAATGTGGTCACGGCCAGCACTGGGCCAAAAATTTCTTCCTGGAAGATGCGCATCTTGTTGTGGCCCTTGAACAGGGTTGGCTGAACATAGTAGCCGCCAGCCAGATCGGCTGGCATGGTTGCGCGTTGACCGCCCACCAGCAGTTCAGCACCTTCGTTGATGCCGATATCCATGTAAGACATGATTTTGTCCATCTGCACCTGGGACGCCTGGGCACCCATCATGCAGTCGGTGTCCAGCGGACTGCCTTGCTTGATGGCTTTAACGCGGGTCAGCACGCGGGCCATGAACTTGTCGTAGATGGACTCGTGGATCAAGGCACGCGATGGGCAGGTGCAGACCTCGCCCTGGTTGAAGGCGAACAGCACCAAGCCTTCGATGGCTTTGTCGAAAAAGTCATCGTCTGCGTCAGCCACGTCGGCAAAGAAGATATTGGGCGACTTGCCACCCAGCTCCAGCGTCGCCGGGATCAAATTGGTAGCGGCAGCCTGGGCGATCACCCGGCCTGTGGCGGTAGAGCCGGTGAAGGCGATCTTGGCAATACGTTTGCTGGTGGCCAGCGACATGCCCGCTTCGCGGCCAAAGCCGTTCACCACGTTCAGCACACCCGCTGGCAGCAGATCGGCGATCAGCTCCAGCATCACCATGATGCTGACTGGTGTGGATTCGGCCGGCTTGAGCACCACGCAGTTGCCGGCCCCTATGGCGGGCGCCAGCTTCCAGGCGGCCATCAGGATAGGGAAGTTCCAGGGAATGATCTGGCCCACCACGCCCAGGGGTTCGTGGAAGTGGTACGCAATGGTGTTTTCGTCGATCTCGCTCAAAGCACCTTCCTGGGCCCGCAGGCAGCCAGCAAAGTAGCGGAAATGGTCGATGGTCAGCGGAATATCCGCGTTCAGAGTTTCGCGGATGGGTTTGCCGTTATCCACGGTTTCGGCGTAGGCCAGCTTTTCCAGGTGGGCTTCCAGGCGATCGGCGATCTTCAGTAGCAGATTGGAGCGCTCACCAGCCGAGGTGCGGCCCCAGCTATCAGCCGCGGCATGCGCGGCATCCAAGGCCAGTTCGATGTCTTCTGGACCCGACCGGGCGGCTTGGGTGAATACTTTGCCAGAAATAGGCGTAACGACGTCAAAGTACTCGCCTTTGAGGGGCGCAACCCATTTGCCGCCAATGTAGTTGTCATAACGCGCTTTGAACTGTACGGGGGCATTGTCGCTGCCGGGATGGGGATAAAGCATGGATGTCTCCTTTTGGGTTATTGAGCACTTGCAAGTTAGTGCGCAGCAAGTAGTGCAGGGTGTGTGCCACATGCTTTTGTGGGCCGTGAAAGCCGGTTTCCTGCGCGAAAGTAGCGGTACGCCGCACTCAATGGGCCTGCAGTTGTCAGCTTGTTGTGGGACAGGTGTTCCAAAATGGAGCAGCCACTACCAGGCTTGTGTTAAACCGCTTGCACATATGCGCCAGCCCACTACAGTGGCACTACATGACTGCACCCGGCACGTACCGGGCGTGGCAAGGAGACAGACCATGGATTCCGGACACAGTACCGTTAGAACGCCCGCGCTGGCCCTGCGACAGGCACGGCGCCAGTTATTGAACCAAGGAGATATCCCCAAGGAGCTGCTGGGCGACAGGCTGGCGCGCTCCTGGGGGCGCAGTCTGTCCTTTGGCTTGCAAGCCAGCGGGCGTACACCGGGGGCGCCCCATGCATCTTCGGCGCAACTGACCCGGGCCTTGGAACACCAACGTGAGCTGGTGGCCCACGCCCGGCCGGTGATGGAGTTTGTTTTTGAGCAAACCCGTGACAGCGACTGCATGGTGGTGTTGGCCGATGGCAGCGGCATGCTGCTGCACACCCTGGGCGATGACGACTTTCTGGACCGGGCCAGCCGCGTGGCCTTGCGCCCGGGGGCAACCTGGCACGAACAATATAGGGGCACCAACGCCATTGGTATGGCCATGGCGGAGCAGTCTCCGGTGGTGGTCCATGCCAGTGAGCATTATCTTGAGCGCAATGGTTTTCTGACCTGCGCCGCAGCACCCATACACGACCCCGCTGGACGTTTGCTGGGCGTACTGGATATTTCTGGTGACCACCGTGGCTACCACCCGCACACCTTGGGCCTGGTACGGTCAGCGGCCCGCATGATCGAGCACAAGCTATTTGAAACCCGTTATGCCGGCCAGATCAGGCTGCGCTTCCACACCCAGCTGGAAGGCATAGGGACGGTGACGGAATGCCTATTGGCCTTGTCTGAAGAGGGCTGGATTCTGGGCGCCAATACCGCGGCCCTGCAATGGCTGCGACTGCCCCGGGACAATATGGGCCGGGTGCCGCTTGAGTCCGTGTGGCCGTTGGCGCATGAAATATTGCCTATTGCTGGCACTGCACGCCAATTGCGCAGCCCCGACGGGCGGCCGCTCTGGTTGCGTGTGGACGGCGGGCGTGTGCGTGCGGTCAGCATTGCGGGCAATCTGCTCCCGAAGAGCCTTCCTGCCACCGACCCATTGCAAGCCCTGGATACCGGTGACTGCGTGTTTCGAGCTGCCCTGGACAAGGCGCGCCGCGTGGCCGGCAAGCCGATCCCCTTGCTGTTGCAGGGCGAATCCGGGGTGGGTAAAGAGGTGTTTGCGCGGGCCGTACATGCGGCCGGTCCACGCAAGGACGGGCCTTTCGTGGCGGTCAATTGTGCGGCCTTGCCTGAGTCCTTGATCGAGGCCGAGCTGTTTGGCTACCTGCCAGGTGCTTTTACCGGAGCCCGTCGTGAGGGTTCGCCTGGCCGCCTGCGTGAGGCGCAGGGCGGTACGCTGTTACTGGACGAAGTGGGTGACATGCCGCTGGCTTTCCAGGCTCGGCTATTGCGCGTGTTGCAAGAGCGCGAGGTACAGGCCTTGGGCGGCGGCAAGTCTGTCGCCGTGGACTTTGCACTGGTGTGCGCCACGCATCGCAACCTGCGGGAAGAAATGCAGGCAGGCCGCTTTCGGGAGGACCTTTACTACCGCATCAACGGCCTGACCTTGCTGCTGCCCCCATTGCGCGAACGCAGTGACCAGTCAGCCCTGGTCGAGCGGCTGTTGCAGTCGCTGGCGCCAGGCCAGGCGGTACAGCTGGCTCCCGTAGTGGCGCAGGCTTTTGCTGCATTCTCCTGGCCAGGCAATGTACGCCAGCTGGCCAACGTTTTACGCACTGCCTGTGCGCTGCTAGATAGCGGTGAGTGTGTGATCGATTGGCAGCATTTGCCTGACGATTTTGTCCAGGATGTGCGCGTGTCCACGCCGCAAAAAGATGAAATTGACGACGGCCCCTTGCATACGCAGGCGGTGCGAACCATGGAGCGGGTGCTGCAGCAATGCGACGGCAATGTGTCCCAGGCGGCACGCCAACTGGGCGTCAGCCGCAATACGCTGTACCGCAAATTGGGCTCCAAATAAGGCCTGTGGTGAGGCTGCGGCCAAGGGTTTGCCCTGGGGCGTTCGTAACCCACTGGTAACTGCGGGGCGGTACAAAATTGCAGTTAAGGGGTACCATGGAGGTTGTAATTTTGTTACCAAAAAACATGAAACTCCACCCCACCGTCAGCGCGGTCACAGACCGCATTCGCGCACGCAGCGGGCCTAGTCGCAGCGCGTATCTGGAACGCCTTGAGACCGCTGCACAGCGCAAGCCCGGTGCCGAACGCATGGGCTGCGCCAACGTGGCCCATGCATTTGCCGGTATGCCGAACAATGACAAGTTCAAGGTGGTTGCCGAAAAAGCGCTGAACATCGGCATCGTGACCGCTTACAACGACATGTTGTCGGCCCACAGCCCGCTGCTCACATACCCGGAGTTGGTCAAGGCCGAAGCCCGCCTGCATGGCGCCACGGCCCAGGTCGCTGGCGGCGTGCCCGCCATGTGCGATGGCGTGACGCAAGGCACGCCGGGAATGGAACTCAGCCTGTTCAGCCGGGATGTCATTGCCATGGCCACTGCGGTCGCTCTCAGCCACGATATGTTCGATGCCGCCCTGATGCTGGGTGTGTGCGACAAGATCGTGCCAGGCCTGCTGATTGGCGCGCTGCAATTTGGCCATTTGCCCATGGTCTTTGTGCCTGCGGGTCCGATGCCGTCCGGCCTGTCCAACAGCGCCAAATCCAAGGTGCGCGAGCAGGCGGCCCAAGGCCTGGTTGGCCGTGCCGAGCTGCTTGAGGCGGAATCTGCCGCCTACCATGCGCCCGGCACCTGCACTTTCTACGGTACCGCTAACAGCAACCAGATGCTGCTGGAAGCCATGGGTCTGCATGTACCCGGCACGGCTTTTGTGGCCCCCGGTGGTGCACTGCGTGATGAACTGACCCGCGAATCGACCCGCACTGTGCTGAGTGCCGTCAAATCCAAACGCTTCGCCCCCATTGGCAAGGTGGTGGACGAGCGCTGCATCGTCAATGCCATGGTAGCTTTGGTGGCCACCGGCGGATCCACCAACCATTTGATTCACTGGGTCGCGGTAGCCGCTTCAGCCGGCATTGTGATCGACTGGGACGACTTCAGCGCATTGTCTGATGTGGTGCCCACGCTCTCGCATGTGTATCCCAACGGCAGTGCCGACGTGAACCAGTTCCAGGCCGCAGGCGGCCCCGGCTTCATCATCCGCGAGTTGCTGGATGCCGGTTTCATGCATGAAGACGTGTTGACGGTGCGCGCCGGTGGTATCCGTGAATACACAGGCGTGCCGGTACTGGCCGGTGACAGCCTGCAGTGGGAACCTACGGGCCCGTCCAAGGACACCAGCATCGTGCGCCCAGCCAGTGCGCCGTTCAGTGCAACAGGTGGGTTGAAGCTGTTGCAGGGCAACTTGGGGCGCAGCGTCATCAAGGCATCCGCCGTGCCGGAAGACCGCTATGTCATCGAAGCGCCGGTGCGCCTGTTTGATTCGCAAGAGGCACTTCATGTGGCCTTCAATGCCGGAGAACTAAACCGGGACGTGATTTGTGTGGTGCGCTGGCAAGGCCCGAAGGCGAACGGTATGCCAGAGTTGCACAAACTGACGCCACCGCTGGCCGTGCTGCAAGGTAAAGGCTACCGGGTGGCGCTGGTGACCGATGGCCGCATGAGTGGCGCATCGGGCAAAGTGCCCTCGGCCATCCACGTCTCTCCCGAGGCGCTGGCCGGTGGCCCGCTGGCCAAGTTGCTGGATGGCGACGTGGTGCGCCTGGATGCGATTGCTGGCACCCTGCAGGCCCTGGTGCCGGATGATGAATGGGCTGCGCGGCCATTGGCCACCATGCCTGAAGCCTTGCGCGTGGCCAATGGCCTGGGCATGGGCCGTGAATTATTTTCGGGCATGCGTCGCAATGCCCTGACTGCAGAACAAGGAGCTCTCACATGGATGTAAACAAGAACGCAAACGGCCGCTGGACGGCGCGCCAGGTCATGGAAGACGCGCCGGTGATCCCGGTGATCGTGCTGAACGACGTCGCCCATGCCGTGCCGCTGGCGCGCGCCCTGGTGGCGGGCGGCATCCGTATGTTGGAAGTCACGTTGCGCACACCGCAGGCGTTGGAATGTATAGAGCGCATCGCCAAGGAAGTCCCTGAAGCAGTGATCGGTGCGGGCACCATCCGCAGTGCGGCGGATGCGGCAGCAGCGGTCAAGGCAGGCGCCTTGTTTGGCGTCAGCCCGGGCTACACCCGCGCGGTCGGCCAGGCTTGCCGCGATCTGGGCTTGGCACTGTTGCCTGGTGTGGCCACTGGTAGCGAGGTCATGATGGCGCAGGAAGACGGCTTTACCGAGCTGAAGTTTTTCCCTGCCATGCAAGCGGGCGGCCCGGCCATGCTGAAGGCCTGGAGTGGTCCATTTTTTGACGTGAAGTTCTGCCCCACGGGTGGCGTTACCTTGCAGAACGCGCCGGACTTTCTGGCTCTGCCCAACGTAGTGTGCGTCGGCGGCTCGTGGATCGTACCGACGGATGCCATGAAGGCTGGCGACTGGGGTCGCATCACCCAGCTGTGTCTGGACACGGCAGCTTTGAAGAAAAAAGTAGCCTAAACCAGAGAATCAATAAAGCGCCTCCCGAGGCGCTTTTTTTCAGACTGAAAACGGCGTTTGCGCCAGGAACCTGCCCGCTATGCCGAGCGTGAACAGGTTAGGTGACTGTGTGCGGGGCATATTCGCTTTCACGCGGGCGTAGAACTGGCCGTAGTTGCCGATGAAACCACCCTGGTTCCAGACCTTCAATACCTGTTCGGTGAAGGCGCCGTTGTGGTCACCATCCATCGAAGTCTGGTTATCCTGGCAGCCGGAAATCAATAGCACCGAGGGCTTGAATTTCTTCATGATGGCCGTCAGGCGGCTGCTGGCCGCGACCTGGGCCAGCGCGGTGTCCGGGTCGACCGCTGCCGTGCCGGCGGCCTTGGCTACCTCTGTTTGCAACTTGTCATAGAAGGCCTGGTGGTCGCGGTAGACACGCATCGCTACGGCCGTGGGCATGGCGCGTTCTCGCGGTCCGGTTGGCATGGCCCGGGTGACGGAGCCGCTGTGGCAGCTGTCGGACAGCACCAAAATGCGCACGCCCGCAGCGAACTGGCTGAGCTCGAAATACAGCTCGTCGTCGATCAGCTGTCCGTCATACAGGCACCAGGTTTCGTCTTGTTTGTCGGCTTCGTCGCCATTGGCGTCGGGCACCTGGCCACCGTGGCCCGAGTAGGTAAGAAAGAACAGGTCGCTGGCACGCAGGCTCTTGGCTGCGTTGCGAATTGCCGCCAGGGCTTTGGCGCGCGTGCCATGCCTGGTCAGCAAGACGGTGGACTTCATGCCTTTGGACTTGGCGATGGCCGCCATGTCGTTGGCATCAAACTCGCACGCCGCCAGCGGTCCGGTCCAGCCCGAATAGGCAGCGCCACTGACGGCATTCAGACCGATGTGCAGCGACAGCGCTTTGGCCGCTGCGGGCGTGGTGGTTTTTGGGCTGGCCATGGTGTCCCCCGTGTAGTAGTTGGAGGGGCATATTCCGTCCGCTTGTCTTCAACTGTCAAGCGGCGACGCAGGGCGGGGGAGTGGCTTTGTTACAGACCGGTACCGCCGGCGTGCTCTGCACGTTGGATCAGTTCGATCTTGTAGCCATCGGGGTCGGTCACAAAGGCAATCACGGTGCTGCCGCCTTTGACCGGGCCGGCTTCCCGCGTCACATTACCGCCGGCCGCCTTGATCTTGGCGCAGGCCGCGTAGGCATCGGGCACGCCCAGGGCAATGTGGCCGAACGCTGTACCGGGCTCATAGCTGCTGACGCCGTGGTTGTAGGTTAGCTCGATCTCGGCATGGTCGGGGTTGCTGCCGTAGCCCACGAACGCCAGCGAGTATTTGTATTCGGTGTTCTCGGACGTACGCAGCAGTTGCATGCCCAACACTTGGGTATAGAACTGGATGGAGCGCTGCAAATCGCCAACGCGCAGCATGGTGTGGAGGAGTCTCATCGTGGGGCCTTGTGGTGGAAAAAGGGTAGGGCGCAAATACTACCGGCTTGTTATTTAATGGTCGCTATACGGGGTATAGATTTTTTATGAAAAAACAAGCTCTGGCGCAGGTGGCATCTACGCAAGTAGCTGCAAAAATAATAGCAAATAAAAAAGGCGCATGCCCTGGAGCATGCGCCTTTAGGAGCAGATTTCATCTGCTCTATCTTTTATAGCGCTTGCCGCTGGTGCAATCTGCGCTAGAGCCCAAAATCTACTTGAAAATTACCGGCTTAACGGCCGAAAGGGCCGCGCGAACCGCCGCCGGGGCCCCGGGAGCCACCACCGTTGCCGCGACCGCCACCATAACCACCGCCGTTGCCGCCGCCATAGCCTCCACCACCGCCTCCATTACGGTTGCCACCACCAAAGCCGCCGCGGCGACCACGGTCCAACATGCTGTCTACGCTGGTGCGCATGGGGTCGGGTTGACCGCCCTGGGTTGCGCGGGGCGCAGGCGCTTGGCCGCCCATGGAAGCTGAGCGGGTGTGGTCAGGCTGTGCGCCACCACCGTAGCCACCGCCATAACCGCCACCGCCGCTGTAACCGCCGGAGCGTGCGCCGCCGTTGCTACCACCGGGACGCGGGCCCCGGCCACCTTGGGGCGGACGTGCACCTTGTGGACGGGGAGGCGCCATGCCGTCGCCTTGCGGCGCACTGCGTGGGCCACCGCGCGGTCCGTTGCGGCCACCGCCATTGCCAGCGCGCTGGCCACCGTCGCCTTGCGAAGCCTTGTTCTCACGCACGCGTTGCAGCATTTCGGTTCGTGCAGCCTTGGCTGCGGCTTGCATCACGTCACGGCTGGGTGGTTTGCCAGCGCCGCCCCAGATGGTCTGGCGGCCCATGGCGATGGGTTCGGCACGTTCGCCGGGCTCGGGCATGAAGCCTTCGATGACTTGCACCGCAATCTCTTGCTTGGTGAAGCGCTCGATGTCTTGCATGAAGCCTTCTTCGTCCAGGCACACCAGATTCACCGCAGCGCCTTCGGCACCCGCGCGGCCGGTACGGCCGATGCGATGCACATAGTCTTCGCAGACGTTCGGGATTTCGTAGTTCACCACGTGCGGCAGGTCATCGATGTCGATACCGCGTGCTGCGATATCGGTAGCTACCAGGGCGCGTACATCGCCGCTCTTGAAGCCTTGCAAGGCTTGGGTACGCGCCGACTGGCTCTTGTTGCCGTGCAACGCCATGGCGGTGATGCCATTCTTTTCCAGGAATTCGGCCACGTTGTTGGCGCCGAACTTGGTGCGGGTGAACACCAGCACCTGGCTCCACTTGTGTTCCTGGATGATGTGGGCCAGCAAAGCCTTTTTCTTGCCGCGACCGACCGGGTGGATCACCTGGGTGATGCGCTGCACGGTGGTGTTGCGCGGCGTGACCTGCACGCTTTGCGGGTTCTTCAGCAGGGTGGCGGCCAAGTCGCGGATTTCATCGCTGAAGGTGGCGGAGAACAGCAGGCTTTGCTTGTCCTTGGGCACGGCGGCCAGCACCTTCTTCACGTCGTGGATGAAGCCCATGTCGAGCATACGGTCGGCTTCGTCCAGCACCAGGATCTGCACCTGGCCCAGGTCCAGCATGCCTTGCTGCATCAAGTCCAACAGGCGGCCAGGGGTGGCGACCAGAATGTCTACGCCCTTTTTGACCTTGGTGATTTGCGGGTTCATGCCCACGCCACCAAAGACGACGGTGGAAGTCAGTTCCAGGTATTTGCCATAGGTTTGTACCGATTCCTCGACTTGGGCGGCGAGTTCACGGGTGGGGGTCAACACCAGGGCGCGGATGCCCTTGCCGCCGAATTTGTTTTGCGCGGGAGCGCTTTCGGTCAGGCGCTGCAGCAGGGGCAGGGTGAACGCTGCGGTTTTGCCGGTGCCGGTTTGCGCGCCGCCCAGCAGATCGTGCCCAGCCAAGACGACCGGAATGGCCTGCGCTTGAATGGGGGTGGGCTCGGTGTAGCCTTGCTCTTGCACGGCCTTCAGAATGGCCGGGGCCAGATTCAGTTCTTCAAAGTTCATTTTGTTGCGCCCGTCCTGGGCGCTTGGAAGCCTGGCCTATCGCCCGTACAGTCAACACGGGCACCAATCAAAGGCAGACATTTTTTTAAAAATGGACGCAAAACAAGTCGTTTTGGCCCCCAGCGAAGTGCTGGCGTTGCAGCCAATTGGAATGCCGCAACAGGTAGATTGTCGCATGCTGGGATAATCAGGGTTCGCCCGACTAGTTTCGGCAGATTTTTTTGCACTAACCAGACCTTCAAAACAGATGGCTCAATACGTTTTTTCCATGAACCGCGTCGGCAAGATCGTGCCGCCAAAGCGCCACATTCTTAAAGACATTTCCCTCAGTTTCTTTCCCGGCGCCAAGATCGGCGTGCTGGGTACCAACGGCTCCGGCAAGTCCACCTTGCTGAAGATCATGGCTGGCCTGGACAAGGAAATTGAAGGCGAAGCCATCCCTATGGCCGGCCTGAACATCGGCTATCTGCCGCAAGAACCCCAGTTGGACCCGACCCAGACGGTGCGCGAAAGCGTCGAAGCCGGCATGGGCAAGGTGTTCGCCGCCAAGGCCCGTCTGGAAGAGGTCTATACCGCCTATGGCGAAGAAGACGCCGACTTTGACGCCCTGGCCGCCGAACAGGCCGAGCTGGAGGCCATCATCGCCACCGCCGGCACCGACTCCGAACACCAACTGGAAATCGCCGCCGACGCACTGCGCCTGCCACCGTGGGATGCCAACATCGGCGTGCTGTCCGGTGGTGAAAAGCGCCGCGTGGCGCTGTGCCGACTCTTGCTGAGCAAGCCCGACATGCTGCTGCTCGACGAGCCCACCAACCACTTGGATGCCGAATCGGTGGACTGGCTGGAGCAGTTCCTGCAACGCTATTCCGGCACCGTGGTGGCCATTACCCATGACCGCTACTTCCTGGACAACGCCGCCGAATGGATTCTGGAACTGGACCGTGGCTCCGGCATTCCCTACAAGGGCAATTACTCGGACTGGCTGACGCAGAAGGGCGCACGCCTGGAAGCCGAACAGAAGGGCGAAGAAGCCCGAGCCAAG
The DNA here is from genome assembly GCF_059415605.1 of Rhodoferax sp. GW821-FHT10B06. NCBI lineage: Bacteria > Pseudomonadati > Pseudomonadota > Betaproteobacteria > Burkholderiales > Comamonadaceae > Rhodoferax > Rhodoferax sp. GW821-FHT10B06. The sequence continues at coordinate 61,154 of NZ_JBWKNO010000002.1, read as the reverse complement.
GCCTTAAAGAAGGAATTGGAATGGTCGCGCCAGAACCCCAAAGCCCGCCAAGCCAAGAGCAAGGCCCGCCTGGCCCGCTTCGAAGAACTGAGCGACTTCGAATACCAAAAGCGCAACGAAACCAACGAAATCTTCATCCCCGTGGCTGACCGCCTGGGTAGCCAGGTGATCGAGTTCAAGAACGTCACCAAGTCCTTTGGCGACCGCGTGCTCATCGACAACCTGAGCTTCAACATCCCTGCGGGCGCCATCGTCGGCATCATCGGTCCCAACGGTGCCGGCAAGTCGACGCTGTTCAAACTGATCGCGGGCAAGGAGAAGCCGGATTCGGGTGAAGTGGTGATCGGCTCCACCGTGAAGATGGCTTTCGTCGACCAGCATCGTGATGATTTGTCGAACGAAAAAACCGTCTGGGAAGACGTGTCCGGCGGACTCGACATCCTGAACGTAGGCAAGTTCCAGATGGCCAGCCGCGCCTACTGCGGCCGCTTCAACTTCAACGGTGCAGACCAGCAGAAGAAGGTCGGCATGTTGTCCGGTGGTGAGCGTGGCCGCTTGCACCTGGCCAAGACCCTGATCGCCGGCGGCAACGTGCTGATGCTTGATGAGCCGTCGAACGACTTGGACGTGGAAACCTTGCGCGCGCTGGAAGATGCACTGTTGGAATTCGCCGGCACCATGCTGGTCATCTCCCATGACCGCTGGTTCCTGGACCGTATTGCCACCCACATCCTGGCCGCCGAAGGCGACAGCCAGTGGACCTTCTTCGACGGCAACTACCAAGAGTACGAAGCCGACAAGAAGAAGCGCCTGGGCGAGGAGGGGGCCAAGCCCAAGCGTATGCGTTACAAGGCACTGAAGTAAGGTCTGCCCAGCATGACACAGGATGGGCCTTCCGTGTCCATAGACACGCCGGTGTACTCCGAGCCCTACCGCGACGCGCTGGCGCTGGCGGCAAGTAGCGGAAAGCCCATTCTGACCAGGCTACTGGGCCTGCTCCAGGCAGATCTGGAGCGGCAGCAACTGCATCGTTCGCGAGGGCGTGAGCAAGTCGATGCCGCACTGGACTTGTTACGCCAGCATACCGAAATGCTGATTGAGCGCTTTCCCGCGGTACTTTTAAATACGCTCATAGAACCAAGTCGCACCGTAAAAGCGGCTGCACCGCCGCAGAAAATCCGTTTCGACCAGTTGGAATTGATGGAACAGGATCAGGTCCAAGAGGGGATTGCGTTGGCCCGGATCCAGCAAACCATTCTGTTGGCAGTGGATGCATCTTTGGTTGAGCTCAATACGTATGTGTGTGCGTCTTTAGGCTTATTGTCTGTGCGCCCAGAACGCAATCCGTTCCGCCCCGAAGTATTCGTGCGCGCCGTACAAACTGTCATGTTGGATTGCGGTGTGCCTTACGCAGTTCAGCTGGATTGGATACAACATTCCAGCAATGTGCTGGGCCAGGAACTGGCTCGGCTGTACGTGGCATTAACGAAGCGCTTGCGAGAACTAGGTGTGAGGTCTGTTGGGTTTGCAATTGCACGTACCGCAACAAGCGCACGTGCAGCCCACGAAGATCGGGAAGTGGGGCATGTCGGGGGCGCAGCTACGCGACGGCAACATTCCGAGGGGAAAACCAGTCAAAAGCAGCTGGTTTTGACGCTGGACAAGCTGAATCAGCTCTTGGTGGGAGACTTTGAAGAAGAGCAGGGCGTATCAGCCACATTGCAGCTGACTCCAGATCATTCGGCGGAGTTTTTCGACAGTGCACACCCGCTTGCGGCCAGCGGGGGCATGCCACTCTACAGCGAACAACACCCACATCCAGGTGCGGAAATTGGCCAGGAAGTAGTACGGCTGCTGATCGACAACGTAGCTGGTGACCCGCGATTGCTGGCACCCGTGCAGCAACTCATACGCAGCATGGAACCTTCGCTACTGCGACTGGCTTTGGTGGACCCGCGGTTTCTGAATGACAAGCAGCACCCGGCCAGAGTTCTTCTGGAGGAGATCACCCGTTTAAGCCAGGCTTATCCCAGCATCCAATCTGCGGGCTATCCCAGTTTCTGGAAGGCTTTGCAAACCTCTGTAGCGCCTCTGCTCTCCGGAAATGTCCAAATCGCGCAGGATGCAGCGCCGTTTGACCAGGCAGTAACAGAGCTGACCCAGGCTCGGATGCCGGCCAATGCAATGGAGGCCAGTCAGCGTCAGGAGGCAATGGAAGCTTTGCAGCAGGCAGAGCAGCGCAACTTGTTGGCCGAGAAGCTGGCAAAAGACATGGAGCAAAACCCCTTGCTTCGAAACGTCCCCAAGGTGTTGGTGGACTTCCTGTGCGGTCCATGGGCCCAGGTTGCTGCGCATATCCAGCTACACGATAGAAGCGGGGCCAGCGATCCTGGCATGGTCAATGCGTCGATAGAAACATTAGTGTGGAGTGCACAGCCGGACCTGACGCGCAAGAACATCGGCAAGCTGACCCGTTTGCTACCCAAGCTGTTGCGAAATTTACGGGACGGCCTGGCACTGATCCAGTATCCATCGGCCCAAACGGAGGCGTTCTTTGATGCCTTGTTTGCGCTGCACCAGCAAGCTTTTAAACCGCCAACCAAGTCGCAAGCTGTGCAGACAGTTACCTCTGCGGAGCCGTCGCCCCCGCCAGCCTGGATCGCTCCCGCTGAGGTTGTTGCGACAGGCTTCATGGATGATCTGCCAACCGTGCCTACGACAGCAGAGATTCAGCCGGAAAACACAGAGACAGAAAGTGTTCAGGCACCTGCGCAAGCCAATCTGGCCATGGCGATTGGTGATTGGGTCGAAGTACTGGCGCAGGGCGCGTGGGTTCGAACACAGCTGACTTGGGCCACGCCCCATGGAACCATGTTCCTTTTCACAGATGCCCAGGGCCATTGCCTATCCATGAGCAAGCGCAACTATGACAAACGCATGCACGACGGAAGCATGCGTGTGGTGAAGGCGCAGATGGTCGTTGATGAAGCGATGGATGCCATTGTTCAGCTAGCGATGCGCAACAGTATTGACAATATTTTGATTTGAAAGCCTGAACCGTAGACTATCAAGCAGCCGTTAGGCTGGCTTCAAAATCTGCAATGGCGACGGGACGACCAAAGAAGTAGCCCTGGTAGGCATCACAGCACTCGGCTTCTAGAAGATGTTGCTGCTCCTGGGTTTCCACACCCTCCGCGATCACACTCAAACCCAAACTATGGCCCAGTGTAATGACGGTGCGGGCAATGGCGGCGTCTTTGGGGTTGGTCAACAGGTCTTGCACAAACGACTGGTCAATTTTCAACTGGTCCAGCGGCAGGCGCTTCAAATAGGTCAGTGATGAATAGCCGGTGCCGAAGTCATCCAGCGAAAACCCCACGCCATGGACTTTAAGCGCGTGCATTTTGTCAGTGGTTTCTTCTACGTCATCCACCAACAGGCTTTCGGTCAGCTCTAGTTTCAACATGTGAGGTGGCGCACCTGTGGTCTGCAATATGTGCAGAACGGACTCCACAAAATCGGCTTGCCGAAACTGCCGAGCGCTAACGTTGACAGCCAAGCTGAGCATTTGAGTACGTGGGTTTTGGCTCCAGCGTTGCAGCTGCATACATGCGGTATGTAAAACCCAATGGCCAAGGGGCAATATCAGTCCGGAATCTTCGGCCAAGGGAATGAATTCAGCCGGGAATATATTGCCTTTTTGCGGGTGAGGCCAGCGTAACAAAGCTTCTGCGCCTACAACGTGCCCTTGCCCATCTACCTGTGCCTGGTAATGCAGTACAAACTGCTGCTGTGCCAAACCTCGGCGTATGTCGGCCTCCAGCCTTACGCGGGCATTTACGACAGCCTGCATTTGTGGATCGTAAAAACGGAGTGTGTTGCGTCCTGCTGATTTGGCCTGGTACATGGCCAAATCAGCTTGCTTGAAAAGCTCGTCCGTGCTGTCCTGGTGGCCAAAGTACAGTGTCACACCCATACTGGCAAAAATCTGATGTTCGTGCGACCCCAGCTGGTAGGGTTGGCTGATGGATTGTAGAATTTTTTCACCTACGGCTTCGGCGTGCGCTGCCGCTTCGGCGTTGTAGCTGCTGAGCTGGGTCAGTAGTACCACGAACTCATCACCGCCCAGGCGCGCAACCGTATCGATTTCGCTAACGCATTCGGTCAATCGGATGGCGACCTGCTGCAATAGCTGGTCGCCCACATCGTGCCCCAATGTGTCGTTGAGGGTTTTGAAGTTGTCCAGGTCAATTACTTGCAGCGCGCCGCATCTGCCATTGCGAACACCCAAGCCCATTGCCTGACGCAACCTATCCAACAATAGGCGCCGATTCGGCAGGTGGGTGAGGGGATCATAGAAGGCCAACTTGTTGATCTCTTCTTCGGCCGCTTTGCGCAGCGTAATGTCGTTGAAGGTGTTGACGAAATGGGTAATCTTGCCGTTTTTGCCGTGCACGGCGGTCACTGTCCGTGAGTCTGGGTAAATATCGCCATTTTTGCGTTTGTTCCACACGTCACCACGCCAGTTTCCGGTGGCTTCCACCGTATCCCACATGTTTTGGTAAAAGGCCCGGTCGTGTCGACCTGAATTGAGAATGTGCAGGCTTTTACCTACAGCCTCTTGCTCGGTATAGCCTGTAATTTGGGTGAATGCAGGGTTGCAACGCAATATCTGGCGCTGGGCATCCGTAATCGCCATACCATCCTGGGCGTTGAAGGCCGTTGCTGCGATACGCAAATCCAGCTCGGCTTGCATGCGTAGCGTGATATTGCGAGCCAAGACAATGAATCGGGGCTCGGTATTGCCGGTAACGTCTTTGCGTGCAACCGAAATTTCAAACCATAAAACGTTGTGCATCAACTGGAGCTCGAACTGGCCGCCTTCCGAGTTTCCGTTGAGCCGGGCTTCTTCCAGTCCCGCGGCAATGACCTTGCCGGCATCGGCTGGTAAGGCTTGCATCACGTTCTTTCCTAAAAATTGCTCAAGAGGAATGTCAGGCAACAAAAAGCGGGGCAGGCGGCAATCGTGTACGGTGCCGTCTGGGCCCAATTCAAACAATAGATCGGGAATGGCGTCCAGCGTCGCTTCTAACTTGGTTTGCGTGGCTGAAATTTCTTGGGTGCGGGCAACGACCTGGGCTTCCAAGTTTTGTTCTTGGCGTTTGAGTTGAAGCATTAGTTGAGCTCCCCAGGCCAGCGTTGTGCTGAACAACAAACCTAGTGCAATTTCAAACGCCAAAGCCCCACTATCACCCCAGCCGTGAATAGGTGTGGCACTGAGTACCCATCGTCCATTGGGCACTTGGATGTTGCGGTCCACCGGATCATGCAAGAACTGGTTACCCGCGGCCGTGATACTTTGTTTTTGATGGGTATCTGGATGGGTGCGCCACAACTCATACGCAATACCTTGCTCCTGCAATTGGGCAATGCCGCTGCTGGCCAGGGCTTCGGGGACACGGATTACGACAGAGATAAATCCCCAAAAATGGTCTTTGTGTGGAGTCGTTAGCGTAGGAACCGGCAAATACACCGGTAGTCGACCCACAAGCCCCAAACCACCTTGCACCAAATTAAGCGGGCCGGCCAATGTCAATTCGCGAGCTGCAACCGCACGCGCTGCTTCCTTGCTTTGTAGAGGATCTTCAAGTTGATTAAACCCCATTACCGCCTCGTTTCCAGCCAGAGGCACCACGCGGCTGACAACGCCTCCGGGTGACAGGCTGAACATGGTGACACCAGGGTAGAGGTGCAACATTTCACCAGCCACACCCTCAAAGTTCGAGAATTCCCCTCCGGCCTGGTGCACCATGGCAGACAAGGCATAAGCACTGGACAAAGCCCGTTCAATGGTCGCCTGGATTGCATGGGTTCGGTCCGCTACAACACTGTCCACATGGGTGCGCTGGCTTTGAATGCGGCGTTGCTCCAAGTTCCATATCAGCAGAGCCGTAGCGACGGCGGTCAGCATAAACACCGCAAAGCCGAGCAACCTGATAGGTATGGTGCGCAGCAAGCGTGTGGGGTATGTAATCTTCATGACGCAAGGCGTAGTTATTGTTCTAATTTTTATGGATAGGAGTCTGACAGCGCCGACTATATCGCCTGGCTGAGTGCTGTTGCAGGGACGAGAGCAGGTACTCTAAGTAATCTCTGTACACATCACTGCGACTGGGCTCCTCTGTAAGTCGTAATCGCACGTCACTGTTATTCAGAGATTGGTTTAATTCCGTTTAAACAAAGATTCGTACAAAGAGTGAGAGCCTGCTGACTTTGACTTTCTGACTTTCTGACTTTGTTCAATGGGGCCGGAAAAAGATTCCGGCGGCGTAGTCACTCTTTCCCGTTCAATTGGATAGAGGCAATGGGCTTATCGTTTGAACGGGTTGATCCTTCTCGGTGCCCCCGTATAACGTGGCCGTGGTGGAACGGGAGCAGGGCCAGCTACATGCGGCTGCGACGGCCTATCGCGAAAGCCTGTCAGTAAGTAGGGACCTGGTGACCAAGTTCGACACGCCCGAAGTGCGACGCGATACCGATGTGACACTCTTTCTGCTGGCTGAACTGCTGCGTGAACAAGGGCGCATAAAAGGGTCCCGCGAGCTACTACACGAGGCCAAACCGGTGCTCCACGGGCTGTCAGTGTTGCTGAACACTCCGCAGGCGGCTGACATGACGCGCGAGATTCGCGCCCTAATCGCCGCAACTGCTGAAAGCGTGTGGTCAACCTACACTAAAGGTGTGCACAGGTCGGCTGCACCCAAAGGCTAGCATGCCGGCCCGGCGTTCATATCTTTTCGGAATTCGCGGTAATGATGGACCGCAATCGGTGTCCACGAGGATTCGAAATACGCAAAGGCGAAAAGGCCTTTGAACCTGGAAGGATTGTCTTTGTCAAATACTGTGGCGAAGGGGATCTCGATTGAGTCTGTTGCCAGCAAACAAGCGCAATTTGCGAACTCTTCAACTCATTCATATCGACATATTCAATGACTAGCCCAAGACTGAAGACGTTGCGAGGACGCCATCCGAGTACGGTGCGTTGGTGACGAACCAACCAAGCATGAGGCGAACGCTGGACCCGGAACAAGATAACCCAGCATAGTCCCTTCACGCGGCGGCTCAGACACCGCACACCCAAAAGAATTGTTGGCGTTCAGTTGGGAAAACCACAATCCCACACCATAGCATTTGAAAAAAATGTCATGTGCGAATAAAACTAAAGTCGCATTTGCTTGGGCGAGTCCTCCAGCGTGGAACACTCGTTTTTGCGCATTTTTCCATAGAGCGACTTCGGGTAACTTCAATCGAATCGCGACGCTATATTGCCTCTCGTGGAGTCGTCAGAAAGCAATTTAGCTAGCAAGGGCTTTCCTCTTATATCTTATTTTTAATTTACTTGGAAATGCAATGGATGCTGCATACGCTAATACAGTTAAAGGACGTGCACCTTTAAGAGCCAGTTATGAAATCCGATCGGCTTTGGCTCAAAGAGGCGCTGGCGTCGGCTCTATTTCGTACTTTTACAGCCCCAAAAATCATTGTGATTTAGTTATAAGTTCCGATATAAAGCTACTTTACGTTTTGGCACTAGAAGGCCGCGCCGACGTCGATACATACGACTTGGATTTCGATCGAATTTCATCCTATCTGGTTGAAAACGGCTATGTTGGCGATAAACCTTATGCGGTCGTAACACTTAGATCAGGGAAAAAGTGTCTAGTCGAAGTTAAATACTCTAAAAAAAATGATCAAGACACCCCATATTTATTAAAGCTTGAAATGCAAAAAGAAGCCGCAAAAAAATTGGAGCCTTGTGGTGTCACTACTCCGATCAGAACGCCAAACGTGATGAGCGTTTTATTCATGATTGGCTTAATATTGTTACAGCGCTTTCTGCTAGCGTTAACACAAATTATAAATTTTTAGAAAAAGAAGTGCTGTCAATCATAATTAAAAATGGGCAATTAACGTTACGCGAGCTTAGCATGCTTAATATCTCATCATGGGATATTCTATTTCCATGCATCTTTCAGTTGTGCCAACGTGGTCGATTAATCGATGATATAGACGCGAGTCCCTTGGATTGGTCCACCATAGTGCGAATCGCGCCATGACTAACACAAAACACACACCGGAAGACTTGAATTATTCTAGGTGGCCCGGAGTTGATGAATCATTAATAGATCCGAAAAAAATTGATCGATATCGTCATATGAAAGCAGCCATAATGGAATGGTGTGACGGCTTCAAATTATCGGAAATATGTAAGAAATATGAGATCAGTCGAAGTGGTTTATCTTACCTCTTGAGCCGTTGTACAAGGATTCATTCTGACGGTTTTCCTTGGGGCTTTAGAGCTTTGATAAAAGACTGTCGCCAAGCCGCCTACACTAGAAAAAAGGATTCCACAGTATTGGCTCACTCTGACGGGTATGGTCTGGCCGGGGCATTCGAGGAACTGGTTTTAAGATATCCAGCGATACTGAAAATTATAAAAAAGGAGGTTTCTCGATTTAAAGTTGGGATTAACGTAAAAGATTTACTTTTAAAAATAACTAAATATCTTCGAGACGAAGAAAAGCTTACGGCGAAAGAATACCCCTTTAATACTAAATCATGTGGTTATGTTTCACTGTGCACCTTTATTAATAAGCTTATCGCCAATGGCGACTGCGACCTCGCTGAAGCGCGATTTGGAAAGGAGTGTCGAGACGGATTGCAAAGATACTCTGGAGAAGTACCAATTCTGCGGCCTCTTGCGCCACTTGAAATTGCATGTTACGACGAGCAAATGCTGCCATTTATTGCTACTTTAGTGATCGAAATAGATGGAAAAGAAATTGATGTACCTATGAGACGCGGTTATCTGTGTGTTTTGATGGATCAAAGAACAGTCGATATACTTGGATATAGTATCGCCATTGCCCAACGTTTTAGAGCATTAGATTTGTTAAATGCTTATGAAACATTTGTAACACCTTGGAAACCCCGCGTGTTATCCGTTCCAAACATGAAATATGCACCTGGTTCAGGCTTACCCTCGGGTGTCGTTCCGGAGGCCCAGGGGCGGCGAATTTCGATAATATCAGTCGACAACCATTTATCGCATCTCGCAAATTCAATTGTTTCGCATCTTCGAATTCGAACGGGTGCGATTATTCGATATGGAAAAGTCAAACACTGGATTTCACGCTACGCAGTGGAAGGAATATTTTCAGAATTACAAAAAATGGGGTTTTCAAGAATTCCATCAACGACTGGGAGTGGAATAAATGACCCTGCTGTGAATGATCCCGTAGGCAAATCCGTAAAACATCGCGTACGGATGGAGCAAATGATCGAATTGATCGATGTGTTGATTGCGAACCATAATGCATTACCTCGAATGACACAGATGACCAAAACACCGAATGAGGCGTTAGCAATGGAGTTGGGTGAAACGCGTCGAATTTCGGTAGTGCCAAAATTTCCAGCTTCCTTTATAAATGACCCGCAGCTGGCCGTTGAGATATTGCCTGTAACAGTCCGCGGGTCGCAACAAAAAGGAGTTCCTCCATATGTTCAATTGGATAAATGTCGTTATACAAACGACTTGTTAAAACAACATTGGTCCATGATTGGTAAACGCCTTGTGGTACATATCAAGGGTGACTATAGAAAAATACGAGCATTTAAGGAGGACGGCGCCGAGTATGGAGTCTTGGGAGCGACTGGTCATTGGTCCAATGAATTTCATACACGTGAGACACGAAAGGAAATAATAAGACTTCAGAAAGAAAAAATACTGAAATTAGACGATTTCTGCCCCGTCACTTCATACAGCGACCACCTCGGAAAACAAGCAATTAGAAATTCTCACAAAAAAATAAATAAGATTACAAATGAAGCAGGAGAACTCGCCAACAGTCTCGCAGACAGACCAGAGCCTGTATATCGCCATCGCTTGGATGAAAAAACAAAGGAGTATGAGCTGGAAATAAAGTCGAGGAATAGGCGGAGTTTTTTTAATTCGAACTCATAGGAGTTAAGATGACAAAAGCAGAAAAACCTTCTGAGAATAAAAATCGCTTTGGCAATGAATCCGAGGTTGGCGTACTTTATATAGCGGATGATTTTATAAAATCATTAGGTGATGTCAGGGCCAAGCTATTCGAAGTAGATTTAAATAAAAAAAATTTCGCATTAGCTTGGCACCACGACATCCGATGCTCGAACAGAAGTATCTAATTTTAACGTCAGCCATATTTAACTTCCATGAAATTATCTACGATTGGGTTGTGGCAAGAAAAAGTGGACTATATGTGACAGGGCTACATCGCCAAGGTAAAACAACCGCTATTGCATCGGTAATATTGGAGCTCAGAAATAATCTTCCATTCGTGGCGTTCCTTTCCTGCATCGGGCAACGGTTAACGAATAAATCAAAAGAGGCCTTCTTTTTATATTTGTTAAGCTGCTTCAATTGCCCGGCTCTCAAGATTGGACGCAATGTGCGGCCGGATATTGCTGTCGCCAATTTTATTATGGTCAGTTGCGCCGAGGTTGGAGGAAATCAATGCGTGCTGTTTATAGACGAGGCTCAATTATTCTCGGTGGTGCACTACAGATATTTACTCGAACTATGGAATATACTAAAAGACCGGGGCTTTATACTTACCACCATTCTAGTCGGTCAGCCAGATCTGAAGCATCTCCGCGAAATTACAGGTGAGTTAGACCATGGAGCCGTAGTAAGTAGGTTTTTTGTGAAAGGACACACTTTAACCGGCATAAAATCGCAAAAAATACTTTGTAATATTTTAAGTCAATTTGATTCTAAGCTCTTTTATCCGGCCGAAAGTGAATGGCCCTACAGTCGTTTCTTTATGAAAGAGGCTTTCGACAACGGCTGGCGCTTAGAAAAAGAAGGTGAGAATTATTGGCCAGCGCTGTGCAACTGCTCTCAAGCGAAATCAAGTGATATTGAGGCTTCAGGCTTTCGCATGGCTTGGGTATTGGACACTGTTCATGGGTTCTTTTTGGATTGCATGGAATTAGATAATCCGGGATTTCATGGATCAATTCCGCTATGGGATAGCATATTGCGGGATAGTACGGATGTTAGTTTTCTTCTGTAAATACCTAGTACTATGTCGTTTAGTGGAAATTTCACTTTACCGCAGTTTCTCTGGATCCGTCGAAAAACATTTAAACATGAAAGCGCTTGGATGGCGGTACAGCGTTTCATGTATCTGAATGGTATGCAGGGGGAGGATTTGTGCTATCTGATCCGCTGTTTATTGGGTCCGCGTCGTTCTTTGACAACAGATCTCTTAAAATCATCCACACCTTGGGAGGATCTAAGGCTCGATGGATTGCCGTTTACTATCAATTTTTGTAATGATCTTAAAACAGGTTCTGCCGAACTGGGTATTTACAGTAACACCCGCCTGACCCCTCCCCGGAGTGCCATCAGGTATTGCCCCAGTTGTTTGAGGCGGTGTTTTCACTGGAAGTTTTTTGAGTTACCAGCTGTGTTGCGATGTCCCTTCCATGACGAAACGCTGTTGACTGCGTGCGTCAGGTGCGGGAGAGGACTCGCCAAAGGGCTCTTTGTGCCAAGCGAGCAGCTTGCCCCTCTTCAGTGTTCGTTCTGTCACCAGCCATTTGTCGACGAAGTGATTGGGAGGCAGGTCATCGAGGGATTTCCAGAGGCAGAGTTGCTTTTCACAAAGGAAACTGGGCTGTTGGCGCGAGCCGTGAAAGTCAACGTCAAAGCGTCACTCCTGTCCGAGTTCAATCTTAAATCTGCCGCGGCTTCTAAATTCTTCTTTAACTGCAGCTTTAAGGCTACTTATCCACTTGAAAAACCACCAATATGGCTATTCAATTTCGAGCTCACAGTCGGCAATCTTAGAGAGCCTCCAGGTTCGAAGAATCCAATCGCCCCTGAAATAGACACAGAGACGGTCAATGATAGGCTGCTCCATTTGAGTCGTATCTATAAGTCGATCGGTAGAAGTCTTGTCAAGAGCATTCAGGCGATATGTGGCCATCGACGCCACGCCCATCTGCAATATGGCAGTGACTACGTTGATAGCTATGCCAAGGAGTATTTCCTAAGGCTACGGCATGGGGGGTGCCCATGTTGTGCAGTGTTGGATTGGTGGAAAGCGCGTCTAGCATTCCATTTTGGTCTTCTAAAATATTTTTCGAAGGTGAAGCACGGGATTGCCCCCCTGTCAGGTTACCGTGAGTGGCTGATCGAGATGTTGCCGACGACACCGAATGATGCGGCATTTGCGGCGTCTTCCATTTTTTCCAGTCTTTCGTTGCGCATGCTTGGAATGTTGGGCGGACATAACGATGAAATCGATCTCGTGCGAGAGCTATACGGCGATTCGATCATGGACCCGAAAGGTGCCCATATTCGTTCGGTGAGTGGGCCGTCGACAACTCCATATGGATACTTGGAGCTACATCTATTCGTTCCTCGCTATTTTCTTAACACCGATACAGTGACCACCAAGGTGCACGAAATTGAGTGCGATTTTAGGATCCCCCTGCATGCCGCATTGGCGGCACTTAGGCTATGTCACGTAGAGCAGAGTAGGGGCTTTTTGTGGGACCCAGGAAATAGACCGTTGTGGTCTGAATCTGCCAGACCGTCTGATTCTCCGCATTGGTATGAAGACTTAGCTACAGATGCTAATCACCGGTTTTGGAGTGCTAATGCCACGAATGCTGCGATGATAGGTCGATAGTAAATATTACGCGAGCAAATACCAGGTGGATTCGGCTCGTCACCGAAGATTGATCAGAGTACGCGTGCTCACATCATGCGCAAAAACGAAGATGCGTACGTTTTTATCGATCCCGTGTTTCCTCCGGTTAATCTAGTTTTCATTAGACGTGTTCCGCCGTTTTAGCCGGCGCATGAAATCTTCGACCCGACTCACAACGCCCCCACTGTCGCTACCGAGTGCCGTACATATCTTCAGCACCACAAACAGGGTGGGTTGACTTTCCCCACGTTCGATGCGGCCGTAGTAGGAGCGCTCGACGTTTGCCAGGTGCGCCAAAGCTTCCTGCGATATCCCTGCAGCAAGTCGATCTTCCCGCGCGATCGAACCGAAAGCTATCGCCACGTCAGCATCAAAGCTTTTGGCGCCACGCGGTCGACCGCGGGCAGGGGGAGAATTCTTGGGACGGGAGGGCATCCACCCAAGCGTCTCGTTTTCGTCCCTTTGAAACCACGTTATTTAAAACGCAGAATAATTTTCCTTTGAATGTGGAAGAGCCGGCCAGAACTCCGCTTAACCGCTAGTGTTCCGTCGTTTCCTGAGCGTTCCTGCGGTAGCCCGGTGGCCTGCCGCACGAAAGCGTGCCTCCGGCACGGAATAGACCTTCAGGCGCTGGTCCAACTCTCTTACAAACTCGACGAAGTCAATGTCCAAGGCGTTCAACCAGGCCCAAAGCTCCACCACGTCCAGACGGCGGGTGCCGCGTTCCACCTTGCTGACAGTGGCCTGGCCCCGGCCAAGACGGGCCGCCAAGTCAAGCTGGCGAAGCCGCAGCAATTCGCGCCTGCTTCGCAGTAGGCCTAGGAAAACATCGTTGTGTCGACTGTGTAGAGACTTAAGCATGGACCACCTTGGACTTCGACCATAGCGCAGTTTTCCGCGTATTCCGAAACCGAATCTATCTACCCTTGCTGGGGTCGCCTATGCAGAGCTAATGGACGGAATTGGCGATGCCCGAGCATAATTTTCACGTTTTATATAACGCAAGCCATTTTCCTCTGGTGAAGCTCGACTTACTGCATACCACGTCCATGTTCGCTACCTATCCTCAGCTGGCCTTTCCGGTTCCACCTGCACTCGGAGCGCCTGGGGCGCACTACTGGAGCGCTTTCCATTTGACCTATCCCCATCCGTGGTTTGTCGCAACATTTCATACTGGTGTTAGCGGTGGTTCACTCCATACGACCTGGGGCGTATCTTCAGATTGGGATCTGGTGGACCGTATTGAGGAGGGTTCAGACGGAAAACTGGCTGCTTTACTCTGCGTCATGCCGCCGTGGAGTTCGCCCATCGGTAGATGGTCGAGCCGCGAGGTCGGCTCGATTTGGCGGGTACTGGACCCACACCGGGGAACTGAAGCTTTAGTGTTCCGGGATCTTGCAGGCGTCGACTTCATCGCCGGGCTGCATGACGACGCCGCAGTGGAGTTTCTGGATCGGCGGCTGGTTGTGGAGATCTCTGTTCCTCAGCCTGAAAGAGGGAACGTTGCTGTGGACACACGTCGTGCTGGTACATGCGAGTTAGTCATTGCATAACGCCTAGTTGATGCCTCAAAGCCATGTTTTCCACGACGTACTTAAACTGATTCGAATCACCCTGTACTGGCAACTTTGCGATGAACACCCGGCCCATCATCATGTTGGACTTCGACGAGGTCATCGTCCTCAACCGCCCCGGTGACTTCGGCGGATTTGACGTCATTTCCCGCAATCCGCCGCCCGGGCTGTGGGAACGGCTTTTTCACCAGCCCGCTGTCCAGACCCTGGTACAGGCGATCACTGAGCACCACGCGCAAGTCGTCATCACCACCAGTTGGTTGAGGTTCATGACGCGAGACGCGTTCGAAGACCTTTTCAAAAAGACGGCGCTTGAAGTACTGTCAGAAAACCTACATGGCGCTTGGGAGGCTCTGCCAGAACGCAGTGACACGCGCGCGCAAGCAATTGACCGATGGCTGGCCGCCAACCACCGCGGCGAGCCCTATGTCATCCTTGACGATGACCGGAGCGGCACGGGCCTGCGAAACTCCGTGCATGACCGCCGCAAGAGAGTTATCTTCTGCGAGATGGACGTGGGATTGGAGCCAGGACACCTGCCGTTCATGCGCACAGCGCTGACACGGGTTCCATAAACCACAAGGATTTGTTTCAATCTTTGGACCTGACAATACCGCCCATCAGTCGAATGCGGTGAAATGTTCATAGAAACTGAATACGGGAATCCGGTTGACAGCTATCTCAGCAGATTGAGTTCAGGCGTACAGGTGACTGAAATCCTAACCTTGTTTACCGATTTCGACGGCGTTCTGCACCCCGAGTTCTGCCATGAGTCGAAGCATTTCTGCCGCTTGTCTATCTTGGAAGATATCCTGCGTGCAGCCCCGTCCGTGGAAATCGTGATCTCTAGCACTTGGCGGCAGCTGCGCGCATTCGATGTTCTGAGGGCACAGTTTTCTCCCGACATCGCGTCACGCGTCGTCGGGATCACGCCAACCTACGCAAATCTTGCCGATATCCCAGATAGATTGCTGGGCTATCAACGTGAAGCGGAATGCGTGGCCTGGCTCCGTGCGTACCGCGGGTCCTCGGTACGGTGGTTGGCGCTGGACGATCGGCCATGGCTGTTTCGGCCGTTTTCGACACACCTGGTGCAGACCGACGGAAAGTTGGGCTTGGACGAAGTCAGCGCCCAAGCGCTGGCCCAGCGTATCCAGCAGATGCTGCGCACTTGAATCCATATCCGACGATGTCGAGGTTAGAAGGAATTACCCAAAGCTCTCTGTCTTCCACACTCCCCCAATACGGTTTCTCCTGCAGATGGTTGCACGGCTGCCGTGCAACCATTTCTAGTGTTTCATCCAAGTCAAAAATGGCTAGTTTTCGGGCCATGGTTAGCCGTTCTTGTTCCCGTCACCGTACCCATGATGAGGGATCCTGTCGGCCGCAACCATGGCTATCAGCGCATCGCGATCGATCCCAAGTTGTTGCATGGCTTCCTGTTCGCTGATGTGGCCCGCGCTGTACGCATCCAGAATCTCCAGCCGCTCGTAGTCCGGACTGCCAAACTCTCGTCCCACGGGCACTATGTCGCCCCAGGCACGCAGCTCAGCTTCCCACAGCCAAATCTGGCGCTGGCTGGAATTCCCGTAGCGGCCATAGAGCTGCCGCTTGCGTACCCGCTGCTTCATGTCGCCAGCTCCAGCACCAAGGCCTTCTTGAAGCGCGCGTTCTCGAACCCGAAGCGTGCAGGCGATACCGCCTTGCGCCGGTTCACCACATAGCCGGCCGGGTTGGCCACCACCCGGCAGCGGTTCCCCACGGTGTAGTCGAAAGAATCGTGCACATGGCCATGCAGCCACAGATCGGCATGGGCCAGCAGCGGGGTCAGGTTGCTGACAAATCCGGCACTGACGATATCGCCCGCATACCGAGGGTGGACACTCAAAGGGTGGGGACCGTGATGGGTAATGACGACCGTCTTACCGTCGAACGGTTGTGCCAACTCCTGCTCCAGCCAAAGGCGTGACTGCTGGTGGTCCTGCAAGGTCTCCCAAGCCCGCAAGATGCCGGTCTCCGTGCGGATCAGGACGTAGTCGTTGAGTGCACGTTCGACTTCCTCCATGCACTGCGCATGCGTGAAGCCTGGGCGCTGGAAGTCGGTCCACAGGGTGGCGCCCAGAAAACGCACGCCGCCGATCTCGACACGGTCGTTGTCCAGGAAGGTGACATTGGTGCCGGCACAGGCCGCGCGCAGTTGGGCCCGCGTCTCCTCCCAAGCATGCTCATAGAACTCGTGGTTACCCGCGACATAGAGCACCGGTACCGGCCAGTCGGCAAAGGCAGTGACCGCGTCCACGCCATTGGCGATATCGCCAGCCAGCACCAGCAGGTCCGCATCGGGTGCGGGCTCAATGATGCGCACCCCGGGGAAGCGTTCCGTCAGGAACTCAAGATGCAGGTCGGACGCGAGCTGGAGTTGCATGGAAAGGCAGACCAAGAGAGCCAGTGCGACAGGCATCCGGGTCTGCAAAAGCGAGTGTGGGGCTCACTATTATGGGGAAGAACCCCGTAGCAAGTCCTATGGTTTCAGCAGTTGGGTCGGTTTCCGCTGGTGGTTTAGCGTGGCGAATATCTCGGAAACCATCGGTGTTGCGAGGGCGCAACCGCTATACCGCGATGGCGGCCAAGGTAGCCAGGAAATTCGACTTACCTGCTGCCTGGCATGCGCCGGCCCGCTCCATGTTGGGAGCCGGGATATGGAATATTGGGATATGGAGTGCGACAGTTACGATTTCACCAGCAAATCATCCGGAGTTTTGCCACCTGCCAATGCGGCATTGAACCAGTTCGGCCGCTTGCCGTGTCCGGTCCAGGCATTGCCCGCCTCGTCCCGGTATTTGATAACGCCCTTTGACTTGGTCTGCTTGCCGGCGATACGTGCCGACGCACCCGTGCTGGCTTTGCTCTTGCGCTTACCCTTCGCGGTAGCGTTCCCAAAGAGGTCCTCTGCGGTGAGTCCATAGAAATCTATGGCAACCTTGATCCGCTCGATCACACCTCCGACTTCCCTCGTCCGGATGAGCGCGGCTTCTATTTGCAGACGCTCAATTTTCTTGTGGATGCTAAGCAGAGTCTTTGTCATAGGGTTTCTAAAAGGGGAACGTTGAAGCATAAGAGAAAGGACGCTCAAGGCGTCCTTTGCGTGGGGCGAGTTCCCTGCAGCGTATGCCGCTGGCCATGCGGCAAGGGCAGTAGGGGCAGTAGGTTTAAATCGCTGCGTCCTTGAGCTTCTTGAAGAAAGTCGCGCGCAGTTTCACCGTGGCAGGCTTGGCTTTGAACACCTGTTCTTCCTTAGTGAAGGGATTGATACCTTTGCGGGACTTTTTGGCCGGCACCTGGATGGCCGCTACACGTACCAGGCCGGGAATAGCGAATTCTCCAGCGCCCTTCTTGTGCAGCGATGCCAGCATCGTCGCTTCCAAAGCGGCCAGCACGGCACGTACGCCTTTGGGTTCCACACCAGATACTGCCGCCAGATGCGCGGTCAGCTGGGTTTTGTTCAGCTTGTCTTTGAAAGGCTTGGCCTTGACTGGTTCGGCAGCGGCTTTGGCGGTAACCGCTTTAGCCGGCATGACCTTCTTGGCTGCGGTGGTTTTCTTGACAGGTGCCGCGGTCTTGGCGGGCGCTTTTTTGGTGGTTGCCATGTGATTTCACTGGTTGTTGGAGGACACCGACCCGGTTGGGCCGTGAAAATATTTTAGGGGTAACGCATAGGAGCACCTGTTCGGGGCCAGCGGCACGGATTCGCCCGTGGCCGTTGATGGACGCAATCTTGCCCTAGCCGCGTGACCGTGCGCCAAGCGCTTGACGACCTTGCGGCAGAAGGGCGCATCGTGCGACGCCAGGGCAAGGGCACTTTTGTCGCGGGCAAACAGGTCAGGCACGGGCTGGATACATTGCGCAGCTTCCACGAATCCTTGCGCCAACAGGGGCTCAATGCCGGGATGCGCCTACTCGACAAACAGCGTATAGAAGTACCCGTACGCCTTCGTCATCAGTTCGCGCCGGCCACTCAGTTGATGCAGCTGAAACGCCTGCATCTGGTCGATGACCAACCCGTGGCGATTGGCATCAGTTACCTGCCCGACGAATTGAACGCTGCGAGCTGGATTGAAGCCGAACAACAACCAGCCTACAGCTTGCTGACCCGGTTGATGGGTGAAGCACCGGCGCGTGCCGACATGGCAATCAGTGCACAAGGCGCTGACGCGGCACAGGCGGAGTTGTTACAAACACAGATCGGCGAGGCGCTCTTGGTACTTAAGCGCACATCCTATTTCGCGGGTGGTCAGTGCTGTGACCAATCTTTTTTCTACATCCGCCCTGAGCGTTACGAGTTCGTACTTGGTAGTACGTTTCGCCTGCCTGCTTGAGTATCTGAGCATTCGCTGACGGTCGCTGGGAGCATCTGTACAAGCAGGTGTGCGCATATCTTCAATCGATTTTCTTCGTTGTTGTTGCAGCGCGGGCCGTCTACGCTCTGCCCATGTCCTTCGACGCATGTCCCACATGACCCAGACCCACATATCTCTCGATTTCAGTGGCAGCGATATCGCTAGCCAGCGCGCCCAGGCCGTAACGGCTTTCATCCATACGGCCCGTCGGCTTTTGCCAGAGCCGGCCAAAGCGCAAGCAGAGCAGCTGCGTACTGTCGCCCAGGCGCTGGAGCAGTTAGGGCTGCGACAAGACCTGTTCCCACAGGCGCAGTTCCCGGTGTCGACCGAAAACCCCGCGCAGGTGTATCGCCTGGCAGAGGACTTGGACGGCGATTTTGCGCTGTATGTGTCTGCTGGTTTGCCTGGCAAGGCGCAGCCACCGCACGACCACACTACCTGGGCCATCATCGCGGGCATCCAGGGCAATGAGCGCAATATGCTATACCGCCGCCACAAGACGGAGGACCCCTTACAAGACAGGCTGGAGCTGCGGCACACCGTGGACGTGGTGCCTGGTACCTCGGTCACACTGTTGCCCGACGATGTGCACACTATTAAGCTGCAAGATAGTGAACCCGGCCTGCACTTGCATTTCTACGGCTTGGCGCTCGAGCTGCTCCATGACCGGGTTGTCTTTGCCAGTAAAGAGGGCGGCACCTTCCGCAGGTTTGCGCCGCCCGCGTCGATCCGGCATGCGTTGACCAGTCCGCAGGAACTGAAAGCGGCACTGGGCGATGATGAAGAAATTGCCGTACTTGATGTGCGCGAGACGGGCGTCTTCAGCCACCGCCACATTCTGTTTGCGGCCTCTGCGCCACTGTGGCGTGTGGAACTGTTGATCGACCGGCTTGTGCCACGCAAAGACACCCGTATCGTGCTGGTGGATGCCAACGAAAGCTTGGTCCACCAAGCGGCTGCGAAGCTGGTACGGCTGGGTTGGCGCAATGTGTCCGTGCTGGCTGGCGGTACCGATGCCTGGGCGGCAGCAGGATTTGAAATTTTCAGCGGTACCAACGTACCCAGTAAAGCGTTTGGCGAGGTGATCGAACACCAAAAGCACACACCCTGGATCGACAGCGACGCGCTGCATCAGCGCATTGCGAATGGCGAGAACATTGTGGTGGTGGACAGCCGCACATCGGAGGAGTTTTCGCAGTTCAGCTTGCCGTTTGCGCACAGCCTGCCGGGTGCCGAGCTGGTTTACCGGATTGGTGAAATCGCACCCGACCCTGCCACTTTGGTTGTGGTGAACTGCGCAGGCCGCACCCGCAGCATTGTGGGTGCGCAAACGCTGATTGACGCAGGTATTCCCAACCCGGTGGTGTCACTGAAAGACGGCACCATGGCCTGGTTGCTGTCGGGCCGCAGCCTAGCCTACGGCCGTAGCGGAGACCTGCCCGAGCCTGGGCCGGACACGCTGGCAGCCGCGCGTCAGCGTGCCGCTGCGGTGGCTCAACGCGCGGGTGTGCAGCGCATCGATGCAGACACGCTGGCTCGCTTTGAGGCCGAGGCTGTCGAGCGCACGCTCTACCGTTTCGATGTACGCACCCAGCAGGAATATGCGGCCGGGCACCTGGAGGGATGGCGCTGGGCACCAGGCGGGCAATTGGTGCAGGCCAGTGACGAGTACGCAGGCACGCGCCGGGCGCGCATTGTGCTGGCCGACTGGGACGGTGTACGTGCGCTGACTACCGCCGCCTGGTTGGCCCAGTTGGGTGGCTACGAGGTGTTTGTATATGCACCTCCGGAGGCGACAACCCGGGTGACCGGGACTGAGCCTTTACGGATACAGGCCACGCGCGGTAGCGCGGTGCAGATTGCGCCGGTTCAAGCGGCCAAGTTGCTGGAGGCTGGCGGCGCATCTGTATTTGAGATCGATCGCCGTGCGGCCTATGAACGTCGCCACGTGCAAGGGGCCCGTTTTGCGGTGCCAGACCGGCTGGAGGAGTTCACGGCCGACATTCCCGTCAGCCAAACCGTGTTGCTGGTTTCTCCAGACGGAGTGCTGGCTACGACGGTGGCCGCGGAGTTGGCATACCGTACAGGCCGCGATGTGCGCGCCATTACCGGTGGGCTGGACGCCTGGGTGGCGGCAGCTTTGCCCACGGCAAGCGGTGCCGATGGTGTACTGACAGGAGATGATGACCACTGGTACAGCCCGTATGCCCATACCGATCTGTCACTGCGTGACGCGGGATTTCGGGCCTACCTGAGCTGGGAGTTGGGTCTGGTTGCGCAGCTGGAGCGCGAGGGGGATACCGGTATTCGGCTGCTGCCAGTGGAGGGTTAATTGCTATTTAAATAGTAGCTGCTAGCGCAGTATTTGTCTGCGCTAGAGGCATATATCTTGCGAATCCTGAGGGTAGTCTGCGTGGGGACGCTAGACTTGGGCTGACCAGCTACACAGTAGTTTGTCAGCCTTTTTTTCCGTGTACCGGAAGCTGCTGTGTTGGGTAATACACAGCAAACTCTGCTGGCGGCTGGTCTACAACTACGCAGCCTCCTTGTCGGTCACACGCGGAGCAATTTGTCGTGGATAAGGAATGCCTGGGTTAGATCACGGATGAGGTCCGCAGGATCTTCCAGGCCTATGTGCAGCCGTACCACAGGATTGTTACCTGTCCAGTGGCTGTGTTCTTGCAGCCGCTCGGGGGCCGCAATCAGCGCCAGGCTCTCGTAGCCACCCCAGGATGCGCCGATGCCGAAGAACTGCAGTGCGTCGACGAACGCGTTGGCAGCGTGGACGCCGTCCTGCCGGAATTCAAACGACACCAGTCCGCTGGCACCGCTGAAGTCGCGCTTCCAGAGCGTATGGCTAGGGTCATCGGGCAGGGCAGGGTAAAACACCCGTGCAACCTGTGCGTGGCGCTGCAGGTACTGCGCCACTTCGGTGGCGTTGCGCTGGTGCTGAGCCAGTCGTACCGGCAGGGTGCGCAAGCCCCGCAAGGCCAGATAGGCGTCGTCTGCACCAATGGTCAAACCCAGGGCTTCGTAAGCCAAGCTCAGCTTGGCCGCCAGTGCAGCACTGTCCACCACTACGACGCCTTGCATCACGTCCGAGTGACCTGCTATGTATTTAGTAGCAGCCTGCACAGATATATGGGCGCCGAGGGCTAACGGTTTGTAAAACCAACCACCGCTCCAGGTGTTGTCGGCCACGACGGTGGCGCCATGCGCGCGGGCGATGGCTGCCAGCTTGGGCAGGTCCAGCACTTCGTACAGCAAGGAGCTGGGAGATTCCAGGTACACCAGGCGCGTGTTGGGGCGTAACAGCGTTGCCAGGTCATCGCGCGCGGGTGAGAAGTATTCCAGCGTGATGCCCAGTCGTTGCAGCAGCGTCGTGTCAACGCGGCGCACGGGAGAGTACACGCTGTCTGCCACCAGCGCATGGTCGCCAGGAGACAGCAAGGCCAACAGGACCAGGGAGATGGCGGACAAGCCGGAAGGAGTCAGGAAGGCCCGGTACCCTCCCTCCAGCTGGGTGACGGCATCTTCCAGTGCCTGGTGGGTGTCCAGTCCATGGCGGCCGTAGGCAGCGACTCTCTCGCCCGCTGCGCGCCGATGGTGGTAGTCCGCATGGGCTTGGGTATTCTCAAACCGGACGGTGCTGGTGCGCACGACCGGTACGTTCACTGGCCCAGAGCCTTTGCGCAAGGCCGGAACGCCGGCATGCAGCAACTGCGTGGCAGCGCCTAGAGTGGCGTGAGGCGTGTTTGTCGTCATGCAGCGACTTTGCTGGGCTTGAATTGGGTGGCGTTGTAATTGACGACAGCGCCGGTTTCCAGGTCTATGCCGATACGACCAGTCAAGGTCTCCAGTGGCTGCCCATACAGGTGGAAGTGCAAAGTGGGTTGGTCACCTACCACATAGATGCTGTGGATATCGTCAGGCAAGAAGTCGACCGAGGTGCCCGGCTGTACGGTCAACTCGCGTACCAGCTCCAGCTGGGCGCGGCTGGGATTGCTGCCATCGTCGGTGCGGCGGTAGATGCGGTTCTGCTCCTGGCCCTCGACCGCCACGATGGATGCCCAGGTTGTGTGGTTGTGGGGGATGGTGGTCTTGCCGGGATTGATGGAATTCAAGTACAGCGCAATGCCGCTGCCACCGTCTTCTGGATTCAGGCGGTAGCGGGTGGATGCGCCAACGCCTTCTGTGATGGCCGGTGGTGGAAATGCATCGCGGGTGAACAGCGCAGACTGGGTGGCCAGCTTTTCCAGGCGGGCAGTGATATGGGCCAGGGTAATGCGGTCAATACTGTGATTGCCTGCAATCTGGCGAATATCGGTGAGTGCGCTTTGGATGGCTGCGTGGCGTTGTTCGGCAATGGTTTTGGCGGTGGTCATGGGTAGGTCCTTGGTTTCAATTCAGAAGGAAAAGCGCAGGCGCTCAAACGGCAGCGGGTCATAGACGGGGGCTGGTGGCATGCGGCCACGTGCGCCATCACCCAAAGCACGGTGTAGAAAGGCGCGGGTACGGTCGCTAGCAGGGTCTCCAAAGATACGTGCCGCAGGCCCGTGTTCGACGATCACACCGGCTTCGGTGAAGTACACCTCGTCACTGATTTCCTCGGCAAAGCGCATTTCATGCGTCACCAGTACACAGGTCATTCCCCCTTGCACCAGGTCCCGGATCACGGTTAGCACTTCGCCAACTGTCTCAGGGTCGAGTGCCGAGGTCACTTCATCAAACAGAATCAACTCGGGCTGCATGGCCAGTGCCCGGGCAATCGCCACGCGCTGCTGCTGGCCGCCGGACAATTCACCTGGGTAGGCGCTTTCCTTGTGGGACAGGCGAACCTTGTCCAGCAGAACGCGTGCTTCACGTACCGCATCGGCGCGGCTGCGCCCGACCACGCGGGTCGGGGCAATGACCAGGTTTTCCAACACCGACAGATGGGGGAACAGGTTGTATTGCTGGAATACAAAGCCCACGCGCTTGCGAAGTGCGATGAGTTCGGCCTCGGTACGCAGGACATCCACGCGGGTATCGCCAACCCGGATCTGGCCACGCTGGGGGCGCAGCAAGCCGGTCATGCAGCGCAGGATGGTGGACTTGCCCGAACCGGATGGGCCGATGATGGACACCGCCTGACCGCGCCGCACCTCCAGGTTGACACCGCGCAGGACATCGTTGGAGCCGAAGGACAGGTGTACATCGCGCAGTGCTACCAGGGGTGGTTCGCCAACGGCAGGGGAGGGAGATAGAAAGGAATCAGTAGCGGTCATGGCGTTGTTCCAGCGTGCGTGTGGCACGGGCAATCGGATAGCAGTAAGCAAAGAATAGGCTGAGCATGGTGAAGTACACCAGCACGGTGAAATCCGTGCGGGCCACAGTGTTGCTGGCAATCTGGGCGATATCGACCACGTCGTGTACACCGACCAGAGACGCCAGGGAGGTGCTCATGGTGATGCTGGCGTACAGGTTCATCCAGGGGGGGAGCATGCGGCGCAGGCATTGGGGAAGTACCACCAGGCGAAATATTTCACTCCGCCGGAATGCCAGCGACTGGGCTGCTTCCCATTGGGCGCTGGGGATCGATTGGATGGCACCACGGAAGATTTCCGCTACGTTGGCACTGGCCGGCAGCGCCAGGCCCAGCACCACCTTGACCCAGTCGGGGAAGGGAAATGTCCAGGACACCAGATGGATTTCAAAGGGAAATACATAGGTGGTGAAATAGATCAGAACCAGGATAGGCGCGTTGCGGAAGAACTGCACGTACCAGGATGTGGTGTTTCGCAGGATGCGCGTGGGTGAGAGTGACAAGGCGCCTACCACCAGGCCCACCAAGGTGCCCAATGCCATGGCCAACACGCTGATGCCGATATTCACCAGCAAGCCACGCAGCAAGGCCGGCAGCCATTTCCACAGGTGCACAAATGCGGCAGGCGTGGTGCCTGTCAATATCCAGAAAGCCACCACGGCAAGCGCTGCAAGCGCAACGACGGTCCATGGCCTGCGCCAGGGACCATGGCTTGGAGCGCCAGAGCTATCGCCAGCAGACAAAGCAAACTCATTGGCCATAGCCAGGCATCCTTAAATGGTTTTCCAGCCACCGCCCCGCGCGGCTGACCAGCCAGGTCAGCAAGCCGAAATACAGCAAGATGAGTAGCAGCAGCTCCAACACGTTGTCGCGCTGGGTCCAGATCATGATGGACTCGTAGGTCACATCGCCAACCGCAATCGCTGAGGCTACGGCGGTCATCTTGACCAGGTCCACCAGGTTGTTGACCAGGGAAGGCAATGCAAACCGCAAGGCCAGTGGCAGTTCGATCCGCCACAGCAGTTGGCGCCGTGAAAAGCCCAGCGAGCGGGCGGCTTCCAAGGTCACACGCGGCACGGCCTCTATACCGGCACGCAGGGCCTCGGCATGGAAAACCCCTTTGTGCAGTGCCACCACGATCACTACCCATACAAAGGGAGTGAGTGGGTTGCTGCCCGGTGTCTTGAATTGCTGGGTGATGAGCATGTTCAGCACCAGGAAGGCGCAGTACAGCTGCACCAGCGTGGGCGTATTGCGGGTTACCTCCACAAAGGCTCGCGCAGGCTGGGCCAGCCAAGCTTTGCCGGAGGTCAGCGCACTGGCGATCAGCACCCCTGCCAGCAGGCTGCATGGAATGGTGATTGCGCACAGCTGCAGGGTTACGCCCAGGCCGCGCAGGAAAGCCTGCCGCTCGCCGGTGTCCAGCATGAATGCATAGTTCAAACCAATAGGCTTCAGCACCGCCACCGCGGTGGAAAGCCACGTTACGTCGCTCATACCGTTGCCAGTTCTAAGGGGGAGGTATGCCCTCTGCGCAAGGTGGATACAGCGCGCGCAATGCGGGTGACGGCATCTTCCAGCACCGCGTCACTGGCTGCGATGGAGATGCGAAAGTAGGGTGACAAGCCATAGGATGCGCCATCGACCACGGCAACGCCTTCCGACTCCAGCAACCAATCCACCACATCGGCATCTGAGCTGATCAGCTTACCGTCGGGGCGTTGCTGGCCGATCAAGGCAGAGCAGTTCACATAGGCAAAGAAGGCGCCTTGGGGGCCCAGCAGACTCAGACCGGGAATCGCGTTGAGTGCCTGGGTCACAAAGCGACCGCGCCCGGCATAGGCCAGACGTGACTGGGCGACGAAGCTTTGGTCTGCAGATTGCAAGGCCCATGCGGTCGCAGCCTGACCAATGGAGTTCGGTGCGGACGACACCTGCGATTGGACGACCGTCATCGCCTTGACCAAGGGCTCGGGGCCTGCACCCCAGCCAATTCGCCATCCCGTCATGGCATAGGTTTTGGACGCACCATTGACCAGCAGGGTGCGCTCGTGCAAGTCAGGTGCTGCATGCAAGAGATGGACGGGAGGCTCTGTCGTGAACCAGATGTGCTCGTAAATCTCATCCCAGAGCACCAGCAGGCGGGGGTGGCGACGCAGCACCTCGGCCAAGGCCAGCAGTTCTTCCAGCGTGTACACCGCACCTGTTGGGTTGCCTGGGGAGTTTAGGATCAGCCACCGGGTGTGCGGCGTAATAGCCTGCTCCAGCGCTTGCGGGCTAAGTTTGAAGTTGCTGCTCTCGTCGCAAGTCACGATGACGGGTGTGCCATCGTTGATGCGCACGATATCGGGAAATGATGGCCAGTAGGGAGTGGGCACGATCACCTCATCGCCGGCGTCCACAGTAGCAGCCAACGCCTGGTAGATCACCTGCTTGGCTCCATTGGCCACAATGATCTGGGAGGGGCCGTAGTCCAGCGCATTTTCCCGCTGGTATTTGGCGCTGATGGCTTGACGCAGTGCTAGTGTTCCGGGTGTTGCGGTGTACTTGGTATCGCCCTGGGCCAAGGCTGCAATGGCGGCCTGCTTGATGGGCTCAGGAGTATCAAAATCGGGTTCGCCTGCGGTCAATACCAAGATGTCACGGCCTTGGGCTGCCAATGCAGCGGCGCGTGCGCTGGCGGCGGCATTGGCGGAGAGTTTGACGCGCTGTACGCGCTGCGAAAGAGCAAAGGGTGGAGTGGGCACGGGTGTGGGTCTAGAGGTTTATGGCAATACCTTGCCGGGGTTCAGTAGGCCCAAGGGGTCCAGGGCCTGCTTGATACGGTGCATCAGGCTGAGTTCAATCGGTGTTTTGTATTGCGCCAGCAGGCCGCGCTTGGTCTGGCCAATGCCGTGCTCCGCGCTGATGGAGCCGCAATGCGCATGTGCGCTGTCGTGCACCACGACGTGGATGGCGTCTTCAAGTGCAAAAAATGCCTGGATGTCCTGGCCCGGGGCATGAGACACGTTGTAGTGCAGATTGCCGTCTCCCAGGTGACCAAACGCAACGGGCCTGACTCCTGGGAACTGCGCCTGCAGCCGCTCTGCCGTATAGCGTAAGAAGGCCTGCACTTGCGAAATAGGTACGGAAATATCGTGCTTGATATTGCCGCCGTCGCGCTTCTGCGCTTCGCCCAACGCCTGATCGCGCAGTCGCCACAAAGCCTCGCGCTGCTGCAGACTTTCGGCTACCGCTACATCACCTACCAGTCCATCTTCATACGCGGCGCCCACAACGGACTCGAAAAGCGTACGGGCATGTGCTTCGTTCTCCTCGTCCGACAGTTCTACCAGCGCATACCAGGGGTGTTCCAAGTTCTTCAGGGGTATCTGTTGCTCCGGTACGTGCTGTGCAATCAAGCCGAGCGCTGTATCAGACAGCAGCTCAAATGCCGTCAGACCAACCCCAAAGCCAGCTTTGGCTTGGCCCAGAAAGGCAATGGCATCCCGAATACAGGCAAAGGCCACCAGAGCGGTTTGCTGCGCGGCAGGCAGGGGGTAGAGCTTGAGCGTTGCAGCGGTGATGATTCCCAGCGTGCCTTCGCTGCCAATGTAGATGTCTCGCAGTGCATAGCCGGTGTTGTCCTTGCGCAGACCGCGCAAGCCGTTCCAGATGGCGCCTTCGGCGGTGATGACTTCCAGGCCCAGGGTAAGCTCGCGCGCATTTCCATAGCGCAACACCTGTGTTCCACCCGCGTTGGTGCCCAGATTGCCACCGATGGTGCAGCTTCCTTCGGAGCCCAGACTCAGCGGGAACAGCCGTTGTGCGCTATGGGCCGCAGCCTGCACATTTGCCAGTACGCAGCCGGCCTCGACGGTGATGGTGTCGTTCTCCGTATCGACGTTGCGTATCTTGTTAAGTCGCCCCAACGACAGCAGTATGGACTGGCCAAGGTTGTCGGGTGTTGCTGCGCCCATCAAGCCTGTGTTACCGCCCTGCGGCACGATGGGCGTGCGGTGGGCATGGCAGAGGCGGACGACTTCGGCCGCCTGCGCTGTATGTGCCGGACGTACCACGGCCAGTGCACGCCCCGTCAAACGGCGGTGGTGGTCTGTCAGAAAAGGTTCTGCATCAGCATCCAGCAACACATGCGCATCGCCAACGATGTCGCGCAACAGTGTGAGCAGAGTGGCCATATGCAGATCCCGTGGCTGTTGCGGATGCTTATTTCAGATCCGCTTCGAAGGGCGCGCGGTCAAAGCGGCCCTGCTGGGCCTTCTGGTTGGCCGCACGGATGTATTCGTCCGGTACACCGTTTTTGCGGGCTAAGGCCAGCAGCAGGCCTGAGCGGTGCCAGTCCTGAATGGTCTTGTCCACCAGGGCTTGGGTATCCGCTTCGCCACGGCGCGTCCAGATCACGGTGGGTGAGGGAATCAGTTGTTCGGTGGTCGCTAAAGCATAGTCTTTCCATTCCGCCGCACTTTCACCGTTCAAGGTGTAGTGCATTGCTGGGTAGATGTGGACCGAGGCTGTGCAGGTACCGCCTTTCAGGGCCAGCAATGATTCGGGAATGCCGCGCAGTCCTTTGACAATCGCACCATAAGTCTCTTGCAGGGGTTTGGTGAAATTGCTGCCTTGCGACACACAAGCTACCTTGCCGCGCAAGTCTTCCCACTTGTGGATGCCGCTGTTCTTGGCGACTATGGCTCCACCGCCCACCAGGTTGTAGGGGGTTGGTGCGAAGCTGAGAATCTCGTTGCGCTCCTTGGTCCACTGGATATTGGCTATCAGCAGATCTACCTTGCCAGCCTGCAAGAACTGCACGCGCGTTGATGCAACGACGGAAACGACTTCAAGTTCTACACCCAGGCGTTTGGCAATATCGCGTGCCAGGTCTACCTGGAAGCCGGCTATCTGGCCTGTTGCGGTGTCCAGCACGCCAAACGGAGGGCCAACGCCATCAACGCCGACGGACAGCTTGCCGCGCTGTTTGATCTTGTCCAGCGTAGCATCGGCATGGGCCACGCCCAGTCCACCGAGCATCAGGCTGGCACTCAGTAGTGCGCGCAGAGAATATAGGGATGTCATACAGAAATTTCTGACCCACAGAAATCGTGGAGAAATTGTGGGTATCAGGAATACAAAAGAAAAGATCAGGGGGTGGCTTTGAATTTGGCTTGCAATTCGGCGAGCAGCGGTTGCGCCGGCCGGATGCCCAGATTGCGCTCGGTGCTAATCAGCCAGCCGGTGCGGTGCCAGTCCTGGATGACTTTGTCTACCGCAGCAATCGTGTCGGCCTCACCCTTGCGGGTCCAGACTACCGATGGTGCAGGACGCAACTCTTCAGTGATCGGGGCGACATAGCCGGCCCATTCAGTGCTGTCCTTGAGCAGTGGGTAGATCAGCGTCGCGTCATGCACAGCCGCTACACAGTTGCCGCCACGCAGTGCAAGCAGAGATTCGGAGGACGTCTTGAAGCCGCGCACCTGTACGCCGTAGTTGTCTTGCAGTGGCTTGACAAAGCTGCTGCCTTGCGAGGCGCAGACTGTCTTTCCGCGCAAATCTTCCCACTTGGTAATGCCCGAAGTCTTGAGGGTGGCCGCCGTTCCGCCAACGCGGTAGAAGGGGGTGGGCGCGTAACCAAGAATCTCACCGCGCTCTTCGTTGTATTCCATCGATGCGATCAGCAGGTCAACCTTGCCGGACTGCAGCAGCTGCACCCGTGTCGATGGCTGTACCTGCACCAGTTCAACATCGTAGCCAAGCTTCTTCGCCAGATTGCGGGCCAGTTCGGGGTTCCAGCCCACGGGTTGCTGCGTGGCCGGGTCGATGGAACCAAACGGACCACCGCTGATATTGACGCCAATCACGACCTTTCCGCGTTGCTTGATTTTGTCCAGAGTAGCGTCGGCATGGGCAGTGCCCGCCACCAACCCCAGCAGAGATGCGCAGCCCACCCACAGACGCAGATGGCTTGCAAAAGAAATGTTTTTTCCGATATATGGCATAGCCGACAGATTCGCAAATGAATAAGCGGCTATCTTCTAATAACCAACTGTTCTAGCCAACGAAGCTATTCAGATATGGATATGCGCGGTTTGGGAACCTGGCAAGCGAAAAATGCCAAGCTCGTCGGGTGCGCATTGGGCGATCAAGCCGGTTTCCCAGGCCAGATATCGGCGCGCAGCATCCAGGTTGCCTTCATGCCGGTCATGCACGAAAAACAGATAGTCGATCGCATCAGTTTCCGTCGGCATATTGGGTGTTGCCTCTATGGGCAGGCCGGCGGTGACCCAGCTGTCTATGAATGTCCAGTGCACATCGTGCAAGCCTGCTTTGTGTAGATCCTTGGCCGCAAGCTGAGCGATTGCGGCACTGGATGCCACCAGCAAAATGGCCCGACTGTCGCCATGTGTCTTCGCGTCTGCGACCACCTTGGGCCGCACGGACCATCGGGCCCCCACAGGGTGCCGCTGGCGATATGCCATAGAGCTTTGCAGATCCAGCAGCACAGGTCTATGGCGCGCGAGGAATAACTCCAAGGCGTCAGCGGAAATTCCCGGCAACGGAGGTGGTTCATAGGTGGTGGAGGGCGGTACACGCAATGGCGCATGGATGCCTTTTTCCACAACGGCGGTGTCGAAGCCAAGCCTGCGCAGCCATGCCGCGACCACAGGTGCGCGTACGCCCTCATCGTCCAGCAGCAGCACGCGGCTACCGCGTACGCCAATGGTCTGGTCAGTGGCCTGCAGCAGCTGTCCGCCGGGTGCATGGCGGGCGCCAGGCAGGCTGCCTGCGGAAAACTCCTCGGCGCTGCGAATGTCCAGCACATAGGTGGTTCGCTGCGGAGTGTCCAGCCATTCCTGGGCTTGCTGGGCCGTGAGTGTGAGGACGCCTGCCTCGACGGCAACCCGCGAAGCAGCGGCTTGGTCTTCGGCATGGGCTTCGGCTGTGTTGGTATCTCGGCGCGTGCTGCCGCGCTCCAACTGCAGGTCAGCCAGTGCCCAGCCCTGGGTGCCATTCTCCAGCGCTACCACCGGATTGGGAATACCCAGGCTGCGCAGAATTTGGGCACCAATGATGCTACGGGTACGGCCTGCGCAATGGACCACGATGGGGGTCTGCGCATCCTTGACCAAGCCTCGCCAACGTAGTGCAAGCTCCCCGTTGGGTACCGATACTGCACCCGGCAATGTCATCTTGCGATGCTCTTCAAAAGTACGTCCATCCAATAGCAGCAAGGGCTCACCGGAGAGTTGGCGCGCGCTGAGTTCATGGGCCGAAATATGCGGCGTCGCATAAGCGAGCTCTACCAGTTCGCCAAAAGTTTTGGAGGGTAGATTCACGCCTTGGAACAGGGTGTAGCCGGCCTTTGCCCATGCGGGGGCGCCACCTGCGAGCACATGTACCTGGGTATAGCCTAAGGCGTGCAGTTCATCGGCAGCGCGTTGTGCAACGCCATCGTCTGCATCTATAAGAACGGTGCGGGTGTCTCTGCGCGGCACCAATTGCACCACTTCCAGCTCTAGGCGGCTGTAGGCCAGTGGTACAGCAAAAAACGGGTGCCCTTCACCAAACTGTCCTGCTTCACGGACATCAAGTAATGCGATTTCTTGGTTGTCATTCAGCCACCGTTTTAAGGTGGCTGCAGAAATGTGGAGATGCGATTCAAAAAACATGGGGAGAGCTTGGTGCTGACAAAATAAAGCAGTAACCATAGCGCCGATAGGGCACTCTCTTATGGAAGCTTCTTGAATATGGATAGATGATTTTTGTGGGCAACCAAGGGCCTGTCAGGTTGGTGACGGAAGTTGTCCACGGCAAGCCACTTGCCTACGTATTCGAGGACAGCCAGAGCGATCTGCGTCAGGCTGTTGGGCTGGCGAAAAAGTTTGTCAACGACCCACGCATCCGTATAGAGATCGGAGTTTTTTCGAGTCCTGCGCTCATGACCCTGTGGCCCATTTACCAGCGTGCTGGGCTGGTGCAGTTTGGCTTCGCAAATTTCCATCCCGACTTCACGAAGAGAGGAGATTACATTTGGAACCCCTCTGTCAGTCCAACCAACGCGCAGCCGCTGCTGGCCGACCTAGCAGTGAAGACGCTGGGTTTTAAACGTGTAGCGGTGCTGTTTCTGAACACCGGTTGGGGTCGTACAAGCCGTGATGTATTTGTCAAGCCAGCCGAAGCGCGCGGAGCGCAGGTGGTCAGGGCCCTTACGCTCTGGTGTTGCGCACGCAGGCAGATGGCAACCTGGATGTAAGGCGCACGCACGGTGCGCTGATCGAACTGGAGCCTGGCAACCCAGCTTCTACGGCCCGTACTTCCTAAGCGGGCTATATAAGTCGATCAGAACGCGTGTGCCTGCTGCAATGCCTGGCGTACCGAGGCTACGGCTGAACCTACGGCTGCGCTGTCACGATCACGCGGGTGTGGCGCTGTCACGGGTACTGTTTCTGCAATGCGGCCGGGTGCCGCCTCGAACACTAGCACGCGGTCGCCCAGGTGCACTGCCTCGTCGATGTCGTGGGTCACCATCAGCACCGCGATGCGGTGCGCGCGAGCGACATGCAGCAGCAATTCTTGCAGTTTGAGGCGGGTGAAGGCGTCCACTGCGGAAAACGGCTCGTCCAACAGTAGTACCCGTGGCTGTACCAGCAGGCCTCTGGCGATTGCCACGCGCTGCGCTTGCCCACCTGACAGTTCCTTGGGAAGCCGTTCGCCAAAGCCGGCCAGGCCGACTTCCTGGAGCAGTACTGTCGCTCGTGCGATGTCTTCTGCACCGCGGCCATCGAACGCCACGTTGGCGGCAACTGTCAACCATGGAAAGAGCCGGGGTTCCTGGAAGACAAAGCGTATGTCGCGCGTCGGCGCGGTGATGGCTTGGCCATTCAGTAGAACCTGCCCCTGGTAGTCGCGGTCGAGCCCGGCAACGATGCGAAGGAGCGTGCTCTTGCCGCAGCCACTTGTTCCGACCAGCGTGACGCACTCACCCTCGGCAAGCTGCAAGCGAACATCGTGCAGCACTTCGCTGGCCACGAAGTGCTTGCGTCGAATATGGACGTCGAGCAACGTTGAAAGTGCAGTCATCGCGTGACTACCGTGTCGCGCCAAGCGAGCCAGCGGCTCTCCATGGCCTGCATGCCACTGTCAGTGAGCTTGCCCATGACTGCCAGCAGGACAATGGCTGCCAGCACAATGTCCACGCGACCGGTTTCGCGCCCATCGGTCAGCAGATAGCCCAGGCCCCGTGTTGCTGCAATCAGCTCCGCGGCCACCATGAACATCCATGCCAGGGACAACCCATTGCGCAGACCTGTCCAGATCGCTGGCAGCGCCGCAGGCAACAACACGCGACGCGCCAGAGCGATAGAGCCGAGGCCGGCCATTTCTGCGACTTCGATCAGCTTGCGGTCGACATCCCGCAGTCCTGAAGCGACTCCCATGTAAACGGGAAAGAAGGCGCCTATGGCGATGAGTGCCAGCTTGGCAGCTTCGTCGATGCCAAGCCATAGCAATAGCAGCGGAACCCATGCCAGTGAGGGTATAGCTCGCAACGCCTGGAAGGTCGGGTCCAGCAGTGCTTCAGCGCGCTGACTCAGGCCCACCCAGACCCCTAGGGATATCGCCAATGCGGCACCCAAGATGAAACCGATGAGTACCCGTGCCGTACTGATCAACACATGGTTAGCAAGGTCTCGGCCCGCCAGTTCGACCAATGTGCGAGTGATCTCGCTCGGCGGCGGTAGCAAATGGGCTTCCACCCAACCTTGGCGCACGGCGAGCTCCAGGCCGAGCAGTAGGGTGATGGGAATCACCGCACCCAACCAGCGGGACGGTAGGCGGCGCACGGAGTGCGAGCGCGCGGGCGGAACCTGCCGTACTACGGGTACCAGCGGGGCCATCGATTCCGGCGGCGGCAAGGCGCTCATATCCGTGTCACGCCGCTGCGCCAGTGCTCAAGGCACGGGCGAACTTCGTGTCGACCAGGTCGGTTATGACCTGGTTGAGGTTGGTGCCAGGTTTGACCAGCTGTTCTTCGAGAAGAATCGGCGAGGCGGCTTGCAGGGCCTTGACGTGTTCAGACGAGGGAGTTGGATTGCTCAGGTCGGTGCGCAGTTTCAGCTGCAGAAGCGCAACCTCGAGGCTGACCTTGGCTTCTTCCGACAGGATACGCGCGGCCTCGGTCGTATTGGCCAGCGTCCATTTGCGTGCTTTTTCGTAGGCACTGATCACGCGCTGCACTTCGGCCGGATGGTTTGCCAGAAAATCTTCGCGTACATTCAGAAAGCCATAGGTATTGAAGGCTACGTTGCGGTAGATGAGCCGTGAGCCGGCGTCGAGCTCGCTTGCGGCCATCAGCGGGTCGAGCCCGGCCCAGGCGTCTACTCGGCCCTGTTCAAGAGCTGTGCGCCCATCAGCATGTTGCAGGCTGACATGCTCGATGTCGCTGCGGCGCAACTTCACAGTTTGCAGTGCGCGTAGCAGAAATAGGTAGGGATCAGTTCCCTTTGTTGCCGCAATCTTCTTGCCTTTCAGGTCAGCCAAGGTGCGGATGTTGGAGTCTCTCCGGACTACCAGTGCCGTCCATTCAGGTCGGGAAAAAATATAAGGGGTTCGGATGGGGTTGCCGTTCGCACGGGCGAGCACTGCTGCCAGCCCAGCGCTCGAGCCAATATCGATGCTGTTGGCATTTAGATACTCCAGGGCTCGGTTGCTGCCAGCACTCAGAACCCACTTGACGTCGATACCATCTTTCTTGAATTCCTGTTCTAGCCAGCCGAAGCGCCGCAATACCAGGCTGGTAGGGGAGTAGTAGGCATAGTCGAGCCGAACTTCCTTGAGTGTGTCAGCTGCGCGCGCTATGACAGGCAGCGCAAAGGTCGTAGCGCCTGCAACGGCGCCGTGGAGGACTGAACGGCGTTTCATCAAAATTTCCTACGTGCAAGAATGCAAAGGTGCGATGCTAGCGACGTAGCTGTGCGGCGACAAATTCGAAAACCGTGTTTGTTTATGCGGATGGCGGTAATGAAAAGTAGCCAGCCATGGATGGAGCAGTGACTATGCTGCGGTGTCTATGAGACTGGCGCAGCGGCCCATTCCATTCTTATGGGGCTTGTGGGTTATGGCGTTCGATGTCGTGCATCGACGTTTTGGCCGGGAATGGCTGCCAGCAGCTCGCGGGTGTAGGCATGTTGCGGGGCTGCAAAAACTGCGTCAGCAGGCCCCACCTCTACCAACTGCCCACGCTACATGCCCCCGACCTGGTCGCACATATGCCGCACTACAGCCAGGTTGTGGCTGATCAGCAAGTAGGTCAGCCCGAATTGTTCTTGCAGGTCGCGCATCAGGTTCAGCACCTGGGCCTGCACCGACACGTCTAGCGAGGACGTGGGTTCGTCGCAGACGATGAATGCGGGCCAGCTGGCCAGGGCCCGGGCGATGGCGATACGCTGGCGTTGCCCGCCTGAAAACTGGTGCGGGTAGCGCCTGCCGTCGTCCGGCGACATACGTACGCGGCGCAGCGCGTCGGCCACGCGTTCCTCGGTTTCCGCGCGTCTGTGGGTCAGGCCCAGAACCTCCAGGGGTTCTGCAATCAGGCTGTCCACGCGCCTGCGCGGGCTGAGGCTGGCATACGGGTCCTGGAAGATCATTTGAAAGCGCTTGCGCAATTGCACTGTACCTCGGGCGTCGGCCCATCGGTCTATGCCGTCGATCAACACGCGTCCTGCGGTCGGCGGCGTCAGGCCGGCAATGATGCGCGCCATGGTGGATTTGCCCGAGCCCGATTCGCCGACCAGCCCGAAGCTGCTGCCGCCGGGTATATCGAAGCTGACGTCCTGCACCGCGTGCAGCACCTTTTTCGGCTGCCCTGCCAGGGCGCACAGCAGCCAGCCGGCTGACCGAAAGTCCAGGGTGGTGCAGAGTGTGTGAGCGAGGACGCGCGGGGAGCCTAAAGAGGCAAACACAACCGCGTGCAACGCGTGCTCACAGGATGACGGGATTATGGGTACGGCATCGGGTGCCGACCAAATGCTCGACAACCATGGCAGGTTTCAGGAATGCCCAGCGATGAACGCTGGCAAGGCCACAGGGCGTTGTACTACGAGGAAACCACAGTGCCGTCACCTCGTGGGGCGATGGCGATTCCGGTTCAAGGACCGGGGGGAGGGCAGGTAACGTCTGTGACGCCTTGAGCTTCGCGATGGAGCAGGGCCGGGATGGCCCTCGGGAATCTGTCGTGGACGCCGATCCGCGAGGATGCGGTGGTGCGCTCCAAGGCAGTTTATCTGGCCCTGGGCGTGCTGCCCGACGGCAGCCGAGACATCTTGGGCATCTGGATGGAGAACACCGAAGGTGCCAAGTTCTGGATGAAAGTCTTCAACGAGCTCAAGACGCGCGGGGTGCACGACATCCTGATTGCCGTCACCGATGGCCTCAAGGGCATGCCCGAGGCGCTGGGGGTGGTGTTTCCTGCTACGACACTGCAAACCTGCATCGTGCACCTGATCCGTAACAGCCTGGACTTCGCCAGTTGGAAGGACCGCAAGGCACTTGCTGCGGCCATCAAACCGATCTACACGGCAGTGAGTGCCGAGACGGCCGGGAGCGAACTGCACGTGTTTGAGGCTGGACTCTGGGGCCAGAAGTTCCCGACCGTCGTTGGTGCCTCGCGCAGGGCCTGGGACAAGGTCATCCCGTTCTTCGCCTTTCCGCCCGAGGTGCGGCGCGTGATCTACACGACCAACGCCATTGAGAGTGTGAATGCGAGGTGGCGCAAGATCATCAAGACGCGTGGACACTTCCCTAGCCACGATGCGGCCACCAAGTTGATCTGGCTAGCGCTGCGCAACATCACCGAGGACTGGGGACGGGCGGCCAACAACTGGAAATCAGCAATGAACCAATTCGCGATCCTCTACGAGGACCGGTTCACAAAATTGGGTACCTAAAATCCCCAACCAGTTTCACTAATCGGTAAAGGTTCAACGAGCCTTACACACGGAAATTCGGACACGCCTGGCTAGCTAAGCCATCTATTCCGAGCTAGCCAGTAAAAACGCTCACTAAGCTCGACTGAACCGATTTCCGAGTTTCAATCGTCTAGTAAGCTTAACTTGTCCCGCCAGAACCCTTCAGGGACAGGTTCTGCCATGCCTGCCTCGGTGTTCTCTGCCATATGAGCAGCATTGCTGCTGCCTGGAATAACGCAAGTAACTGCCGCATGGCTTAGGACGAACTTGAGCAGAATCTGCGACCAACTCATGCAGCCGATCTCACCGGCCCAGCCCGGCAGAGCCTTTTTTTGGAGACGCAACAGCAGGCCACCACCACCGAACGGCATATTGACCAAAACCGCTACACTGCGCTCTGAAGCCAGCGGCAACAGACGCTGGGCGGCGCCCCGGTCATCAATCGAATAATTGATCTGTAAAAAATCAAGCTTCTCAGTGCGCAGAATAGCCTCGACCTCGTCGTAGGCTGATGACGTGTAATGGGTAATCCCCAGATATCGCACACGACCAGCGTCTTTCCAGGCGCGCAGAGTCGGCAAATGGGTGCGGTAATCGACAAGGTTATGCACCTGCATCAAATCGACGGATGCGACCCGCAGCCTTCGCATCGACTCCTCCATTTGGCGTACACCCGCTTCACGTCCGTTCGTCCAGACCTTGGTGGCAATGAACGCGCCATATGGTGGTTTGTGCGCTTGAAGGAGTTGGCCGACCGCAGCCTCGGATTTGCCATACATGGGGGAACTGTCGACAACTTTGCCGCCATCTGTAAACAGTGCATCCAGCACCCCTGGCAGCTTGCCAAACCCCGGGCTGCCTGGGGCATGGTCAAAACCCAGCCATGTACCGCAACCGATGACCGGAATGGCTTCGCCGGTCGAGGGAATGAAGCGGGTCTTCATTGTGGTACTTGCCATACTGGCGTATTAGTTTGTTGCCCGTAAAAACCAGACCATGCAAGCACCAGTCCGGCAAGAACAATCAGCCCCGCAGCCAACGCACAAACTGCCTGCCAGCTGCCGATGGACCAAGTCCAACCGCCCGCAAGAGCACCCGATGCATCGCCTGTAAAGGTAGTAACCATGTAGATACTATTCAGGCGGCCACGGATAGTGTCACCCAGTCCAAAAATGCGGGTCTGGTTAGCAACTTGGCCGCTCTGGACCCCAAAGTCCAGCAGGTTGACTGCCAGCACCAGCGCAGCCACCGATGCCCCCCCGGAAAGAAGCAACGGCCACAGACAGGGCCATCGCCAGCAAGCACGCCGCACGCTGTACAACCAGTTCCCTGACGGTAAGGAATCCTTGTTTAGCGCCGTTGCCGAGCGCATGTGGCGCGCGTTTCCGGTCATGGATATTGCCACTGACGAGGATGCACTGTCTGATCCTGAGGCCGGATTGCGACGTATCGGATATGGTGTGGCAGCCTTCTGGGCACCGCCTCTTGCGGTTGCATTTCTTCGCATGGTGATTGCCGAAGGTCCCCGCTTTCCCGATCTGACACGCCGATTTTTTGAAGTAGGCAAAACACCTGCTGTCAGCGCGGTGCGGAACTACATCGCTGAACTCGGTCGACGCGGAACATTGAACGTGATAAACCCGGCTCTCGCATCTGCCCAGTTTCTCGGAATGATCGATGAATCGGTCTTGTGGGTTCGGGTGATGGGAAGCGAAAAAAAGCTGACGAAGGCGCAAATCAACGACGTTGTAGAGCAGGCGGTGACCATTTTCCTCGGGCATTACGGTCAAGCAGAGGGCAAGCTTCGAACGACCAGTCAAAGTACTAATAGCCTTAAGGCCAAATAATCAACATCAATTGCTGGTAATTCTCGTTTCGGTTTTGAGGGGCTTGCGCCAACGTCTTTTGAGGAGCCTTCATGACTTTCCAGTTGCGTAACATGAAATGTTTCCCCTAAGCGGTAGGATGCAAAGAGTGATTAACGCGGCAATAATGAGTGCCATTCGAAGCTGGTCGCTGCGACTGCAGTTCGCAGGAAGACTTTGTGGACTGAGGTCGGCTGCAGCAAGTTGTCGGCCTTTTTTGTTGACGATTTTGTTGATCTACTGCAATGAAGCTCGCGCTGTTAGAGCCGATCCAAACAGAGGTACCGCTCCTGGCTCATTTTTTGAGAAATGCCTGACAATTCACGCAGCTTGACCTATGTTGA
The DNA here is from genome assembly GCF_059415605.1 of Rhodoferax sp. GW821-FHT10B06. NCBI lineage: Bacteria > Pseudomonadati > Pseudomonadota > Betaproteobacteria > Burkholderiales > Comamonadaceae > Rhodoferax > Rhodoferax sp. GW821-FHT10B06. The sequence goes on along the minus strand of NZ_JBWKNO010000002.1, from coordinate 21,946 downwards.
TGCCAACCAAGTGATTGAAGCACATTCAGTCGATGGGTCATGTCGGGGTGAATGCTATGTCAGGAAATCGCAATTCGAAGCGAATCAATCCTGGTATTGGGCATGACACCTCGGCCGCGCCGCCATGCAGGATCATGATGGCCTTGACAATTGCGAGGCCAAGTCCATTGGACTCGGTGTCGTGCCTGCGCGCTGTGTCGCCACGGTAGAAGCGGTCGAAGAAGCGCCCAAGGTGTTCGGGGGATATGAGCCCGCCATCGTTTTCGACGGCGATCGTCGCACCAGTGGGGCCTTGGGTCCCTCTCAGCCGCACTGTCGTGCCCTTCGTGGCATGTCGCACAGCATTGAGCACCAAATTGTTTATGGCTCGCTGGCACAGTGCAGGTTCGGCATGCACGACCCCTTCGGCCACGATCTCGAAGCGCAGCCCATTTTCATCGGCGGGCCCTTCAAAGTAGTCGGCGATTTTCTGCAAGGTGTCGCTTAGCGAAATCTCATTACGCTCGATGCTTAACGCAGCATGGTCGGCCTGCGCGAGGAACAGAATATTCTCAGCGATTGAGCGCAACCGGTTCAACTCTTCGAGATTCGATTCGAGCGTCTCGCGGTATTCATCGGCCGGACGCAGCAAACGAAGCGCCACCTGGGTCTGGCCGATTAATGCGCCGATGGGCGTTCGAATTTCATGCGCGAGGTCTGCCGAAAACTGCGACAGGCGCTCATAACCGAATGCAATGCGGTCAAGCATCGCATTGACGGCCTCCACCATCTGCCGCACTTCGTGCGGCAGCCTCCGCGCGTCAAGGCGTGCTGCAAGATTGATCGGACCGATCTGCTCCGTCTTTGTTGCGAGTTCGCGCAAGGGCCGCAGACCGTGGCGCATCACGGTGTAGGCGAGCAGCGTTGCAGCGAGCATTGCAACTGCGCTCGCTAGGAAGATACGGTCGCGCAACGCGGTGATCATCTCCATTTCATTGAGAAACGGGTGCCCCGCGACAATCTCAATTGGCTCGCCATCTTCACCAGAGCGGGCAATGGCTGCTACCCAGTGCATCGGTATGCCGGCATGCGTCTGCGTCAATACGTCGTCCAACGTCAGCGGACGGTTGATCGCCGCCGTCGCAAGCTCTGGCACTGGCACCCGCTCAGGGTTGACCTGAATAAACGGGACTGCGCTAGACCGGCGGAGTAGCAACACATCGCGCTCTGCGCCAAGCATTGTCTCGGATAACACTGGCCGATCGCGCAGACCGGTTACCGTGTAGCTGTCACCGACCAACCGGCGGAAGTGCTCTACACGGCCGATCAGTAGCAGGTCCTGATACCGGTTCATTGACATCCGTGCCGTCTGATAGAAGTACATTCCCAGCGAGGCGGTAACCAGGCAGGCGACGAGGGCGAGCAACAGGGTCGCCCGCGTGGCAAGCGAGTTTGTCGAGTTACGGGTCACGATCTTCATGTGCCATCGCCAAAGCTGTAGCCGATGCTACGCACGGTATGAATCAGCTTCTTGTCGAAGGGCTGGTCGATCTTTGCGCGCAGCCGCTTGACTGCTACATCGACGACGTTGGTATCGCTGTCGAAATTCATGTCCCATACTTCCGAGGCGATCTGCGTACGAGATAGCGCTTCGCCCTCCCGCCTGATTAAGAGATGCAGCAGTAGGAACTCTTTGTTGGTCAACATAATTTCGACGCCTCCACGTGTGACCTTACGTCGCAAGACGTCGAGCCTCAGGTCAGCACATTCGAACACCTCAGCCTCACGCACCACGCCGCGGCGCAGCAACGTGCGGATGCGCAAGACCAGTTCGGTGAACGAGAAGGGTTTGACAAGATAGTCATCGGCACCGAGCTCAAGGCCGTGAATTCGGTCATGCAACTGGTCGCGGGCACTGAGAAAGAGGACCGGCAGGTCGCGTCGCTCACGCAGTGCCCCCATAATCTGCCAGCCATCAATGCCCGGCAACATCACGTCGAGCACCACCAGCTCGTAGGTATTCTCTAACGCTATATGCAGCCCATCGGTTCCGGTGCGTGCGAGGTCTACGGCATAGCCGCACTCTGTCAAGCCCTTCTTCAGGTAGTCACCCGTCTTCGGGTCGTCTTCAATCACCAGGATGGTCATGCGTCGAAATTTTCTCCGAAAACCTCGGCTGTATTAATGACATTTTTGTAATCAATACGTCACTCATAGGAGCTTGAGCTTGCATAGACTTGCGCTGTCTTCCACTATTGAAAGCTTCAGATGCGTAAACTAGACGGGCTCCTCAACACCTTGATGATACCGGCGCTACTTGCCAGCGCCTTGGTAATCAGCGCTACGGCTACCATGGCACAAGAGGTACCGCCCATCGGGGTGCGCGGCGCGATCACTGCAGTCGATGGCGACGCAATGAAAATCCACACCATCCGCGGCGAAGATGTGACTGTAAGCCTGACAAAAAGCACCCAAATCCGTGGTGTAACGCTCGCCAATATCAGCGAAGTCGTGCCCGGCAGCTACATCGGTTCCGCAGCAACCCCCCAGCCGGACGGCTCCCTCAAGGCGCTGGAGATTCACGTCTTTCCGCCTGACATGCGTGGCACCGGTGAAGGTCATCGCGCATGGGATCTCGGCAAAAACGGCACCATGACTAATGGCACCATTGGCGATCTCGTTGTAAGCAATGGCCGAACTATCATCGTCAAGTACAAGAGTGGCGAGAAGAAGATCGTGATACCGGAGGACGTGCCTATCGTTAAACTCGAATTCGGCGACCGTTCACTACTTGTGCCGGGCACAAAGGTCGTGCTGCTCGCAAAGAAGGACGCGGGTGCGAATTTGAGCGCACTCTTTATCTCCGCAGGTAAAAACGGCGTTACGCCGCCAATGTAATGCATATACACCCGTTTGCGGTTCGTATTGCGCACTGGACCAACGCCCTTGCTTTGGCGTGTATGGCGATGAGCGGCTGGGGCATTTACAACGCCTCGCCAATCTTCCGGTTCAGCATCCCAGCCTGGGCAACGCTGGGAGGGTGGCTCGGCGGCTCGGTTGCCTGGCACTTCACGGCGATGTGGTTACTTGTTGTCAACGGCCTGTTCTACGTGGTTTACGGTTGCGTCAGTGGGCACTTCAAGCGACATTTTCTGTCGCTGCGGGGGCGCGAAATCGCCCGTGATGCGCTACTCGCATTGCGTGGGCGTTTACCTCATCAGCCTGGCATCTACAACGCGGTTCAACGGTTGCTCTATGTGGTTGTCCTGTTACTGGGTGTACTTGTCGTCGCCTCGGGCCTCGCGATCTGGAAGCCGGTGCAGTTCGCTGCGCTCGCCGAGCTATTCGGGGGGTTCGACACGGCGCGCTCGATACACTTCATTGCGATGGCGGGCATCGTTGGCTTCGTCGTCATTCACCTCGCATTGGTCGCTATCGTGCCACGAACCTTACTGCCCATGGTGACCGGGCGTTCACATCGCGCAGCGATCAGCTCATGAGTTCAAACCGAAAACTTCCGCGCCCGGTGCTCGCTGATCACGCCAGGCAGTTCGTAGACTTGGAGCGTCGGCTGATGCTGCGTTCATCCCTCTCTATCGGCGCACTAACGATGCTTTCGGGTTGCAATCTGCAGGACGGTGATCGGGTCGATCGCGTCCTGTGGGCGATGTCGCGTTGGAATGATCGCACGCAGGGGTGGCTCTTCAACCCAAAACGCCTTGCACCAACCTATGCGGCCAGCCAGATTACGAAGCCGTATCCGTTCAACGCGTTCTATCCGGAGTTCGATGCGCCTGAAATTGAGCTCTCGACTTATCGGCTTGAAGTCTCCGGCCTAGTCTCTGACAAACGATCTTGGACGGTCGAACGCCTGCGCCAATTGCCACAAGCGGCGCAAATCACTCGCCACATCTGTATCGAAGGCTGGAGTGCAATTGGCGAATGGCGGGGCGTACCGTTCCGCACATTTTTGGAGCGCATAGGAGCAGACACAACGGCGCGTTACGTTGGCTTTAAGTGCGCCGACCGCTACTACTCGAGCTTAGACATGGCAACCGCGTTGCACCCACAAACGCTGTTGGCACTCGATTTCGGCGATGCGCCGTTGCCTACCCAATATGGCTTTCCCTTGAAGCTGCGCGTGCCGACCAAGCTCGGCTTCAAGAATCCAAAGCACATTGCAGCCATCTTCGTAAGCAACACCAACCCTGGTGGCTATTGGGAGGATCAGGGCTACAACTGGTACAGCGGCCTGTGACACTAATTAAGACAATGGCGATGCGCGCTGACTTTGAATGTTCCTCCTAATGACTCGCGCTAAAGCGAAGGAGCAACGAAAGCTTTGTCTATCCATGCGAGTGGCGCGAGGTCTTCGAGGGGGAGGGCATACGGTCCAATGGTTTCGGCGTTCGAAATCAGATGGAACGGGCGTCGCTGATGCATTGGCAAGACATGTCCGTCGAACTTCGTTGATCGGCATGTTGTTCGACGTTGACCGTATAGCTGCAATCTACTCCGATTGATCGAATGGCGACAAATGTTGATCGAAAATCAACGAAATTGCTTTTCGTTGGTTGAGATAATTGCCCACTATTATGGACAGCATAAACGTTGGCATGACCACTCCCCTTTTTCTTGCAAGGTCATCACTCTCAGTTGTGTGGCCAGCCGTTGTCCCAGTCTCGACCCGATTGAGGACAACTGCAATTGTCCGCATAAATAACCTTCGCGCTATGCGCCCGCCTATGATGGCCATTGCGCCTACGCAGTATCCGAAGGCCGTAAGAGCGGAGGCATTCCGGAGTTATGGCAGGTCGTCGGAGGGCATTTGTATCTGCTTTGCTCTAAGTCGGCATTTGATAAGTGGACATCGGAGTTCGACACACGGTTGGTGCGGGCAAATGAGAACTGGTTGAAGCTGGAAACATTACCAGCTGCCCGTCCTAACCCAGCGCCATCGCCGACACATGCGTCGGCACCTGCCACGCCCTAGCGGAAAAATCTGACGCTTGGCCCTACAGTGATACAGGCGATGCTATGGCAGTAGGCAAAGGTTGGGGCTATGGCTGAATATCATCCTGGATCTCGGCGGATCATCTAAGGGGATGCACCCGCCAAACAAGCTAATGCTGCCCGCGTTATTGTCCTTTTTTATGACGCACCGAAAATCACATCGAGCACTTGCAGCTCGTCATCTGACAGGGATGTAAACAGCATGGTCATGGGGGCGATGTTGGCAAGTAGCGGTTTGCCCTCTGTTCGATTCAGACCGGGCATTCGTAACTCAAGCGCCTCTGAAGTGCTCAAGCACCATTTGTCTTGCCCAACCAAACCGATAAATCCATCAGCGCATCCTTCAGTGCGTTGAAACGCGGCCTGCCAAGGTGCTCCATCCACTCCATTTCAACGACTTCAACACAGTTACGCATGAGTTTCAGCATGGATGCGCCGCGCTCGGTCATATGCACAACGGCGGACGCAGCGGTTGGCCCGGCGTGACGCTTTATGTAGTCACGTCTTTCCAGCTCGACTAGAACGTAATTCATGGCTTGGCGGGACATGTTGCATCGCCTGGCCAGCTCTATGGGACGTTGTCCATGCGGCCCTGGATACATGAATACAGATAGCTCAGTTGCAGACACATCAAAACCTTGCTCGTTGACCGTTTTCAGCATACGCAGCACCACATGTTCGCGAGGAATCCGCAGCAATGCGCCTATGAGTGGTTTCCCAATATGGGGAGTTTGGGAGGCAGGAGCTTTTTTGATGGAGTTGGCCATTTGGTAAAAATTCTGTACACTCAATCTGTAAAATAATTTTACATAGGAGTGTGTCATGGAAACGAACGCAACGCCAGGCGACCGCAATGTGGTCAATGTGGGGCAACTTGAAATCCGCTACTTACAAGGGGCAACCAATGCCAGTCGCATGGGGTGTTTTGAGCTGACGGTTCCACCTGGTTCCAACGTTCCCCTGCCTCATAGCCACGCAGCAAGCGAGGAACTGATCGTCGTATTGGAAGGGACCTTGCGCTTTACTGTGGGAAACGAGACACGCGACTTGCAGCCGGGCCAAAGCATGTCGACACCACCGGGTGAAACACATGGATTTAGCAACCCCCATGCGGTGATCGCAAGAGCCCTGGTTGTCAATACACCCGACATCGGCATTGGATACTTCCAAGATATGGCCGCAATCATCAACGCAGGCGGGCCACCGGACAAAGCCAAGTTGCTCAGCACGATGCAGCAATACGGCTTGGTACCCGCTGTGCCTCGTTCCTAGTCAGGCTGCCAAAAACGGATAGATCAAATTCACCAGCACGCACAGAAAGGACGCACCATGACAATTTTGCTCACCAGTGAAATACAAGGGCAAACACAGCAAAGCTACGACGACATGATTGATATGCTGAGAGAGCCTTTGAAGCAGGCAGATGGGTTCGTTATGCACACGGCTCATCCCATTGAGGGTGGATGGCGCATCATGGAAATATGGAAATCAAAAGACCAGCTGGATCGATTCTTTGCGAAGTATGTCGCACCCAATATTCCTTCGGGCGTCCAGCCAAAGATTGAGGTGAAATCTCTCCACAGTCTTGTAACACCCGAAATGGGATGAGCGTAATCTGAATGAAATTCCGTCCAGAGGAGTCCGCAGAATGCGGGACACCTGTATGGCTCGTCACCCGTCGCACAATTGGCGTGCTTCCGGTTTACAGTTGAATTTGCATGCACCATGCATGCGGATCGTGGAATTGGGCATTCAGATAGCAGCCACTCGTGAGGACTCCTTGCGCTGCTAAAACTTCCCTGCCTACGGCCGCTTCAGGCGGCGGATTCAACCGGTCAATGCAACACATTCGCGGAACATCTCAGCGGGCGTAGAAAGCCGAGCGTCTTGCACGGCCTCTCATTCAATTGTCTCGCAATCGCGTTGAGTTGTAGCTGTGAGTAGCCCGAGATATCGATGCCCTTTGGCATGTATTGCCTGAGCAGCCCATTGGTGTTCTCGTTACTGCCGCGTTGCCAGGGACTGTGAGGATCACAGAAGTAGACCTGGATATCGGTGGCCATCGTGAATTGCTTGTGACCGTGCATCTCCAGGCCCTTTTTTAGCAGTTCATTGGCCTTGTTCAAGAGGTCCTGCTCAAGCCGCAGCTGCTGGACTTCGCGGCACAGGACCTCAACCTGGCGCTCAAGCTCTTCGCGCTCTCGCTCCTGCGGGGATTGATTGGTGCGTTTCATGGATGCAAGTGTCTCACGTCCCAGAAGCTGGTTCTTCTAGTTGTACAACGTTGGCCCACACTGCCAACGACGGCCGTCCTGGTGCTCCTAGTTGGATTGACTGTCTCTCAGGCGTTCAACATGCTGTTTACAGCGTTGAAAAGTAAAGGACAAATCACATTTGAGGGCGCGGATTTGCTAAGAAATGCTGGACAACGCGGTCGAGTGTTGACCACTCGGCAGCATCAACTGTTTGACATCGGCCACGACTTCCATTTGGTGCATGTGAGTTTCTGCATCGGCCATATGTTCCTCCATCAGGGCATGCACCTTATCCGCATCCTTCGCATGAAAGGCCAAAAGCAATTGCGTGTGGTAATCAACATTCGCCTTACCAAGCTCGTGACCGTCCAAGGCATTTTTGTAAACCATCAGATCGGTTAGAAGATCGTTAAGAAATCGGCAGACGAACGCCAAAACAGGATTGGTGCAACACTCAGCAAGGATAGAGTGAAAAGCAAGTTCTGCCTCGCGGTGAGCGCGTAACTCTTCTGCGTTGGTTACCGGCATCGCACAGAATTTAATATTTTCTTGCAACCGCTCAAGGTGACGCGGTGTCAAAAGTCCCACGACGCTTGCGGCAAGTGCTGGCTCAAGTACTTTGCGCAGTTGATAGATGTGATGTCCGTTCAAGGTATGGAAATGCAGGAAATTTCGCAACGGTTCGGAAGCATGTTCGTGCGTCATTTCCTGTAAAAATGCACCACCACCAGGACCTGTACGGATGGAAATCAACCCACGAACCTCGAGAGCCTTCAGCGCTTCCCTCACCGTACTCTTCGAATAACCAAACAGCTCAACCAGTTCCTTTTCGTTGGGTAGCTTATCGCCTGGCTGTTTGCGTTCTGCAACGATCCAGCGTTTCACATCTTCGACGATTAGATCGGAAAGTTTCTGGCGGGTTCCCCTGCGCGGCGCCATGGTCATGCGTTGTCCTGTGGTTCAAATTCACATGATAAACCGGATAGAAAAAGGGCCGTCAATCCCCTGACGCCATGGCCGACACTGGGAAATTATTTCGCACCAACCGAATGCGGCTAAATAGTGGCTCATCGTATGTGGTCTACAGACGAGCCGAGGGCTCCATGTCCTGCAGCTCCGGGGCGTAATCCACCATCTATGACTTGGGGACTGCAGTATGCATTACGCACCTAGCCCGCGATTGGTCGCATCATCCACGCGCCGCTAGCAGCGGCGTTACACACAAGCGCCTTTCTGTCCTTTAGCAACTGCTGGTACATACCGCTCTTACAGCGGCTGATCAGTTCGCAGCGCTTCTTTATCAGTCTCTAGGGCAGATAAGGAGTTACCTAAGTGCACACAGTATGGATGCCACCGCGCGCATCACCCGAAAAACCTTTAGCACATATAAATTTTTTCCACAATACGCCATTGTGCCTATGCATTTAACCTATTTATACGGTTAAATTTACAACATCAACTCGAACCGCTTAAATTTTTTATGACAACCGCTCAGCCAAGAACAGCCCTGTGGGCCGCAATTCCCACACCCTTCTCCCCCAGCTTGGCACTTGACGAAGATGGAATACGGCACAACACGCAACGATATATCGATTTGGGATTGCGTGGCATCTTCTGCAATGGCTTGATGGGGGAAGTGTGGGCGCTGAGTCATCCTGAGCGACGAAGAGTTGTTGAGGTGCTGATCGACGAGAGCAAAGGACGGCTCGGTATCTCAGTTGTCGTTTCGGCATCGTCCCTTGAAGAAACGCTGGAACTGGGTGCTCACGCAAAAAAAGTAGGCGCCGAACACGCCGTGTTGATGGTACCCACATCTGGACCCAGATCGGACCAGCAGCAGCTTGACTATTTTCGGTACATCTGCACTCGGCTGGACATGCCGGTGGTGATCTTCAATGCGGCAACTGCAGCAGGCAGCCCTCTGAAACCCGAGGTGTTCTCGCAGCTCTGCGAAATCCCACAGTTGAAGATGCTGAAAACCACGGCGTATGCTGAGAACGATGCGCTTCGTCTAGCTGCGCGAAACGGAGTGGTCGTCAGCGATCCACTGGAAGAACATTTTTTTGCAAGCTACACGACCCATGGTCAGCGCATTCTGTATGCGGATCCCGAACCGTTCCTTTACCAAGTCCCCGGCTACCGCCCCCTAAGGGACTACACGGAAAAGCTCGATTTGGGCCTTAAGACACAGGCTGAAAGGGATTTTGCGGCACTCGCTGAACTTCGCAGCGTGTTCAACAACTGGGTAATGGCCCCATTGATGCGCGGCCACATGCCATGCGCAGCGCTCAAACATTGGTGCAATCTGATCGGTCTTGCAGGTGGTTCCGTGCGCCAGCCACTGCATTCATTGTCGAGTGCCGACAAGCAAAAACTGGAAACCGACCTGAGGAACTGCAATGCACCCGGTCTGACCTTCTCCGTACGCAATTGATCTTTTTTCCCCTTAACTCCTGGAGCTCAGATGAACACCCATCCTATTGACCGTCGATCACTTTTGAAACTGCTTGCAGCAGCCGGTACCGTGCCTTATGCGCTAGGCCAAAGCACCGCCCATGCGCAAACACCGCTCACCGTAGGGATTCTTTACTCTGGTTCGAAGCAGGACTATGGGTACAACCAATCTCACGCCCAAGCGGCTTTGGCGCTCAAGAAGGTGCCGGGCATCAAGGTGGTCGAAGAAGAGCGGGTCCCTGAAACGATCGCCGCTCAGCGCAGCATGGAGGGGATGATTCGGCAGGACGGTGCCAAGCTTATCCTCGCCACATCTTTCGGCTACTTCAAGCCCCATGTCCTCGAGATGGCAGCCAAGTATCCGGATGTGACCTTTGCCCATACAGGCGGTGTGTGGCAATCCGGCATGCCCGAGAACGTCGGAACGTTCTATGGCTACATCTTTGCGGCCCAGTACCTTTCCGGCGTCGTCGCAGGTCACATGACGAAGAGCAAAAAGCTTGGTGTCGTCGCCGCGAAGCCGACTCCCAACTTAGTTCGCAGCATTAATGCCTTCACGATCGGAGCGCGCTCGGTCGATCCGACGATTCAAGTTCAAGTCATTTTTACAGGGGACTGGGTACTCCCGGTTCGGGAAGCCGAGTCAGCGAACACTCTCGCCGACCAAGGCGTCGATGTCATTGCCTGCAACGTCGATAGCCCGAAGGTGGTAGTGGAGACGGCGGAGAAACGAGGGGTGATGTCCATCGGGTATCACTCAAGTCAAGCGGATGTCGCACCCAAGCTGTTTCTTACCGGGGCGGAGTGGAACTGGATTGAGCCCTACATGGCGTTCGTCGATGGCGTGCGCAAAGGAAGCAAGCCGACTCACTATCTGCGCGGCGGACTGACGGAAAACTTTGTGAAGAACACGCCGTTCGGCAAGGTGGTCTCTCCACAGGCCAGAGCTGCGGCAGACAAGGCGCGATCAGAACTGATCGCGGGCACCCGGATCATCTTCAATGGACCGCTGAAAGACAACAAAGGTAACGTCGTCATTCCAGCGGGAACTGCGCTTAGGGATAACGATCGGGCACTCGATCCGATCAACTATCTCGTCGAAGGTGTGATCGGCCAGATGTAAAGAAGAACTGCCCCATGCAATCGACCATCCCCATTCCGCCGGCCAAGCCAGCCTGGACACTATCGCCCCTTCAGATCAGCGCCTTGTTGCCCGTCTTGGCGGTGCTTGCAGCCTCGGCGGTATTTGCGGGCTTTGTGGCGTTCTACGGCCGCAATCCCCTGGAGGTTTTCAGCCTCATCATGCAGGGAGGGTTCGGCAGCAGCTTCGCCTGGCAAGACACGCTTTCTCGCGCCGCGCCACTTATCCTTGTGGGCTTGGCAGTGGCCATTCCAGCCCAGGCTGGGCTGGTGATCATCGGAGGCGAAGGAGCGCTGGTGATTGGAGGTCTTGCAGCGGCGGTTGTCACATTGCCGTTTGCAAGTTCGTTTCCGCTGTCCATGCAAGTTGCCATGTTGGCCGCAGGTGCTTTGGTGGGTGCGGCGTGGTTTGCCGGCGTGGGCGCATTGCGCCAGTTCCGAGGATTGAACGAGACCATTTCAAGCCTGCTCCTGTCCTACATTGCGCTTGCAGCCTTCCACCATCTTACGGAAGGCCCACTGCGCGATCCGGCGAGTTTGGACAAACCCTCCACGCACCCCATCAACACGCAATACATGTTGCCGGTAATACCAGGAATTGACGTGCACGTTGGCTTGGCGATCAGCATCTTGCTCGCAGTGCTTGCCTATGTGGTGCTGCGCTTCACGCATTGGGGATTCGCACTGCGCGTCGTCGGCGGGAGCACCCGGGTGGCGAAGATGGTCGGTCTGGCGGTCAACCGCTGGGTGATCGGTGCAACCGCAGTGGGGGGCGCCATGGCCGGTTTAGCCGGAGCCATTGAAGTCGCCGCCGTGCAGGGTACCGCCAACTCTTCCCTCATTGTTGGCTATGGAAACAGTGGCATTTTGGTGGCATTTCTCGCTCGCCACCACCCGCTGGCGATCATTCCAATCGCCTGTTTGATAGGTGGAATGCAGGCGAGCGGCAGCCTTCTGCAACGTCGACTAGAACTTCCGGATGCGACCATCCTGGTCTTTCAAGGTCTGATTTTTGTCTGCGTGCTGGTTGGCGATGCGCTTGCGCAGAAGCTCAACGAGTCAAAAAGGAGTTGATGATGGAAACCACCACCCTTGGATGGGCTACCTTGCCCCTCGCCCTTCTCGGCGGCGCCATCCGCGTCTCCACTCCCTTCATTTTTGTGAGCCTCGGCGAACTCGTGACCGAAAAGTCAGGTCGAATCAACCTTGGCTTGGAGGGGAATCTTGTGCTGGGCGCAATGGCTGGGTATGCCGTTTCGTTCCTCACCGGCTCACCTTGGCTCGGTGTCCTCGCCGCAGGCATGGCAGGTATGTTCTTCGGTTTGCTACACGGCCTGCTGTGCAGTGTAAAGCGGGTCAATGACACCGCCATCGGCATTAGCCTCATGGTGCTGGGCACCGGCTTGGCTTTCTTCTGGGGAAAGCCGTTTATCGAACCCAAGGCGCCAGCACTGCCGTCGATTCCACTCGGGTTTTGGTCGGATATTCCGCAACTGCGCTCGGCATTGGACATCAACTCACTTTTTTTCGTCGGCATCTTTTTGGCGATCGCTGTCTACGTTTTCCTCAATCGCACTGGCTGGGGATTGGTGTTGCGTACCGTCGGAGACAGTGAGGATGGTGCGCGTGCCCTTGGCTTCCCCGTACTGGGCATTCGAATTGCAGCGACGATGTTCGGAGGCTTTCTCGCCGGTGTTGGTGGCAGCTTCCTCTCGTTGTCATATCCAGGCAGTTGGAGTGAAGGGCTTTCCAGTGGACAAGGGATCATGGCTGTCGCGCTCGTCATCTTCGCACGATGGCGTTCGATGAGCGCACTCGGCGCCTCCCTCCTGTTTGGGGCGGCCGGTGCATTGGGCCCCGCTCTTCAAGGCGTCGGGGTCACCGGCTATTACTACCTGTTCAATGCCGCGCCGTATGTCCTCACGCTGGCGATCATGATCGCATCGACCTCCCGGGCCGCGCCGTTTGCCGATGCACCTGGTGAACTGAGCCTGCATCGATAACCCGACTGACCTACGCAACATTCCCAAGGAATAACCATGAACGCGCTCAAACTAGACCTTGTGGGCATGACGAAAATTTTCGGATCGATCGTTGCCCTGGACCATGTATCGCTGTCAGTCGCGGCAGGTAGCGTCCACGCTTTACTTGGAGAAAATGGCGCTGGCAAGAGCACATTGGTGAAATGCCTCGTTGGTTTCTATCAACCCGACGAAGGTCAGATCAGTATCGATGGGAGCGCACACCGAATCGCATCACCGAAAGACGCTGATGCATTGGGTATTGGCATGGTCTACCAGCATTTCACACTGGTGCCATCCATGACGATTGCACAGAATCTCGTGGTTAGCCGTGCCAAATTACCAGGGTTCATCAACTGGAAAAAGGAGCTTCAGGTTCTGGATGAACTGACGAGTCGGCTGCCTTTTCACCTGAACCTCAACATCCGTACGTCGCAGTTGTCAGCTGGCGAAAAACAGAAGGCCGAACTGGTCAAACAGTTGTATCTTGGTCGCCGTCTTCTGATCTTGGATGAACCCACTTCGGTTCTGACACCGCAGGAGGCCGACCAAGTGCTTGGCTACGTGCGAAGCCTCGCGAAGGATGGCCAGGTAAGTGCAATCTTGATTACGCACAAGTTTGATGAGGTACGCCGTTACACCGATGATGTGACGGTACTGCGTCGCGGAGCGGCTGCATGCAGCGCGTCTGTGTCACTACTGTCCAATGATCAGTTGGCTGAAGCCATGATAGGTGAGCCGTTTTCAAAACGGACCGACTCCCTCGCCGTTCGAGCGACAACGGTGGGCGGTGTAGCGCTTTCCGTTAACAACCTTACGGTCAAGAACGATCTTGGGCTGTCAGCGGTGCATGACCTGGGCATTGAAGTGCGCGCGGGAGAGATCGTGGGTGTTGCAGGCGTGTCTGGCAACGGGCAGCTTGAGATGGTTGAGGCCCTAATGGGGCAACGAGACCGTGCTGGAGTCGTCAAGGTGGCGGGCCAAGAATTCCACGGAACCCGGAAGGAAATTGCGCGCCTTGGGGTCTACGGCCTACCACAGGAACCACTGAAGAACGCTTGTGTGGCCCGCATGTCGCTGGCTGAGAATCTTGCACTACGCAACTTTGACCGTCCACCGCTACGGCGGGGCATTTTTCTTTTACGTAAACCCCTTATGGAACAAGCAGCACGTTTGGTCAAACAGTTCCGTGTCAAAACGCCTGGACTTGAGGCACGCGTGAGCTCGCTGTCTGGCGGAAATGTACAGCGCGCAGTCCTTGGCCGAGAGCTGAACAAAAACATGAAACTGTTGATTGCGTCCAACCCAACGTTTGGCCTCGACTTTATGGCGTGTGAAGAGACACACAATCGAATTCTCGATGCGCGCAACAACGGTGCCGCCGTGCTGCTCATTTCCGAAGACTTGGATGAATTGATCAGTTTGGTGGATCGCGTCGTCGTCATGAACGCTGGTCGAATCGTCTATGAGACTTTGGCCAAAACGGCGGATAAGCTCGTCATTGGCAAATTTATGGCAGGTACTGACATAGCTCCGGCCTTGTTCTGAATACTGCAGCAAAGTACGATCGCAGTAGTAGCTCCCCTGATTGGCGGTCCTGGGTGTTAGAGCCGATCCAAAACTGACCAACTGGGGGTGCGGATAAAAACTTGGACTACCTGAAAGTAGTTCATGTATTCCTACGAAGATCGAATTCGAGCAGTCAAGCTCTACATCAAACTGGGCAAGCGAGTCGCAGCGACCATTCATCAGCTGGGATACCGCCGCGCTCACCGATGCTTTTACGTCAACCCAGCCACTTGCGCACGCGCTGGCCCAAGACCTCACGGCTGATGCCATAGCGATCATGCAGCGTGGGCAAGGCTCCGGCATCCAAATACTGATCGGGTAAGCCAGCCAACTCGAATCCCGCCGGCTGCACCCGATTGCGCAGCAGGGCACTGGAAACCGCCTCACCCAGCCCACCGATGACAGAATGGTTCTCAGCAACCACCACCAAGCGATGCTGGTATTTGACGGCTTCAATGATGGCGGCCTCATCCAGCGGCTTGATAGTCGGGCAGTGCAGCACGGCCACACCAATGTTGTCCTTGGCCAGATCAGCAGCTACTTCCAGCGCGCGCATCGTCATGATGCCGCTGGAGATCACCAGCACATCCGCACCTTCGCGCAGCATCTTGGCCTTGCCCAGCTCGAACTTGTAGCCCTCCACTTCATCCAGCACCATGGGCACGCTGCCACGCAGCAGGCGCATATAGACCGGGCCCTTGTGGGCGGCGATCTGAGGCACGGCCTGTTGGATATCCAATGCGTCGCAGGGGTCCACGATGGTCAGGCCGGGAATGCCGCGCATCATGGCGATGTCTTCGGTGGCCTGGTGGCTGGGGCCGTAGCCGGTAGTCAAGCCCGGCAAGGCGCAGCACATCTTTACGTTGAGGTTTTCTTCCGCAATCACCTGGTGGATGAAGTCATAGGCGCGCCGGGTGCCGAATACCGCATAGGTGGTGGCAAAAGGCATGAGGCCTTCCTTGGCCATGCCGCCGGCCGCTGCCATCAGCAGTTGTTCGGCCATGCCCATCTGGAAGAAGCGCTCCGGGTAGGCTTGGGCAAACAGGTGTATGTCGGTGTACTTGCCCAGATCGGCGGTCAGGCCGACGATTTCGGGGCGGTTGGCGGCCAGCTCGACCAGAGCCTTGCCAAAGGGCGCCGCGACAACCCGTTGCCCCTCGGACGCAATTGAGGCAATCATGGCGGAGGTAGTCAGACGGGGTTTCTTTTCTGCGGTGGGGGTGTTCATGCCTTGGCTCCTTCTGCCTGTGCGTCGTCAAGAATCTGGAGGGCCTTTTGCCACTCCGGCGGGTCCACGCGAATGAAGTGATTTTTGTCACGGGTCTCCAGGAACGGAACGCCTTTGCCCATCAACGTGTTGAACAGGATCACCCGTGGTTTGGCTTCGGTCAGATTGCGCGCGGTGTCAAAAGCGTTCAGCACAGCAGCCATGTCATTGCCGTCTACCCGTTGCACATGCCAGCCAAAAGCCAACCATTTGTCGGCCAGCGGCTCAAAGCCCATGATCTTGGTGGACGGGCCATCGGCCTGCTGGTTGTTGATGTCCACCAGGCAGATCAGGTTGCCCAGGCCATGGTGGGAGGCGGACATGGCCGCCTCCCAAGTGGAGCCTTCGTCCAGCTCGCCGTCGGACATGGAGTTGTAGACAAAAGCCTTGCTCTGCTTATGGCGCAGGGCCAGTGCCATGCCCACGCCAATCGGCAAGCCCTGCCCCAAGGATCCGCCGGAAATTTCCATGCCAGGCGTGTAGCTTGCCATCCCAGACATGGGAAGGCGACTGTCATCGCTGCCATAGGTTTCCAACTCGTCTTCGGCAATGATCTTCGCTTCGATCAGCGCCGCATAATGGGCAATGGCGTAGTGGCCGTGCGACAGCAGGAAACGGTCGCGCCCTTCCCATTCGGGATCAGCGGCGCGGATGTTCATTGCATGGCCATAGGCCACGGCCAGCACGTCGGCCCAGCCCAAGGCTTGGCCGATATAGCCCTGGCCCTGGACCTCACCCATGCGCAGGGCATAGCGACGAATGCGGTACGCGCAGTCTTTGAGTTTGGTGGTGGAATCAGACATGATGTCCTTTGCAGTGAAGTAGAAATCTTTTGATCAACCCAGAAGGCCAATCGAGAACCAGGGCACAAAGGCCACGAAGATCAGGCCCGCCAGCAACGCGCCCAGATAGGGCCATATGCGCTTGACGGCGACATCGGGGTGCACTCGGCCAATCGTGCATGCGGCGTAGTAGCCCAGACCAAAGGGTGGCGCAAACAGGCCAATGCCCATCGCCAGAATGATCACCATGGCGTAATGCACCTCATGCACGCCAATGGCTCTGGCTACCGGGAACAGGAGTGGGGCGAACAGCACCATGGCCGGGATGCCTTCGAGCACACTGCCCAACACCACAAATGCGGCGATGGACACCATCAGGAAACCGTACTTGCCACCCGGAACACTGGTCATCAGATGGGCCAGGCTGTGTGAGAAGCCCGATTGGGTCAAAGCCCAGGACATGCCCGTTGCTGTACCGATGATGAACAGGATGGCACCCGACAAGGCGGCGGTATCCACCAGCATGGGATAGAGGCGTTTCCAGTCAAAGCGGCGGTAAATCAACAGGCCAGCAAACACTGCGTAGGCAATGCCAATGGTCGAAACTTCCGTCGCTGTGGCAATGCCTTCCACCACCGCTGTACGGATCAGCACCGGCAGGGCCAGCGCAGGCAGCGCGATCAAGAGGGTGCTGCCCACCACCTTCATTGGCGCACGTTTCAGGCCCTGCGTCACTTCGGCGCTTCTAAAGCGTGACAGCACGGCCAGGATGATGGCCAGCACTACGCCTGGCAGGATGCCCCCGGTGAAGAGGGCGCTGATGGAGATGCCGGCCACGGAACCGATGGTGATCAATACCAGCGACGGTGGGATGGTCTCGGCCATGGCGCCAGATGCCGCCAGCAGCGCGATGAGTTCACCTTCCGGGTTGCCGCGCTTTTTCATCTCTGGTAGCAGCACGGGTGCCACGGCAGCCATGTCGGCAGTCTTGGCACCCGAAATACCAGAGACCAGCAACATGGCGCCGAGCAACACATAGTTCAATCCACCACGCACATGGCCCAGCAAAGACGCCAGAAAATCCACCATGGCCTTGGCCATGCCCGTCATTTCCACCAGGTGCCCCAGCATGATGAAGAGCGGCACCGCCAACAGAATCAGGGAACTCATGCCTTCATCAATGCGGCCACTCACCACCGATAAAGGTGTTGATGTGGTTGTCAGGAGGAAGGCGACCGTGGCCATGCCAAAGCAGAACGCAATCGGCACTCCCAGCAGCACACCGGTACCCAGCATCAGCGCAAAGAAAATGAAGAGATTCCAGTTTCCAATGGACTGCAGCCAGTCAGCGCCCAGGTACAGAACGCTGGCAACGATGGCAATGGTCACACAGACCTTGGCGATTTCAGCAATGCCATGTTGTGCCAGTTTCAGCAGGCACAGGGTCAGCATGAAGACGCCACCTACCGGCACGGCGGCGGCTCGGATCGTATTCGGCCAGGATAGCGCGGGCGTCTGCACCACCCATTCGTCCAGTGCGTATTCAGTCATAGGCCAGATCAGTATGGCTAGCCAGAGCACGGGGATCACAACGGCGAGCACCTCGGCCCGGGACTGAGCGCGTTCACTCCACCTTGACACCAGCGCCGTGGTGCGCATGTGCATACCCCGACGCAGTGCCACGGCAGCCCCCAGATTGGCAAGCCAGAGGAACAAAATGGATGCCAGTTCATCGGCCCAGGGGATGGGGCTGTTGAAGATGAAGCGCATCACCACGCCAGCCAGCAGGACGGCCACTTCGCCGATCACCAGTACCGCAGCAGGAATCTCGATGAAGTGGCCCAGCCAGGCCTCCATGCGCGCCAGGAGGGAGCCCTCCCGGTGTGGGTTGGTAGCAGCCAACATCATGGTGCTTAGCCTAGGCCGCCGACGCTGTCAGACAGCAACTTCCAAGCCTCTTCACCAAACTTGGCGCGCAGGTCCTTGTAAAAGCCGTTTTTGACCAACGCATCCTTGAACGCCTTCTTGTCCGGATCAATCATTTGAATGCCCTTGGACGCCAAGTCCGAGCGCAAGGAGGTGTTGAGCCCGGCAATGTCAGCGCGTTCTTCCGTTGCAGCCTTGTCGAGTTCTCGGTAGACGATTTCCTGGATGTCCTTGGGTAAGCGATCCATGGCCTTGCGATTACCCAAAATCCAGTAAGCGTCCCAAACGTGGTTGGTCAGGCTGCAGAACTTTTGCACTTCGTACAGGCGCGCGGTGCTGATGATGGCCAGGGGGTTTTCCTGGCCTTCGACCAGCTTGGTCTGCAACGCGGAATACAACTCGTTGAAATTGATTGGGGTCGGACTGGCCCCCAGGGAGGTAAACAATGAGGACAGCATGGGTGCAGCGGGCACACGCATCTTCAAGCCCTTCAGGTCGTCGGGTGTCTTGACCGCTTTCGTGGACGTGGTGATATTTCGGAAGCCGTTGTCCCAGGGCTTGGACATGGTCAGCAAGCCAATTTTTTCAATCTGGGCGCGCACATAGGCGCCCAGCGGTCCATCCATGGCCTTCCACACCTCGTTGTAGTCATGGAAGGCAAAGCCGGTGTTGAGGATGCCTGCGGCGGGTACCAGCGTGGAAAGCACCACGCTGGCTTGGTTGAAGAACTCGACGCCACCTGAACGCACCTGGGACAGCAGATCGGTATCCGAGCCCAATTGGTTGGCCGGGAACAATTTGATGTCCAGGCGTCCGTTAGTGGCGTTGCGGATACGGTCAATAGCTTCCTGCGCGCGCTTGTTTACCGGGTGTGAAGGGTCCTGTCCGGTGGCAAACTTGTAGTTGAATTCCGCAGCAAAGGCCGGACGCGATGCGATGGAAAACAGTGGCAGCGCAGAGGCCGCACTCAGCAGCTGGCGGCGGGATATTTTCATGGTGGATTCGGTCATTTCAGTCTCCTCAGTTATGGGTATAGTGCGTCGGGCTTAGTGGATCAGCATGCCACCGTTAACATCCAGAGTGATGCCGGTACAGTAAGCCGACAAGTCACTGGCCAGGAACACGCAGGCGCCCGCGATGTCACTGGCGTGGCCCAGGCGTGCCATGGGAATAGTTGTGGCGATTTCGGCCTTTTTGGCATCGTCGAGCTTGCCCTGGATGATGTCGGTCTCAATCAGCCCCGGCGTGATGCAGTTCACACGAATGCCTTCAACCCCGAACTCCCGCGCCATGGCTTTGGCCAGGCCCAGCACACCGGCCTTGGCGGCGGAATAGTGAGGCCCACCCAGAATGCCGCCGCCGCGCTGTGCGGACACCGATGAGATACAAACGATGGAGCCGGACTGCTGCTTGCGCATGGGGGGGATTACCGCTTGCGACATGTACAGCGTGCCACGCAAGCTCACGTCCAGAATGCGGTCGTAGTCGGCGCCGGTGATCTCCAGCGTTTTGACGGGCTGGGTGATACCCGCGTTGTTCACCAGAATGTCAATGCGGCCGTAGCGGCTGACGATGGCAGCGGCAGCGGCTTCGCATTGGTCTTTGTTGGTCACATCGGTCACCAGGCCTAGGTGATCGGCACCCAGTTGGGCTGCCGCATCGGCAGGCTTGGCACGCTCCAGATCCAGAATCACAACCTTGGCGCCCTGGGCGACCATATGGCGTGCGGTCGCGAAGCCCAGACCGTTCAGTCCGGCGCCACCGGTGATGACGGCAACTTTGTCTTTCAGAAGCATGGGTGGAATCTCTCAGAAGTTGGTGTGAGCGGATTCTCAAATGCCCCCAAGCTGATGACAAGCGATGTTTCATCAGTCTAAGATGATGGATATTCATTTAAAGCAGGGGTTCACCCTATGGCCAGTCTTCCGCCCACATCCAACCTCCAGGCCTTCGAGTCGGTCGCCAGGCGCCGCAGTTTCAGCCTGGCCGCCAACGAGCTACACCTGACTGCCTCCGCCGTCAGTCACCAAGTCGCCAAGCTGGAGCAACACCTGGGTGTGCGCCTGTTCGAGCGCAGTGCCCACGGCGTCAAACTAAGCATGGCAGGAGAGCAATACCTCACCCGGATCAGCGGTGCTTTGATTGCCATCACCGCTGCCAGTGAGGACTTGCGCCAAGGTGTGAGCAACAGTTTGTACGTGCACTCGGCACCCAGCATTGCGAGCCTATGGCTGATGCCGCGCATACGCGCGTTTGCCACGGCCTATCCGGATATTTCTCTGAACCTGTCCGCAGCACACACGCCTAGCGACTTCGCCCTGGGCCAAGCCGACATTGACATCAGATACGGCATTCCTCAATGGCCCGATCTGGTGGTGGAGCCGCTCTTCGAGGAGCGCATTGTTCCGCTGGCAAGCCCTGCCTTTATCAAGGAGCACCGTTTGCGCAGACCTGAACAGCTGCTTGACATCCCCTTAATTCAGAGCAACGTAAGTGTGGTGCAGTGGTCCAACTGGTTCTCAGAATTCACCAACCTGCGCGTACCTGAGCGTTTTGCTGTGCGCTTCGACCGCGCCCAAATGTCACTGGACGCAGCCACACAAGGTCTGGGGGTGGCGCTGGAAAGCACAACGACGGCCAATTTGCATTTAAAAGAACGAAAGCTGCGCCCGGTGTTTTCGATGGACATGGCCATCAAGGTGAAAGCCCATTTCGCGGTTTACCCACCGCGGTACTCCAAGCGCAAACCCGTCGAGGCATTTTTAACCTGGTTACATCAGGAGGCGGCTCAGCAAAACTAGCTATAAAGATTGAGTTGAAGGCAAGATGCCGAGAGCCATAAACCACTTCTGAACGATGTTGAACTAGACCATCACAAAGTCGACCGTAGTGAACGTCCGCAACCAGCCTGAAGCCATCTCCAACGGAATCTGCATTGCAGCGGGCGCGGTCAGCCGTGCCTTCTGGCTGGTGGCCTACCGGCAAGACCCACTTGGCCACTGCGCTGGGAATCTCTGGCTTGACCCACCATTCCAAGCGTGTGCGGTTCTATTCAACATTGGATCTGGTCAACGCGTTGGAGCATGAAAAAGCCAAAGGAATTCCAGGACGCATAGCCCTGAGTTTGATGCGTATGGACTTGGTGATTCTGGATGAACTGGGCTACTTGCCATTCAGCCAGGCAGGAGGTGCCTTGCTCTTCCATCTGCTGTCCAAGCTCTACGAGCACACCAGCGTTCTGATTACCACCAACCTGACGTTTGCTGAGTGGTCGGCCGTGTTCGGGGATGCCAAGATGACCACGGCCTTGCTTGACCGACTTACCCATCACTGCCACATCGTTGAGACCGGCAATGAGTCATACCGTTTCCGGCACAGCTCCAAAGAGGCCAAGGGGAAGATCAAGTCGAGGGAATTACTGCGCAAAGCAGACACAGGTCAGGAGGTCGCAAACTTCTAAACGGCTATGATTACATCTCGCCGCAGGCCTTCCGCATCTCGAGCACGGCGCTGTCGCTGGGGACCACTGGCCAATGGCGG